>JAHEBO010000049.1 GCA_024642215.1 Limnohabitans sp.
TTCAAGCACCTGCCTGAGAGTTTTCTAATTGCGAGTTTTCTAATTTGTAGCGCTCATGCCCCGCGCGGCGCAAGTCACAAGCAGGGCAAGTGTTGCAGCCATAGCCCCAAGCGTGGCGGTGGGTGCGGTCGCCCAAATAGCAGGTGTGGGTTTCTTCTTCTATCAATGACACCAAGGCTAGCCCACCAAGCTTCTCTGCCATCTTCCAAGTTTGGGCTTTATCAAGCCACATCAAGGGGGTTTCCAATACCAGACGCGTGTCCAAGCCCAAACTCAAAGCCACCTGCAAAGCTTTGAGGGTGTCGTCTCGGCAGTCAGGGTAACCGGAGTAATCGGTTTCGCACATGCCACCCACTATCATTTTGAGTTCGCGACGGTAGGCAATGGTGGCGGCAAACGTGAGGAACAACAAATTGCGGCCTGGCACAAAGGTATTGGGCAAGCCGTTTTTTTGCATTTCAATGGCTTTGTCCTCGGTCAGGGCTGTGTTGCTGATTTGACCGAGCAGGCTAAGGTCAAGCATGTGGTCATCGCCCAACTTGTTGGCCCACTGTGGAAACTGCTGTTTGATACCGTTGATGACGTGTTCGCGGCAAGCCAGTTCAATGACATGGCGCTGACCGTATTGAAAGCCAATGGTCTCAACGCGCTCATAGCGCTCTAGAGCCCAAGCTAGGCAAGTGGCAGAGTCTTGGCCGCCAGAAAATAGAACCAGGGCCGAGGCGTTGAAGGCAGTCATTGGCAACGAGCGAGTGAGATGAACAGGTGCATATTATTCCTTTAAATCTGCCCAGCACACCAAACGATGGCCGGAAACGTGGCCAGCCAGGCCCAGAAAAATCGATTCAAGCCAAAGAACCAAAACACCAAGAAGTGGAACACTGTTGCAATGCCACAAAAAGCGATGGCCAAGCGTGCATCCAGCAACGCCAAGGGCGCAATGCTTTCCCACAAGATAAATGCCCAAGAACCCAAGATCGCTAGCCAAGGCTTTCGCAACACATGGTTCTGCCTAAGGGGGCCATGGACCGACGCATTCAAGAAAATGGTCATGGCACTGCCGTTGCGCCATTCACGTCGTAGCAACTTCACTGATCCCGACATGAAATAAGACGTGATGGATTGGATGGTGATGTACCAAAAACCAGCGCGCCAACCAAACTCAGGCCCAGCAACATTGCTCACGATTTGTGCAATCAACAAACCTGTGAGCACGACCAAGGTCATGAAGTCGCTGCCGCCATTGAAGGCGCCGCGCCAACGAATGAGAATGGCGACATTGCTAATGAACAAAAAACCAATGGTCAGCAGGTTGCTGCCTTGAATGGCCAAACTGATCAGGGCGATGAAGCGTAACGCCAGCAATGCGCTGAACCTATGGGGCATGAACAAAGCATCTAAACATTGACGCATCCAGGGGCTGGGTATGTCCAAACGTTGTATAGACCATACCCACAAACCATCGCCTTGCATGGCGTGCCGTATACGCCAATATTCCAAGGTCTGAATGCCAGCGCTCAAAGCGAAGAGCAACTCTATGCTGCGGACAGCCATTGTCGTACTGATCGCGCACGAGGTATTGATGTCCAACATCAAGTTCGCGCCTCCATGGGCGAGGTCATCATGACGTGGCTGTGCACCGTTTCAGTAGCGTTGTCCATGAGCATGCGCAATTCAAATTGGTGATGCGAATGCTCTGGAAATTGAGCCGTTAAAACACCCGCAACAAAGTGCGCCACCATCTGATACGAGACAAAGCTTCTGGGATCGCAGCCATCGGGTGCATCGTTCAAATCCGACCAGAAATGGTCAATCAAATTTTGCTGTGCCAAAGCCAAATTGGTGATGGGGTTGTGAAACAGTTGTCCAAGGCTTTGCCGAGTGCGGGGATACAAGTGCACCCATTCCGTCCAAATGGCATCCCCATTGGCATTCAACTTGGCCGCTCTTGCATAGAGGTGTGGAACATAGCCCACGGCATGGAAAAACTTCCAATTTGGAAAAAAAGAGCGCAACAAAAACAGCCAGGGTCCCCGAATGATGGGTGTTTTGTAGATCAAGGTGAGTGCGAGCACCAAGAAGTAGGCGATGACCCAGTAAATTGTCATGTCACGAGAATGCGCTTTGCAAGTACGAGGTTGTCATGATGGCGTTCATTCTATTCATGAATAGGCCAACAAATGGATTGTTTCAGTTTAGGATAGCACCATGAAAATCTTGACGCTATTGCCTTGGGCCGATTGGTTGGCCATGGCCCTGTTTTTTGGCCTTTGGATTGGGTATGCCTGGTTTGCGCGTGTCAACGGCAAACGCAACATGACCCTGATTGCAACCACCAACCATTTTCGCCAATTGTGGATGATGCAGGCCACCGCACGCGATCCACGCATGTTGGATGGTTTGATTACTCAAAATCTGTCGCAAACACCTGCATTTTTCTCCTCCACATCCATCATCATCATTGGTGGACTGTTTGCACTATTGGGCACAACCGACAAAGCAGCAGACTTGGTGCGTGAAATTCCGTTTGCGGTTCAAACGCCCTTGTTGGTGTTTGAATTGAAAGTTTTGATTTTGGTCGGTATCTTTGTCTACGCATTCTTCCGGTTTTCATGGTCGATGCGTCAATACACTTTTGTGGCGTTGGTCATTGGCGCCATGCCGCCACCAGAAGATTTTGCTGCGGGCCGACAAGATCGCATCAAGTTTGCTGAACGCGCAGGAAACTTGGTCAGTGCGGCAGCGGAAACATTCAACGATGGATTGCGTGCGTATTACTTCTCGTTCGCTGCCATGGCCTGGTTTTTTTCGCCCATCGCTTTGGTGCTTGCCACCGCCTTGGTTGTGTTAATTTTGTACGGGCGAGAATTTAAATCGGATGTACTTGAAGTCTTAAGAGACGAATCCTGACGATTGCGTCATTTTGATAATTTCAGGTCCATTTCGGGCATCCCAACCCACTTGGTTTCAAAACCATTCTTCAACCGCTCAGGTTTCTGCCAAATGTTTTGTAACAAAACAGAAAGTCCAGCTTCGACGCTGTCGATGAGCGGTAGCCGGCATCTGTCTTGAATTTTGGCGGCATAACCTGCCAAGCCAGCGCCGCCCAAAATAATGGACTGCACACCGGGCAAGGTAGCCCGCTGGCACGCGTTGGCCAAAAGGTCTAAAGCAGCTTCAGGGTTGGATTGCAATTCAGCGCCTGTCGCTTGCACTGTCTCAATGTGTCGCAAATTTTTGTCAAAGCCTAGGCTCTGCGCCAAGCGATAAAGCATGGGTTTCCACCTCTCGCCACCAGTGACAATGGCAAATGGACCCGATTGAGCGGCAAGAAGTTGGCGCTGATCAGCATCTTGCGTGCAGGCACCGGTATTTTGGATGGCATGCTCAGTGTGGTGCCTGGGGCAAGGGTGGGGCATGTGGGTCTGTACCGCGACCCCAAAACGCTGCAGGCAGTGGAGTACTACTTCAAACTGCCGCAAAACATGCCTGAGCGCGATGCGGTGGTGGTGGACCCTATGTTGGCAACTGGTAACTCAGCCATTGCGGCCATTGAGCGTATCAAGGCATTAAAGCCCAAGAGCATTAAATTTTTGTGTTTGTTAGCAGCCCCAGAAGGCGTGGCAGCGCTGAGGACGGCCCACCCTGATGTGCCCATCTATACCGCCGCGATTGATCGCGAGCTGAATGATCACGGTTACATCATGCCCGGCTTGGGGGATGCCGGCGATAGGATATTCGGGACGCAGTAAAGCGTCTTCAAACTATTTCTCGAGTCTTGCCAATTTAGCTTTGAGTTTTTTGATGGTCTGACGAATTTCAGTTGTTTTCGCTTTGTTTGCCTTTTTCTGAGTCACTGGTTTACCAGCTAACAAAGTTTTGCGACATTTGGTGCTGCCACACCAGCAAGGATATTCGGCCATCAATTTGGGGGTGATGCGCTGGTCAATGATCAGACCATAGTCATAGTTGAGCTCTTCACCTGCAGCAATGTTCTTTTTTGCTTTGATGAACACACGGCTGTCTTCAACCACAGGCTTGCAATTTGGCGAGCAGCTGTGATTGATCCATCGGGCTGAATTGCCGCCGTGAAGTGCATCGATGACGTGGTCATCGTCAATTTGAAAATAAAATGTATGGTTGGGATCTGACGGGTTGTGGGGATGGCGGTCTTCTGCTTCTTTTGCAGAAATGATTTCACCAATGTATTCAATCACTGTTTCACCCTTGGCAATGTCTTGAATTGCAAAAACGCCTTTGCCGTGAACACCTGATTGCCGGACTTGAATTCGGCGAGCGTTTGTTCTTTTCTTAAATAAGTTGGGGGTGGGTGATGTCATGTTGCCATGGTGCCAGAAATATTCTTCAACCTTCTGATGTTTGCTGTACAGCATTTAATTTAATTGACGTGGCGTCATAAATATTTCATGAAATTGAAATGCCATTGAAATCAAGGCCTAGCAATATCAACTTCCAAGTGAAGTACAACTTGGGAGACCCTCATGAAAGAATTGCCAAACCCAACATTCCCGATTTCTCAAATCGCATTGCCTCGGGGGTCACTTCATCAAAGCCCTCAAGATCAAAATGGCACCAGCAGCACAAAAGTTTCGAAACCTGCCATTGAAGTTAGCTGGGCTAAGCATCAAGATGAAGTGAGAGAGGCTCAAAGGCTTCGCTACGACGTCTTTGCAAAAGAAATGGGTGCAAGATTGCCTGTCACCATGGCAGGGCATGACATTGACTTATTTGACGATTATTGTGAACACCTCTTGGTTCGGGATCGTCAATCGGGCGCTGTCATTGGCACCTACCGCATGCTGACACCCGCGCAAGCCAAGCGGGCAGGGGGAACGTACAGCGACACAGAGTTTGACTTGACGCGACTTCGCTTCATGCGAGAGCGAATGGTAGAGCTAGGCCGTAGCTGTGTACATGCAGATCATCGGCATGGCGGTGTCATTTTGGCACTTTGGGGTGCCTTGTTTGAATTCATGTCTCGCAATCAATTGGACACCATGATTGGCTGTGCCAGCATTCCAATGTTGCACAACGGCATGATCAGTGGTGATGTGGCTGCCAGTGTTTGGCGTCAGCTTCAAACCGAAGCATTGTCTTCGGTTGAATTTCACGTCCGCCCGCGACTGCCATTGCCCATCGACGAGTTGAATTCGCAACTTAACGTAGAGCCACCAGCTCTGATCAAAGGCTACATCCGCCTAGGGGCAAAGGTATTGGGTGCACCCGCCTGGGATCCAGATTTCAATACGGCTGATTTGCCGATGATGATGCGTGTGGGTGACTTGCCTCGCCGCTATCGCAAACACTTTGAAGGTGTTTGATGAGATACGCTAAATATGAAGTGGGTCAAGAACACAGCCTTGAGTCCAATGTATGGACAACTCGGTCTAAAACACACTACCGATCAATATTCATATCGGATTTGCATTTGGGCACACCCGGCTGCCAAGCTGAAGCCTTGCTGGCATTCTTGAAAAACTATACCTGTGACAACCTTTACCTGGTTGGCGACATCGTCGATGGCTGGCAGTTGCGCCGAAAATGGTACTGGCCACAAAGCCACAACGATGTGATTCAGAAGTTACTCCGAAAGGCCAGAAAAGGTTGCAAAGTTGTGTTTGTGCCGGGTAATCATGATGAGTTTGGCCGTCACTTTTTAGATCACTCTTTTGGTGGCATCGAAATTCGAGAAGAAGCTGTTCACGTAACGGCCGATGGGAAAAAATTGTGGGTCATCCATGGTGATTATTTTGATGGCGTGATTCAGTGCGCCAAATGGCTGGCCTATGTGGGGGACAGTTTGTATGAATTCACGCTCAAGTTGAATCGTTACTTGAATCAGCTCAGAGCCAGAATGGGCATGCCTTATTGGTCTTTGTCAGCCTACCTCAAACTAAAAGTAAAGAAAGCTGTAAATTTCATCTCTGATTTTGAAGTTGCAGTTGCCAATGAGGCTCGTAAGCTGGGCTACCAAGGGGTTGTGTGTGGACACATTCACCATGCGGAAATTCGCAACATTGATGGGATGTTGTATTGCAATGATGGTGATTGGGTGGAGAGTTGCAGTGCATTGGTTGAACACGCAGATGGTCGTCTGGAAATATTAAAGTTCAATCCGAATGGCAATGTATTGCTTAACGACGACTTGCCAGCGGTAGCGTCAGATGAAAAATCCAAAACAGAAAATTGGGTGGCTGCATGAAGCTGTTGCTCATTTCAGATGCATGGATGCCGCAAGTAAATGGTGTTGTCACCACCTTGGTTGAATTGGTCAGAGAGCTGAAAAAGACAGGACATCAAGTAACGGTGGTGCACCCTGGTCTTTTTAAAACACGGCCATGTCCAGGGTATGCCGGCATCGACTTGGCTGTCAAACCAGCCAAGCAATTGGCAGCTTTGATGGCTTCTGAAAATTTTGATGCTGTTCACATCGCAACTGAAGGCCCCTTGGGGTGGGCGGCACGGCGAATTTGTATTCAACAGCAGTGGCCATTCACAACAGCATTTCACACCCGATTCCCGGAAGTTCTGAAGGCGGCAGTCGGTCTGCCACTTTGCTTGGGTTATGCCTTGTTTAGACATTTCCACAAACCTTCATCGGGTGTGATGGTGCCAACGCAGGGCGTTTTGAATTTACTGACAAAGCGTGGATTTCAGAATTTGAAACTCTGGACGCATGGGGTTGATGCCGATCTATTTGAATATGCAGATTCTTGCCGAGACAATGCGCAGCTTGCCCATTTAAAAAGACCGATCAGCCTGTTTGTTGGACGCGTCTCGTATGAAAAAAACATTGAAACCTATTTGCAAATGCCCTTCGAGGGAAGCAAAGTCGTTTGCGGTGTCGGCCCCTTAGAAGCCGAACTGAAGGCAAAGTATCCAGATGTGACATGGCTGGGCCTTTTACCTCGAAAAGAATTGGCAAATGTGTATGCCTCTGCAGATGTTTTTGTATTTCCAAGTCGACATGAAACATTTGGCTTGGTGATGCTGGAAGCAATGGCTTGTGGTACGCCTGTTGCCGCCTTCCCAGTTGATGGGCCCTTTGAAGTGTTAACGGCTGAATCGGGTCAAGTCATTGGCGGTGTGCTTCATCCAGACTTGTCAGAAGCAACTCGCCTGGCATTGGCAGTGCCACGCGAAGTAGCCAGAGCCAGAGCTGATGACTTCAGTTGGGAGAGAGCTTCGCATTTGTTTGTCAGCTATGTGCGGCAGATCACGGTCCAATATTCAAATAATGCTTAGGCTGACCCTAATTCTTCATTGACTTGTCATCAATCTGACATACAGGATCGAAAGAATGACACAGACCCAGAGCCTCTGAAGATCGGAGGCGTCGGCAATTGATTACAAAGGGAGGTCTGCTAGATGAGGCCAAGTTCATTCGAAAAAAAGCTGCCTGACCAAACCGATTTTCCGCTCTTGGACAGGGATGAAAGCATTCTGGCATTCAACGAGCGGGTTCTTGATTGGGCCAAACGCCCCGAAGTGCCATTGCTTGAGCGCTTGCGTTACTTGTGCATTGTGTCGTCCAATCTCGATGAATTTTTTGAAGTCCGTGCAGATTTGCACATGGCGGCATTCAGGTCCGATGAGTCCAAAGGCCCGTACCGAAAAGACACATTTCACGGTTTGTATGAACATGCCCGCGTGGTGGTGAACGAGCAGTACCGCTTGTACAACGATGTTTTATTGCCCAAGTTGCAAAAACACGGCATTCGGATTTTGTCCCATGGCGAACGCACGGTGGCTCAGCGCAAATGGGTTGCAGAATATTTTCAGCGAGAAGTGCGTCCACTTCTTGTGCCTGTCGGCTTAGATCCTGCGCACCCATTTCCACAAGTGGCCAATAAATCCTTGAATTTCATTGTGCAGTTGTCTGGCAAAGATGCTTTTGGCAAGACCAATGACATCGCCATTGTCAAAGTGCCAAGGGTCTTGCCACGTGTGATCCCATTGCCCGTCAAAGTTGCAGGCAAAACTGTTTCAGTGGTCATGCTTTCCAGTGTCATCCGAGCCCATTTGGCCGATCTATTTCCTGGCCGCTCTGTGACGCACTTTTCACAATTCAGAGTGACCCGAAATTCAGATTTGTCAGTGGACGAGGAGGATGTTGAAAATTTGCGTACGGCACTCAGACGCGGTTTGCAACATCGCCACTATGGCCAAGCGTTGCGCTTGGAGGTGTCTGACAGCTGCGTGGGCCACTTGTCCGATTTTTTGCTGAAGCAATTTGACTTGCCTGATCGCGCTTTGTTTCGAGTTGCGGGCCCGGTTAATTTAGTTCGCTTGAGCCAGCTGATCGATTTGGTGGATGAACCTAAGCTCTTGTTTACCCCTTATCAAGCGTGCTTTCCCAAGCAGTTAACCAAGGGTGCTTCAATCATGGCTCGCATGCGTGAAGGCGATGTTCTGATTCACCAGCCCTTTGAGAGGTTTGACGGCGTCTTGGCCTTTTTGAAAGAAGCCGTCGAAGACCCTCAGGTTTTGGCCATCAAACAGACCATCTACCGTACCGGCAGCGATCCAGTCATGATGAATCTGCTTCGCGAAGCTGTTCGCCGCGGCAAAGAAGTTACTGCAGTGGTTGAATTGAAAGCACGGTTCGATGAAGAGGCCAATATCAACTGGGCTGAACAATTGGAAGCTGTTGGTGCTCAGGTTGTCTATGGTGTTGTTGGCCTGAAAACGCACGCCAAGATGCTGTTGGTGACCAGGAGAGAAGGACGCACGCTAAAGCGATACGGCCACCTGTCGACTGGCAATTACAACCCCAGAACTGCCAAACTTTACACAGACCTCAGCTACCTCACTTGCGATGTGGCCATGACGGGCGACATGGACCGCCTGTTTGTGCATTTGGCCAGTCCTTCGCGCTTAAGTCGCATGAGCAAGCTCATCACAGCACCGTTTCACATGCAGCGCAAGTTGATCGAAAAAATTGACCTCGTAGGTGAGGCTGCCGCAAAAGGCTTGAGTGCGCGTGTGGTGGTCAAAATGAATGCTTTGACCGACCCAAGCCTTATTCATGCACTCATCCGCGCCGGTCAGCAAGGGGCTCAAATCGATTTGATCGTTCGAGGTGCATGCATGTTGCCAGCGGGGGTGCCTGGCCAGACAGACAACATCCGTGTGAGATCCATCATTGGGCGTTTTCTAGAACATTCACGCGTCTTTTATTTTGAGGCGGGTGAGCAACAAGACCTGTATTTGGCCAGTGCCGATTGGATGAGCCGCAACATGACCCGGCGCATTGAGTTGGGGTGGCCAGTGGTCGATCCAGTCTTGCGCAGGCGCATCATCGATGAGTGTTTGTTGGCTTACCTCTACGACACTCGCAATGCATGGACTTTGGAGGCCGATGGTCACTATCACCGCGTAGAGAAAAATGGACACAAAGTTCAAAGTGCCCAGGCAATGCTCATGCACCAATACGCCAGCAACGCCTGATGGATTGAGCTCACCATGGACTTGATTTTTTGGCGCCATGCAGAAGCACTGGATGCCGTGGACGGACAAGAGGATTTGTTACGCGAATTAACGCCGAAGGGCGAGAAGCAAGCTGCCAAAATTGGCCATTGGCTAGATCGCCAATTGCCTGAGGGTGTTCGTGTAATTTGCAGTCCCGCGAGAAGGGCAGAGCAGACGGCCTGCGCATTAGGGCGGAAATACAAGTTGAAGTCTGACTTGCTGCCCGACGCCTCTGCTGTTGATTTGTTAGAGGCTGTTGGTTGGCCTCATTCTAAAATGTCTGTGGTGGTGGTTGGGCATCAGCCTGTGATGGGCCACTGTATCGCCTATTTATTGGGCATGCCTGCCAGCGAATTGGCCGTTCGCAAGGGCGCTGTGTGGTGGTTGCGCAGCCGTGTTCGAGATGGCGCACCCCAAACTGTGGTGGTGTCAGTTCAGACGCCTGAGTTGATTTGAAGCCTTAATTGCCAATTTGTTTTGAGCCAGGCATCACATTCTTCTTGTAGCAAGTGTGCAGATTGTGGCCATTGTTGAGTCCAAGACTTTTTGCACTGAATGACAAATTCTGGCCCATTCGCCGGGCGCCTGAATGCAACACCTTGAAGGTCTGGTTCACGCCTTGCGTGGCAAAGAATAGCGGCCAATCGGAGACTGACGAGTTGACACACAAAGTCTTCATCTCGTAACTCAGGTTCTAATTTTTTCAATTTGCCACGGTGTCCCAAAATCAACTGGCTCAGCCGATGCAATTCAGGCATGGAGAATCCCGTTAAATCAGCATTGTCCAAAATATAGGCCCCGTGTTTATGAAAATCGCTGTGTGAAATTCGAGTGCCAATTTCGAGCAACTGTGCTGCCCAAATCAATTTACTCTCCAAGCGAATCAATCGGTTTGTTTTTTTGGCCCCACTGGGTTGAAGACTTTGAAACAACCAAAGAGCCGTTCTGGAAACCCGGTCTGCTTGCGCAAGATCAACTGCGAAGCGACTGGCCAAAGCGGTGACCATGGTGCTGCGCAAATCGGTGTTTTCATTTCTGTCTAGCCGGTCTAACAAGTCTTGCAAAACGCCTTGTCTTAGCGCACCTTGAGCGGCGTGCATTTCTTCAATGCCAAGCAAATCAAACAAGGCATACAAAATGGCCAAGCCACCCCCAATGACGGGTTTTCGGTCGTCTTTGACACCCTCTAATTTCAGGCTCTCAGCGCTGCCAGCCTTGATGAGCTTTTCTTTCAGCCAGTCCAAGCCTTCGCGTGTAATTTTTCCCATAGGCCAGCCTGCTGAGGCCAGAACATCGGCCACTGCGCCCACCGTGCCCGAAGAACCGTAGGCCGTTTCCCATGCGTTGCGGGGGTAGAGGCTCAATGCTTCGTCGAGCACGGCCTTGGCTGCAATTTCCGCCTTGGCAAACGTTTGGTGGGTCATCAGACCATTTGCAAAATACTTCATGGACCACTTCACGCTGCCCACCCTATAAGACTCCATGGTGTTGGGTTTGTAGGCTCTACCCAAGATCATTTCGGTGGATCGGCCGCCAATGTCAATGACCAATCGTTTTTCGTTCGATTGCGGCAGGCTGTGCGACACCCCTAAATAAATGAGTCGGGCTTCCTCTTTTCCTGAAATAACTTCGATCGGAAAGCCCAAGATGGTGGTTGCTTGAATGAGAAACACATCTCGATTTTTTGCTTCTCTTAAAGTTTGAGTCGCAACAGCGCGAACGAATTCAGGTTCAAAGCCTGCCAACCGCTCTGCAAACCTTGCCAAACAATCCCACCCACGCTGCATGGCCTCTTTGGACAGCATCCTGTCTGGGTCTAAGCCATTGCCTTGGCGGACGGTTTCCTTCAAATAGTCCACCCGACGAATATGACCATCTTCATAGACCCCAATTTCAAGGCGAAAGCTGTTGGAGCCTAAATCGACGGCGGCGACAAGTTGTCCGTTTTGCATGGGGTTGACTGCGTTAGGGCTATTCAGATGTAAATGAAGCATTCTGTGTCTGTTTATTGTCATTTTCATGACAATTCTGGAAATGGCGGGTTAAAGGCGTTATTCCGCTTTCCAGAGCGGAAAATTAAACAGAAAAGTAGGGAATTTGACATGAATTTGTCACAATCGGTCACTAAAGTTGCCTTGTGACAGCCAAGCCCCAAAGGGTTTGTTCATGTCATTTATCACTGAGTTTCAACCTCTGAATCAAGGATTCAACATGCTAAAGATCAAAACTTGGGTGGCCGCATTGGGCTTGTCCGTGCTTGCCGCGTCAGCCATGTCGGCCGAAATTACCGGCGCCGGTGCGACATTCCCGTTCCCCATTTATGCCAAATGGGCAGAAGCCTATAAAGCCAAAACGGGCAACAGCATGAATTACCAGTCGATTGGTTCTTCTGGTGGCATCAAGCAAATCAAAGCCAAAACAGTTGACTTTGGTGCTACTGATGCACCTGTTAGCTTCGAAGATTTGGAAAAAGACGGCATGGTTCAATTCCCAGCCATCATTGGGGGTGTGGTCCCTGTTG
>JAHEBO010000055.1:0-4613 GCA_024642215.1 Limnohabitans sp.
CCAATGGCGTAGTCGCGCTCAAAGTTGCCTTTTTCTGGCCCCATGTTGAGGTTGTGCGTGTGCACATGCTCGCCAGGTTCAATGGCCGTGCTGGCAAAGCCAATGATTTGGTTGTAACGGCGCACCGGCGCGCCGACTTGAATGGCGCGTGTGGCCACTTTGTGGCCCGGGGGTACCAAACCGCGCACGGCCACGCCGTCGACGCTGGTGCCACTCATCAGTTGCGCGCGCGCAATGACCACGTCATCGGCGGGGTGGAGGCGAATGAAAAGACTCATAGTTCTCAATCACATAAAGCGTTTGGGGAGCCACAGCACCAGACTGGGCACATAAGTGATGACGATCAAGCTGCCCAACAAGGGGAACAGCCAAGGCAGGATGGCGGCTGTGGTTCGTTCTACACTGAGCTTGGCAACGCGCGCCAATACAAACAAGACCATGCCCATGGGCGGGTGTAGCAAACCAATCATGAGGTTGAGCACCATGACCAAACCAAAGTGAACCAAGTCAATGCCCAGTTTCTGGCAGATGGGCACCAAGATTGGGACCAGGATGGTGATGGCCGCCGTAGGCTCTAAGAAACAACCCACAAACAACATGAGCAAGTTGGCCAGGAGCAAAAATTTCCAAGGCTCTTGTGTGAACCCGAGCACCCATTCGCTGATGGCAGCAGTGACGCCAGTGGCGGTCAGCATCCAGCCAAAAATACTGGCGGCCGCCACAATGAACATGACGGTGGCGGTGGTTTCAACGGTGTCCAGACAAATCTTCACGAACATTTTGAAGTGAAGGGTGCGATACCAGAAGAAGCCCAAGACGATGGCCCACACGCATGCGGCAATGGCGCCTTCGGTGGGTGTGAACACGCCGGTGGTCATGCCGCCAATCAGCAACACGGGCGTCATGATGGGCAACACCGCTTGGAAGTCAAAGAACTTGTCTGCCGCAAACAAGACAGCCAAAGCAACAAACACCGTCAGTTGGGCTGGCGTTTCAAGTTGTGTGACGCAATACCAGATGCAGAGTGGCCAACCAATCACCACTGCTGTTTCTGCGAGCGCTTTGAAAACGCGCGGCCAGTTGAAAGGCACATCCGAGCCCCAGTTGTTTTTGTGGGCAAAGTAGGCCACCGTGACCATCATGAGAATGGCCATCATGGCGCCTGGCAAAATGCCCGCCAAAAACAAGGAACCTACCGAGACGTTGGCCATCATGCCGTAAATGACAAAGGGCAAGCTGGGAGGAATGATGGGTCCTAAAGTGGCCGATGCGGCTGTGACACCCACTGCAAATTCGGTACTGTAGCCATGATCTTTCATGGCCTTGATTTCAATCGTGCCAAGGCCAGCGGCATCGGCAATGGCCGTGCCACTCATGCCCGCAAACACCACCGAGCCCACCACATTCACATGGCCCAAGCCACCCTTCATCCAACCCACCAAGGCCAGTGCATAGTTGTAAATACGGTTGGTGATGCCGGCGTTGTTCATCAGGTTGCCAGCCAAAATGAAGAAGGGCACTGCCAGCAGCGGAAAACTGTCAATGCCAGACACCATGCGGTGAATGACCACAAACGGTGGCGAGCTTTGCGTCCAGAACAAATAAATGAGCGAGGCGCCAGCCATGGCAATGGCCACCGGGATGCCGCCACTCATCAACAACAAGAACAAAATTTTTAACATCGGATTTCTTTCAGATCTTGACGTGATGGGTTCAACGGTCTGTCATTTCTGACTCGGGGCGTTGGAGAACGGTATAGCCGCGTTGCCAATGGATTTTCATCACCCACATGGCGCGAAGGCACATGGCCGCAAAGCCTGCCATCACAACGGCATACACAATGTTCATGGGCAAGTCGATGATGGTCATTTTGTAGTTGCCCAACTTTTCCATCATTTGACCTGTGAGGAATGTGGCCGCACCAAAGAAGGCGATGCGCATCACATCGACCACGGTGTTCATGAGCTTGGACAGCCAAGCGGGCATGAATTTGTAAAAGAAGTCCACTTGAATGTGGTTGTTTTTTGCCACACCAATGGTGGCGCCCGTAAAGACGGTGGCGATCAACAAATAGCGCGCAATTTCCTCGGTCCAAGAGGCCGAGTTGTTCATCACATACCGCGTGAAGAATTGATAAAAAACGGTGGCGCCGAGCAACCAAAAAAAGCCTAACGCAGCCCAAGCCTCCATGGGAGTTCCAGACAAATCGACTTCTTCGTCGGTGGCGTGAAATTGCCCGTCGTCGCCCATCACTTTGGGCATGGCGTCAAGGTCGGGTAGGTTGCTCATGTTGAATCCTCTGGAAAAAAATCACAGGTTGAGCGTTGCAGCTCAACCTGTGGGGTGCGTGTGGATCACACGCAAAGAGACATCACACGGATGTGCTTACTTGACGGCCTGAATGCGGTCGAAGTCTGATTTGGTAAAGCCCATGGACTCCAGTGGCTTGTTTTTCAAGACCGCATCTTGGAATGACTTGCGATCGACTTGCACAATTTGCAAACCTTTTTTCTTGAACTCATCGACCAATTCAATTTCACGTGCTTTGATTTTGGCTGATGCGCGTGCAGCTGCTTCTTGAGTGACGTCTGTGAAAATTTTCTTCTCAGCATCGGAGAGCTTGTTCCAAACGTGCGGTGCGATTTGGGTGGTCAAACCGTCCACGATGTGGCCGGTGAGCATGATGGCCTTTTGAACTTCATAGAACTTCTTGGCTTCAATGGTGGTCAATGGGTTCTCTTGGGCTTCCACCGTACCGTTTTGCAAGGCCAAATAAACTTCAGCAAACGCAATGGGTGTGGGGTTGGCGCCGCAAGCCTCTGGCGTGGCACGGTAAGCAGGGACGTCAGGCACGCGAATTTTGATGCCCTTCATGCCAGCGCAATTGGTGAAGGCTTTTTGTGCCGTGGTGTGGCGTGCGCCGTAGTAGGTGTAGGCGGTGACTTGAATACCAGTTTTAGCGCGGAAGTCATTCACCATTTCGCCAAAGATTTGGCTCTTGGAGAATGCCAGCAGGTGCTCGCCGTCACGGAAAATGAACGGGTAATAGGCAATGCCAAAGCGGGGATACGCACGAGCGGCAAACGAGGTGCCGCTGATGATCATGTCCACTGTGCCCAATGTCAGGCCTTGATTGATGTCGGTTTCTTTGCCCAAAGTGGAGGCAGGGAAAACTTGAATTTCAAATTTGCCGCTGGTGCGTTTTTTAATTTCATCGGCAGCCCAAACAGATTCCGTGTGATAGGCCTCAGACGTTTCATAAACGTGCGCCCATTTCAATTTGGTTTGGGCTTGCGCCAAGCCGCTGCCCATGGCGCCTAAGAGGCCTAAGGCAATGACGCTGGCGGTGGCTAGCGATTTCAAAGCATTTCGTTTGGTGGTCATGTTGTCTCCTGTGAGTTGAAATATTGAATGATTTGCTGGCGAAAAACTAAGCTCGAGAGGGGGCGCTTCGCCAGCTAGCGCTGAAACGTTTGTGGGCTTGGTTTAAATGCTTGTGCATGGTTTTGCGCGCACGTTGAGGGTCGCGCGCTTCGATCGCGTCCAAGACTTCTTGGTGTTCGGCAATGGCGGCCGCCCATGAGGCAGGAGATTCAAAATAATCGCCTAAACGTTCGAACAAAGGCCCATTCCTGGCTTCTAGATAAAGCTCCAGGGTGTCGTGCATCACGCTGTTGGCGCAGGCATTGGCAATGGCCATGTGAAAAGCAATGTCGCTGTCACGGGGAATGCGCCCGGCTTTGGCATCTTTTTGCATGGCTTTCAGCGCAGCAGCCATGGCCTTCACATCTTGCGCGTTTGCAAATTCTGCGGCCAGGGCCGCCATTTCGGCTTCGATCAGGGAGCGCGCACGCATGACTTCGAGCGGGCCCCATTCGGCGGGCGTGTTGATGGCCGTGGTTTTGTGCGCTTTTTTCTTGCCCAGTGATTTGACATAAATGCCTGAGCCCGTTCGCACTTCGATCACGCCCTCTACCTCTAAGGCAATCAAGGCTTCTCGCACGGAAGGGCGGCTGAAACCCAGTTGTGTGGCCAGGTCGCGTTCGGCCGGCAAACGAGAACCCACAGCGAATTCCCCCGAAGAAATCAATCCTTGGATTTGCTTGGCAATTTGGCGATACAGCCTTTGGGGTTCTAAATTTTTCAAAGCTCAGGGAATACGAGGATTGGACAATTGGTCAGACCAGTTGCACAATCTTCACATGGAACCTGAGCGAGGGTCAAGCCAGTTTTGATACGCACAAACCCGAACTTGTCACAATATTTTTCAACATGACTTCAGTCACCATCGATCGCGTTTTTTTACGCCAAGTGAATTTGCCGCCTAAGGTGGTTCGCACCGATGCCATCCAATCCTTTGTCACGCAAGAAACCATTTTGCTCACGCTGATGTGCAGCGATGGCATTGCGGCCACAGGTTATGCGTACACCATTGGTACGGGCGGTAGTTCTGTCATTGCGCTGCTCAAAGATCATTTGGTGCCGCGCCTGATTGGCAAAAATCCTGTGAATGTAGAAGCCATTTGGAAAGATTTGTTTTTTCATACGCACGCAACAGCCGTGGGCGCCATGACCAGTTTGGCCTTGGCCTGCGTCGATACAGCGTTGTGGGA
>JAHEBO010000055.1:4713-11879 GCA_024642215.1 Limnohabitans sp.
TGCACGTCAGTTTGTGCGCTGCAGTGCCCAATGCCACCTGGGTGGAATACATCCCTCAGCTGGACGACATCACGCATTCGCGCATGAAAGTTCAAGACGGTTTTGCGTACCCCCCCAACACACCAGGCTTGGGCATCGATTGGGATTGGCAGGCCATTGATCAACGTCAACAGATTCATTTGGAGATCAAAGCATGAGATTGAAAAACAAAAATATTTTGGTCACCGCGGCTGGCCAAGGCATTGGTCACGCCGCTGTCATGGCCATGGTGGCTGAGGGCGCTACGGTATGGGCCACCGACATCAATCCAGCATTGCTCAAGACCTACGACGGCGTGGCCAATGTTCACACGGCCGTGTTGGATGTCATGAACAAAGACGGCATTCAAAAACAAGTGGCCCTCATTCCTCGCATCGACGCATTGTTCAATTGTGCGGGTGTGGTGCACGGCGGCACCATCTTGCAAGCCACCGACAAAGACTGGGACTTTGCCTTCAACCTCAATGCACGAGGCCAGTTTTGGATGATTCAAGCCGTGTTGCCCAAAATGCTAGCGCAAGGTGGCGGCAGCATTGTCAACATGGCCAGTGTGTGCTCCAGCGTCAAGGGCTTGCCCAATCGATTTATTTATGGCGCCTCCAAAGCGGCCGTCATTGGCTTGACCAAAAGTGTGGCCGCCGACTTTGTGGCGCAAGGCATTCGTTGCAATGCCATCTGCCCAGGTACCGTGGATACGCCGTCACTGCAAGACCGCATTAATTCTGAAGCCGATCCTGTGCAGGCCCGCAAAAACTTTGTGGCACGCCAACCCATGGGCCGCATTGCACAAGCGCACGAAATTGCACCCATCGTGGTCTTCCTCATTTCCGACGAAGCCGCCTTCACCACCGGCAACGCTTACATGGTGGATGGTGGCATGACCATCTAATTCTCGTTGCCATTCACATTCATTTTTCACACACAAAGACATCCATGAACCAATACGACATGAAAGGCCGCCACGCGGTCATCACCGGCGGCGCAACAGGATTGGGCTATGCCATTGCCGAACGCGTGCTGGCCTCGGGCGGCAGCGTTACCTTGTGGGACCGCGATGAAGCCGGCATGGCCAAAGCCGTGGCCAGTTTGAACCATCCCGGTAAGGTTCACGCCGTCAAAGTGGATGTGGCGCAACACGCCTCTGTGGTGGCGGCCACCGAAGCCACTTTGAAAAACGGCCCGGTCGATGCCGTGGTCAACTGCGCAGGCATTACCGGCCCCAACACCCAAGTTTGGAATTACCCCGTGGATGCGTGGCAACAGGTCATGGACGTTAACGTCAATGGCGTGTTTTATTGCTGCCGCGAGTGGGCACCTCACTTAAAGGACCGTCCAGCAGGTCGCATCGTCAACATTGCCTCTGTCGCTGGCAAAGACGGCAACCCCAACGCCAGCGCCTACAGTGCCAGCAAAGCTGCTGTGATGACCATCACCAAGTCGCTGGGCAAAGAATTGGCCAACACCAATGTGCGCGTGAATTGCGTCACGCCTGCCGCCGTGAAAACCGCCATCTTCGATCAGATGACGCCCGAGCACATTCAGTTCATGCTGTCCAAAATTCCGATGGGACGTTTTGGCACGCCCGAAGAAGTGGCCGCCATGGTCACTTGGTTGCTGACCGAAGATTGTTCGTTCTCAACCGGCGCTGTGTTTGATTTGTCGGGTGGTCGTTCAACGTACTGAGGCGTTTTCGATCACAATCACGTTCGAATCCAATTTGAATTTATCGACTCATCCCATTTTTACTCAAAGGAAGTTTTCATGAAACTCGTGCGTTATGGCCAACCCGGCAAAGAAAAACCAGGTCTCATTGACGCCGCAGGCAAACTGCGCGACTTAAGCGGTGTGGTGGCCGACATTGGCCCCGACCAACTGTCTGACAAAGTATTGGCCAAATTGGCCAAACTCAAAACTGACAAATTGCCTTTGGTTAAAGGCAAGCCCCGCATGGGTTGCCCCGTAGCCAACGTGCGCAAGTTCATTGCCATTGGTTTGAACTATGCCGATCACGCTGCCGAGTCCAATTTGCCTGTGCCCAAAGAACCTATCGTGTTCATGAAGGCCACCTCTTGCATTCAAGGCCCCAACGACGAAGTCATGTTGCCCAAGGGCTCTGTGAAAACCGATTGGGAAGTCGAGTTGGGCATTGTCATTGGCAAGCACGCCAGCTATGTGTCGCAAAAAGAAGCCCTCGACCATGTGGCAGGCTATTGCACCATCAACGACGTGAGCGAGCGCGAATACCAAATCGAACGCGGCGGTACATGGGACAAGGGCAAGGGTTGCGACACCTTCGGCCCCATCGGTCCTTGGATGGTGACCAAAGACGAAGTGCCCAATGTCCAGAACCTCAAAATGTTCTTGGATGTGAACGGTCAGCGCATGCAAACCGGCACCACCAAAACCATGATTTTTGGCGTGACCAAATTGGTCAGCTACGTCAGCCAGTTCATGACCTTGGAGCCAGGTGACATCATCACCACGGGTACCCCACCTGGTGTTGGCATGGGCATGAAGAAAGATGGCAAGCCCGCACCTGTTTACCTCAAGAAGGGCGACGTCATGCACTTGGGTATCGAGGGCTTGGGCGAGCAAACTCAAAAAGTGGTGGCCTTCAAGCGCAAGGCCTAAACGCAGGCGAGAGATCCCTGCTGTTGGGTGTTTGGCCTTCACAGGCCATTCGCGTTGCAACCCGCAATGAGGCGGATCAGGATTAACCCTGATTCGCCTTTTCTTTTTGCCGAGTCTGGCATTTTCATGCAAAATAGCACGAGCGTTCTATTTTTAAAGTAAACATGGCATGACAGTCAGACACATCACTTCAGGATCCTCAGCAGGTGCCGCCGCCAGTGCGTACCGTGCACCAGATGATGGTGGAGGTCGAACCCTGATGAAGGGCCGCCAAACCAAGGCTGCCATCGTGGATGCCGCCCTGGGGCTGGCCTCACAAATTGGTTTGGAAGGTTTGTCCATTGGTGCCTTGGCCGAGGTCACGGGCATGAGCAAGTCGGGCGTGTTTGCCCACTTTGGCTCGCGTGAAGAATTGCAAATTTCCGTGATTCGTGAATACCACGACCGCTTTGAAAGTGAAGTGTTCTATCCCGCATTGAGCTGCCCGCGTGGCATGCCCCGCTTGCAATCCTTGTTTGACAACTGGATGCAACGCACGTCCACCGAAATTGATTCGGGTTGCATATACATCAGTGGCGCCGTTGAATTTGACGACCGCCCAGGCTCTGTGCGTGACGCTTTGGCGTCGTCTGTGAACACTTGGCAAAACGCCTTGCAGCGTGCAGTGGCCCAAGCCCAACAAGAAAATCACCTGAATGCCAAGGCAGACCCTTTGCAAGTGGCCTTTGAAATTCATGGTCTGATTTTGGCCTTGCACTATGAGGCACGTTTTTTAAGAAATCCAGGTGCCGCTGACAGAGCGCGTCTGGGTTTTACAGCCATCGTGTCGCGCAATCAGCCCTGATGCACGTTGCGCAACGCCTTCAATCTCTCTCTCAATTTTTCTGAAAGTTCAACATGCCCAGCTATACCCCTCCACTGCGCGACCTTCAATTTGTGTTGCACGAGTTGCTCGATTTGGAAAACGAACTCAAGGCCATGCCCAAGCATGCTGACACCGACGCCGACACCATCAATGCGGTGTTAGAAGAAGGTGGCAAATTTGCAGCCGAAGTGGTCTTTCCTTTGAATGTGTCTGGCGACGAAGAGGGTTGCAAACTCAATCGCGACACCCATGAAGTGACCGCACCCGCCGGCTTCAAAGAGGCTTATGCCAAGTACGTCGAAGGCGGTTGGGCTGCACTCAGCGCCGAAGAAGAATATGGCGGTCAATCTTTGCCCTTGGTGGTGAACCAGTGCTTCTTTGAAATGCTCAACTCGGCCAACCAAGCCTGGACCATGTACCCAGGCTTGTCACATGGCGCGCATGCTTGCTTGTCGGCCCATGGCTCGCCTGCACAAAAGAGCACGTACTTGCCCAAGCTCACCAGCGGCGAGTGGACCGGCACCATGTGCCTGACAGAACCTCATTGCGGTACCGACTTGGGCATGCTGCGCACCAAAGCCGAACCGCAAGCCGATGGCACGTACCGCTTAACGGGGCAGAAGATTTTCATCAGCGCGGGCGAACACGACTTGGCTGGCAACATTGTTCACTTGGTCTTGGCACGTTTGCCCGATGCGCCGGTGGGCAGCAAAGGCATCAGTTTGTTTGTGGTGCCCAAGTTCAATGTGAAGGCCGATGGCACGATTGGCGAGCGCAATGGCATTTACTGCGGCGGCTTAGAGCACAAGATGGGCATCCACGGGAACGCCACATGCCAGATGGTGCTGGACGGCGCCGTGGGCGACATGGTGGGCCAGCCCAATAAAGGTTTGGCCGCGATGTTTGTGATGATGAACGGTGCGCGTTTGGGCGTGGGCAACCAATCTTTGGGCTTGACCGAAGTGGCTTATCAAAATGCTTTGGCTTACGCCAAAGACCGTTTGCAAATGCGCAGCTTGTCTGGTGTGAAGGCGCCTGCCAAGCCAGCCGATCCTATCTTGGTTCACCCCGATGTGCGTCGCATGTTGCTGACCGCGAAGGCCTATGCCGAAGGCGGCCGCGCGTTGGCCTGCTACGGTGCATTGCTGCTGGACAAAGAACTCAATCACCCTGACGAAAAAGTGCGTGCCGACTCGGCCGAAATTTTGGCGCTGTTGACCCCTATCGTGAAAGCTTTCTTGACCGACAACGGTTACCAAGCCACCACCCTGTGCCAGCAAGTGTTTGGTGGTCACGGCTACATCAAAGAGTGGGGCATGGAGCAGTATGTGCGCGACGCGCGCATCAACATGATCTACGAAGGCACCAATGGCATTCAAGCATTGGACTTGTTGGGCCGCAAAGTCTTGGGCAATCAGGGTGCCAGCTTGCAAAAATTTGGCAAGTTGGTGGGCAAACTGGTGGCGCAAGAAATGGGCAACGAAGCCATGGCCGAGTTCATCAAGCCTCTTGCAGACCTGGGTCAGAAGATGACCCAGTTCACCACCGAAATTGGCATGAAGGCCATGGGCAATGCCGACGAAGTGGGTGCCGCCTCTGTCGATTATTTGCGCGTGGCAGGCCACTTGGTGTTTGCGTATTTCTGGGCCCGCATGGCGCAAGTGGCCCTGGCCAAAATTGCAGCGGCCGAAGAAGAGGCACAACGCCCCGATCCTTTCTACAAAGCCAAACTGCAAACGGCACGTTTCTACTTTGCACGTCTGTTGCCCGAAACACTCAGCCTCATGAACACGGCGCGCTCCGGTGCGGACGTGCTCATGGACACCGATCTGGCCTTGGCTTGAAAAATTTGAACTGTCTTACAAATACGAAGGAGACATCCATGTCCATCTCATTGAACTTAACCCGCATGTTGAAGTCTGGCGTGATGCTGGCTGTTTCAGCATTGGCTGCAAGTGCCATGGCCAACTCACCCGTGGGTCAGTGGCACACCGTTGACGACAAAACAGGCGAACTTAAAAGCTTGGTGGTCATCATGGAGCAGCAAGGTGTGATCAAAGGCCGTGTCGAAAAATTGCTGCGCAAAGACGCAGATCAGAATGCCAAGTGCGAGAAGTGCAGCGACGATCGCAAGAACCAAGCGGTGCTGGGCCTTGAAATCATTCGCGGTGCCAAAAAAGCCGGTGGCAAGAATGTTTGGGAAGACGGCGAAATTTTGGATCCTGAAAATGGCAAAACTTATGGCCTTCGTCTCACGCCCATTGAGAATGGTGCGAAATTGGAAGTCCGAGGTTCGATCGGTCCTTTCGGTCGCACACAAACTTGGGTACGTGTACCTGGTACCAACTGAAATCCATTGAACTGATAGAAAGACGCAACAGCATGTCAGACATCTTGACCCATATCGATGCCGGGGTGATGACCCTCACCTTCAACCGCCTCGACAAAAAGAATTCCATCACGGGCGACATGTACGCCGCTATGGCGCAGGCGGTCGATCAGGCGCAAGGCGATCCCGCCATCCGAGTCTTGGTGATACAAGGCCATGAATCGATTTTCAGTGCTGGCAACGACATTGGCGATTTTTTGAACAAACCACCCTCCACGGTGGACTCGCCTGTGTTTCATTTCATGCGTGCACTGACCACCTTTGAGAAGCCCGTCATTGCTGCCGTGGCAGGCCCTGCGGTGGGCATTGGCACCACTTTGCTGTTCCATTGCGACTTGGTCTACGCCGGTGACAACGCTGCGTTCTCCATGCCCTTTGTGAATTTGGGTTTGTGCCCTGAGTTTGCCTCCAGTGTGTTGGCGCCCCAAATGTTTGGCTATCACCGCGCTGCTGAAGCGTTGTTGTTGGGCGAAGCTTTCTTTGCAGAAGCTGCGCTGGAGATTGGCTTGGTCAATCGCGTGGTGCCCCCTACAGAAGTCAATGGCTACGCGCAAGCGCAAGCCAAAAAGCTGGCGGCCAAACCTTTGTCTGCCTTGGTCGAAACCAAGCGTTTGATGAAGAGCGGTCAGTCCAAGGCGCTGATTGAACGCATGGGCGAAGAAGGTCAAAGTTTCCGCCGCATGCTCACCGAGCCTGCAGCACGCGAGGCATTTGGCGCCTTCATGGAAAAACGCAAGCCCGATTTCTCTAAAGTCTAAGTCAAAACTTTCATTGAAATTGCACCATGACTTCCTCTCGCGCAGACACCCCACCTCAGGTGACTTTTGAGCCTGAGTTCATCGAAGGTTTGCGCGAGATCTACGAAGACAAAATCCTTTTCAACCAATGGATGGGGTTGAAGATTTCAAGCATTGAAGCCACTGGCATCGTGGCGCACCTCACCATGAAGCCCGAACTGGTGGGGCATTTTGCGTACCATCGAATTCACGGCGGCGTGATCAGTGCGGTGCTCGATGCCATGGGCAGTCTGGCCGTATTGGCGGCACTAGGCGCCAAGCACATGGACGAAGCGCCGGCCAAACGGCTTGAGCGATTTGCACGTCACAGCACCATTGATTTGCGCATCGACTTTTTACGCCCTGGCATTGGGGACGAATTTGTCATCCATGCAGAGGCTGTTCGCGTGGGCGCGCGGGTGGGCAATGCGCGCATGGAGTTTCGTGCGGCCGACGGTAAGTTGCT
>JAHEBO010000056.1 GCA_024642215.1 Limnohabitans sp.
AAAGAATTGTCCGAAATCGTTTCTGGCGCCGCGGCGATCAGCGGCTAAGACGATTAAGACAGTTCAGCTAATTCAAATTATTGGAGCGAAAAATGCAAGCCCAAGGAAAAATTGTTCAATGTATTGGTGCCGTGGTTGACGTGGAATTTCCACGCGATCAAATGCCCAAGATTTATGATGCCCTGAAAATGGAAGGCTCTGCCTTGACATTGGAAGTGCAGCAGCAACTCGGTGACGGCGTGGTGCGTACCATTGCGCTGGGTTCATCCGACGGTCTGCGCCGCGGCTTGATGGTGTCCAACACGGGCAACCCCATCACTGTGCCTGTGGGCAAAGCCACATTGGGCCGCATCATGGACGTGCTCGGCGCGCCCATCGACGAGCGCGGTCCTGTCAGCCAAGAACTCACAGCGTCTATTCACCGTAAAGCCCCTGCTTATGACGAATTGAGCCCTTCACAAGAATTGCTGGAAACCGGCATCAAGGTGATTGACTTGGTTTGCCCATTCGCCAAGGGCGGTAAAGTCGGTTTGTTCGGTGGTGCCGGTGTGGGCAAAACTGTGAACATGATGGAGTTGATCAACAACATCGCCAAAGCGCACAGCGGCTTGTCCGTGTTCGCCGGTGTGGGTGAGCGTACACGTGAAGGTAACGACTTCTATCACGAGATGGCTGACTCTGGTGTGGTGAATCTGGAAAACCTGCCTGAGTCCAAAGTGGCGATGGTTTACGGTCAGATGAACGAACCCCCAGGAAACCGTTTGCGCGTGGCCCTCACAGGTTTGACCATTGCGGAATCTTTCCGTGACGAAGGCAAAGACGTGTTGTTCTTCGTGGACAACATCTACCGTTACACATTGGCCGGTACCGAAGTGTCCGCCTTGTTGGGTCGTATGCCTTCTGCTGTGGGTTATCAGCCTACACTGGCAGAAGAAATGGGCCGTTTGCAAGAGCGTATTACCTCTACCAAAGTGGGCTCCATCACTTCCATCCAAGCCGTTTACGTGCCTGCAGATGACTTGACCGACCCATCACCTGCCACCACGTTTGCTCACTTGGACTCCACCGTTGTGTTGTCTCGTGACATCGCGTCATTGGGTATCTACCCCGCTGTGGATCCTTTGGACTCTACAAGCCGTCAGCTCGATCCTTTGGTCGTGGGCGTGGATCACTACGAAACAGCGCGCGCCGTTCAAGGTACATTGCAACGCTATCGCGAATTGCGCGACATTATTGCGATTATGGGTATGGACGACTTGGCACCAGAAGACAAGTTGGCTGTGGCCCGCGCTCGTAAGATTCAGCGTTTCTTGTCTCAGCCTTTCCACGTTGCTGAAGTCTTCACAGGCTCACCCGGCAAATACGTGACTTTGGCCGAAACCATCCGCGGTTTCAAAATGATTGTGGCTGGCGAGTGCGATCACTTGCCCGAGCAAGCGTTCTACATGGTTGGCACCATTGATGAAGCCTTCGAAAAGGCCAAGAAAATGGCGTAAGCCATTTTTGTAAACCCTTTTCAAGGAACAAACTATGAACACCATCCGCGTTGATGTGGTCAGTGCCGAAGAGTCCATCTTCTCAGGTGAAGCCCGTTTTGTGGCCTTGCCTGGTGAAGCTGGTGAGTTGGGCATTTATCCCCGTCACACACCGTTGATTTCACGCATCAAGGCTGGTTCAGTTCGCATTGAAAAAGCCGACGGCACTGAAGAGTTTGTCTTCGTTGCTGGCGGCGTTTTGGAAGTGCAACCTGACCACGTGACCGTGTTGTCTGACACTGCTATTCGCGGTAAAGACTTGGACGAAGAAAAAGCCAATGCGGCCAAAGCTGCAGCAGAGGACGCCCTTCGCAATGCCAAGTCTGAGATCGACATGGCGCGTGCGCAAAGCGAGTTGGCAGTGTTTGCTGCGCAACTGGCCGCCTTGCGCAAGTTCCGCACTAAAAAATAAAATGACGGCGTTCTACACGCTGATTGTTTTCTGAAACCCGGCGCACGCCGGGTTTTTTGTTTCTAAGGTACACCATGCGCAAAGCCAAACTTCGAGCAGCCACCTTGGGTGGCAATCCTGATGATGTGGAAGCCACGTTTTATGACGCACTGCGGCAGGGCGACATTGAACGCTTGATGTCCTGTTGGGCGGATGAAGAAGAAATTGTGTGCGTTCATCCAGGGGGTCCGAGGCTGGTCGGTGCTGGCGCTATTCGCGCCACATTCGAAGCCATGTTTGCCAATGGTACCGTCCAAGCACACCCCGAAAACATTCACAAAGTCGATTCACTGGCCAGTGCCATGCACCACTTGGTAGAGCGAGTTGAAGTGTTAGGCGCCGAGGGTCCACAAACGGCTTACGTGATTGCCACCAACGTGTATCACAAGACACCGCAAGGCTGGCGCATGGTGGCGCATCATGCAAGCCCTGGGACGCCACACGCGCCCCAAGAAATGTCGTCAAGCCCATCGGTTTTGCACTGAGTGCTGTGAAACCTATAACGCAATACACATCACCATGGTGGCTTCCAGGCGGCCATTTGCAAACCATTTGGCCGGCGCTTTATTCTCGCCGCTATTCGCACGCACCTGCAGTTTGGCGGCGTGAGAGATGGACCACGCCTGATCAAGATTTTGTGGATGTGGATTTTTGTGAATCTGCGCTTTCTGCCGTGGCTAAACCCTTGTTGGTTTTGTTCCATGGTCTGGAAGGATCGTCTGGCAGTCACTATGCACTGGCCTTTGCCGATTGGGCGCAGCGCCATCAGTGCGACATTGCCATTCCTCACTTTAGAGGATGCAGTGGGTCTCTGAATTTGGGGCCACGCGCGTATCACTCAGGTGATCACGAAGAGATCGATTTTTTCTTGTGCAAATTCAAACAACAAGCAGATGCACAAGAACGACCGGGTGTGCTCGCGGCAGGCGTTTCTTTAGGTGGCAATGCTTTGATGCGTTGGGCAGGTGTCCAAGGGCAAGCAGCCCCATCTGTGGTGAAGGCCGTAGCGTCCATTTGCTCGCCACTGGATTTGAGTGCCAGCGGCAAAGCCATCGGTGAGGGTTTCAATCGGCAGGTTTATACGCGCATGTTTTTACGCACCATGAAACCAAAGGCCATGGCCAAACTGAAGCAGCACCCAGGTTTGTTTGATCCAAAGAAATTGTTGGCAGCCAAAGATTTGTATGAATTTGACAATGTGTTCACGGCGCCATTGCATGGCTTTCAGAACACCGACGACTACTGGCACAAAGCTTCTGCATTGCCAGTGATGTCTCACATTGAAGTACCGGCCTTGGCATTGAATGCTGTGAACGATCCCTTCGTTCCTGCATACAGTTTGCCGACACAACAGAAAGTCAGTCCTTACGTAGAATTGTGGCAACCTCAACATGGCGGTCATGTTGGATTTGCAAAAGGGTCTCTACCCGGCCATTTGAAGGCCATGCCTGAAGCGGTTGGCGCGTGGCTGTTGCAGCATTTGAAATGAGTGAGCGCAATGGATGACTTAGTCAAACAAGCCATGGCCAAATGGCCCAATGTGCCAGATTGCTATGGCTGGTTGGGGCTGGACGAGCGAGGTCATTGGTACCTCCGAGACGATGCGGCACAGGCCAGTGGCAGTTTTCAAAGTGGTGCAAAAGGGGCCAAGGGCTCACTGCTTCGGCACGAGAAGCTGATTGAATTCATCCATCGAAATTACGCACCCGATGCGCAGGGGGCTTGGTTTTTCCAGAATGGCCCTCAACGTGTTTACGTCGAGTTGGCCTTGACGCCCTTGGTCTGGCGCTTGTCAGATGACTTTCAATTGATGGCCCAAACAGGTGAAATGGCTAAAGCACAGGCTTGTTATACAGACGAAGAAGGCCGCGTGTATTTCAACACTGCAATGGGCGTTGGCCTGCTTCACACCTTGGACGTGGGCAAAGCCGCAGAGGGCCTTGAGCAAGGCTTGTGGCAACTCGAGACAACAGACGCTGCCAACTTGCAAACGACGTTTGCTTTTAGAACCAGTCCTGCGGCAGACAAGAAAAAACCGCTCTGATTTGCATCGAGCGGTTTTGCATGAAAGGCGCAGGCTTTTTCAGCCCCGCCAGATCAGGGAATTACTTCTTTTCTTCAGCAGCAGGTGCGGGTGCAGGTGCTTCTGGCTCTTTGAACTTGCCGCCACCTTGTGAGGCCATGTAGGCCACAGCGCGTGCAATTTCCAAGTCGCTGAATTCGCCGCCGCCTTGGGCGCTCATGGCACCTTTGCCTTTGAGTGCAGAATTCACCAAAGACTCGAAAGAATTTTTGATGCGGGGTGCCCAAGCGGCCACATCGCCAAACTTAGGTGCACCAGCTGCGCCAGAAGCGTGGCAAGCAGAACACTGCGCTTTGTAGACGTCTTCGCCAGGACGCGCTGCTTTGGCGGCATCGCGGAACTGCACGGCGCCCACTTTTTGAATGCGCTCAGCAACGTCACGTTCGGCATTGCTGTAGGTGACAGTTGATTTGCTGAGGTCGAAATAAGCAAAAATGATGATTGCAGCGCAGGCAATGATCAACCAAAGGTCTGATTTTGAGATTTTGGAATTGCCGGAATGGCTGTCGTGACTGTTCGTGCTCATGGCGTCCTCAGAGATTCTTTGCGATGTTTGGGGGTGCTAAATCAAGCCGGAATTATAACCGCGGGGTGGCCGCATGGTTTTGTCACATCAGCCAGATAAGGCCCCATGCCATAATTGGCACCAACACATCACCTCTAGCGCGGCTGTAGCTCAGTGGATAGAGTATTGGCCTCCGAAGCCAAGGGTCGTGGGTTCGATCCCCGCCAGCCGCACCACACTTACCGATTGCCCATCACACCCACCACCCCTTCACTGGGTGCCAGTTGGATGTCTTCTTTGCGTCGACGCACGCCAATAGGTGACGAGGCCAAACCTTTCTGAGAAGCCTCGATGTCTTCCATGCTGGGGTAGTCGCCCAATAGCCAATAATCAAAAATGCGTCTTGCAATAGGTGCAGCTTGTGCTGCACCAAAGCCGGCATTCTCAACCACAATGGCCAACGCAATTTGTGGATTTTCTGCGGGCGCAAAAGCCATGTACAAAGCGTGATCGCGCTGATGTTCTTCTAGTTTGCTGGCGTTGTACTTGTCTTTTTGACCAATCGTGACGGCTTGTGCGGTACCTGTTTTGCCGGCGCTTTGGTAGGGTGTGCCTGCAAACACGCGGGCCGAAGTGCCTTCTCTGGCCACACCGATCAGGCCTTGCCGCACCACAGAGAGATTCTCGGGCTTGAATCCCAAATTGAGAGCCTCCTCACCTGCAACGGTTCGGTCTACGCGTGCAATGGGATCCTGGGTGGCCATGACCAAGCGAGGTTTGCGTGCCACACCACCATTGGCCAAAGTGGACGTGGCGGTGGCCAACTGCAACATGGTGAACGCGTTGTAACCTTGGCCAATGCCCAAAGAGATGGTTTCACCGCCATACCAGCGTTGCTGTTCAGGCTTTTTGTAGGTGTTCTTTTTCCATTGAGTGCTGGGCAGCACACCGCGCAATTCGCCGGGTAAATCGATGCCCGTGATTTGACCGAACCCCAGTGGTTTCATGAAGTCGTGAATGGCATCAACACCCATGACGTTGGCCAGTGAGTAGTAGTACACATTGCTGGACATCACGATAGAACGAACCATGTCAACAGGGCCCAGGCCTGTATCGCCGTGGCTGCGGAAGGTGTGACCCCCGTAGCTCCATGAACCTTGGTCATTGACGATTTCGCTGGCGCTGCGCTTGCCTGTTTCGAGCGCAGCCAGTGCCATGAACGGTTTGTAAGTGGAGCCCGGCGGGTATGTTCCGCGAATGGCGCGGTTCAACAGGGGTTTGTCAATTGACTCACTTAAGGCTTTCCAGCTTTCACTGTCAATGCCGTCCACAAACAGGTTGGGATCAAAAGTAGGCTTGCTGACAAAGGCCAAAATTTCGCCTGTGCGTGGGTCGAGTGCCACCAATGCACCGCGTCGATCCCCGTACAAATCTTCGACCATCTTTTGCAGTTTGATGTCGAGGGAGAGCACCACGTTTTGACCGGGCGTTGCGGGCCTGCTGGCCAGACGTCTGACAGCTTTGCCGCCTGCCGAGGTTTCGACTTCTTGCACGCCCGTGATGCCATGCAGTTCGCGCTCGTACCGTTGCTCTACACCCAGCTTGCCAATGTATTGGGTGCCGCGGTAATTGCCTTCATCGTCATTCTCTTCCAGTTGTTCTTTTTCTTTTTGGTTAATGCGGCCGATGTAGCCCACCACGTGGCTGGCCAAATGGCCAAAGGGGTAGTTGCGAAACAAACGCGCTTTGATTTCAACGCCAGGAAAGCGGTAATGCTGCGCAGAAAATTTGGCCACTTCTTCTTCGGTCAAACGCGAACGGATGGGCAATGAGTCAAAGTTTTTAGATTCTTCGCGCATGCGTTTAAAGCGGCGTCGGTCACGCAGCGGAATGTCGATGATCTCGGACAAACTGTCGATGGTGGCGTCCATGTCTTTGACACGTGATGGCGTAATTTCAAGTGTGTAAGCGGAATAGTTGTTGGCCAACACCACACCATTGCGGTCCAAGATGGTGCCGCGATTGGGTACGGTGGGCAAGATGGCTGTGCGATTGTTTTCGGCTTGCTCTAACAAGTCGTCGTGCCGAATGACTTGCAAATAAAACAAGCGCATGCCCAGCAATGCGAAGCACAAAAGTACAACACCTTGCAGCACCATCACGCGCGTTTGAAATTTGAAAATTTCAAACTCGGTATTGCGCAACTCGCTCAACGAGGGCAGGTGCAGCGCCATGGTTTAAATGGGACGATTGGCATCAGGGTCGTGCGCGCGACGCTGCGGTGCCAACAAGATGAAATTTGCCACCGGCCACAACAAGGTTTCCAAGACGGGCGAGAGCAGCAAAGTCCAGCCTGGAAAATCGTCACCGGTGGTGAGGCGAATGACCCAGCCAGTCGCTTCGGCCAGAAAGAAAAAAGGAATGATTTGTACCATTTGTTCTTTGATGGGAAACCACAGCAGGCGTCGGTGCATGGTGAAAGCGCAATAACTCAGGATGACGTATGAAAGCGCATGCTGACCCATGAGTGAGGACTGCTGTACATCGGTCCAAAGCCCCAAACAAAAAGCGATGGCAATGCCCACGCGCCTCGGTTGATGGATGCCCCAAAAGAAAATACAAACAGCCAGCAAGTCGGGCAGCCAAAACGCTTGGTTCAAACCCAGCATCATGTTCAACAACAAGGTCACGATGAGGCTGCCAGCAATGAACCAAGGGCTGACGGGCAGTAGCAGTGCTTCGCGGCGCGTCATGATCATGGTGTTTTGCCTTTGACCGGAAGTTTGTGGCCTGTGGGCTGCAAGACCAACACGTGTCTGCCTTTCATGTCAGCCAAAGGCGTTGCATGAATGCGTGCAAATGAAATGTCGACGCGTCGTTCAATGTGAGAAATGCGTGCGACTTGCAAGCCTGGCGGATAAACGCCATCAATGCCGCTGGTGGTGAGCAGGTCACCTTCTTTGACGTCGGCACTGGCCGGCACAAACTTGAGCTCAATTTGAGGAATGCCCGCCAAAATGTCGCCGCTGGCAATGTTGCGTGCACCTGTGCGACTGTTGAGAACCGGAATGTTTTGATCGCGATCCGTGAGCAGCGTGACTTCGGCCGATAGAGGGTAGATGCGCGTCACTTGGCCCACCACGCCGCCCGCGTCAATGACTGGCGAGCCAAGGGCGATTTCTTTGAGTTGGCCTTTGTCAATCACAATGCGCTGGTTGTAGGGGTCGGGCACATCAAACAAAATCTCAGCCACTTGCGAGGGTGTGGCCACGGTGCTCTGCAGCCCCATCAGCTGGCGCAAGTTTTGATTTTCAAGTTGGAGTTGTTCGACTTGCTGGGCGCGCAAAGATTGCTGCAAAGCTTGCGATTGGGTGCGCTGCACATTCTTTTGCGCTTTGTCCAAGCTTTCAAAGTATTGACCCAAGGTCGAAAAGGCTTGGCCAGGCTGAAGCACCAGCCACTGAACCGGAAGGACCAATGTGGCCAAGCCAGCACGAATGGGTTTGGTGAATTGCAGTTGTTTGTCGCCAAACATCAGCACCACTGACAGGGCGCCAAAAAAAATCAGTTTGGTCAGGGGCGCAAACCCCACCCTGAAAAAAGGTGGGGGGCTGCGGTCAAGAGACTCCAGCGCCATGCGTTGCGCCAGTGTTATTCACTGGTGAAGATGCTGCCCAGACGGTCCATGCGTTCGAGGGCCATGCCACAACCGCGGGCAACGCAAGTGAGAGGATCTTCTGCCACCAAGACGGGCAAGCCGGTTTCTTCGGACAGCAAACGGTCGAGGTCACGCAGTAAGGCGCCCCCGCCGGTGAGCATCATGCCGCGATCGGAGATGTCGGCGCCCAACTCGGGGGGAGTTTGTTCCAGCGCTGTTTTGACCGCAGACACGATGTTGTTGAGCGGATCGGTGAGCGCTTCCAAAATTTCGTTGCTGCTGATGGTGAAGCTGCGGGGCACGCCTTCTGACAGGTTGCGGCCTTTGACTTCCATTTCGCGCACTTCGCTGCCTGGGAAGGCAGAGCCAATGCTTTTCTTGATAGCTTCGGCAGTGGGCTCGCCAATCAGCATGCCGTAGTTGCGGCGGATGTAGTTGATGATGGCTTCGTCAAACTTGTCGCCACCCACGCGCACGCTGCCTTTGTAGACCATGCCGCCCAAGGAAATGACGCCCACTTCGGTGGTGCCACCGCCGATGTCGACCACCATTGAGCCAGAGGCTTCGGACACAGGCAAGCCTGCACCAATGGCAGCGGCCATGGGTTCTTCAATGAGGTACACCTCGGAGGCGCCGGCGCCCAAAGCCGATTCGCGAATGGCGCGGCGCTCCACTTGTGTAGAACCGCAGGGCACGCAAATGATGATGCGGGGGCTGGGGCGGAAGGTGCTGCGGGGGTGCACCATGCGGATGAACTGCTTGAGCATTTGCTCGGTGACCGTGAAGTCGGCAATCACGCCGTCTTTCATGGGGCGAATGGCTTCAATGTTGCCCGGCACCTTGCCCAACATGGACTTGGCTTCGTGGCCGACGGCTTGCAAGACTTTCTTGCCTTGGGGGCCGCCTTCGTGGCGAATGGCCACCACGGAAGGCTCGTCAAGAACGATGCCTTTGTCGCGGACAAAAATGAGGGTGTTGGCCGTACCCAAGTCAATGGCCAAATCGGTAGAAAAATAGCGGCGGAACGAGCTGAACATAACAAATCCTAAACAACTGCAGTCATGATGCGGCCAACTGCGGTTTTGGGGGGCATTGAAGGGAAAAATTTGTGGGCTTGAACAAGCTTTGATGGAGAGCTTGCAGCGAACGCACGATAATAACCGATCGCTTGAAAAAAAACGCGAATTGAGGCCCCAAATTTGAGGGCTTCAACGCCCGTAAAGAGCCCGTAAAGAGTTAATTTTTATGTCATTGACTGCCCAAGATATTGACCGCATTGCCAATTTGGCCCGGTTAGAGCTCCCGCCCGAGGAGGGCCAACGCATGTTGGACCAAATCAACGGCTTTTTCACCATTGTGGAAGCCATGCGCGCGGTCGACACCACCGGTGTTCACCCCTTGCCACACCCCATTGCCACCATTCAAGAGGTGGCCCTGCGCCTGAGAGACGACGTGGCCAGCGAGCCCAATCAGCGTGAAGCCAACCAACAAAGCGCCCCCGCTGTGGAGCGCGGCTTGTTTTTGGTTCCCAAAGTGATTGAGTAAGGGACCGCCATGACCACTTTGCATGATTTAACCGTTGCTGCCCTGGCGGCCGACCTTCGCGCTAAAAAAGTCAGCGCCACCGAGCTTGCGCAGCACTTTTTGGCGCGCAGCCAGGCCGATACATCGGGTTCTTTTTTAAGCCTCAATGCAGAAGCCACACTGGCGCAAGCCAAAGTGGCGGACGCCCAATTGGCCGCCGGTACAGCCGGTCCATTGGCCGGAGTGCCGATGGCGCACAAAGACATTTTTGTCACCACCGACTTTCCCACCACAGCCGGCTCCAAGATGCTGGAGGGCTATCGCTCACCGTTTGACGCCACTGTGGTGCGCAAATTGGGTGTGCAGGATGGGGGCGCCGGCATGGTGAATGTGGGCAAACTCAATTGCGATGAGTTCGCCATGGGTTCGTCCAATGAAAACTCGGCCTATCAATCTGTGAACAACCCTTGGGACACGTCGCGCGTACCTGGCGGTTCTTCGGGTGGCAGTGCGGCTGCGGTGGCTGCGCGCTTGGTCCCAGCAGCAACCGGTACGGACACTGGTGGCTCTATTCGCCAGCCCGCCAGCTTTTGCGGTATCACGGGCATCAAGCCCACTTATGGTCGTGCGTCACGCTACGGCATGATTGCCTATGCATCGAGCTTGGACCAAGCCGGCCCCATGGCGCGCACCGCAGAAGACTGCGCATTGATGTTGTCTGCCATGTGCGGCCCCGACTTAGACCGCGACTCCACATCTTTGGATGTGCCTGCAGAAAACTTTGCGCGCGATTTAAACGCTTCTCTTGATGGCCTGCGCATTGGTATTCCCAAAGAATTCTTTGGTGAAGGTTTGGCGCCGGGTGTTCGCGCCGCCGTCGATGCTGCGTTGAAAGAATACGAAAAGCTGGGCGCCAAGTTGGTCCCCATCAGCTTGCCGCGCACAGAGCTTTCCATTCCCGTTTACTACATCATTGCGCCCGCAGAAGCGTCAAGCAACTTGAGCCGTTTCGATGGCGTGAAGTTTGGCCATCGCACCAAGGACTACACCGACCTCGTGTCGATGTACAAGCGCTCACGCGCTGAAGGTTTTGGCGAAGAGGTGAAGCGCCGCATCATGACGGGCGCCTATGTGTTGTCGCACGGTTACTACGATGCGTACTACTTGCAAGCGCAAAAAATTCGCCGCATGATTTCCGATGACTTTCAGCAAGCCTTCCAAATTTGCGACGTCATTGCAGGACCTGTTGCGCCTACCGTGGCATGGAAGTTGGGCGAAAAAGCCGACGATCCTGTCGCCAATTATTTGGCCGACATCTTTACCTTGCCAGCCTCTTTGGCGGGCTTGCCTGGCATGAGCGTGCCAGCAGGATTTGGCGAAGAGGGCATGCCTGTTGGCTTGCAGCTCATTGGCAATTATTTCAAAGAAGCACAGTTGCTCAATGCCGCACACCGTTTGCAGCAGGCCACTGACTTTCACCTCCGCCAACCAGGAGGCGCAAAATGAGCACGAAACAAAAATCTCTCTTGGTCCAAGGCTACGAAGTGGTCATTGGCTTCGAAACCCACGCCCAACTTTCTACACAGAGCAAAATTTTCAGCCGGGCACCTACAGCGTTTGGTGCCGAGCCCAACACGCAAGCGTGTGCGGTGGATTTGGCCTTGCCAGGCACACTGCCCGTCATGAACAAAGGTGCGGTGGAACGCGCCATTGAATTGGGCTTGGCGGTGGGTGCACACATTGCTGAAGAAAGTATTTTTGCGCGCAAAAATTACTTCTACCCAGATTTGCCCAAGGGCTATCAAATCAGTCAATTTGAAATTCCGGTGGTGCAAGGCGGTGAGGTGTCGTTCTTTGTGGGCGACGAGAAAAAAACCGTTCGCTTGGTGCGTGCGCACTTGGAAGAAGACGCGGGCAAATCTTTGCACGAAGACTTCATTGGCCAGAGCGGCATTGACCTGAATCGTGCAGGCACACCGCTGTTGGAAATTGTGACCGAACCGGACATTCGCTCTAGCGAAGAAGCCGTGGCCTATGCCAAAGAGCTGCACAAAATTGTGACCTGGATTGGCATTTGCGATGGCAACATGCAAGAGGGCAGTTTC
>JAHEBO010000065.1:0-7423 GCA_024642215.1 Limnohabitans sp.
TCGTACATGGTCTCAAGCATGTCGGCCACCAGCGTGCGCAGCTTGTCATCAAACTCGGTCACGGGTTTGGCCACCTTGTGCAGGCGGGGGTCGGGATAGCAAAGAATGTTTAAAAGTGCCATGGTGATCTGTATTCAGCAATACCTCTATTTTCGCTAATTTAAAGAAGCCTTGCCCAAGTCGGCGGTAGCTTCTCAAAATCGGGCCCTTGTTCCACCCTATTCTCAAAGGAAAAGCCATGATTTCTACGCGCGAAAGTCTGCGATTTTGGCTGCGCCTCAGTATGACCGCAGGGGTGGGCAACATCACCGCCCGCAGCTTGCTGCAAGGTTTTGGTTTGCCAGAAAACATTTTTCAGCGCAGCACCTCCGAATTGCAAGCGCTGGTCAGCCCCAGCGTTATTCAGCAATTGCGCAGCATACCGCTTGGACTCGACGAGTCTGTAGAAGTCACCTGGGAATGGCTCAACACAGCAGCGCCCCCTCGCATGACAAGCTACCGGCCAACGCAAATGGAGGGCAAGTGCATCGGTAAAAGACTGCTCACGCTGGCCGACACAGACTACCCCAGCAGTCTCTTGCTCACCCCAGACCCCCCTTTGCTTTTGTATGCATTGGGTCAAACGCAGCACCTGCGCCTGCTCAGTCCGCCAGCATTGCAAGCGCCTCGCGCAATGGCCATTGTGGGCAGTCGCAACCCCACCCCGCAAGGCGCTTTGAACGCACATGACTTTGCACTCAGCTTGTCCCAAGCAGGTCTCACCGTGGTGTCTGGTTTGGCACTGGGCATCGACACCGCCGCCCACAAGGGCGCATTGGCTGGGGGCACGGTAGCCAATCCTCTGCACACCGTGGCGGTGGTCGGCACCGGTCTAGACCGCGTCTACCCCCATCAAAACCATGCACTGGCCCAGCACATTGCACAGCACGGCTTGTTGCTCAGTGAGTACCCTTTAAACACCCCGCCCGTCATGGCCAATTTTCCCAAGCGCAACCGCCTCATTGCCGGTTTGTCGCAGGGCTGTTTGGTGGTGGAAGCGGCCACACGCTCTGGCTCGCTCATCACAGCCAAGCAAGCCGTCGACATGGGCAAAGAAGTGTTTGCCATTCCGGGCTCCATTCACACAACGGTGGCCAAAGGTTGCCACGACCTCATCAAGCAAGGTGCCAAGTTGGTAGACAGTGCGCAAGACATCTTAGAAGAGATGAAAGACTTGCCAGCACCCAGTCCTTCGTTCGGCCAGCAACAGACTCGCCCCCAGAACGTAGCGGCCGATGACGACATGGCATTTGCCAATGCAACACCCCAAAATGTGAATCTGAATGTGCAGCCGAATGTAGATGTGCCAAGCATTGCCGCACATCTAGGCTATGCACCTGTCGGATTGGACGAACTCCAGCAGCGAAGTGGCTTGCCCACCTCGCAATTGCAAGCAGAACTGTTTCAAATGGAATTGGCTGGCACCTTGGGTCGCTTGCCGGGTGGCCTCTACCAGCAACTCAGCAGGCAGGGCACACGTCAATAGCGTGCCTGCCTGGTCGTGTTACACCACCGCGCCAGAGTTAGGATCGTCAGGGTCTTCGTCTTTTTTCGGTGCGGCTTTGATCAGGTCTTCGCGCTGAATACCCAACCACATGGCAATGGCCGCAGCCACAAACACCGAAGAATAAATACCAAACAAAATGCCAATGGTGAGGGCCATGGCAAAGTAGTGCAAGGTTTCACCGCCAAACAACAGCATGGAGAGCACCATGATTTGCGTAGAGCCGTGGGTAATGATGGTTCGGCTAATGGTGGACGTGATCGCGTTGTCGATGATCTCAATGGTGTTCATCTTGCGATAGCGTCGGAAGTTCTCGCGAATTCGGTCAAAAATCACCACCGACTCGTTCACCGAATAACCCAACACCGCCAGCACCGCCGCCAACACCGCCAATGAAAACTCCCATTGGAAAAAGGCGAAGAATCCCAAAATAATGATCACGTCATGCAAGTTGGCAATGATGGCCGCGACCGAGAATTTCCATTCGAATCGCACCGCCAAATAAAGCATGATGCCGGCCACCACAAAGGCCAAAGCCTTGAGGCCGTCTGCCGCCAATTCCTCACCCACCTGCGGGCCGACAAACTCTGTGCGGCGCAGTGTGGCTTCAGCGTTTTGTGCTTTCAAAGCCACCATCAATTTGTCACTTTGTTGCGCAGAGCTCACGCCCTTTTGAGCAGGCAAGCGAATCATCACATCGCGCGCTGTGCCAAAGTTTTGCACTTGCACATCGTTGTAACCCAGACCCGACACCACGCCACGCACTTGCGTCAGATCTGCTGGCTGGCTGTAACTCACTTCCATCACGGTGCCGCCGGTGAACTCCACCGACAAATGCAAACCGCGGCTGAACAAAAAGAACACGGCCAACAAGAAAGTCACGAAAGAGATCACGTTGAAAATCAACGCGTGTTTCATGAAGGGAATGTCTTTGCGGATTTTGAAAAATTCCATGATGCTGCTCCGCTTTATGCTTTGTCTTCAGTTCTAGACACGGGTGCCGCGCCATCTGGACGCCACACCGTGCCAATCGACACTGACTTGAGTTTCTTTTGACGGCCATACCAAAGGTTGACCAAGCCGCGCGAGAAGAACACCGCGGAGAACATGCTGGTCAAAATGCCCAAGCAATGCACGACCGCAAATCCGCGCACGGGGCCAGAGCCAAACGCCAACAAGGCCACGCCAGCAATGAGGGTGGTGATGTTGGAGTCAAAAATGGTGGCCCATGCGCGGTCGTATCCCGTGTGAATGGCCGCTTGGGGCGTGGCACCCAAACGCAACTCTTCACGCACACGTTCGTTGATCAGCACGTTGGAGTCAATCGCCATGCCCAGCGCCAAAGCCATCGCGGCCATACCCGGTAATGTGAGGGTGGCTTGCAGCATCGAGAGTACCGCCACCAACAAAAGCAAGTTGACGGCCAAGGAGATGCTGGAGAACAAACCAAACACCATGTAATAAATGCACATGAAGGCCGCAATGACCAAGAAACCCCATGTGACGCTGTTGAAGCCTTTGGCAATGTTTTCTGCACCTAGGCTTGGGCCAATGGTCCGCTCTTCAATGATTTCCATCGGCGCGGCCAAAGAACCTGCACGCAACAGCAAGGCGGTATCGTTGGCCTCACTGGTGGTCATGCGGCCCGAAATTTGCACACGGCCGCCGCCAATTTCAGAGCGAATGACGGGTGCGGTGACCACTTCGCCTTTGCCTTTTTCAAACAACAAAATGGCCATGCGCTTGCCGATGTTTTCGCGGGTCACATCTTTGAAAATGCGCGCGCCTTTGCCATCGAGTGACAAGTTGACCACGGGTTCTTGCGTTTGATTGTCAAAGCCTGGCTGCGCATCGGTCAGGTTGTCGCCCGTCAAGATCACTTGCTTCTTCACAATCACGGATTGGCCGTTGCGCTCTAAGTAACGCTCTGAACCAAAAGGCACCAGGCCATTGGTTTGCTCAGCCGAACGGGCTTCACTGCTCTCGTCCACCAAGCGCACTTCCAAAGTGGCCGTGCGGCCCAAAATGTCTTTGGCCTTGGCCGTGTCTTGCACACCAGGCAACTGCACCACAATGCGGTCCAGGCCTTGCTGCTGAATCACAGGTTCTGCCACACCCAACTCGTTGATGCGGTTGTGCAGGGTGGTGATGTTTTGTTTGAGCGCCTGCTCTTGCACACGGCGAGCGGCTTCAGGTTTGATGGTGGCTGTTAATTTAAATTCGCCACCTTCTGCCGCATCCACGGTTTGCAAATCAGCAAACTGATCGGCCAAAACGCGTCGTGCAGCATCCAGTTGTGATTGGTCACGAACTCGAATTTCAATGTTTTGGCCGTTGCGTGCAATGCCGCCATGGCGCACATCTTTTTCGCGCAGCGTGGTGCGAATGTCACCCGCCAATGAATCGGTTTTTTGAGTCAGGGCGGCTTTCATGTCGACTTGCAGCATGAAGTGCACGCCACCGCGCAGGTCCAAGCCCAAGTACATGGGTGCTGCGTGCAAAGAGGTCAACCAAGCTGGCGAACGCGACAGCAAATTCAAAGCCACCACGTAGCCGTTTTCGGTGCCTTCTGGAATCAGCGCCTTTTGAATGGCGTCTTTGGCTTTGAGCTGCTGCTCTGTGGATTCAAAGCGCGCCTTGATAGAAGCACCTTCTAAGGCCACGGCGGCAGGCGGCACATTGGCCGCCTTGAGCGCATCTTCAACACGGGCCAATGTGGCCGCATCGACTTTGGCACTCATCTTGGAAGATGAAACCTGCACCGCCGGTGCTTCACCAAAAAAGTTGGGCAAGGTGTACACCACGCCCAACAACAAAGCGATCACGATGATCGCAAATTTCCACACCGGATAACGGTTCATGATGGCCGCCGCTTCAAAGAAGAAAAAAGAGCACTAAACCTAGCGCGACATCAGCCCAAGCACAACGTGGCTTGAGCTTCTTGTTCAATTACTTGATCGTGCCTTTGGGCAAGACTTGAACCACAGCAGAACGTTGCATTTGAACTTCCACGCCATTGGCAATCTCAATGCTCAAAAAGCTGTCGCCCAATTTGCTGACCTTGCCCAAGAAGCCACCGGCTGTGATGATTTCATCGCCTTTGGCGAGTGCATCGATCATGGCCTTGTGCTCTTTTTGCTTTTTCATTTGGGGGCGAATCATGACGAAATACAGCACCACAAACATCAAAAGCAAGGGCAGCATGCTCATCAATGAAGACTGCATGTCGCCACCTGCGGCAGCGGCTGGGGCGGTTTGGGCAAATGCGGATGAAATGAACATCGGAAAACTCCACGAATAAATTGACGGTAATGATCAAAAAGTCGGCTTGAAACCGGCTTTTGAGGACAACCGCTGATTGTATGCGGGGCTATGATGGCATCCAAAGACCTTGTCCAACTCGGGAGACGACCATGACCGGCCATTCTCATGACCACGATCACGACCATTCCACCCTGGGTGAGATGGATGTCAGGGTTCGCGCCCTGGAAACCCTGCTCACGCAAAAAGGCTACATCGACCCAGCGGCCATTGACCGCATCATCGAAACTTACGAGACCGAAGTTGGCCCTCACAACGGCGCTCAGGTGGTGGCCAAAGCCTGGGACGAGCCTGAATTCAAAGCTTGGCTCTTAAAAGATGCCACCGCGGCCATCGCCTCTTTGGGCTTTACGGGTCGCCAAGGCGAGCACATGGTCGCCGTGGAAAACACCCCCGAGCAGCACAACATGGTGGTCTGCACCCTCTGCAGTTGCTACCCCTGGACGGTTTTGGGCTTGCCCCCCGTTTGGTACAAAAGTGCCGCTTATCGGTCCCGCGCTGTGCTGGAGCCGCGTACAGTCTTGGCCGACTTTGGGGTGGCCCTGCCCGAGAGCACCCGTATTCGCGTTTGGGACTCCACCGCTGAAGTGCGGTATTTGGTCTTGCCCAAGCGCCCCGCTGGCACCGAACATCTGTCCCAGGCCGAACTGGCCAGCCTGGTCTCGCGCGACGCCATGATTGGGACGGCTTTGGTATGAATGGCGTCCACGACATGGGCGGCCAACAAGGCTTTGGCCCTGTTCTATTAGAAGACAACGAGCCCTTGTTCCACGCCCCTTGGGAAAGCCGAGCCATGGCCATCACAGTGGCCATGGGCGCCAGCGGGCAATGGAACATTGACCTGAGCCGCTCGGCACGCGAGTCATTGCCACCGGCCCTCTACTTGTCCAGCAGTTATTACGAGATTTGGATTCGGGCGCTTGAACAACTCATGTTGTCCCGTGGCATGGTGACTGCGGCCGAACTGAGCGCCGGCCAGAAGATCTCTCCACCGGTCAAAGTGAACCGAGTTCTCACGCGTGAAACCGTGGATGCGGCATTGAAAGCCGGCAGCCCCACAGAACGACACATCGATCAACCCGCCTTGTTCAAAGTGGGCCAAAAAGTACGCGCCCGCAACATGCACCCTCAAGGTCACACGCGTTTGCCTCGTTATGTTCGAGGCCATGTGGGCACCATTTTGCAGGTGCATGGCGGCCATGTGTTTCCCGATGGGCACACCTTGCGTGCCACGCCCCCCTTCAATGTGCCCGTCGAATGGCTCTACACCGTGGTCTTTGATGGCACCACGCTTTGGGGTGAAAACAGCGACCCTACTGTGGAAGTCACTGTGGATGCTTGGGAATCTTATTTAGAAGCGGTGTCCTGAAACCTTTGGCATCACAAACATGCAAAACACCCACCTGACACTTGAAGAGATTGCCCAACACTGCGGCGGTCAAATGCCACTGCCAGTGCAAGACAGCCAAGGGGCCGTGTTTTCAGAACCTTGGCAAGCGCATGCCTTTGCCATGACTTTGCAATTGCACGAAAAAGGCTTGTTCACTTGGCCCGAATGGGCCGCGGCGCTCACCGCCGAAATTCGCAAGGCCCAAGTGACAGGCGACGCAGACACTGGCGCCACTTATTACACCCATTGGCTCAATGCGCTAGAGGTCATGGTGCTAATCAAACAATTGGGCACGGCCGAGCAAATTCATGACCTGGAACATGCTTGGGAAGATGCAGCTGCTCGCACGCCGCACGGACAGCCCATCGTTTTGGAAGTTCAAGGCTCGGGTGTATCGGTGTCCAACTGACCCCGTACCAGTTGCTGCCGCGCAAGTTCGGCCAGCGCTTGGTACTTTCGCTTGAAGGCATCGAGGTTGTCTTCCTCTAATTCTTCCAAGTCCAACAATGCATTGTGGGCGCCTTGCGTGGCCCTGATCAATTCATCCAACTTCAATTGAATGGCTTCCGTGTCACGGTTCTGTGTGTTTTGAATCAAGAACACCATGAGAAATGTGACGATGGTGGTCCCTGTGTTGATGACCAACTGCCACGTGTCGCTAAAGCCAAACAAAGGGCCGGTGAGAATCCACACAAGGATCACAGCAACTGCCAATGAAAACGTGCGAGGCTTGCCGCAGATGTGTGCCACTTTTTTGGCGAAATTGGCATAGGCATTGTTTTGCGACATGGCTTTGAACTTTCAAAAAACAAACACCCCGTTATGATGCGCCCATCTATCGGAAAATAACACTTGCGATTCCCTTTTCTTCCTGTTGCCGCCCTCATGGGCAGTTTGATCACCTTGTGCGCAGGCACATCGCTGGCCAAAAGCTTGTTTCCGTTTGTTGGCGCCGAAGGCACCACCACCTACCGCCTGATTTTTTCCACGCTCTTGCTGATGGCCTTTTGGCGGCCCTGGCGCCGCGCTTGGACCTGGGCCGATGCACCACCCCTGGTGATGTTTGGCGCCACCTTGGGCATCATGAACTTGCTGTTTTACAACGCCATCAAAACCGTGCCCTTTGGCTTGGCCATTGCCATTGAATTCACAGGCCCCTTGGCTGTGGC
>JAHEBO010000065.1:7523-11410 GCA_024642215.1 Limnohabitans sp.
GGTCAACGCAAGATCACCAACTAAGCAACCAAGGAAATCACTGCGTTCATTGGCAACCATAAGCTGAGCGGTTGAGAAGAAAATGGTTTGAAGCCATGCTTTGCGTAAAAACGAACAGCGCCTTCATGCTTGGCATCCACCACCATGGCGTATGCTGCGAGATCAGCTTGAAACACGCGCACCAATGCATCTGCCAGCAAAGCAGAACCCAAACCCATTTGTTGAGCTGACTGACTCACAGCCAACCTGCCCATTCTTGCAACCGGCACAGTGGGGTAGCGTGGCAACTTTTTGGCAAGTGCTTGGGGCAATTCTGCTAGCAAAACGCTTGAAGCCGCCAAGGTGTAATACCCCGCTACTTGACCAAGGCTGTTAAGCGCCACGAAACAATGCGCGACATGGCGCCTGATGTCTTGCGTCACTTGTGTTTTGAAGTACCGATCTAAGTCGACATCACCACAAGCAAACTCATTGCGCTGATGATCCGCCCTTAGCACTTCGACCTTGAAAGGTCCTGTGTTCAAGTGAGGTCCAGCAGCTTGCGCCTGTTTTCAAACGCGCGCTTTAAAGCAGCCTTGGGTTTGGCAGGGGTCAGCAATGATTTTGCAAATTGCATTTGATCGGCTTGGGCCAGTTGGATGTAGTGCGCCTTGGCCAACGCATCACTGGCAGCCTGTTGCACGGCCGCCACCACAAAGTCTGTGACAGAGCGTCCCTCTAATTCGGCCGCTTGACGAAGCAAGCCATGCAGATCATGGCTGATCCTCGCCTCAAGACGAGCAGCAGGCTGTGCTTTGTTCATTTTTTTGTCCATTGGCCGAGTGTACGGCAGATTGCCGGAAATGATCCGAATATGATCCGAATATGACCCGGAAGTGCGCCATCGAGAAATTCTTATCTCGATGGCCAGCACCCCACACTCATGATAGCCATTAGCAGGAAGGCGACAGCGTCATTGGCTTGCACCAAGACACTGTGAACATCAGATGTCGATGTTGCCTGCGCGCAGCGCGTTGCTCTCGATGAAGTTGCGACGTGGCTCCACCTCGTCGCCCATCAGCATGGTGAACACGCGATCGGCTTCAATGGCGTCGTCAATTTGCACACGCAACAAACGGCGCACGGTGGGGTCCATGGTGGTTTCCCACAGCTGTGCGGGATTCATCTCGCCCAAGCCTTTGTAGCGCTGACGGCTGGTTGTGCGCTCGGCTTCGCCGATGAGCCAAGCCATGGCTTGGCGGAAGTCGTTGGTCTTCTCTTCTTTTTGCTTGTCGCCTTCACCGCGCATGACTTTGGCGCCTTCGCCTAGCAAACCGCGGAAGGTGTTGGCCGCTTCGGCCAAAGCCGCATAGTCGGCACCGTGCACAAAATCTTGTGTGATCACGCTGCTCTTGATGTTGCCATGATGACGACGGCTGATGCGCAGCAATGGTTTGTCGGTGCGCGCATCAAACTCTGCCGTCACTTCGGCAGGCACGCCGGTGGTGTTGAGTTCGCGCAATTTGGCTTGCAGTGCAGGCGCACATTCGGCGGCGTTGTCGAGGTTGTCGAGGTTGAGAGCCACACCATCGGCAATGGCGCGCAAAGCTTCAGCGTCCATGAAATTGGACAAGCGGTGAATGACAGCTTCGGCCACTTGGTGCTTGCGCGCCAAAGACTCGAGCGTGTCGCCACTGAGCACCTGAGGTGATGCACCACCGGTGGCAATGCTGGCATCTTTCAAAGCGATGCGCAGCAAGAAGCCATCGAGTGCCGGTGCATCTTTCAAATACAACTCTTCTTTGCCTGCCTTCACTTTGTAGAGTGGTGGCTGTGCAATGTAGATGTGGCCGCGCTCGACCAGGTCGGGCATTTGACGGTAGAAGAACGTGAGCAACAAGGTGCGGATGTGCGCGCCGTCCACGTCGGCGTCGGTCATGATGATGATGCGGTGGTAGCGCAACTTGTCGACGTTGAAGTCGTCGGTGCCGCTCTTGCCAGAGTCGGCTGTGACTTTGCCAATGCCGGTGCCGAGCGCTGTGATGAGCGTGACGATTTCGTTGCTGGTGAGCAATTTTTCGTAACGTGCTTTTTCAACGTTCAAAATCTTGCCGCGCAGTGGCAAGATGGCTTGGAATTTGCGATCACGGCCCTGCTTGGCAGAACCACCGGCGGAGTCGCCCTCCACGATGTAGATTTCGCAAAGCGCTGGATCTTTTTCTTGGCAGTCGGCCAACTTGCCTGGCAAGCCCATGCCGTCGAGCACACCTTTGCGGCGTGTCATCTCGCGGGCTTTGCGTGCTGCTTCACGAGCACGGGCGGCTTCCACAATTTTGCCGCACAAAATTTTGGCATCGTTGGGGCGCTCTTCTAAAAAGTCGCCCAGGGCTTTGGCCACAATGTCTTCAACAGGTGCTCGCACTTCGCTTGACACCAACTTGTCTTTGGTCTGGCTAGAAAACTTTGGCTCGGGCACTTTGACGCTGAGCACGCAGCACAAACCTTCGCGCATGTCGTCGCCACTGACTTCGACTTTTTGCTTCTTGGCAATTTCGTTTTTCTCGATGTACTTGCCAATGACACGTGTCATGGCAGCGCGCAAACCCGTGAGGTGGGTGCCGCCGTCACGTTGTGGAATGTTGTTGGTAAAGCACAAAACGCTTTCGTTGTAACCATCGTTCCACTGCATGGCCACTTCCACACCAATGCTGGTGCCAGGTATGCCGCCATACGAATCGGCAGGACGCTCGCCCATGGCAATGAAGGCATTGGGGTGCAATACTTTTTTGTTGGCGTTGATGAAGTCAACGAAGCCCTTCACGCCACCCGCGCCAGAGAAGTCGTCTTCTTTGCCGCTGCGCTCGTCTTTGAGGCGAATGCGCACACCGTTGTTCAAGAAGCTGAGTTCGCGCAAACGCTTGGCCAAAATTTCGTAATGGAAATCGTGGTTCTGCGTGAAGATGTCGGTGTCAGGCAAGAAATGAACTTCGGTGCCGCGCTTTTCGGTGGCGCCCGTGATTTTCATAGGCGACACTTCAACGCCGTCCACCATTTCGAGCAAACGGTTTTGCACAAAACCTTTGGCAAATTCAATTTGATGCACTTTGCCATCGCGGCGCACTGTGAGGCGCAACCACTTGCTGAGCGCGTTCACGCAACTCACGCCCACGCCGTGCAAACCGCCCGACACTTTGTAGCTGTTTTGGTTGAACTTGCCGCCTGCGTGCAATTCTGTCAAAGCAATTTCTGAAGCCGAGCGCTTGGGCTCATGCTTGTCGTCCATCTTGACGCCGGTGGGAATGCCACGGCCGTTGTCGGTGACGCTGATGGAGTTGTCGGCGTGAATGGTGACCACGATGTCATCGCAATGACCGGCCAAGGCTTCGTCGATGGAGTTGTCGACCACCTCAAACACCAAGTGGTGCAAGCCCGTACCGTCGGACGTGTCGCCGATGTACATGCCAGGACGCTTGCGAACCGCTTCCAAGCCTTCCAAAATTTGGATCGACCCTTCGCCATAGCCCTCAGAGGCGCCGGCTTGGTTGGTGTCGATGATGGGCTGAATCGTGGTGAACTCTTCGGCGCTTGGCTTGTTTTCTTCGGTCATTTTTACTTTTCTCAATCTCTCGAATGGCCGAAACCCGCGAATCAACGCGGGTTTCGAAAGGCTCTTCTTCAGGTGTTTTTAATTGCCTTCAGCAGTTCTGGCCTTAAATGCGCATGGGCATCACCACATATTTGAACTGGTCGTTGTCGGGGATGGTGATGAGTGCAGAGCTGTTGGCATCGGCCAAATCAATGCGCACCATGTCTTGGCCCATGTTGGTGAGCACATCGATGATGTAGGTCACGTTGAAGCCAATTTCGATGCTGTCACCACCGTAGTCAATGTCGAGTTCGTCCACGGC
>JAHEBO010000024.1 GCA_024642215.1 Limnohabitans sp.
ACGTTGACGTGCGGTTTTGTCCGCTCAAATTTCTCTTTTGCCATTTTCTCGACTCCGAAAAAAGATTAAAACTCTTGCTCAAATAAACTGGTGCCCTTGGCGGGAATCGGACCCGCGATCTCCCCCTTACCAAGGGGGTGCTCTACCACTGAGCCACAAGGGCGGTCTTGACTCAGCACACGAAGCACTTTGTCCGCACTCAACATTACACACTAGCCGATGCAATGACTACTGCATCGCCTTGTTAACAACTGGAGCGGGAGACGGGAATCGAACCCGCGTCATTAGCTTGGAAGGCTAGGGTTCTACCATTGAACTACTCCCGCACGTGAATGCAGCAGAGTCAGGCACATCATCTAGGCCAAAGAAGTCAAATGAATGACAGCCAACCTGATGCGTTCTTCTGATTCCAAACGCTCTGTTCTTAACAAGGTAAGTTTTGCTGGTGGAGGAGACTGGATTCGAACCAGTGTAGGCGTAAGCCAACAGATTTACAGTCTGCCCCCTTTAGCCACTCGGGCACCCCTCCTCAGCGAATCTGGGATTATGCCACTTTTTTCAAGGCCTCAGCAAGCCTCTCAAAGGAAATTACCAAACAATTGGATTTTTATTTTGCGCCGCCAACCATTGGTTCACTTGACCAAAGTGGCCGCACCCGATGAAGGGTGCAGGGGGCCGCAACGCCGACAGGGGCGAGGGGTGATTGGCCTTCAAGATCAAATGGTGCGGCATCGCCGACGCCTGCGCAATGCGCGCCGCCTTGCCTTGCGCATGAGCGCCCCACAAAAGGAAAGCCCGAGGCTGATCGTCTGCGGCCAAGGCCTCAATCAAGCTGTCTGTAAGTACTTCCCAACCCCATTTGCTATGGCAGGCCGGCTGTGAATCTTCCACCGTGAGCGCCGTGTTCAAGAGCAAGACCCCCTGTTCCGCCCAACGCTCCAAGCTGCCGGCATCTGCGCCAAACGGCACCTCCGCCCCCGTATCGCGCAGCACTTCCTTGAAAATATTGCGCAAACTGGGCGGGATTTTTTGCCCATGACCCACCGAAAAGGCCAAGCCCTCCGCCTGGCCAGGGCCATGGTACGGGTCTTGACCCAAGATGATCACGCGCACCTTCTCAAATGGCGTCAACGCCAACGCCTTGTAGGGCGTACGCGGATAAATCACTTTGCCCGCCGCCAGCGCCTCTGTTAATTTTTCTGACAACGCGCGGCCGACATCGCTCTGCCAATATTCGGCCACCAACTGCGCCCACCTTGGCGACAGACCCCCCACACTGGGCGGCCAATCTTCTAAGCGCATTTGATTGGCAAACATCATTGCCAAAAATCACTGAAACAAGTCAGCCAAAGCTTTGCCTGGGTCGGGGGCGCGCATGAAGGCTTCGCCCACCAAGAAGGCATTGACATGGGCTTCGCGCATCTTTTGCACATCGGCGCTCGACAAGATGCCGCTCTCGGTGACCAAGATGCGATCGGAAGGCACATCTTTCATCATGCCCAAAGTGGTGTCCAAGGACACCTCAAAGGTTCGCAAGTTGCGGTTGTTGATGCCCACCAAGGGCGTCTTCAACTTGAGTGCGCGCGCCAGTTCTTCGGCATCGTGCACTTCGACCAGCACCGCCATGTCCATGCTGCGGGCCACAGCTTCCATGTCTTTCATTTGCGCATCGTCCAAGCAAGCGGCAATCAGCAAGATGCAGTCGGCGCCCATCACGCGTGCTTCATAAACTTGATAGGGATCGACCATGAAGTCTTTGCGCAGCACGGGCAAATCGCAACTGGCGCGCGCTTGCTTCAAGTAGTCGGCACTGCCTTGAAAAAATTGGACATCGGTCAAAACCGACAAACACGCAGCGCCATGCTCCGCATAAGTTTGCGCAATGTCTGCAGGCATGAAGTCCTCACGCAGCACGCCTTTGGAGGGGCTGGCTTTTTTAATTTCGGCAATGACAGCAGCTTGGCCATTGTCAATTTTGTGACGAATGGCGCCGACAAAATCACGCGTGAGCACACGGCTTTCAGCATCGGCACGCACAGCAGCCAAAGACTTTTTGCGAAGTGACAACGCAATTTCTTCGTGCTTCACGGCCACAATTTTTTTCAGAATGTCGCTCATGCAGATGCTCCCGCTTTTTGTGTAAAGGCCACAAACTGATCCAGTTTGTTTTTAGCAGCACCCGACTCGATGGCTTGACGCGCCAGCACGATGCCGTCTTTGATGCTGCTGGTGACGTTGGCTGCATAGAGCGCAGCACCCGCATTCAAAATTACAATGTCGCGCGCAGCGCCCGCCTCGTTGTTCAGTACGGCACGAAGCACCGCCTGTGAAGCTTCTGGCGTGTCGACACGCAAGGCACGGTTGCTGACCATGGCCATGCCAAAGTCTTCTGGGTGAATTTCATATTCAGTGATGTGGCCGTCTTTGAGTTCGCCCACCAAGGTGGCGGCACCCAAGCTCACTTCGTCCATGCCATCACGGCCATAGACCACCAAAGCGTGTTCAGCGCCCAAACGCTGCAACGCACGAATTTGAATGCCCACCAAATCAGGGTGAAACACACCCATCAAAATATTCGGCGCACCCGCTGGATTGGTGAGCGGGCCCAAGATGTTGAAGATGGTTCTTACGCCCAACTCTTTGCGAACCGGTGCCACATTTTTCATGGCGGGGTGATGGTTGGGCGCAAACATAAAGCCAATGCCCACCTCTTGCACACACTGTGCAATTTTCTCGGGCGACAAATTGATGTTGACGCCCAAGCTCTCGAGCACATCGGCACTGCCTGATTTGCTGCTGACGCTGCGGCCGCCATGCTTGGCTGTTTTAGCGCCCGCAGCAGCGGCCACAAACATCGAGCACGTTGAGATGTTGAAGGTGTGCGAACCATCGCCGCCGGTGCCCACAATGTCGACCAAGTGGCGCGTGTCGGGCACCACCACTTTGGTAGAGAATTCGCGCATCACTTGCGCAGCTGCGGTGATCTCACCAATGGTTTCTTTTTTCACACGCAAGCCCGTGATCAACGCGGCGGTCATGACAGGCGAGAGTTCACCATTCATGATCATGCGCATGACCTTCAGCATCTCATCGTGAAAAATTTCACGGTGCTCAATGGTTCTTTGCAGTGCTTCTTGTGGCGTGATGGGCATGGCGCTCTCTGGATTTGAATTCATAAAATGTTGGGATGCAGTGCTTGCGGGTTTCAAGCGTTGAAGAATTGGCGCACAGCGGCAATGGTGCGGTCGATGCCCGCGCGGTCAACATCCAGATGGGTGACAAAACGCAAACGGTACAAGCCGGTCATGTCGATGCCCGCTTGCTTTAAATGTGTTTGCAGTGCAGCGCCTTGGGCTTTGGCATCGCCCACCAAATCAACAAACAAAATGTTGGTTTGCGGGGCTTCCACTTGCAAGCCAGAAATGCCCGTCAAGCCTTGCGCCAAGTGCTGCATCAACTGATGGTCTTCTGCCAAGCGCAGCACATGGTGGTCTAACGCATAGGATGCCGCAGCAGCCATGAAACCCGCTTGACGCAAACCGCCGCCGGCCATTTTTCGCAGACGATGCGCTTTGGCAATGAAGTCTTTAGACCCACACAACGCAGACCCCATGGGTGCGCCCAAGCCTTTGCTAAAGCACACCGAGACGCTGTCAAAACATTGCGCAATGCGTTTGACTTCCTCATAAGGTGATGTGCCCAAGGCAGTCGCTTGCGCCACCGCCGCATTGAAAAGCCGTGCGCCATCCAAGTGACGCGCCAAGCCCTTTTGCAATGCAAATGCGCTGAACTCATTCAGATAGCTTTGGGGCAACACCTTGCCACCCCATGTGTTTTCCAACGCCAGCAATTTGGTTTTGGCAAAGTGCGCATCATCAGGCTTGATGGCCGCTTCAATGTCGGCCAAGGCCAGGCTGCCATCGGCTTGTTGCAAGAGGGGCTGTGGCTGGACGCTGCCAAACACAGCGGCGCCGCCACCTTCCCATCGATAGCAGTGCGCCATTTGACCCACGATGTATTCATCGCCACGTTGGCAATGCGACAAGACGCCACACAAGTTGCTTTGCGTGCCTGTGGGCATGAACAAGGCGGCTTCAAACCCCAACAAGTTGGCAATTTTTTCTTGCAGTGCATTGACGCTAGGGTCATCCGCAAAAACATCATCGCCCACCAAAGCTTGCGCCATGGCTTCGCGCATGCCCGGTGTGGGACGTGTGACGGTGTCGCTGCGCAAATCGACGCGCGGCAAAGTGACTGGCGAATTCATATCAGGAAGCCTCCAAGAAATTTTTCAGCATGGCGTGGCCATGTTCAGTCAGGATGGACTCGGGGTGGAACTGCACACCTTCCACGTTCAAATGTTTGTGGCGAACGCCCATGATTTCACCATCATCGGTCCAGGCCGTAATTTCCAAATCGACTGGGCACGAAGCGCGCTCAATGGCCAGAGAGTGATAACGGTTGACCGTGAATTTCTCGGGCAAGTTTTTGAACACGCCACTTTGCTTGGTTTGAATGACACTGGTTTTGCCGTGCATCAATTCTTGCGCACGCACAATCTTGCCGCCAAACGCAGCGCCAATGCTTTGATGACCCAGGCACACACCCAAGATGGGCAGCTTGCCAGCAAAGTGCTGAATGGCTGCAACAGAAATACCCGCCTCTGCAGGTGAGCAAGGGCCAGGTGAAATCACCAAACGATCAGGCGCTTTGGCGGCAATGCCTTCTAAGCTAATTTCGTCATTGCGAAACACTTCAACCTCAGCACCCAACTCGCCAAAGTACTGCACGATGTTGAATGTGAATGAGTCGTAGTTGTCGACCATCAACAGTTTAATTTTTGCCATGTTGATTACTCCAGACCTTCTTCCACCAACTCACTGGCACGCAACAAGGCGCGCGCTTTGTGTTCGGTTTCTTTCCATTCCAACTCGGGCACCGAATCGGCCACCACACCGGCAGCGGCTTGCACATACAAAGTTTGATCTTTGATGACGGCCGTGCGAATGGCAATGGCCACATCCATGTCGCCGGCATAGCTGAGGTAACCGCATGCGCCGCCATACAGACCGCGCTTGGTGGGTTCGAGGCGATCAATCAATTCCATGGCATGCACTTTCGGGGCGCCTGTGAGCGTGCCCGCAGGAAACGTGGCTTTGAGCACATCCATGTTGCTCATGCCATCCTTCAAGATGCCTTCGACGTTGCTCACAATGTGCATCACATGGCTATACCGCTCCACTGCAAATACTTCCGTCACTTTGACCGAGCCAATTTTGGCAATGCGGCCAATGTCGTTGCGTGCCAAGTCAATCAGCATCACGTGCTCAGCACGCTCTTTGGGATCATTGACCAACTCGTGTTCAGCCGCTTTGTCTTTTTCGGGCGTGGCACCTCGCGGACGTGTACCGGCCAACGGACGGATGGTGACTTTGACGCCCTCTTCGGTTTGCTCTTGTCGCACCAAAATTTCGGGACTGGCCCCCACCACATGGAAGTCGCCAAAGTTGTAGAAGTACATGTACGGGCTGGGATTCAATGACCTTAAAGCACGGTACAAGGACAAGGGGCTTTCGGTGTAACGCTTCTTGATGCGCTGACCCACTTGCACCTGCATGAAGTCGCCTGCGGCAATCAGCTCTTTGGCTTCCAGCACCGCTTTCAAGTAGTCTTCTTTTTTAAAGTCACGTTCGGCAGGATGCGTTTGCGTGGCGTTCACCACGGGCGCGCTGACGGAGTACTTCAGTAAATCTTTGAGTTCGCGCAAACGTTTCTTGGCTTTGGAATACGCTTCAGGCACACCTGGATCGGCATACACAATCAGATACAGCTTGCCCGACAAGTTGTCGATCACAGCCAACTCTTCGCATTGCAGCAGCAAAATGTCGGGCGTACCCAGCGTGTCCGGGGGGCATGACTTTTCGAGTTTCTTCTCAATGTAACGAACAGCGTCGTAACCAAAATAGCCTGCCAAGCCGCCACAAAAACGGGGCAGGCCAGGACGCAGCGCCACATTGAATCGCTTTTGATATTGCTCGATGAAATCGAGGGGATTGCCTGCAGCCGTTTCCACCACCACACCATCGGTGACCACTTCGGTTTTGGCCTCGGCGCCAAAGCCACTGGCTTGCAAGAATGTTTTGGCAGGCAAGCCAATGAAACTGTAGCGGCCAAAGCGCTCGCCACCCACCACCGACTCCAGTAAGAAACTGTACTTGCCACCGTCCTTGGCGTGGGCCAGTTTGAGGTAAAGCGACAGGGGTGTTTCTAAATCGGCAAACGCTTCCAGCATGAGTGGAATGCGGTTAAAGCCTTGTTGCGTGAGGCTTTTGAATTCAAGTTCTGTGATCACGATCGGATGCTCCGTTCAGGATGGTTGGACCCGGGTGCGCAGTGTTTGCGGCAATCAAAGGGTGGGCCAACCGTTTCATTCATTTGTTCAAGTGAAAAAGCTTGAACACTTGGGTGGCAGCCTGAAGGCTGCCGGTTCTAGGCAAATTTAAGCTGGCTGACGCCAAGACCAGGCTCCCCGGCCACAAATGGCCGGCAGTGCTGCTGCGAAGAATGAATGAATTTGGATCATGTAAGGCTTAGTGTAACAAAGCTCGTGAGCCTGCTTGCAACAGAACCTCATCCAGCCTTTAATTCTTGGCGCATGGCTTGAATGACAGCCGCGTAATCGGGTTTGCCAAAAATAGCGCTACCGGCCACAAAGGTGTCGGCACCGGCATCGGCCACACGACGAATGTTGTCGACTTTGACGCCGCCATCCACTTCCAGTCGAATGTCTTTGCCCGATTTGTCAATCCACTTGCGTGCTTGCTCAATTTTGCGCAAGGCACTGTCAATGAAACTTTGGCCGCCAAAGCCTGGGTTAACCGACATGATGAGGATCAGGTCGATGTCGTCAATGACCCACTCCAACACATCCAAAGACTCGGCGGGATTGAACACCACGCCCGCTTTGCAGCCCTTCGACTTGATGGCTTGCACGCTGCGGTGCACGTGCGTCGAAGCATCCGGGTGAAAACTGATCAGGTCGGCGCCTGCATCGGCAAAGGCTGCGGCCAAGGCATCCACAGGCTGCACCATCAGGTGTACATCAATCGGCACATCTTTGCCATCGGCCGTTTTGGCGTGGGGTTTGAGGGCCTGGCAAATCATGGGGCCGAATGTGAGGTTGGGCACGTAATGGTTGTCCATCACGTCGTAGTGAATCCAGTCGGCGCCGGCAGCAATGACGTTGCGCACTTCTTCACCCAAGCGGGCAAAATCGGCAGACAAAAGTGAGGGGGCGATGCGGTAGGTGGTCATGCTCGAATTGTCTCATTTTGCGGGCCACAAATTGTTAAGCCTGCGCTCATGCTGATGTTGGCGACAGAGGTTATGCTTGGGTTCATGGGTGAGTTTGATCTGATTGAAACCTTCTTCAAGCGACCAGCGCGGCACGCCACGCTGGGGGTGGGCGACGACTGTGCTTTATTGGCAGTGGCCCCCGGTCAGCAATTGGCCATTTCCAGCGACATGCTGGTCGAGGGTCGGCACTTTCTCTCCACCGTCAACCCTCGCCATTTAGGGCACAAGGCTTTGGCCGTGAACCTGAGTGATTTGGCAGCTTGTGGCGCCAAGCCCAAGGCTTTCATGTTGGCCTTGTCCCTGCCTCAGGTCGATCCACATTGGCTGTCTGAGTTTTCGCAAGGGCTTTGGGCTTTGGCCGATGCGCATGACATTGATTTGATTGGCGGCGACACCACGCGCGGCCCCTTGAACATTTGCATCACAGTGCTGGGTGAAGTGTCTGCAACGCAAGCCTTGCTTCGAAGTGGCGCGCAAGTCGGCGATGACATTTATGTCAGCGGTCATTTGGGTGATGCACGGTTGGCCTTGGAAGTGTTCAGAGGCTCGATGAAAGTTCCTGAAGCTGTTTTTGAACATGCACGTTGGCGCATGGAACAACCCACACCACGGGTTGCTTTGGGACTGGCTTTGCGCGGCATTGCCCATGCAGCGGCTGATATCAGCGACGGCCTGCTGGGCGATTTGGGTCATGTCCTGAAAGCCAGCAAGGTGGGAGCAGTCATTGATACGCAGCAGGTGGCCAGCACATTGGCTTGCACATCTGACCCACAAACCCCTATTCAGCTTACGTTAGCCAGTCAGTTGGCACTGACTTTATCGGGTGGTGATGATTATGAGTTGGTCTTTACGGCTTCGCCAGATCAGCGTGAGGCTGTGGTCTCTGCAAGCCAAGCCAGCCAGACAAAGCTTACGCGAATTGGCCGTGTCACCGCGTCCCCTGATTTGGTTTTGCGCGCGGCGGATGGTCAAGTGTTGCCCCATACGTTCGCGTCTTTTGATCACTTCAAGTCGCCATGAAACCCTCTTCTGGCTTCATGGCTCAACACCCTGCGCATTGGATTGCATTGGGATTTGGATCCGGACTGTCGCCCAAGGCGCCCGGCACAGTCGGCACTTTGTGGGCATGGGCCAGTTGGTGGCTTTTTCACCAACACCTCACACAAGGTGAGTGGGCTTGGCTCATCGTGGTCTCCACATTGGTGGGTTGGTGGGCCTGCAAAGTAACGGCCGAAAACATGGGCATCTCCGATCCCGGCGCCATTGTCTGGGATGAGATCGTGGCTTTTTGGCTCATTCTGTGGCTCCTCGCACCCAGCGCCTTTCTGACACAACTCTGCGCATTTGCCCTGTTCAGATACTTTGATGCGGCCAAACCCGGGCCCGTCGGCTGGGCCGATCGCCTGCTCAAAGGCTTTGGTTGGCGTGGTGCTTTTGGCATTTTGTTGGATGATTTTGTAGCCGCTTTTTGCACCCTCTTTTGCTTTGCACTTTGGAGAGCCTGGTGACACCTCATATTCAACTTCAGTGCGAAGCACTCTCTCAAGTTTTGTTGGCAAAGCAAGTCAGCATGACATGTGCAGAGAGCTGTACAGGCGGCATGATTGCGGCCAGCTGCACCAATTTGTCGGGCTCCAGTGCATGGTTTGATCGTGGCTTTGTGACCTACTCCAACGAAGCCAAAACAGACATGCTGGATGTGCCCGCCACACTGATTGCAAAACACGGCGCGGTCAGTGAAGAGGTTGCCAAGGCCATGGCCTTGGGCGCTTTGCAGCATTCCAAGGCTGACTTCAGTGTGGCCGTTACAGGCATCGCAGGACCTACAGGGGGCAGTGAAGACAAACCTGTGGGCAGGGTTTGGTTTGCTTGGGCTTCCACAAATCCCGCGCAATGCGTGAGTCTGATGAAAGTTTTTCCTGGCGACAGACAAGCGGTCAGGGAGGCCACGACTGCCTTGGCATTGGCAAATTTGGTCAAGATGGTGGCCGCGAGCTAATGTGCAATGCCTCAATGATGCTAAAGCGCTAAATCGGTAGGCGCTTAGGCGCTTAGGCGCACCAACCGAATGTTCAGATCCAAATAGCCAAAAAAAATGCCCACCGAAGTGGGCATTTTTCCAATTAGCATGCACAGAAAGTGCGGCTTAATTTGGTTGCGGGGGCCGGATTTGAACCAACGACCTTTGGGTTATGAGCCCAACGAGCTACCAGACTGCTCCACCCCGCGGTAAAAACGAGAGTATACCTTGTTATTCAGCTTTAATAATAAGGTTTTAAAATTTAAAGCCGAATATTTGCGCAATTAAGCGGCTGGTGCTTGGTCGGCCACATCGGGACGGTCGACCAATTCCACCAATGCCATCGGCGCATTGTCACCCACGCGGTAACCCATTTTCAGGATGCGTGTGTAGCCACCTGGGCGTGCATTGAAGCGGGGGCCGAGGTCTGTGAACAGTTTGGTGACGCTGTCGCGATCGCGCAAACGGTTAAAGGCCAAGCGGCGGTTGGCCACTGTGTCGACTTTGGCCAAAGTGATCATCGGCTCGATCACGCGGCGCAATTCTTTGGCCTTAGGCACTGTTGTTTTGATCACTTCGTGCTCAATGATGGAGTTCATCATGTTTTGCAGCATTGCCAAGCGGTGTGAGCTTGTGCGATTGAGTTTACGTAGTCCGTGTCCGTGACGCATGGTGCTAATCCTTTCTTTATTAATCAAGCAGCCGTATCAGGTACTGCCCGTGCACTGCCCACCCTAGGAACTCAGGATGGGACTTTTGAGAAGCCTGCTATTTTAGCCGACTTCGTGAGGGGGCCCTTAAAGTAAAACTGAAGGGCCCGTCTCAAATTAACGCTTTTCCAAGCCGGCAGGTGGCCAGCTCTCGAGCTTCATGCCCAATGTCAAACCGCGTGAGGCCAAAACTTCTTTGATCTCATTGAGTGACTTGCGACCCAGGTTAGGCGTCTTGAGCAATTCGTTCTCGGTACGCTGAATCAGGTCGCCGATGTAGTAAATGTTTTCTGCTTTGAGGCAGTTGGCAGAGCGAACTGTGAGTTCGAGCTCGTCCACTGGGCGCAGCAAAATAGGATCGAAGCTGCTGGCGCCACCGCGTTGTGCGGGTGCGTCGAATGCAGACAACTCGCTGCCTTCGAGCTGTGCGAACACAGCCAGTTGCTCAACCAAGATCTTGGCAGAAGAGCGAACGGCATCTTCAGCACTGATGGCACCGTTGGTTTCCATTTCGATGACCAACTTGTCGAGGTCGGTACGCTGCTCAACACGAGCGCTTTCGACTGTGTAGCTCACACGCTTCACAGGTGAGAAAGAGGCATCGAGAACAATGCGGCCCACTGACTTTGTAGGCTCATCGGCAAAACGACGCATCGAACCTGGCACATAGCCACGGCCTTTTTCAACCTTGATTTGCATGTCGAGTTTGCCGCCTTGTGACAGGTTGGCAATGACGTGCTCGGGGTTGATGATTTCAACGTCGTGCGGTGTTTGGATGTCAGCCGCTGTGACAGGGCCTTCGCCATCTTTGCGCAGGCTCAAGGTCACTTCGTCGCGGTTGTGCAATTTGAAGACCACGCCTTTGAGGTTCAACAAAATGTTCACCACATCTTCTTGCACGCCATCAATGGATGAGTACTCGTGCACAACGCCAGCGATGGTGACTTCTGTAGCGGAATAACCCACCATGGAAGACAACAAAACACGGCGCAGCGCATTGCCCAAGGTATGGCCATAGCCACGCTCGAAGGGCTCCAAGGTGACCTTGGCGCGGTTGGGGCCGATTTGTTCGACTTGGATGGCTTTGGGTTTCAACAGATTGGTTTGCATTCAGACTTCCTCTCAATACCCCCGGTACGTTACACCGGTAAGGCTGATGAAGCACCCAAACCGCGATGCAACGCGGTA
>JAHEBO010000013.1 GCA_024642215.1 Limnohabitans sp.
TCCAGCATGGGCCGCGAGCAAGGTTGGTTGGCCGAGCACATGCTCATTTTGGGCGTGACCAATCCTCAAGGCAAAAAGTACCACGTGGCTGCGGCATTCCCCAGCGCTTGCGGCAAAACCAATTTCTCGATGTTGGTGCCGCCCGAAGGTTTCAATGGCTGGAAAGTCACCACCATCGGCGACGACATCGCTTGGATCAAACCTCAAGCCAACGGCAAGATGATGGCCATCAACCCCGAAGCCGGTTACTTTGGCGTGGCCCCTGGTACCAACCACCACACCAACCCCAACTGCATGGCCAGCTTGGACAAAAACGTCATCTTCACCAATGTGGCTTTGACTGATGACGGCGACGTCTGGTGGGAGGGCATGGACAAAGACACCGGCAAGGTGCCCGATCACTTGATCGACTGGCAAGGCAAAGACTGGTCCCCCCAGATTGCCAAAGACACCGGCGCCAAAGCGGCTCACCCCAACGCACGCTTTACCGTGGCGGCCACCAACAACCCCGCACTCGACCCCGCATGGGACGATGCTGCAGGCGTGGCCATCGACGCATTCATCTTCGGCGGTCGCCGCTCAACCACCGTGCCTTTGGTCACAGAAGCACGCAACTGGACCGAAGGCGTTTACATGGCCGCCACCATGGGCTCTGAAACCACCGCAGCCGCCTTTGGCGCGCAAGGCGTGGTGCGTCGCGATCCTTTTGCCATGTTGCCTTTCTGCGGCTACAACATGAGCGACTACTTCCAACACTGGTTGGACGTGGGCGCCAAAATTGAAGCCGGCGGCCACAAGTTGCCCAGCATTTACTGCGTCAACTGGTTCCGCAAAGACGAAGCGGGCAAGTTTGTCTGGCCCGGTTATGGCGACAACATGCGCGTTTTGAAATGGATGATCGACCGCTTGGAAGGTCAGGCCCAAGGTCAGGAAACCATGTTTGGCGTCACGCCCACTTATGGCGAATTGAACTGGACCGGTTTGAACTTCACAGCCGATCAGTTCAAAACTGTGACCAGCATCGACAAAGCGGCATGGCAACAAGAGTTGCAATTGCACACCACACACTTTGAGCAGTTGGCCTACAACATGCCCAAAGCCTTGCTCGAGACCAAAGCAGCGTTGGAACAGCGCTTAGCTGCAATCTGACAAACGCTGCCTCGCGCCAAAAGTTGGCGCAAACTTTGTTGTGGTTCACACCGGCCATGTGGTCGGTGAACTACGTTGTTGCCCGAACCGCGCCAGGCATCATCAGCCCGCATGTGCTTGCACTGGGTCGCTGGTTCTTGGCCGGTCTCATCTTGGCCTTTATCTCGCGATCTGAGCTTTGGCGGGAACGGCAAAGCACACTCAAAGTTTGGCCGCAGTACCTTGCCTTAGGCAGTTTGGGCATGCTCATTTGCGGCGCTTGGGTTTACTGGGCGGCCGAGACCACCACCGCCATCAACATCGCATTGATCTATGCGGCATCGCCTGTGCTGATCACTTTGGGCGCCGTCATGGGTCTCAAAGAGCGCTTTTCTTGGCGCCAAGGATGGGGGGTTGTCCTGGCCCTGCTGGGCGTCTTGCATGTGGTCGTCAAAGGCCAATGGGCAGCCTTGTCGCAGGTGATCTGGGTGCTGGGGGATGGCCTGATTGTGATCGCCATGGTGTCCTGGGCAGCCTATGCCTTGCTACTGAAAAAGTGGTCAAGCCCCTTAAGTTCAACCGCCCGTTTGGCAGCCACCTGCTTGGGGGGTAGCTTGGTATTGCTGCCCTTTGCCCTGATGGAATGGTGGACCACTGTGCATGCAGAGTGGAGCGGCATGGCCATCATTCTTGTCGTCGTTGCAGCAGTTTTTCCAGGAGTGGGCGCTTACTGGGCTTATAGTTTTTGCCAAAAAACACTGGGGGCCAGCCGTGTCGCGGCCAGCTTGTACATGGGGCCTTTGTATGGCAGTTTGGTGGCCTGGCTGTTCTTGGGTGAAAGCTTGGGATGGCACCATGCAATTGGCGCGGCCATGATCTTGCCAGGCATTTACTTGGCATCACAAAAAGCGCCAACTCAGGACTGATGCTGGAAGACATGAAAAAACCTCCCGAAGGAGGTTTGTCTTAGGGCTCAATGTCCAGCAAGGCTGGACACAGACTGGCCAGATTAAATGTAGAACTGACGCTGGCGCAACAAGCGAGACACACGACGTTGTGTGCTGCTTTCGCCCAACAATGTTTCTTCATCGCTGCGTGACATGGCAATTTGAAGCTCAGACATCAAGCGCGCATCTGTTTGTGCAATGGCCCAGAGACGCTCGTCAGAGCGGCGTTGCGCCATTTTGGCAGCCCAGCTGTCCAGACCCGATTTCAACTGAACGGCGACAGTTTTAGAAACACCGGCAAACAAGCCAACCGCTGCAAAGACAACAGCCCAGAGCGCCACCCAAGCAGCCAACAAATGACCTTCCGCCCATGTGTCGATCATTTGATCCGCCACCACAATGAAAGCGGCCACCACAGCAGCCAACAACATGATGGCCAATGTGCGTGTGGGGCTGAACGTGTCGCTCAGGCGTTTGAAGTTGTTCACGACTTTTTCAGCGCGATCAACACCAGGGTGAGTCAGGGGGTACTCTAAGTGAACAAAATTGTGGTTCATGACATTTCCTCTTCGCGAAATTGTGGGTTTCAGCGGCCTGTCTGTGATGAAAAACTCATCTTTCAGCTGACCATGGGTTGAATATTAGGGTTTACTCTGATATTGTTCAACTTTATATTCATGATGCCCATCATTCACAACAGAAATGATTGAAGCCATACAAACCAATTTCCGCACGCTGGACCTGAATCTTCTTCGGGTCTTTGACGAAGTCATGGCCGAGCGCAGCCTCACCAAAGCCGCTCGCAATTTGTCCATCACCCAACCGGCGGTGAGCAATGCCCTGCGTCGATTGCGCGAAACACTGGGCGATGATTTGGTGCGGCGAGAAGGTCACGGGATCACGCCCACACCCTTTGCATTGACGCTTTGGCCCAACGTCAGAGAAGCACTGGACCAGTTGCAATCGGCTTTGGTGCCGCAACACTTTGTCCCTAGCCAAGCGCGTAATTCATTTGTGTTGGCCATGGCCGATGCCACTGCGGCAGAATTGATGGGTGGCCTGGCGCAGGAACTTGAGCACCATGCGCCCAATATTTCCATCCGTGTTTTGCCCCTCACCACACGCGACCCCAGAGCCTTGCTGGAAAATGAGGGGGTCGATATGGCGCTGGGTTACTTTCCTGCTGTCTTGGCCGACTTAACGGCCAGAGCCCAAGGGGGTGAGGCCATGGCCTTTGAACATCATCGTTTGTATGATGGTGAGTATGTGTGTGTGATGCGCAAAGGTCATCCCTTGGCACAAGAGAACATCAGCTTGGAAAATTTTTGCAATGCGCGCCACTTGTTGGTGAGCTTTTCCGGCAGGCCTTACGGTTTCATAGACGAAGCTTTGGCATCGATTGGCAAACAACGACGTGTAGTGATGACCGTCAATCAATTTTTCACAGCGGGCCGCATGGTGGTGAACTCTGATTTGCTCACAGTTTTGCCGCGTCACTTCGTGCCCACCACGGGTATTTCAGATGAGTTTTATTTGTGCAATTTGCCGTTCAAGGTACCCACCTTGCACGTGGATGCCTTGTGGCATCGACGCAAACATGCGCAAAGTGACCATGTGTGGTTACGCGACGTGCTGATCAACATTGCACACGATGTGTTCAAAGGTCAGGCCCGATGATGAACATTCAATTGCTGTCAGACCTTCACCTGGAAACACATCCCCATTTTGTGCCTGAGTTTGCGCCGTCGGCCGATGTGTTGATCTTGGCGGGTGACATTGGGTCTTATCAACCAGGCTCCATGCTGGTCAACCAACACGACACCGATTTTGGTTTGTCACGCTTCTCACCTCGCAAAGATTTGGCCGCCTGGCCTGTGCCTGTTTTTTTCGTGCCCGGCAATCATGAATACGACGGCATGCCCTTTGAAGAAGCACATTTGCGTTTGCAAGAAACGTGTGAGCGCTTGCAGATCACCTGGTTACATCAGCGCGTCTTGATGGTGATGGGTGTGCGTCTGATCGGTTGCACTTTGTGGAGTGATTTTGAAGCCTTGGTACCGCAGCAAGGGCCGCTGACACAACAACTCAAAGCACGCGAAAAAGCCGAACGCGCTGCCAATTTTTATTTGCGAAAAACCGGCACCACGTTTCAGGGTGCACCTTTTTTGTCGGACGCTGTCAGAGCACAAGCACACGCAGATCAAGCATGGCTCGCTGACGCTTTGTCCGTGCCATTTGATGGCCCTACTGTGGTGGTGACACACTTTGCACCCACCTTGAAAAGTGCAGATCCACGTTACGGTTTAACACCCGGAACAGCCGGTTTTTGCAATGGCTTGGATCACCTGTTGCCCAAGGCTAACTTGTGGCTGCACGGCCATTTACATTGTGCACACGACTATGTGCACCAAGGCTGTCGAGTGGTGGCCAACCCTTTAGGGTATGCGCGCAAAAATGAGCAGCTTGGCTTTGAGGCACAGAAAATTCTGCACGCGGGTGCTTGAACAAGCGTCTCAGTTTGAGCGCGCGCTCAGACCTGCAAAGCAGGTGGTCATGATGATGTCAACGATCTCTTCATCGGTATGAAGCTCACTCATTTTCAAAAACTCCACCACAGGATCACAAGCTCTTGCATACACCGTATAGAGCACCGCTAAGGGTGGCAATGCCGAATTGATGAAGCCCTCTTGCTGCGCTTGAACAATCCAGCTGCCAAGCAAATCGCTGACCTTCATCAAACCATCCATATAAGGCCTGCTGGCCATCAAGCTGGCGCGCAAACTGGAGTTTTGACTGGGCAGCGTTGGCATTTCGCCAGCCAGTTTCAACTGCAAGACCCAGCGCGTGGTGGTCATGAGTTTGTTCAAGGACACACATTGCGTGCTGCCAGGATCTTCTGCTTGGTTCAAGTCCGCTAAAAATGCTTGCGCCTTTTGCATGGCTTGAACCATGGCAGCACACGCCAGTTCTTCTTTGCTGCTGAAGTGTTTGTAAAGGCTGGCCTTGGCAATGCCCACCTCGGCAGCCACTTCATCCACCGTCATGGCATCAAAGCCTTTTTCAGACAGGAGCCGGTTGACCGAGGCCGTGATGGCCTGTTCCCTGGCTTCGAGCATTTGAGCTTTGAATGATTTTTTAAGCGGCGCAGTGGCGGTGTTCATGGGCTCATTTTAGCGAAGGTTCACACCATGTGAACTGATCAGTCATAAAATATCCAGGCCGTACAAATTTGTTTTTTCATGACCGACTCACAGAATAGGATGCCATCGATGGACCGCAGACAAATGCTTCAAACGAGTGTGTATGGCGCCTTGCTTTCTGGCCTTGGCGCATGCGCCAACACGCCATCCCTATCGGCGCAAGTCTCCAGCAAAATTCCGTCATGGCCGGCGCACATCCAAAAAATCGCATTTGGCTCTTGCATTGATCAAAATAGGTCGCAACCCATCTGGCAAGCCATCTTGGCCAACCAACCCGACTTGTTCATATTTGGTGGCGACAATGTTTACGCCAGCAGCCAGCCTTGGCAACTGAGCAACCTAGAAAAAGCTTACGCCACCCAGGCGGCCCAAACTGGATTTGCACAACTTCGCAGCAGCGTCGCGCATGTGGCCATATGGGATGACCACGACATGGGCCTGAACGACGGCGGTGCCGAGTTTCCACACAAGTTGGCCTCAAAAAATGCCTTCCTCGATTTTTGGCGCTTACCGGCGGATGATCCACGGCGCACTCGAGAAGGCCTGTATCACGCCATGACATTTGGCAAAGAAGGACAACGCGTTCAAGTCATCTTGCTCGATACGCGCTCGTTTCGTTCAACGCCACTGAAGACCGACCAACGTGATGCACCTGGCAAAGAACGCTACGTGCCCGATACAAACCCGTCCAAAACCATGTTGGGCCAAGCCCAATGGCAATGGCTTGAACAACAGTTGCGTGAGCCGGCTGACTTGCGTTTCATCGTTTCGGGCGTGCAAGTGGTGGTGGAAGGGCACGGCTGGGAAGGCTGGAACAACTTTCCTTTGGAACAAGAAAAGTTGCGACAACTCATTCAAAGCACCCGTGCCAAGGGCGTGGTTTTCTTGTCTGGCGATCGCCACATTGGGGCCCTCTACAAAAGCCCATCTGCCAACAGTTACCCTCTCTATGAATTAACCTCCAGTGGCATGACGCATGCATGGCAAACGGCCAAGGAAGCTGGCCCCAATCGAATCGGTGACCTGGTGACACAAAACCACTTCGCCTTGATCGAACTGGACTGGCCAAAAAGGCAAGTGATTTGGGGCTTCAAAAACACCGACGGCGAATGGTTGCGAAAAGAAAGCATTGCATTGTCAGAATTGCAATAAAAACAAAGTCATTCACAAAGCCCGATAATCTCGGTTTTGATTTTTAATTAACGCACGACCGGTTCGTGACATTTCGCGGAGTACAAACATGCAAACCCCACCCATGATTCAAAGCGGCGCCGTTGCATACGGCTTGGCCACCATCGCCAAAGACGGCACTGTTTTAGACACTTGGTATCCAGCGCCTCAGTTGGCTGAAGGCGTCAAAGAAAACGGCAGCCAAGTATTGAGCGACGCTGATGTGCGCACGCACTTGGGCGAGTCCTTCATCAAAGCACTGGGCACTTGCGAGTTGCGCGGCGTGAACGTGGTCGCTGTTAAAACCAGCATCGCCACATTGGCCGAGCCCCCCAAAGACACACACGATGTGTTTTTGCGTTTGCATTTGCTCAGCCACCGTTTGGTCAAGCCACACCAAGCCAACGTCACAGGTATCTTTGGCTTGTTGGCCAATGTGGCTTGGACCTCCATGGGCCCTTGCCCACTGGATCAATTGCAAGACGCACGCTTGCGCGCACGCGCAGCACGCGTGGTGTTTGACGTCAAGGCGGTGGACAAGTTCCCCTACATGACCGACTACGTGGTGCCTTCTGGTGTTCGCATCGCCAACGTGGACCGCGTGCGCTTGGGTGCGCATTTGGCCTCTGGCACCACCGTCATGCACGAAGGTTTCTGCAACTTCAACGCAGGCACTTTAGGCGCCTCCATGGTGGAAGGCCGTATCAGTGCGGGCGTGTTGGTCGACGATCAAAGCGATGTGGGTGGTGGTGCTTCTATCATGGGCACCTTGTCGGGTGGTGGCAAAGAAGTCATCTCTGTGGGCAAACGTTGCTTGTTGGGTGCCAACTCTGGCATTGGCATTTCATTGGGCGACGATTGCGTGGTGGAAGCGGGTTGCTATGTGACCGGCGGCACACGTGTGAAGATGCCCGATGGCAGCATTGTGAAAGCGCGCGAACTCTCGGGTCGCAACGGCATCTTGTTCCGCCGCGATTCACAAACCGGTGCGGTGCAAGTAATTCCTCGCACTGAGAGCTGGGGCAGCTTGAACGCCGACTTGCACAAAAACTGAATTTGAATTTGCGCTTCATGCGCTGTTCGACGCCGCTCAAAGCCAGTGTGTTCCCACACTGGCTTTTTTTATGCCGTCTTTGCCAAATGCTGTTTGGCCAATTCCACATACCAATCTAAGCATGCGGGATTGGCCATGGCGTCTTTGTTCACCACTTTTTCCAAAGGCTGTCCCAGCATCAATTTCTTGATGGGCAGCTCTTGTTTTTTACCTGACAGGGTGCGCGGAATTTCTGCCACTTGGAAAATTTCATTGGGCACAAAGCGCGGACTCAAGGCCGTTTTGATCGCGTTGTTCAAACTGTTTTTCATGTCTTGCGTCAATTGCAAACCGGGACGCAACACCACAAACAAAGGCATGTAACTTTCGCGGCCTAAGTATTCCAAATCAACCACCATGCTGTCGATCACTTCGGGCAAGGCTTCGACTGCACTGTAGAGCTCACTGGTACCCATGCGCAAACCATGCCGATTGATGGTGGCATCGCTGCGACCAAAAATCACACAGCCTTCACCGCCGTTCTGGCCTTGATCAGCTGCGCCAATGCGCAACCAATCGCCGTGGCGCCACACACCACCGTACGCAACAGGCGCATCACCACCGCCGGGTTTGCGCCCGTGGCCTGCAGGATACATTTCAAAATAACTTGCCAAATAACGCGCGTTGTTTTGATCGTTCCACAAATACAAAGGCATAGAGGGAATCGGTTGCGCGCACACCAACTCGCCCACTTCACCGTGCACGGGTTCGCCTGCTTCGCTCCACGCTTCAACAGCGCAGCCAAGCAAACGGCATTGCATCACGCCTGCCTCTTGCGGCAGTTCGCGGTTGCCACCAATGAACGCACCGCAAAAATCGGTGCCACCCGAAATGTTGCACCACCAGATGTCACCATCGGTTTCTCGGTGCAGATGCGGCGCATGGGGATGCTGCGCTTTGATGCGTCTGAATTGTTCAGTGCCCCAGTTTTGCGTGTCTGCCGACAAAGGTGAGCCGGTGGTTCCCAAGGCTCTGATGCGCGACAAGTCGCCGCATTGCTTGAGGTCTAAATTCGCCTTTTGGCAATTGGCAAAAAAAGCTGCGCCTGCGCCAAAGAAAGTAACTTTGTTCTCTGCGGCAAATCGCCACAAAGTACTCCAATCTGGATTGTCTTTGCTACCGCCAGGATTGCCATCGTAAATGACACAGGTGGTGCCATTCATCAAACCACCCACCTGTGCATTCCACATCACCCAACCTGTTGAGCTGTACCAATGAAAGCGCTCACCCCAGCTGTTGGGGTGATAACTGCAGCCCACATCGTTGTGCAAGATTTTGAGTGCCAAGGCCACGATCACCGTGCCGCCATGACCATGCACAATGGGCTTGGGCAAGCCAGTGGTGCCACTGGAATAAACAATCCACAACGGATGGTCAAACGCTAAAGCCATCGGTGCAAACGCCTCCACATCCGGTCCATGCTTGGCGGTTGTTTGCGACAAACGAATCGCACCGGCCACTTCGTTGCTGGCCAAATCAGCCACGCCCAAGTTGTCATGCAAGATCACATGTTGCACAGAGGGCAAGGCATCTTTGAGCTCTTGCACCACGTTCATGCGGTCGTAGTCTTTGGCGCCATACGTCACACCATCGCAAGCAATCAGTACCTTGGGCTCGATTTGTTTGAAGCGATCTAGCACCGCCAGCGTGCCCATGTCTGGCGCGCAAATGCTCCACACGCCGCCCACACTGACGGTGGCCAAAAACGCCACGATGGCTTCTGGAATGTTGGGCAAGTACGCCGCGACACGATCGCCGGGCTTCAAACCCTGCGCTTTCAAGTGCAAGGCCATGGAGGCGACTTGACGCCTCAGCTCAGGCCAAGAAATTTCTTGATGCTGGCCCTTTTCATTTTGCGCAATCAATGCCGGAAATCCAGCGGCATGCGCTGCATCGACATGCCTTAAAACTTGGCTGGCGTAATTGACCTGTGCACCAGGAAACCAGACAGCGCCCGGCATGGCATTTTTGGCCAAGACCGCTGTGTGCGGTGTGGGCGACTGCATTGCAAAGTAGTCCCAAATGCTTTGCCAAAAAGCATCAAGATCGGTAATGGACCACTGCCACAAGTCTGCGTAGTGCTCAAAGGCAATGCCTCTGTTTTGCTTCAGCCAGTTTTGATACAGGCGAATTTGAGGCACGAAAGGAAAAGGTGCCGCAAGCGCCACTTTGGGCAAGTCGGCGGCAGAAGCCAAATAAGGTGAAAGATGTGTGCTTGCGTTCATGGTGCAAGCCTATCTTGCGCACCGCTTGCTGTCACCCTGATAAGCCCGAATCGTTGCACGTAGGTGACAGCTCCGTGCTGCCGCACCCTCATTTTTTCATGCGTTCACTTTGCCAGTAAACATCATTGCCACCATCCATTCGGTTCAAAATTCGAGACAACACAAACATCAAATCAGACAGCCTGTTGAGGTATTGGCGAGGCGCGTCATTCAAAGCTTCTTCATTGCCAAGCGCAACGGTGGCACGCTCTGCGCGTCTGGCCACGGTACGGCAAATGTGGGCTTGCGCTGCGGCACGGTTGCCTGCAGGCAAGATGAACTCTTGTAATTTGGGAAGCTGTGAGTTGTATGTTTCAAGTGCATTGTCCAAAACCACCACTGCTTCTGCTTTGAGCAACTCAAAACCAGGAATGGACAACTCGCCGCCCAAGTTGAACAACTGGTGTTGAACCTCCACCAACAGATGTCGCACATCGTCGGGCATGGCTTCACACAACAACAAACCGATGTGCGAGTTCAATTCGTCCACATCGCCCATGGCGTGCACGCGCAAGCTGTTTTTGGACACGCGCTGGTTGTTGCCCAAGCCTGTGGTGCCTTCATCGCCGGTGCGTGTGGCGATTTGTGTCAGTCGATTACCCATGGTGTTTCCCCTGTGCCCTGAGCACTGCAAAAAAGCATGTCTCAGCGTAAACTCTGATTTTGACCGAGTTTGCCGACATTTCGCTGACCAGGGTCAACGGCGCGATCCCGTTGTTTCGTCAGGCGAAGACCGCCCCCTTAATTTGGAGCCTCACCATGAATGCACCCACTCCTGCAGCCCACTTGGAACCCGATGTACAAGCCCGCCCTGTGCCACAGGCATTTATCGATGCACTCAAAGCACGGTTTGGCGACAAGTGTTCCACCGCCTTGGTGATCCGTGAGCAGCACGGACGCGACGAATCTGCCTTCGCACCTGTGCCACCGCCTTCCGCCGTGATCTTTGCCGAGTGCACACAGGATGTGGCCGAAGCTGTCAAATTGGCCAGTCAGTACCAAGTGCCCGTGATTCCATTTGGTGTGGGCTCTTCTTTGGAAGGTCATTTGTTGGCCGTTCAAGGCGGCATCAGCATTGACCTGACCCGAATGAACAAAGTGCTGGCCATCAATGCAGAAGATTTAACGGTCACGGTACAGCCCGGCGTCACACGCAAACAGCTGAACGAAGAAATCAAATCAACCGGTCTGTTCTTCCCCATCGACCCGGGCGCAGACGCCACCATTGGCGGCATGAGTGCCACGCGCGCCAGTGGCACCAATGCAGTTCGTTACGGCACCATGCGTGAAAATGTTTTGTCGCTTGAGGTTGTCACCGCGGCTGGCGAAGTGATTCGCACGGGCACCCGCGCCAAAAAATCGAGCGCGGGTTACGACCTCACCCGTTTGTTTGTGGGCAGCGAAGGCACATTGGGCGTGATGACCGAAGTCACTGTCCGCTTGTATCCCTTGCCTGAAGCCATTTCTGCCGCCATTTGCTCGTTCCCAAGCATTGAAGCGGCTGTGCAAACCGTCATTCAAACCATCCAACTAGGCGTGCCCATTGCGCGGGTCGAACTGATCGACCACAACACCGTGCGCATGGTCAATGCCTATGCCAAGTTGGGCCTCCGAGAAGAGCCGCTGCTGTTGATGGAATTTCACGGCTCACCTGCAGGCGTAAAAGAGCAAGCCGAAACAGTTCAAGAAATTGCCAGCGAGCATGGCGGCAATGCATTCGAATGGGCGACCACGCCAGAAGAACGGACACGCCTTTGGACGGCTCGTCACAACGCCTACTTTGCCGCGCTTCAAAGCAAGCCCGGCTGCCGCGCCATCAGCACCGACACCTGCGTGCCCATCAGCCGTTTGGCCGATTGCTTGCTCGACTCGGTGGCCGAAACCGATGCCAGTGGCATTCCGTACTTTTTGGTCGGCCACGTGGGCGATGGCAATTTCCACTTTGGTTATTTGATCGATCCTGAAGTTCCCCAAGAACGTGAAATTGCCGAGGCCTTGAATCACAAGTTGGTCAGCCGAGCGCTCAGCCTTGGCGGCACCTGCACAGGCGAGCATGGCATTGGTTTGCACAAAATGGATTTCTTGGTGACGGAAGCTGGCGAAGGTGCGGTCAACATGATGCGCACTTTGAAGCACGCGCTAGACCCCCACAACATCATGAATCCCGGGAAAATCTTTCGATGAAAAAAAGGGCCTCTGTTTTGAAACGAGGCCCTTTTGATGTGTGCTTCTGACTTAAGCCCGCAGTCGGTCAATCAAGCCATTGAGTTCGTCCAAAGATCCGAACTGGATCGACAACTCGCCCATTTCTTCAAAGCGGCCATGACGCTTCACACGCTTCTTGATGCGTACTTCCACTTCGGCGGTGAGCAAGTCGGACAGCTCTTCTTCCACGCGTTTGATGTCGCGTGACTTTTCTTTTTTAGGTTTTTGTTGAACCAAAGAGAACTCAGCGCTGAGTTTTTTGACCAAGCTTTCCGCTTCGCGCACCGACATTTTTTTGGCGCTGATTTGGTTGGCTGCTGTGATTTGGGCTGCTTTGTCTAAGCCCAACAATGCACGGGCATGGCCCATGTCAATGTCGCCAGCCATCAGCATGGTTTGCACGGGATCGGCCAAATTCAGCAATCGCAACAAGTTACTGGCGGCACTGCGTGAACGACCCACGGCTTGCGCCGCAGTTTCGTGAGTGAGTCCAAACTCTTTGATGAGGCGTTGCAAACCAAGGGCTTCTTCCAAAGGGTTGAGGTCTTCACGCTGAATGTTCTCAATCAAAGCCATGGCCGCGGCAGCCTCGTTGGGCACATCACGCACCAACACCGGAACCTCGTTCAGGCCGGCCAAACGGGATGCGCGGAAGCGTCTTTCACCAGCAATGATTTCGTATTTGCCGGCATTGGGGCCATCGCTGAGCTTGCGCACCAAGATCGGTTGCATGATGCCCTGCGCCTTGATTGACTCGGCCAGTTCATAAAGTGCACCCTCGTCCATGCGCGTGCGTGGTTGGTACATGCCGGGCACCATCTCACTCAAAGGCAAGGTGGATGGCAATCGATTGGCCGCAGCTTCCACGGCTTGAGGTGAACTGGGTTCGTCCTGAACTTTGGGGCCTAACAAGGCTTCAAGGCCGCGTCCGAGGCCCTTTGGTTTTTTAGTGACCATCTTCTTTTTCTTTCATCAAACTGTTCAACAAAGCGCGGCCATCGGGCCAGTCGCCTAAATTGGATTCGGCATTCACGTGCCCTTTGAACCCAAGGTCTAAATAATCAGATCCCCAAGCTTTGGCAAAAGCTTGCGCGCGATCTGCTGTGCAATACGGGTCATTCTGGCTGCCCACCAAAATGCTTTTGAAAGGCAGTTTTTTCATCTCGACCGGTCGCCAACTGGAAAAGAGGTCTTGTAAATGTGTCGCGGCCACATCCCCTGGTGCCACCAACAAGGCCCCTTTCACTTTGTGAGTCTGGGCCGAAACGACAGCCCAAGCCGCCACCTGGATGCAGCCCAAACTGTGTGCTACCAAATAAACGGGCCCGTCTAAATCGGACAGCACATCGTCCAATCGAGACAGCCAATCGCCTCGCAAAGGACGCATCCAGTCGTGCTGCGCCACGACCACATCGCCATGAAGTGCAACCCACCTCATTTGCCAATGTAAGGGCCCACTTCCTTGCCAACCTGGCAAAATAAGGACTTTTGGCTCTTGCATTAATACTAAGTCGTGCGTTACAGTGTTGGAATACGAAAGACCAGTTCTTTGGCAAATTCCACGAATGCCTGGCTGCCTTTGGCCGACGGGTCAAACACCACGCCAGGCAAACCGTAGCTGGGTGCTTCTGCCAAACGCACATTGCGTGGAATGACGGTGTTGAACACCTTGTCGCCAAAGTGTGATTTGAGTTGCTCGCTCACCTGCTGCTGCAAGGTAATGCGAGGGTCAAACATCACACGAAGCAAGCCAATGATTTTCAAATCGGGATTCAAATTGGCATGCACTTGCTTGATGGTGTTGACCAAATCGGTCAGGCCTTCCAATGCAAAGTACTCGCATTGCATTGGCACGATCACGCCGTGTGCTGCGCACAAACCATTCAAGGTCAGCATCGACAATGAAGGTGGGCAGTCAATCAGCACGAAATCAAAGTCGGCATCAACCACATCCAAAGCCAGTTTCAACCGCTGGTCCCGATGCTCAAGGTCAACCAATTCCACCTCGGCACCGGCCAATTCGCGGTTGGCACCCAAGACGTGGTAAGCGCATTTTTCAGAAAAAATAGCGGCCTCTTTGATGCTGGCAGACTCCAACAAAACATCGTACACGCTGAGCTCAAGTTGGCGTTTGTCGACCCCAGACCCCATGGTGGCGTTGCCTTGCGGATCTAAATCAACCAACAAAACACGCTGACCCACTTTGGCCAAACCTGCCGCCAAGTTGACCGCGGATGTTGTTTTGCCAACACCCCCTTTTTGATTTGCAACACAGAAAATTTTTGCCATGAATAACTCTTTTAATTTTCAGTTGATGCGTTCATTTACCAAGGGCCAACTTGAGGCCAAAGCCAATCAAGAAAAGGCCTGCCACTTTTTGCAAAAACCCAGACACTTTGGGATTGGCGCGAATGCGTTCCGCCATGGTGTGGGTGATGTAAACCACACCCAAACAGTACATTAAACCCAAGACGGCAATGGTGGCCGCCATGAATGAAAAAGTAATCATTCCTTGATGTTTTTCAGGATCGATGAATTGGGGGAAAAAGGCAAAATAGAACATGATCGCCTTGGGGTTAAGCAAGGTGATGAACATGGTTTCTTTGAAGTATTTGCCGGGTGTGATTTTGATTGAAGGGCCCTCACCAGGTTTGGCCCAAACCATTCTGGCACCCAACCAAGCCAAGTAAGCAGCACCCACCCATTGCATGGCCATGAACAAATGCGGATAAGTTTGCAACAAAGCAGCCACACCTGCCACGGTCATCCACAGCAATATTTGATCGCCCAAGATAAGCCCCAGCACCGAAGCAACGCCTCCCCTCAACCCGCCTTGGCTGGTCGACGTGATCAAGGCCAAATTACCAGGCCCTGGTAAAAACAAAAGCAGGACAAAAGCAGCCACAAAGGCGCCGTAATCAGAGATTCCAAACATGCAAGGCTTTCTTATCTGGCCCAAGTGTAATGGGCGATCACTAGATCTAAGTACTTAGACCGGTGATACGGGTGATTTTTTCATCCAAATCATGCAACGCTCAGCATTCAAGCCAGGAACAAGCAACTGTTCCACGTGAAACACTGTCGCGAATGGCGGCAAAGCACCCATTTCTTCTGTCGGCAACTTACCCTTCATGGCCATCCAAACACCAGCCTCTGTCAAAGCCCCTGCAGACCAGGTCACAAAGTCTGGCAAAGAAGCGAAGGCGCGCGAGCACACCACGTCAAACGGCCCACTCAAGGTTTCAACACGTGCATGTACACCCTTGAGATTGGGCAACCTCAAACTGGCTGCCACTTGCTGAACAAATGCAGCCTTCTTTGACACGGCATCTACACAAGTCACCTTCACATTGGGGCAGCAGATGGCAATGACGACGCCCGGCAAACCACCACCAGACCCCACATCCAGCAAGGCGCATCCCGACGCATTCAAAGCTGGGTCACTTTGAAGATGGCGCATCAGAGGGCCAATTGCAGTCAAACTGTCCAACAAATGGTGTGTCAGCATTTCTTGTGGATCGCGCAAGGCCGTCAAGTTGTAGACTTTGTTCCACTTTTGGATCAAGTCCATGTAACTCATCAACTGTTGTTGCTGCGCGTCGCTCAGGCTCAAACCTAAAGCGCCAACACCCGCGGACAAACCCGCCACCAACTCATCGCGACTTGCGGATGAGCGCCCCGTCATGAAGCCACACCCTCTGCGCCCTCAATCAACTCCGGCTTAAGCGCCATGAATTCTTTGAATCCACCCTTTTTAAGGTGAATCAACAACAAGGAAACTGTGGCTGGTGTGATGCCAGAGATTCGAGAAGCCATGCCCAAGGTTTCAGGCCGGTGTTTGGCCAACTTTTGGCGGGCCTCAATAGAAAGCGAAGAAACCTGCAAATAGTCCAACTTGGCAGGCAACTTTAAATTTTCGTAGTACGCAGAGCGTTCCACCTCCACCTTTTGCCTGTCGATGTAGCCAGAGTACTTGGCAGTGATTTCAACCTGTTCAATGACCGCGGCAGCCAGGTCACCCAATGTTTCACGTGAAACAGTATTTGCCTCAAAACGTCCGCCGTCCATGCTCATGAGCTTGCTGTAAGACACATTGGGACGACGCAACAAATCCAACAAGTTATGCTCATGTTCAATGGCTTTGCCCAGGACACGTTCAGATTCAGCTGCTTGCAAATTCCTGGGATTGACCCAAGTCGATTTCAAGCGTTCTGTTTCACGTGAAACAGCTTCGCGTTTGGTGCAATAGGATGCCCAGCGCTCATCGTCCACCAAGCCCATTTGACGGCCCACCTCTGTGAGACGCATGTCGGCATTGTCTTCGCGCAACTGTAGGCGGAACTCTGCCCTGCTGGTAAACATGCGGTAAGGCTCGGTCACACCTTTGGTAATCAAGTCGTCTACCAAGACACCCAAATAGGCCTGGTCTCGCGTGGGAAGCCACGCGCCACCCATGTCGTTACCCACACCAGACATTGTTCGGCACTGAAGCGCGGCATTGATGCCCGCAAACAAACCTTGCGCTGCAGCCTCTTCATAACCTGTGGTGCCGTTGATTTGCCCTGCAAAGAACAAACCGCCGATCTGCCGGGTTTCAAAGCTGCTCTTCAAAGAGCGCGGATCAAAGTAGTCGTACTCAATGGCGTAGCCAGGGCGAAGAATGTGTGCATTCTCCAAACCTTTCATGGAACGGACCAATGCATACTGAATGTCAAAAGGCAAACTGGTAGAAATGCCATTGGGATAAAACTCGTGGGTGGTCAGACCCTCAGGCTCTAAAAAGATTTGATGGCTGTCTTTGTCGGCAAAGCGATTGATCTTGTCTTCAACGCTTGGGCAGTAACGCGGACCCACACCTTCAATTTTTCCGGTGAACATGGGGCTTCGGTCAAAGCCGGAGCGAATGATCTCGTGAGTGCGCTCATTGGTATGTGTAACCCAGCAAGGCATTTGCGCGGGGTGCATGTCTGCCCTGCCCATGAAGCTGAAAACAGGAACGCCCGCTTCAGGATTCAAGCCCCCAGGCATGCCATCGCCAGGTTGCTCTTGGCACTGGCTGAAGTCAATGGTGCGACCATCCAGGCGAGGTGGGGTGCCCGTTTTCAAACGACCTTGCGGCAACTTGAGCTCTTTCAAGCGTGCAGACAAACTGACAGCAGGCGGATCACCCGCGCGGCCAGCTGCATAGTTTTGCAAGCCCACATGGATTTTCCCATCCAGGAATGTGCCTGCGGTAAGTACCACTGTTTTAGAACGAAAGCGAACACCCACTTGCGTCACAGCGCCCACCACCCGGTCTTCTGTGCCATTGGACTCCACCATGAGGTCGTCCACAGCTTGTTGAAAAAGCCAGAGGTTTTCTTGATTTTCGAGGCGGTGTCGAATGGCCGCCTTGTACAAAATACGGTCCGCTTGGGCGCGCGTGGCACGAACGGCGGGGCCTTTGGAGCTGTTCAAAATTCGGAATTGAATGCCGCCTTCGTCCGTGGCCAAAGCCATGGCGCCGCCCAAGGCGTCGACTTCTTTGACCAAGTGGCCTTTACCAATGCCGCCAATGGACGGATTGCAGCTCATCTGGCCCAGAGTCTCGATGTTGTGCGACAACAAAAGCGTTTTACACCCCATGCGCGCAGATGCCAGCGCGGCCTCGGTTCCTGCGTGGCCACCGCCGACAACGATCACATCAAATTCTTGTGGATAAAGCATCAAATCACCCGTTCATGGCCCTTTTGGTCGGCGCCGCCCGCGCCGTGGGAGGCCGATGGCCAAGGGGCTCGATTTTATCTGCATCAGGTGTTCCATGCGCGACTGCGTCGCAATCACCGCTCAGGCTAAGCTTCAGACCATGCAAGGAGACCTCATGACGCAACACAACAACAGCATGGACCGCTTCCATCCCGATGAATGGCAATTGCGAGTCGATTTGGCCGCATGCTACCGCTTGGTGGCTTTGTACGGTTGGAGCGATTTGGTTTTCACACACATTAGCGCCAAATTGCCGCCGACGGTGGCGGGCGATGAACACCATTTTTTGATCAATCCGTATGGCTTGATGTTCGATGAAATTACCGCATCCAGCTTGGTCAAAATTGACATGCATTGCAACAAGTTAGATGAAGACAATCCACACCCGGTCAACCCGGCAGGCTTTGTCATTCACAGCGCCGTGCATGAGGCGCGTCCCGATGCGGGCTGCGTCTTGCACACCCACACGCGCGCAGGTGTCGCCGTGAGTGCGCAAAAACATGGCGTGCTGCCCATCAGTCAACAAAGCACATTTGTATTGGCATCCCTGGCGTATCACGACTATGAAGGCGTCGCCATTCGCGACGACGAGAAAACCAGGCTGCAAGCAGATTTGGGTGAAGCCAATTATTTGATGCTGCGCAACCATGGCCTCTTGACGGTTGGCAAATCCATCGACAATGCGTTCTTGCAGATGTACACCTTTGAAAACACGTGCCGCATTCAAGTGGATGCATTGGCAGGTCAAACAACACCGGCCGATTTAACGGCGGTCAACCCACAAATCGTAAACGGCGTGGCACACGCCATGAAGGTTCAAACAGGCGGCCTCGGCGGCTCATTTGTGTGGCCCTCTTTGATGCGCAAATTGAACCGAGAAAATCCGGGCTACGACGTTTGAGAATTCAGCGGTTTTTGTTGCCAAGCCACAAAAGCGCCTAGCAACAAAGCCACCGCAGAAAAGACCAAACCACGGTGCAAACCGCCTGGGCCATCAGCAATCCAACCCACCACCGTTGGGCCCACAATTTGTCCTACGGCAAACACGACGGTGAACGCACTGATGCCTGTGGCCCATTGCGAGGCTGGTAAATTGTGTTTCACCATGGCGGTGGTGGAAGCAACCACCGACAAAAATACGCCGCCAAACAAAATGCCCGACAACAGCATGGCGGGCCATGCAGATGTGATGGCAGGAATGACCGTTGCAAGGCTTAACAGCGCGTTCAAAATGGCCAAGGCTTGTCCACCTTTGTAGTGATTCAACAAGCCGGCCCAAACACGAGAAGACGCGACCACCGCCAAACCCAACGCGGCATAAAAGAAAGTAATGTTGGACGCAGAAGCACCTTGCTCACGCAAGACGGCAACCACAAACGTCATGTAGCCAATGTAGCCCACACCAAACAAGCCGTAACCCAACAAACCTGCAGCCCAAACACGCCACGCAGGACTGGTGGACAAATCGGTGTCGTCCAAGCGCCTGGACTCTTGATGATGATTTGTCGGTTCAGTTGATACAGGCGACAGCTCTGGCATCCAATGATTCAAGTGCGATCGAATCACATAAAGCGCCGCACTGATGAGCGCACAGACAAAGGCCAAACACCACCAAGCCCAAGCCCATGTGTGTGGCAAATGATCTGCATCAGCCATCGTCATGGCCGCGGGGACGCACACGGCAGAAATCATAATGCCCCAACCTGTGCCACCGTAATAAATGCCCAGCAACAAACCCGACTGCGAAGGCATATTCGCCCCAAGGCGCGCAGCCAGGAGGCCACCCGACACAAACACAGACGCACTGGCCACACCCGCTAAAAAGCGTTGTAACAGCAAGTACAAAGCATGCGTGAAAAATCCGGTCATGGCCATCAGCGCTGACGCAATGATGGAACCCACCAGCAAAACGCGCACGGCGCCCCAGCGTCTAAGGGCCCAAGGCGTGAGCAAGGCGCCAACCAAATAGCCAAACGCATTGAAAGTGTTCATGGCACCTGCTAAGGTATAGGTCCACGACAAATCCTCTCGCATGGGTGGCAGCAAGAGTGCATAGGCAAACCGCGTCATGCCCAAAGACACGGCCGCCGCCATTGACACACTCACGGCCAAGCCCAGCGACGTCCATAACCTGATACTTTGTGACATGAAAAACTTATTCGAACCTTGCCAAGCAGGCTCAATTCAATTGGCATCACGCATTGTGATGGCGCCGCTCACGCGCAACCGTGCGCCCAACGCTTTGCCCAATGCCCTCATGTCTGAATACTATGCGCAACGGGCCAACCCTGCAACCGGCGCAGGTCTCATCATCACCGAAGCAACGGCCATCAGCCACCAAGGACAAGGCTATGCCGATGTGCCTGGCATTTGGTCCACGGCACAAGTGAGTGCATGGCAACAAGTCACGCAAGGCGTTCATGCCAAGGGCGGCAAAATTGTGGTGCAGCTCTGGCACGTTGGTCGAATTTCGCACACCAGTTTGCAACCCGATGGTCAAGCACCTGTTGCACCTTCAGCCATCACAGCCAAATCAAAAACGGTTTTGATTGAAAACGGCGTTCCCAGCTTTGTACCCACATCCGAGCCACGCGCACTTCGCATTGACGAGTTGCCGGGCATCGTGGCAGATTACCGCAAAGCCGCGCGCAACGCCATTGCAGCAGGATTCGATGGCATCGAAGTGCATGCCGCCAATGGTTATTTGATCGATCAGTTTTTGCGCGCTGACAGCAACCATCGCACCGATGCTTATGGTGGCAGCATTGAAAATCGTGCACGCCTGCTGAAAGAAGTGATGACGGCAGTGTGCGAAGAAATTGGTGCAGGACGATGCGGCATTCGCATCTCTCCCGTCACGCCAGCCAACGACGCCAGCGATGCAACACCACAAGCTTTGTTTGAACATGTCACAGGCTTCTTGGGAACGCTTGCATTGGCTTATGTGCACGTGATTGAAGGCTCAACAGGTGCCGCCAGAGATTACCAACAAGGTGACCACGCTTTTGATTACAAAGCCTTAAAGGCGGCATATCAACAAGCCGGCGGCAAAGGGGCATGGATGCTGAACAATGGCTACGAGCGTGACTTGGCGGATCAAGCTTTGCAAGCAGATGCCGACTTGATTGCGTTTGGCAAATCTTTCATTGCCAATCCAGATTTGGGCGCTCGCTTGAAACAAAACGGCCCTTACAACACGCCCGATCGTGCAACGTTTTATGGCGGCAAGGACGTCGGCTACACCGACTATCCAAGCTTGCCAATAACGCGGTGAAAAAGCACAAGGCCATTAACCCAGACCAACGGGTGCAGGTGCTTTGCGCACGATGCGGCTGAAGAGTTTTTCAAACGCAGGGCCAGGCGGGTATTTACCCGACAAAGGATCTGCGTTTTGGTCAAAGGCCTGGTCTACTTCGTCCCAGTCTTCGTCAGTTAACGCAACTTGCGCGGCAGGCAACACCACGGTTTCTTCGAGACGCATGTGGTCTAAATAGGCTTCAACGTACGGACCCAAAGCGTCCACAAAACCAGCTCTGCGCGTGGCCCCTACTTGCTCCCAGGCCAACAACAAATGCAACAAATCTCGCACGGCTTTTTCACTGTGCATGTGATCGCGTTCTAAGCGATCAATGGCACCCCTGACTTCGGGTGCTTTTTTGGCAACTTTGGGAAACAACAAATTGGATTCTTTGGGGTGGTGCAATTGTTCTGGAAATTCGTCGATGTAAAAAAGCATGGCGCGCATCACATCGAAAAACTGTGACGCATCTTCTGCAGGACCGCGCTCGACCAATTGCGTCATGGCATGAAGCATGGCAGCCAGTGAGGCATGTTCATCGCGAATGATGTGAAGGCTTCTTCTTTTCATAGCTTTCTTGCTTTCCTTGCCCAATGGCGTCAAAGTCTGAATCACAAACAAGCTCAGTTTGAGGTGAATTGCATTTTCAGAAAATGATGCAGATCAAGAAACCAATGCAAAATTCAGGCTTATGAACACATTCAATACACACTTCAAAGGTCGCGACGTAGAACAACAAGTTCAAGGTCAAGCCACACGCGACGGTGATGGCGTCAAGCTCACGCGCGTTCTCACACAAGCTCATCAAAAAAGGCTTGACCCTTTTTTGATGCTCGACAATTTTGGCAGCAACGATCCCAAAGACTACGGCGGTGGTTTTCCTGACCACCCACATCGTGGCTTTGAAACCATCACTTACATGATTGCTGGACGCATGCGTCACAAAGACAGTGCAGGCCATGAAGGCTTGCTGCAAAACGGTGGCGTTCAATGGATGACCGCAGGGCGCGGTGTAGTGCACAGCGAAATGCCAGAGCAAGAGGATGGCGTGATGGAGGGCTTTCAGCTGTGGCTCAATTTGCCCTCGCGGGACAAAATGTGCAAGCCGGCTTACCAAGACATCCCGAGTGAAAACATTCCTGAGTTCTCAACACAAGAGGGTGTCAAGGTACGTGTCATTGCAGGCCAATCGAATGGCATTCTTGGCGCAGTGCAAAGACCTGTTGATGCCTTTCCAACCGATGCTTTGTATTTAGACATTCATTTTGAAAATGAAGCTTCATTTCAACAAACATTGTCCGTACAGCACAACGCATTTTTATTTGTTTATCGTGGCAGCATCAATGTGGTCAGCCATGCGCAAGAGACACCTGTCGCATTGCACAGAATGGCCATTTTGCATAACGAAGGTGACGGCGTTGAAATCCGTGCTTCTGCAGGCAGCAAAGTTTTGTTGATCGCCGGCCAAGCTTTGAATGAGCCCATTGCCCAATATGGTCCCTTTGTCATGAACACACGCGATGAACTCATTCAAGCTGTCGATGATTTCAGAGCCGGTCTTTACAATTCATGACAAATGCTGCAAAGAAGGGACACATGAAATTGCCAAACTACAGACTGCCCTTTGACACGACCAGCAAGCATTGCAGGCACATGTCAGAGGTCTTTCAATCCAAGGAGCTCTCATGACCACTTCTCGCCGTATCGCCCTCACAGCTGCCCTGTTGTTAGGCACTGGCATTCATTTTTCAAGTTTTTCTCAAACACCTGGTACGCCACCTCAAGGCATGCATCCCATGATGGGCAGTGCAAAAATGGCATCGCACCGCGAAGCACGCCATCAAAAACACTTGAGTGAATTGAAAGCTTCTTTGCAACTTGACGCATCTCAAGAAAGTGCATGGAACATTTTTTCGACAGAAATGAAGCCGCCTCTTCAACGACCCGCACGACCCAGTCTTGCAGAGTTAGAAAAAATGACGACGCCAGAAAGAATTGACAAAATGATGGCATTCAAAAATGAACGCGATGCAGAAATGAACAAGCGCATGACGGTCACGAAAACCTTTTATGCAGCTTTGACACCTGCACAACAAAAAGTGTTTGACACGCAAACTCAGAAATTCATGAGCGAAGGTCCCATGGGTCATCATGGCAAAATGCATCCATGATCTGGGGACTCACTGAAGAACAAATTGCCTCTTATGGCCTGACGTTTGGCATTACAGCATTCATGCTCTACATGCTGTTCATCATTGGCCAATTGGCATGGGAATCCAAAGCAGGAAAATTTGGAACCTTTGTTCTTTTTCTGGGTTTGGCATTTGGCATGCTTGGTTTTGTTGCCAAGGCAGGCATTCAGTGGTTCCTTGAAAGATAAATTTGTCAATGCACAAAGCTGTGGACAATTTTTGGATAAGCACCCAGTTATCCACAGAAATAAAAAATTTCAAAACTTGTTCATGCTTTCGTGACAGCAGGGTTGCAGCCTCATGCACACCCTTCAAAATAGTCCAATGCATTGATCTGTAAAGAAAAAAGGGACTTGTCCACAAGACAAGCCCCCCTTTATCTACTACTACTATGTATTAATCTATATAAAAGAAGAATACAAAGACAAACTCTGCTTTCAAATTAAATAGATTTTCTGAACGCATCCATGCTGTTTTGCCACTGAATCATGGCCGCAGCCAAGTTTCTTTCTTTGACATGACCAAAGCCTTTGATTTGTTCAGGTACATTGGCCATTTGAACGGCCAGTGTGTGGTTCTCGGCCGCCAAAGAAACCAAAACCTCTGTGACAGCATCCATGTACTCTTGGATCAAGGCGCGCTCAGTTTGTCTTTCTTCGGTTTTGCCAAAGATGTCCAAAGCTGTACCCCGCAAGAACTTCAATTGCGCCAGTCCTTTGAAAACCCACAGCATGGCAGGATGCATTTTTTGCTTGATTAAATGGCCCTTCTCGTTGCGTTTTGCAAGCAAGGGTGGGGCTAGGTGGTAGAAAACCTTGAAATCGCCTTCAAACTGGGTTTTAACGCGTTCTAGGAACTGTTTGTCGGTGTGCAAGCGTGCCACTTCGTACTCATCTTTGTACGCCATCAATTTGAACAATTGACGCGCTACCGTTTCCGTCAGCAAGGTTTTGCCCAAAGAGTGCTCTTTGTTTTGAACATTCATGACAAAAGCTTCATAGCGCTTGGCATAAGCTGCATTTTGGTAATCGGTCAAAAACTCAACACGTTGTGCGATCAAATCTTCAAGGCGATCACGCTTTTTAAATTGAACCACTTGTGTTGGCGTCAAAAGTCCTTCTACAGCGCCTAAGTGTTCAGCCGCGTGACGGCCCCATTCAAAAGCAGCCAAATTGTTGGCAACCGCCACTTCATTCAGTTCAATGGCGCGTTGCAAAGCCTCCAAACTCAAAGGCACCCAGCCTTTTTGCCAGGCATAGCCCAAAATCATGGGATTGATATAAATGGTGTCACCCATCAAGTGAGCCGAAAGCTTGTCAGCATCGAATGCGGCAAGTCCTTCAAGTCCCACAACGGTGGCAATTTCTTGCGCACAACTTTCGGCAGGATTGACCCATTGCGTATCTTTGACAAACGCCGCCGTAGGTGTGCTGTGTGAATTCAAAGCCACATGGGTTCGGCCTTGGCGCATGCGCGACAAAGTTTCTTTGCCAGCACTCACAATAGGATCACATCCCAAAATCAAATCGGCAGCGGCCATGCTGACACGGGTTGTTTGAATATGGTCTTGGTGCTTGGCCAACAAAACATGACTCCAAGTTGCGCCACCTTTTTGAGCCAAACCTGCAGAATCTTGTGTCACGATGCCCAAACCATCCAGGTGAGCAGCCATGCCTAAGAGCTGACCAATGGTGATCACACCGGTACCGCCCACACCTGCCACCACAATGCCATAAGCATTTAAAGAGGAAGATAAATCGGGCAATGTTGGCAGTGTCAGTGCAGGCATTTGCGCAGGGCTGAATTTTTGTTCTTTGGATTTTTTGCGCAGTTGTCCGCCTTCAATGCTGATGAAGCTAGGGCAAAAACCTTTTAAGCAACTGGTGTCTTTGTTACATGTGTTCTGGTTGATGGTTCGCTTGCGGCCCAAATCAGTTTCTAAAGGTTCAACCGACAAACAGTTTGATTGAACCCCGCAGTCACCACAACCTTCACACACCAACTCATTGATCATCACGCGAACAGCAGGATCAACCATGGTGCCGCGCTTGCGGCGGCGGCGTTTTTCGGTGGCACAAGTTTGGTCGTAAATAATGACCGTGCAACCTTTGATTTCACGCAATTCCCGTTGAATGGCGTCTAGCTCATCGCGGTGATGGACCAACACACCTTCAGCCAATGCAACACCGTTGTATTTATCAGGTTCGTCGGTTACCACTTTGATGACCACCGCACCTTCTGCGCGCATGCTCTGTGCAATTTGCACGACCGAATGACCTTCTGCACGTTCCCCCACACGCTGGCCACCGGTCATGGCCACAGCATCGTTGTACAAAATTTTGTAGGTGATGTTGACGCCGGCAGCGATGCTTTGACGAATGGCCAAAATACCGCTGTGAAAATAAGTACCGTCGCCAATGTTGGCAAACACATGTTTTTCGTTGCTGAAATGTTGCTGGCCAATCCAAGGTGTACCTTCGCCACCCATTTGGGTAAAGCCAACAGTACTTCGATCCATCCACAAACTCATGAAGTGGCAACCAATGCCGGCCATGGCACGAGAGCCTTCAGGCACTTTGGTGCTGGTGTTGTGTGGGCAACCGGAGCAAAACCAAGGCATGCGATCGGCTGCTGGATTGAGCACCAAGCTGTTTTGCGCACGTTCTTTGCCTTCAATGATTTGAAGTTGGGCATTCATGCGGGCCACAATGTCTGCAGGCAAATCTAACTTCAAAAGTCGATGCGCCAATGCTTTGGCAATGAGGGTGGGTGTGAGATCGGCATTGGCGCGCAACAAGCGGTGTGCCATGGGATTGGGCACCGACCATTCACCCCCTGCATCGTTCCCTTCCAATTCGTCAAACTTGCCCACAATGCGCGGCCGCTGAGCGTCTGGCCAGTTGTAGAGCTCTTCTTTGAGTTGGTATTCAATGACCTGGCGTTTTTCTTCTACCACTAAGATTTCTTGTAAGCCCTGTGCAAAATCGCGCGTGGTTTGCGCTTCCAGTGGCCAGACCACAGACACTTTGTGAACGCGAATGCCAAGGCCTTGGCATGTTTCGTTGTCGAGCCCCAGGTCCATCAGTGCTTGGCGCGTGTCGTTGTAGGCTTTGCCGCTGGCAATGATGCCGTAACGATCGTTGGGTCCTTCGATCACGTTGTGGTTCAAACGATTGGCGCGAATGTAGGCCAGTGCGGCATACCATTTGAAATCAAACAAGCGAGCTTCTTGCTCAAGTGCTGAATCGGGCCAACGAATGTGCACACCTCCGGGCGGCATTTCGAAATCAGGCAAGACAATTTTGACGCGGTCTGCATTGATGTCGGCGGTGGCACTGGACTCCACAATTTCCTGAATGGTCTTCATGCCAGACCAAACGCCTGCAAAGCGGCTCAGGGCAATGGCATGCACACCCAAGTCCAAAACTTCTTGAACAGAAGCAGGAAAGAAAACAGGCAAACCACAAGCTTTGAAAATGTGATCGCTTTGATGTGCGGCCGTTGAACTCTTGGCCACGTGATCATCGCCCGCGACGGCCAACACGCCGCCCCAAGGCGTGGTGCCGGCCATGTTGGCATGCTTGAACACATCAGAGCAACGGTCAACCCCCGGTCCTTTGCCGTACCAAATGCCAAAGACGCCATCCATCTTGTTGCTGCCCGGGGGCGCAAATCCGAGTTGCTGGGTACCCCACAGCGCAGTGGCCGCCAATTCTTCATTGACGCCAGGCTGAAAAACAATGTTGTGTTTTTCTAAATAAGGTTTGGCCTTCCACAAGGCTTGGTCATAGCCGCCCAAGGGAGAGCCTCGATAACCGCTGATGAGGGCGCCCGTTTTTTTACCAGCCATTGCATCTCGTTCTTGCTGGAGCATTGGCAGGCGAACGAGGGCTTGAACGCCACTCATGAATGCGCGGCCAGAAGCCAAGCTGTATTTGTCGTCTAGCGTGACGTTGGCCAATGCTTGGCGCAAGTGTTCAGGCAAGGGAGCGTTCATGGTGTTCCACTTTCAAATGCGAGTTGGCGCAGTGTAGAACGACAAAGCTTATCGTGGAAGCAAAACCCACGCTTTCATGTCTTGTTTGAGACGACCTGCGAGTTCGCCAGCGGCATCACCAGAGCCTACATAAAAGTCAGCCCGAACGGCACCCAGAATGGCGCTGCCGGTATCTTGTGCCAAAACCAGCCGTTGCAACTGGGTTTGGGGCCCTTGACTGACAAGCCAAACGGGCGTGCCGTAAGGAATGCTGCCAGGATCGACAGCGATCGATCGACCCGGTGTGAGTGGCACACCTTGCGCGCCCTTTGGGCCAAGCAATGCATCTTGACCACTCAAGGCCTCTTCTTTGAAAAAGACATACCGTGGATTTTTAGACAGCAACTCTTGGGTCCGTTTGGGGTTTTGTGCAAGCCACGCCTTGATGCCAGGCCAGGTAGCGTCTTTGGTGAGATTTTGGTCGAGCAGCCAGCGGCCGATGCTTTGATAGGGCTGATCGTTGGTGCCTGCAAACGCCAAACGAATTTGTTTGCGCGACCCATCCGCGAGGGTGACCCACAGTCGGCCAGAACCTTGGATGTGCAAAACCATGGCGTCAATCGGATCTGCGACATAGGCAATCTCTTTGCCTTTCAGTGCATTTTGTGCGGCAGGTAATTTGCTGATTTCTTCGCGTGTAAACCACGGTGAGCGGGATTTCAAATTGGCGGGCGGGCTGTAAAGCGGCACCGTGAAGCCTGGTTTGGACGCTCTGGAGGCTTCTAGAACGGGTTCGTAATAGGCCGTTAGCAAGCCATTTGCTGGGTGGGTGGTGCTTTGCAAACTTTCGACACGGTAAGGCTGAAAGTTTTGCATCAGCCAAGCGCGCTGTTGGGCGACGGGCTGGCCATCCAAGCGCTTAACGTCTTGACACAAGGCGCTCGCCGTAACGGCGGAACGTGAACAACTTTGCAACCAGGCGGTCCAAGCCTCGTTCAAATTGTCCTTGTCAACCCCAGGAAGCTCAGACCAGGCGGCCATGACCCATCGGCTTTTATTTTTCAGTACAAGCGCAGGGGCTGTGCTGATAGACGCGACACCTTCTGTTGTAGCGGCTGGTGTTTCGCTGAGGACAGGCTTTGGCGGCGAAGCGCACGACACCAGCAACATCGCTACAGCGCTTGCAAGCACCCACCTTGGCGCTGTTGCTGGGAAACTTTGCGATGGCCAATGATGCGTTGAAACGGGCGTCACGATTGAATTTCGCGCAAAAGGTTTGCCAGTTCAACGGCAGACTTGACGTCCATTTTTTCAAACACACGAGAGCGATGAACCTCAACGGTACGCACGCTGATGTCGAGTTGACCGGCGATCAATTTGTTAGGCAAGCCCTCGACCACCAGGCGCATGACATCGCGCTCTCGGTCCGTCAGTTCGGCCAAACGCGTGACCAGACCGGCACTTTGAAGACGCAAGGCCAAACGCTCTTGCGACAAGGTCAAGGCCTGTTCAACACGGTCGACCAACGCATTGTCAGAAAAAGGTTTTTCGCAAAAATCAAAAGCGCCGCGTTTGACGCTGTCGACCGCGGTGGGGACATCGGCGTGACCGCTTAAAAAAATCACAGGCCAGGTGTGTGCCAAGCCGTTGCCAATCAAGGTTTCAAACAAGGCTAAACCGCTTTGGCCTGGCATTCGCACATCCAGCAAAATACAGCCAGCTTCGGTTGGCACGGGTGCATTGGGCCCTGGAAATTTGTCGCTCAGCATGCGCTCAAATGCATCCGCACTGTCAAATGACTCACTCATCAGGCGGCGTGATCGCAGCAACCAAGCCATGGCATCGCGCACGATGGCATCGTCGTCGATGATGAAAACACAGGCGTTCAGTACGGGTTGCATGTTTGAATTTTAAGCTGAGCTTAAACCTCGGAGGCCGTGGGCAAGGTGAATCGAAACAAGGTGCCCTGGGGCTCGTGCGGCACAAACTCTAAGTGTCCACCGTGCTGTTCAACCACGGTTCTGCAAAGACTCAAGCCCAAACCCATGCCTTCAGTTTTGGTGGTGAAAAAAGGTGTGAACAGCTGCTTGGCAATGTCGGGCGAAATGCCCACGCCCAAATCACTGACGGAAAACTCAATCCAGCCATGCGACAAGCTGGAGGCGGCGCGTTTAACTTGCAGCGTCAAAATGCGTTTCTGACATGTCGGATGGTCCATGGCTTGCATGCCATTGCGCGCAAGATTGAGCAGCACTTGTTCAACCATGGTGCGGTCGCAGAAAACGGGCGCCAACCGATCGTCAAGATTTGTGCTGACGCGAACTTGTAATTTGTGTGCCTGCAATTGAACCAAAGGCATGACGGCATCAAGGATCAAATGGGGGCTGACAATTTCACGGTCTTGGTCACGTCGGCGCACAAAATCATGAACGCTGTTGATGACCTTGCCTGCGCGGCTGGCCTGTTCAGAAATGCGGGCCAAAGCCATTTGGAGATCGGCAAAAGTGCCTGCATGGCCCTGCGCTTGTTGAATCAAGTTGAGCGAACCGGTTGCGTAACTGGAGATGGCGGCCAAAGGCTGGTTCAATTCGTGGCTCAGCAAGGAGGCCATTTCACCCACAGTGGCCAATCTGGCGGTAGCCTGTAAACGTTCTTGGCTGGCGCGGGACAACTCTTCAATTCTGCGTTGTTCACTGATGTCTAGAAAGGCGCTCATCCAGCCCGTTTGTTTTCCCAGCACGTTGATCAAGGGCGCTTCAAAAATCAACACTGGAAAGCGAGAGCCATCTTTGCGAACAAAGACCGATTCAAAGCCTTCACGCGGCGGCGCATTGCCGGCCAAGCGCACCGCCTGTCTTTGTTGGTATTCGCCAACCATTTCAGACGGCCAATAGGGCATGGGTGCCGATTTTCCAAGAAGTTGGTGGGCGTCAAAGCCAACCATTTGGCAAAAGGCAGGGTTCACATAGGTGATGCGGCCATGCAGATCACGTGCGCGCAACCCGGTCACCAAAGAGTCCTCCATGGCTTTTCGAAAGGCCAGTGCATCAGCCAAGTCTCGCTCAGCTTTGAGACGCCGGCGAGAGTCTTTCACCAACAACACCAAAACCGAAACCAGTGCAATCGACATGGCCGTCACCAAAGCCGGCAAGATGCTGGGGAACATATCAGGCCCCGCACGCCGACCGTCCATTCGCAGAACAAGGGTGTTGCCTGGCAAGTCGAGCAACTGGGTGGCGGTGAACAATCGTTTGGCGCGAGGCAAGGTGCCGTGAATGGCCAAGCGCGTGCCATCGGGCTCGACAAAAGAGATTTCGTTGCGGCGACCGTAAGTGTCGCCAAGCTGCATGGCCAAAATATCCTGCAGCCCATAGGTCAAGAGCGAATAACCGACGGTGATGCCTTGCTCAATTGCAGGCAAGCAAAGCTCCATGACTTCTAGTCCCAAGCCATTGGCTTGTGGCACAAAATAAGTTCTGGAATACGCGGGGCCATTCAAGCGTTTGGCGCGCAAACAAGTCTGCATGATCTCAATTTGCTCGTTCATGCGCGTCTTGGTATTGAAAAGCGGCTCACGCAGCGGTGAGTCCGCAAAATCCAAAACGGCACCTTGCATGTCACGACGCTCGATGCGCAACCACTCTCGGTTTTGACCCAGCAAACTGACCACGTCTGATTGCCATAATTTTGGAGGCAAACCCTTTGCCTGCAAGCTTTGCAAATTGAGGATGTGGCGACCCAAGTTGCTGCGAATGTCGCTGATGGCGTCGGCAGCATCGCGGTCAAGCTCTGCTTGATATTGACTGGCTTCGTAACGACCCGCCAGCCAAACCAAGGTGACCAACAGGGCCACCACCAAACCGACCAATGCGATCCACAATGAAATTCTGCGATCTGTGAAAGACCGCGTGACGGATTTGAAGAATGGCCACAAAGGCACAAGTCGGTTCAAGGAAGGCGTGTGGGTTGACGACATGACAAGACCGCGCTGCAGTTCAGGGGGTGCTGTTGTGGCTGGTGAGTTTGGTCACCTTGGGATCGCTCCACGTGCCATCAATTGCAAACTCTTGGGTATTGACTCGGCTCAAGGGCTGTTTCAATACCAGCTGCGCCAAAAATGTGCTCAGCCCAATGGCCGGGTTGAGCGCAATGCCGGCCAACAAGGATGCCGTGCCAGCGTCAACCTCGGGCAAGATCAGGACGCGCAAGTTTTGGGTTTCGCGGGCAATGTCCGAATTGCCTTCCATTTGAACCACGGCATTCACGCCCTTCATCTGGAGGTTGCGGGTGCTGGCGATCCCTTGCTGAATTGCAACGTCACCTCGAATGGTGTCAAAGGCAAAGCCAGCACTGAACACATCGCGAAAATCAAGCAGCAAACGACGGGGCAGCGCTTGCAAGCTCAACACGCCCAAGAGTTTGGCAACGCCGGGCTCTGCTTGTAAGAACTGACCGCGGCCTATGTTGACATTGAAACGTCCGCCAAGGCTGGGGTAGTGCAAGGTCAAAGGAGAGCCTTGCCAGCTCACCTGACCCTCCAACTTTCCTGCACCGCCACGCAAAGCGTCTTTGGTGCCCAAGCGGTTTAACAAATCGCCCGCATCAGACACATCCAGTCGAAAGTTCATGTCCGTCATCGCCAGTTGCGTACCGTCGCGAGAAGTGACCCATTTGCCGTTGGCTTTGAAACTGGCCTCAGGCACTGTGATGTTCAATTTGCTCAAGCGCCACTCGCGGCCTGCGTTGTTTCGCGGTGAGGTGGGGTCGGTGTTGATGGCCTCAATTTCTACGCGCCCCATTTTCTTACCGCGCAGTTCAAGATCGTCCACCACAATGTCCAAAGCCGGAATGGCCACAGGTGAGTCTTCAAGCAAAGACTCTACGGTTTGGTCCGCAGAGGGGGGCAAGCTCAGTCGAGCCAGACGCGCATAAATGCGCCCGGCATTTTGATTGTTGGATTGTCGGTATTCCAAATAGCCGCTGAACTCCTGGGCATCCATTTGTGCACGCCACACATAGCCTTCGCGCGAGCCATTCACGGACACGTTGTGCAAATTGCGACCTTGCACGGCCAGCTCGTTGGCCTTGAGCGTCATGCGGTTTGGCAAGTAACTTTGATTGGCCGCAGACAAATTGTTGTTGGCGGGCGCGATGTAGGCGGGACTCGATTTGGGGGGCGAAAGAACCTGCAGCCATTCGTCGAGAGAAAAAGTGGGCAAGCTGACGATGGCCAGCACACCGCTGTCGATGTTGGCGGTGTTGCTGATGGCATCCCCTACCAACCACTTGCCGCTCAGCACGCGTGGCTCTGCGCCTGTTAAGTCGCGCACATAGGTGGCGGCAAGTGCACGGCCCCAAGACAGTTGGACTTGATCCCGAACAGCTTTATTTTGGCTGACACTTTGAATCGTGTTGTCGTACTTGAGCGCCACCAAGTCTTCGCTTCGTTTGTTCAGTGGCGCAGGCAAGTTCAAGGCCAGTCCTTGCAATTGCGACTGAATGCTAAGTTCACTTTGTCCACCTTTGAAGCCCAAGCTGGCGGTGTAGGTGGTGCTGCCAGTGGCTTGTTGTGCCATGGCGCTGAGCATTGGAATTTCTTTGGCTTGACGCATGCCGATGGCGGTGGCTTGGCCTTGAATTCGAATGAACGGATTGGCTTCGGTACTTTTGGCCGGTAGCTTGCGAGAACCGCCTTCCAGTTTGATGGGCCCGCCTAAAAACTGTGCGCCCACACCGACCAAGCTAAAACCGTTCTCGTTGAAGTTCACCGTGCCCTGCGCTTTTTCAAAAAGAGGCATGCTCGATTGCAATCGCACGTCGTTGTTATTCAGCGCCACACTGCCCTGAACGCTGGTTTTGTCGAGTTCGGCCAGGGGAAGGCTGAGCTTGAGGCGCGCATTGAGCAGGCCTGAACTTTGCGCTTGCGCAAACACGCCGCCCAGCATGGTGTTCACAGGGGATTGTCGCAACTCGCTCAGAACGACATTGGCCGCGGCTTTAGACTCGCCTTGCACATTGACCATCACTTTGCCATTGAAGCTGGGAATGTCGGCCTTGATCTGTGTAAAAGGGATGGCGCCCCATTTGCCAGTGGCGCCATTGACTTTGAAGCTCAGGCGGTCAAACACAATGTCGCCACTGACGTTGTTCATCACGGGCCATGATGGCTCCAGGGCGTCATTGCGTGCCATGTTTGGGTTGGGTGGCACGTAAGCGTATTGAATGTCTTTAACCTTACCCGCAAAACGAAACTCACCTTCTTTGGGATTGGCATAGGGCAGCTGTTGAAGATCGCCTTTGATTTTCACCGTTACGTTTTGAACGTCACCTTTGAGAACGCTGTCGCGCACGTAAGAGCGGACAGATGACGGAATGCTGAGCGGCAAGTAACGATGAACGCGTGATGCGTCACCGCGTGAAATGGTGCCTTGCAAATCCAGCACCCCTAAGCTTCCGGCAAGCGAGCTGGGCTTCCAGTTGCCGTGCCAGTCGCCTGTGACGTCGGCGTTGGTCACGCTCAACTGCCAATCGGGCACAGACACTAGTCCTTTTTGTTGCAGCCATTTCACGGAGGCTTGCAGTTTGTTCAGCGGAATGCGTGCGTCTTCAAAGATGTTTTGAATGCTGAGCGCGCCGTTTTCTACAGATGCTTTGATTTGGCCGCCCTCGGCGTTCATGTCAAAACTGATGTTGGCATTTTCGACGCCTGGCCAATTGGCCGACGGCGTACCTGGCTTGCCGCCTTCAAAATAGAAATTCTCAAACCGCCCATTGGCCACATTCACTTGAAGGGTCTTGTCTTGCGCATTGATTTTTTCTGACCACTCAATGTGCAGTGGGTTGACCAAGCCGCTGACTTTGTGGTCAAGCAATGACTGCCGCGCTGCTTCTGGCAAGGGCAGTTGCAACGCAATGTTGCGCAGCGCCATTAAATCCAGCTTGTCGCCGTGGAACTGGCCTTTGGCTGTTTGGCCGTTTTCGGCTTCTGCGTAAGAAAAGTTAACGTTGCCGCCAGGCCAATGCAAGCCATCGGTGGTGTCAAAGCGCAAACCTTCAGTTGAAAAATCCAAGCCCTTGTGAAGCGGCTTGACGGAAACCCGGCCAGCAATGTTTTTGAACGACAAGGCTTGAAGTTCTGGGCTCAGCTGGGCTTTGGCATTTTCTAAAACCAAATCGGCGGTGGCTTGTTTGATGTTGCCGTGGTTCAAATCAATCCACATCCGCAGCGCGCCTTGGCCTTGCGTGGCATTGACTTTCCATGGCAGGTGAGGTCCGAGTTGTGACAAGTCGACATCTGGAAACTCGACATGAACCTGACCGCTCCAGTCTTTTAGACGCCCGGGATGGGTGGACAACAAGTTGCGTTTTAAGTCACCCATCAATACAAATTTTTCGCCCCAACCTGGCGGTGGCGATGCATCTAAACGCCATTGATGGTGCCACGCTGAATTGCGCAAGACCCAGGAAACATCTTCCAAATGGAGAGAGGCTCGTTCGCGCTGGTGCGGGTTGAGGTCATCGGTCCAGACCACCGTGCCATGCTGCACCAGGATTTCTTTTTGCGAAAAAATCCAGTCCGCAGCAGCCGAGTCGCTGGTGTTGTCTTTCTTCAAGCTCAGTCCGGCAATGCGCCAGTCACCGTCGGCTGTTCTGCGAATGTCCAAGGTGGGAGACTCGATCACCAGTTGCTCGACCCCTAAGTCCAGGACAGATCGAACGCTGATGGCAAAGATAATTTTGGGCAAGGTCAGTGCGCGGCGACCTTCTGGGTCTAAAAGCGTCAGGTCGTGAATCTCAAACGTGGGCATCCAACCCGAGGACACGGCGACCAGTTTGCCCATCTGCACGGGAACGCCGATGGTTTGTGTGGCCAAGTTTTCCAGCTTGGGCCTGAAATCTTCAATTCGCGGCACAATCCAAAAATGCAACGTTGCCCATGCCACACCCAAGACGAAGCCGGCCACCAACATCATCCAAGCGGTGATGCGCAAGGCAGTGCTCAGCAACTTGGACAGTGTGGAAAACTTCAGCATTCGACTCACAATACAGACATAAAGACTCAGGCAGGGAATTATGACTGCCGCAGACCCATTTGAGACAGGCAACGCCATGGATTCAAAGCGCCCCCCACCCCTCTCAGAAGGATCACGGTTTTATCAGCGGCTCCAAAGACGCTATGCCGATGTGTTTGCAAATTTGCCCTCGGTTGTGCCCCAGCGTGAGTCTTTAACGCAGGCGTACACCCAATTGCGGACACAGGGCCATGAAGTGGGCGCCGCACTGCGCATCCTGCGTCAGTGGACCATGGCACGTTTGCTGACCCTGGATTGTGAACACCAAGCGTCCCTAGAAACCATCACCTTGGGGGTGACGCACTTGGCCGAAGTAGCGCTTGACGCTGCCTGCCAGCAGGCCTTCCTTGACCTCGATGCCCGCCATGGGGTGCCCATGACGACCGCGGGTCAGCGCGCTGAGTTTTGGGTCATTGGCATGGGCAAATTGGGGGCTCGGGAGTTGAATGTCTCCAGTGACATCGACCTCATTTATGTTTATGACGAAGACGGTGAAACCACTGGCAATGCACAAGGCATGGGCAAAATTTCGGTTCAAGCGTATTTTGCGCGTGCGGTCAAAGCCATTTACACCTTGATTGGCGATACCACCGAGCACGGCTTTGTCTTTCGCGTGGACTTGGCTTTACGCCCCAACGGCAACTCTGGCCCCAGTGTGGTTTCGCTGGGCGCCTTGGAAGAGTATTTGTTGGTGCAGGGACGTGAATGGGAGCGTTTTGCCTGGATGAAAAGTCGGGTGATTGCTCCCCTCAGCAGCATTCAAAATGGTTCAGCAGCCAATCTGCGAGGGGTGGTTTTGCCTTTTGTTTTCCGGCGTTATCTGGATTACAACGTGTTTGAGTCTTTGCGCACTTTGCACCAACAAATTCGTGACCACGCCGCTAAGCGCAGTGCAGGCCATCCAGAGCGAGCCAATGATGTGAAGTTGTCACGCGGTGGCATTCGTGAAATTGAATTCACAGTGCAACTCTTGCAGGTGGTGCGTGGCGGGCAGTTTCCTGAATTGCGAACGCGGCCCACTTTGGACGCGTTAAAGCGTGTCGCCAAGGCCGGTTTGATGCCTGTTGAAACGGCCGAAGCATTGGCCACGGCCTACGTTTTCTTGCGCAAGGTCGAGCATCGCATTCAATACTTGGACGATCAGCAAACCCATGTGTTGCCCACGCAAGATCAAGATTTGACCTGGATTGCCAACACCATGGGTTATGCCGACAGTTGTGACTTCTTGACCGATTTGGACACCCACCGCGAAATTGTGGCGCATGAATTTGACATCTTGCTCGGGGGAGATCAAGCGTGTAAAGGCTGTCAAACCCAGGGTGCACGTGAGCGACCAGAGTTGGAAGCGGTGCTGGATTTGTTCGAAGGCGAGGCGCGCAAGCGCTTGGCGCACTGGCAAGACAGTCCCAAAGTCAAAAGTCTGCGTGACGATGCCCGCGGCCGGTTGATGCGTTTGTTGCAACGCACCGCGCAGTGGCTGAAAGAGGGTCGCGTAGAAGAAGCGGCCGTGGTGCGAATGGCCGACTGGATGGAGCCTTTGATGCGCCGTGAAAGCTATTTGGCCATGATGCTAGAGCGGCCAGCCGTTCATGAACGGCTGTTGAGGCTGCTTGGGGCTGCCAAATGGCCTGCCCGCTATTTGGTGCAACACCCGGGTGTCATCGACGAGTTGGCGGGTGGCGATGTCCTCAAGCAGCGCTTCATGGCTGCCGACTTTGAAGCCGAACTTCAGGCGCGCCGAGCCGCCCTGAAACGCACGGGTGAGGACGACGAAGAAAATCTCTTGAACTTGCTGCGCCGTGCGCACCATGCAGAAGTGTTTCGCACGTTGGCGCGAGATGTGGAAGGTCAGTTGACCGTCGAGCAGGTGGCCGATGATTTGAGCGCCATGGCCGATGCAGTGTTGCGAGTCACCGCTGAATGGTGCTGGTCCTATCTCAAAACGCGTCACCGGGATACGCCCCAATTTGCCATCATTGCCTACGGCAAATTGGGCGGTAAAGAGTTGGGCTATGGCAGCGATTTGGACATTGTCTTCGTGTATGAAGACGCGGATGAACGGGCTCAAGAGGTCTATGCTGCCTTTGTTCGAAAGCTCATCAACTGGTTCACCGTGAAGACCGCCGAAGGCGATTTGTTTGAAATTGACACCGCCTTGCGCCCCAATGGCAGTTCAGGTTTGTTGGTAACCACTTTCGATGCATATGCCGACTACCAACAACAGCGCGGCAGCAATACCGCCTGGACCTGGGAACATCAAGCCATGACGCGGGCCCGGTTCGTGATGGGCGACGCGCACATGAGACAGCGCTTTGATCAGGTTCGGCTTTCGGTCATTGGCGCGCAACGCGACCCAGACTTGCTGGCGCAAGAGATCGTCACCATGCGCAACAGAGTTCGAGGTGCGCACCCCATCAAGGCCGGCTTCTTTGATGTCAAACACAGTCCAGGGGCCATGGTCGATGCCGAGTTTGCCGTCCAATACATGGTCTTGATGCATACAGCCGTGTACCCAGAGCTGGCCGACAACATTGGCAACATTGCCTTGCTGCAAAGGCTCGATGTGCTTGGTTTGGTGCCCCAAGGCGTGGGTTTGGAGGCAGCCAAGGCTTACCGCGAGTTGCGCCGGGTCCAGCACAAGGCACGCTTGAATGAAGAGCCCACACAAGTTGAAGGCAGTTTTTTGAAACCAGAACAAGACGCCGTATTGGCTTTGTGGCATGCCGTTTTTCCGGGCGAAGGCAAACCCCAGCAGGGTGCGTGACAAGTCTGAAAATTAGAAGTAAACTGTCCAGTCACAAAACAGAATGGACAGTTCAATGGCTAATTTCAAGACACTCAAGTGCTTGAGCTTCATCGGTTTTTTACTGGCCGCTCCCATTTTGTGGGCGCAACCTGCGGCCAACGTGCAAGTGACGGCCGCTAGCTGCCCCAGCCTGTTGAATCACACCTTTCCACGGCTGCAAGATGAAAAACCGCAGTCCTTGTGCCAATACAGCGGCAAGGTCATCTTGGTCGTCAACACCGCCAGCTATTGCGGCTTCACGCCGCAGTACAAGGGCTTGGAAGCCCTGCATGACAAGTACAAAGACCGAGGTTTGGTGATTTTGGGATTTCCGTCCAATGACTTTGCCCAAGAGAAAGCCACGAACCAAGAAATTGCGGATTTTTGTGAAAGCACCTTCGGCGTGAAGTTCCCCATGTTCACCAAAACTTCGGTGACGGGGGATGCGGCAGTGCCCTTCTTCAAACAACTGGCGCAAGCACCAGGACAGCGGCCCAAGTGGAACTTCTACAAATACCTGATAGGCCGTGATGGCAAGTTGATCGACAGCTACAACAGCATGACTGGCCCCGACAGCCGGAGTTTGGTCCAGGCCATTGAAAAAAGCTTGGCCAGCAAACCCTCCTAAGCCAATTTCGAAAGCGTCTTATCTTGAAGTACAAAAAAATTGCGATTGTGGGCTCAGGCATTTCAGGCTTGGCCGTTGCCCATAGCTTGAAAGGTCAAGCCGACATCACGCTGTATGAAGCGGGTCACTACTTTGGCGGACACGCCAATACCGTGGACATCAGTTTGCCCACCGCCAATGGCGTGGTGACGCATGGCGTAGACACGGGCTTTTTGGTTTTCAACGAAAGAACATATCCCAATCTGATCAATCTGTTTGCCGAGTTGGGTGTCGAAACGTCGCTCTCAGACATGTCGTTTTCCGTGCAAGCACCACGTGCTTGGGGCAACGAGTCCTTGGAGTGGAGTGGCAGCAACTTGGACGCAGTGTTTGCACAACGTCGCAATTTAGCGCGCCCCAAGTTTTACAAAATGCTGCTGGATGTGTTGCGCTTCAACAAGTTGTGCACCGACATTGCCGTGCAGCAAAACGAAACCGCCATGCGGCAGCCCTTGTCTGCTTTTTTAAAGCAACACCAATTTGGTCAGGCCTTTCAAAATTGGTATTTCTTGCCCATGATGGGCTGCATTTGGAGCTGCCCCACCGATCAAATGCTGGCCTTTCCAGTGGCCACCATGATTCGCTTTTGTCACAACCACGGCTTGCTTCAAGTGAGCAACCGGCCCCGGTGGTTCACTGTCACGGGTGGCTCTCGCAACTATGTGCAAAAAATAGTCAATGACATCAGCGACAAGCGCCTGAACACACCGGTTCAATTGATTGAACGCGATGATCAAGGTGTTCGAATCGTCACGCAAGATGCTGCAGAGCGATTTGACGAAGTGGTCATCTGCACGCACAGCGATCAAGCGCTGCGCATGCTGCGTGCGCCAAGCAAGGATGAGACGCAGTACTTGTCGGCCATTCGTTATCAAGACAATGTGGCCGTTTTGCATACCGACGAGTGTGTGTTGCCAAGTCGGCGCAAAGCTTGGGCTGCGTGGAATTACGTGCGCGCCGAAACGCAAGACCAGGAAAGTTCACGTGTGTGCTTGCATTACTTGCTGAACAAACTGCAACCCTTGCCCTACCAGCAAGCGGTGGTGGTGTCACTCAATCCAACGCAAACCATTGACCCGCGCAAAGTGATTCGAACGTTTGATTACGCACACCCTGTCTTTGATTTGGCCGCCATGGATGCGCAGCAGCACATGCACCGCATCCAAGGTCAGCACCATACGTGGTACGCCGGCGCATGGCTTGGCTATGGTTTTCACGAAGATGGTTTGAAGTCAGGCCTTGCCGTTGCAAGAGAGTTGCTGTTGAAAGTCAACGAGTGAAGACAGCCGGCATTCTCATCGGTCATGGCCAAATCCGGCATGTGCGCTTGCGCCCGGCTCGTCATGCCTTTGACTATGCCGCTTATTTTGTGATGCTGCCTATGCGGCATCTTCAAACTGTGCTGCGCCATCCAGAGGCTGCCAAAGATCTGGCTTTCCCGATCAATCGACCTGGCTTGATATCGTTTTACGATGTTGATCATGGAGATGGTCGCTCACCAGAGCAAGGCGGCGCATTGGCGTGGTTGGCATCTTTGTTGGCCGAGGGCAATGTGCAAGATGCCGACGGCGAAATCTGGCTTCAAACTTTCCCACGCGTTTTGGGCTACACCTTCAAGCCCGTGAGCTTCTGGTACTGCCATCGTCAAGACAACAGTTTGGCGGCCATTGTGGCCGAGGTGCACAACACCTTTGGCGAGCGCCATTGCTACTTATTGCATGAACCCCAATGGGGCGTGACGGCATTGGCAGACAAGGTGTTTCATGTCTCGCCTTTTTGTCAAGTGTCGGGCCACTACCAATTTAGATTCATGCGCACCGTTCAAAACGGTGTCGAGCGCATTGTGGCGCGCGTCGACCATGAGAATGCAGATGGCCCTCTGATTCAAACCAGTCAGAGTGGCAAGTTGGTGCCCGCAAGCGACAACGAAATTCGAAGCACCTTTTGGCGTTATCCCATGTGGACGCTTGCGGTGATGCTGCGCATTCACTGGCATGCATTTCGGCTGTGGCTGAAACGTGTTCCTTTTTTCCACAAACCTCCTCCTCCCTCTCAATTTGTCACAAGCGGTCAAGTTGAATCCACGTTTGTTTCTAAATCTCATTGAACATGAACACCACCACGTCCTCCAGCACGTCCATGTCCCTTCAATCTGCACCGATGGCCGCTCGGCGTGTTCTGCAGTTGCTTGAAAAAATTGAACACGGCACCTTGACCGTTCAGTTCCCCGACCGAAGCTCGAAAGTTTATGGCAATGGTTCTTTGCCGCACGCAGCCCTCAGCTTGAGCAATTGGAATGTGTTTGCTGCCAGCATGAAATCGGGTGACATTGGTTTCGCAGAAACCTACATTGCAGGCGATTGGCGCACGCCATCGCTGAGTGATTTGTTGCGGGTCATGATTCAAAATCGCCGTGCAGTGGAAGATTTGATTTACGGTTCGTGGTTGGGTCGAATGGTTTACCGCGTGCGCCATTTGCTGAACCGCAACCACAAAGCCAACAGTCGCAAAAACATTCATGCGCATTACGACTTGGGCAACGCTTTTTACGAGTTGTGGTTAGATGACACCATGAACTATTCCTCCGCTTTGTTTGAGGGGGATTTCAGCCTGAGCATGCAAGAAGCACAGCGCGCCAAAGTGCGCCGTGCCTTGCAAGCCACGGATGTGGCACAAGGTTCACGTGTTTTAGAAATAGGTTGTGGTTGGGGGGCTCTGGCAGAAATGGCCACGGTAGACATGGGCGCTCACGTGACGGGAGTGACCTTGTCCACAGAGCAATTGGCCTTTGCCAAAGCCCGCATGAAATGGAATGGCAAAGAAGACCAAGCAGATTTGCGTTTACAAGACTATCGCGACATTGACGATGGCCCCTATGACGCTGTTTGCGCCATTGAAATGGTGGAAGCTGTGGGCCAAGAATACTGGCCCACCTACTTTCAAACCGTGAGCAAGTTGTTGAAGCCTGGCGGCAAGGCGTGCATTCAAAGCATCGTGATTGACGATGCATTGTTTGACCGTTATGTGAAGTCTACTGACTTCATTCAGCAATACATTTTTCCTGGCGGATGTTTGCCCAGCCCATCAGAGTTTAGAAGACAAGCGCGCCTTGCGGGCTTGGAAGTGATCGACGAATTGAAGTTTGGTCCCGATTACGCAGAGACCTTGCGCCGCTGGCGTCATGAGTTCATGGCGCAGGAAGCGCAAGTATTGACCTTGGGCTTTGACACGCAATTTCTTCGAACCTGGGAGTTCTATTTGGCCTATTGCGAAGCGGCCTTTGATGAAGCCAATACCGATGTGATTCAGTTCACATTGCAAAAGCCGCTTTGACATGAAGACAAGGCTGTTGCGTTTAAGGCAATGCGTTGGGGTCCTCGTCCTCTGTAGCTTGACCGCGATGGCATCAGCCAATGAAACGCTGTTGCCTGGCGCCAAACCATCCAGCACGCAGCGCTACCACGTGTGGGGCTTTGAAATCTACGATGCCCGTTTGTGGACGCAACCCGGTTTTTCTGTGCAGCAATACGCGGCTTATCCCTTTGCTTTGGAGTTGTCATACCTGCGAAGTTTTGAAGGTGCTGCCATTGCCAAGCGCTCACTCGACGAGATGCGCAAAGTAGGCAACATCAGTGCGGCTCAAGAAACAGAGTGGCTCAAAGCCATGACTGACATTTTTCCCAATGTTCGGCAAGGCGATCGTTTGCTGGGCATTTACAAGCCTACCGTAGGAGCAGAGTTTTGGTTTCAACAAAAGCGCTTAGGGGCAGTTTCTGATCCGCAATTTGCAAAACTTTTCTTTGGCATTTGGCTCCACGAAGCCACCTCAGCGCCTGCCATCCGCCAAGCTTGGGTCAATGGTTTATGAACCGCGCACCACGCAACACACGTTCAGCCCACGCGCTTGGTGCAGCGTATGGCCTGCTCGCCTTGCCCCTGTCGTTTGTGGCCTTGCCCATGTATGTCAATTTGCCGCATGTCTATGCCACGCAATATGCCGTGCCTTTGACAACGCTCGGTGTCGTTTTGTTGGTCAGTCGTTTGTTGGATGCATTCATAGATCCTTGGATGGGACGCATCAGCGACGTCTTGTATGGCAGGTCAATCCAAGCGGTTCGCGCAGCAGCCATGGGCTTGGCGCTCTTGTTGTGGATGTCGTTTGCGGCTTTGTTTTTTCCACCGCACTTCGCCGCTAGCACGGGCTATGTGGCTTGGGTCGCCATTTGCATCAGCTTGTGCCACCTCACTTACAGCGGCATGAGCATTCTTCATCAAGCATGGGCAACCCGATTGGGCGGCGATGCGCTGCAACAAGGCCGCGTGATTGCTTGGCGTGAGGGTGCGGGGTTGGTCGGGGTGATCTTGGCCTCGCTGTTGCCTGCATTGGCGGGCTGGGAACCCACGGCTGTTTTGTTGGGCGTGCTCTTGGTCATTGGCCTGTGGTCGTGGTCGCGGGTTTTCACAACGAATGCAGTGCGCGTGCCCAACACAGAAGTTCAGCATTCGACCCATGCCATGCGCTTACCAGTTCAACAAAGCTTGTTTGTCAAACTTTTGTGCGTGTTCATGCTCAATGGCATCGCCAGTGCGGTGCCTGCCAGTTTGGTGATGTTCTTTGTAGAAGATCAAATACAAGCTTCTGCTGACATTGCGCCATGGTTTTTGGGTGTTTACTTTGTGGCCGGTGTGCTGTCTTTGCCGGTTTGGTTGAAACTCATTCGCCAATTTGGTTTGGCACCCACATGGGGTGCTGGCATGGTGTTGGCCATCGCAAGTTTTGGATGTGTGTGCTTTTTAGGCCCAGGTGATGAACGCCTTTTTCTAGGTGTTTGCATCGCCTCTGGCATTGCCTTGGGGGCTGACATGGTGGTGCCTGGTGCTTTGCTCAATCGCGTCATCGACCACTTGGGTCATCGCGGTCAAGCAGAAGGTTTGTATTTGGGTTGGTGGAACCTCATCAGCAAATTCAATTTGGCGCTGGCGGCAGGCTTGTGTTTGCCGCTCTTGGCCAGTTGGGGCTATGCCCCGGGTGTGCAAAGTGCAGAAGGCCTGCAAGCACTTTCTCTGACTTACGGTGTGTTGCCTTGCATTTTGAAAACATTGGCGTTGGCAATTCTTTATTATTTTTGGATTCAACCGTCAGCCTCTGTGCTGACATCAAGGGGCAACACATGAACAGACGACACTGCTTGCAGCAAATGTCCCACAGCCTGACTGCGCCTTTGCTTTTGCGGACAGCGAGCACTGCTGCGCTGGTGGGTGGTGTTGGCCTTTTGTCGGGTTGCGCTGGCCCGCAAGTGGCCGATTACGCCGCGCAAACGCCGACTCTGGACTTGCGCACTTACTTCGACGGCACTGTCGATGCTTGGGGCGTCTTCACCGACCGCTCGGGTCGTGTGGTGAAGCGTTTCAAGGTGGTGATGGACTGTCAGTGGCAAGGCGATGAAGGTGTTTTAGACGAGGCCTTCACCTATTCTGACGGCACGCAACAGCGACGCATTTGGAAGTTGAAAGCCTTGCCGCAAGGACGTTATGAAGGCCGCGCCGACGATGTGGTGGGCATGGCCGCTGGCGAAGTCAAAGGAAACACCTTCCGTTGGCAATACACCATGGCTTTGCCTGTAGATGGCACTGTTTGGCATGTGCAGTTTGACGACTGGATGTACCTCATGGACGAGCAAGTGATGATGAACAAAGCCGTCATGCGCAAATGGGGCGTGACATTGGGTGAAGTGACGCTGTCATTCAAGCGCCGCCTCAAACCGATAGGTCGTGTGTCATGAACTTAGATGCTGCCAAAGTAGGTATCAGTGGCGCCTCCTTGGGCCCACTCACAAGCCCAGTGAAGCGTCGATGGGGCGCACCCTTGAACCAGCCCATGGCGCAGTGGCAGGGTCGCCGCGTCTGGTTGATTGGTGCTTCAAGCGGTATCGGCTTGGCTTGTGCAAAAGCATTGCATGCTGCGGGTGCCAACGTTGTCATTTCTGCTCGCGACTTGGGCGTGGTGTCTGAATGGGCCGAACAGTGCAAACAACAAGGGCGCGCTGTTGCTTTGTTGCCCTTGGATGTGACCGATGCCTTGCAAGTTCGTTACGCCATGCGTCAAGTGGTGGCCATGGGACCCTTGGACATGGTGCTCTACTGTGCGGGACATTACCGTGCGCATCGCGCAACGGCGTTTGATTTGAACGACATGTTGCGCCACCAAGAGGTGAATTACAACGGTTTGCTGCGTGTCCTGGATGTGGCCTTGCCGGTGTTGTTGCAGCAAGGTTTTGGCCACGTCAGTTTGGTCAGCAGTGTGGCTGGGTGGCGGGGGTTGCCCAACGGTTTGGCTTATGGACCCACCAAGGCCGCCGTGACGCATTTGGCAGAAACTTTGTACATGGATTTGCAAGACAAAGGCATTGGCGTGAGTCTCATCAACCCTGGCTTTGTGGCCACGCCTCTGACGGCGCAAAACAATTTTCAGATGCCTGCATTGATGTCACCCGAAGATGCCGCCAAAGCCATGTTGCAAGGTTGGGCAGAAGGCTTGTTTGACATTCATTTTCCCAAGCGCTTTACGCTTTGGTTGAAGTTGTTGCGCCTCTTGCCTTATCGCATGTACTTCGCCCTGGTGCGACGTTTTACAGGATTGTGAAGATGAGCTCACGACTGCGCTTTGAACAAATTGCCCATTACTTTGAAACGCTCACGCCGCAAAGTGTGTCACATTTGAAAGACTATTACAGTGCCTCAGCGCGCTTCAAAGACCCCTTCAATGACGTCACGGGCGTGCCAGCCATTGAGAAAATCTTTGACCACATGTTTGTGTCATTGACCCAGCCGCGATTTGTGATCACCGGCCAAGTCGTTGAGGGTGATCAAGCGTTTTTAACGTGGGAGTTTCGCTTTTGTTTCAAGCGCTTTGACACCCACACTGAACAAGTGGTGTTGGGCACCAGTCATTTGGTGCTGGATGAGCAGCAGCGCATCTGTTTGCACCGAGATTACTGGGATGCGGCTGAAGAGCTGTATGAAAAACTGCCCTGGGTGGGCGCTTTGATGCGTTGGCTCAAAAAAAGGGCCAACAGTTAAAGCTGTTGGCCATGAGCGGGGCAGCGCCGCTTTTAAGCGGGCAAGCTGTCGATGAAGCTTTGACGCTGCATCAACTTGGCGTGCAGTTTGTCTAAGTTGGGGTACGTGTCACGCCATTGAATGGCGGGAAAGCGGAAATCCAAATAACCCAGTGCACAGCCCACAGCAATGTCCGACAAGCTCAGGTGAGCACCTGAGCAGTAAGGCTTGTCGCCCAGACCGTGTGACATGGCGCGCAGTGATTCTGCAATTTTGTGCAACTGGCGGTCAATCCATGCTTGGCTGCGCTGTTCGGCTGGGCGATGCGGCCATACCGCTTCCATGCGGGCCAGCAAGGCGGCGTCTAGCAAACCATCTGCCAAAGCCTCCCAAGTCTTGACTTCAGCACGCTCACGGCCATTCACCGGGATCAGTTTGCCAACAGGCGACAAAGTGTCCAAATATTCCACAATGACTCTGGAATCGAATACGGCCTCGCCACCTTCCAAAACCAAGCAAGGCACTTTGCCCAAGGGGTTGGAGGCATGAATGGTGGTGTTGGCCGACCAGACATCTTCGGCCACCATACGGTAGTCCAGTTTCTTTTCAGCCATCACGATGCAAACCTTGCGGACATAAGGGCTGGTGGGTGAACCGATCAATTTCATGTGTTTGTTCTTGTTAAAAAGACGTCAAAAAGCAAGTCTAAGTGACGTGCATTCTAGAGGAATCGGGGGCTCAGTCATTTGTCAGGGTCAGAACTTACAATGGGCGTATGACTTCTTCTCCCATTTCCGCCCTTTCGCCTTTGGATGGCCGTTACGCCAACAAACTCAACGCATTGCGTCCGCTCATGAGTGAGCTGGGGTACATGCATCGACGCGTGCAAGTTGAGATTGCCTGGTTCATTGCACTGTCCGATGCCGGTTTTGAAGAATTCAAACCCTTGTCCTTGGGGGCGCGCCGATACCTCACAGGCTTGGTCACACAATTTTCGGAACAAGATGGCTTGGCCATCAAAGAAATTGAGAAAACCACCAATCACGATGTGAAGGCCGTGGAGTATTGGATCAAGTCCAAGTTCAATGATCGCCCCGAACTTGAACAGGCTGCCGAGTTTGTGCACTTTGCTTGTACCAGCGAAGACATCAACAACACCAGCCACGCTTTGCAGTTGAAGGGCGCGCGTCAGCAAGTGATCTTGCCTGCACTGGACGAAGTCATTGAACAATTGCGCGGCATGGCGCATGCATATGCCGCTGTGCCCATGCTCAGCCGCACACATGGTCAAACCGCCAGCCCCACAACGGTTGGCAAAGAGTTGGCCAATGTGGTGGTGCGATTGCGCGGCACGCGCGACAAAATTGCAGCGGTGCCCTTGAAGGCCAAAATGAATGGTGCGGTGGGCAATTACAACGCGCACCTGTCGGCTTGGCCTCACTTTGATTGGGAAAATTTTTCCAAGTCAGTGGTCGAAACACCCGAGTCGCACGAAGCAGGCGCTTCTAGCGAGCATTGGGGTTTGGGCTTGTCGTTCCAACCCTACAGCATTCAGATTGAGCCGCACGATTACATGGCTGAATTGTTCGATGCCGTGGCGCGCACCAACACCATCTTGATCGATCTGTCGCGTGACATATGGGGTTATGTCAGCTTGGGTTACTTCAAGCAACGTCTCAAAGCAGGTGAGATTGGTTCTTCCACCATGCCGCACAAAGTCAATCCCATTGACTTTGAAAATGCAGAAGGCAATTTGGGTTTGGCCAATGCCGTCTTAAAACATTTGTCGGAGAAGTTGCCCATCAGCCGTTGGCAACGCGACCTCACCGACTCTACCGTTCTGCGCAACATGGGTGTGGCCTTGGGTTACTCTGCGCTGGCCTATGCGTCCCTCATGGCGGGCTTGAAAAAGTTGGAGTTGAACGAAGAAGCCCTGGCCCAAGACTTGGACGCCGCTTGGGAAGTTTTGGCTGAACCCATTCAAACCGTCATGCGTCGATATGGTGTGCAAGGTGCTTACGAGAAATTGAAAGAAGTGACACGTGGCAAAACCGTCACAGCAGAAGCATTGCATGGCTTGATCAAAGGGCTGGACATTCCCCAAGAGGAAAAAGACCGCTTGTTGGCCATGACGCCCGGCAGCTACATTGGCAAAGCCATTGAGCTGGCCCAGCGGGTTTAAGCGAGTTACGCATGGCGCTTAAATCCACCATCTACAAAGTCAATCTTTCCATTGCAGACATTGACCACAGTTACTACGCCGATCACGCCCTCACCTTAGCGCGTCATCCCAGCGAAACTGACGAGCGCATGATGATTCGCTTGTTGGCTTTGTCGCTCAATGCCTACAAATTGCAAACCGATTTGAATGGTGATGGTGTGTTGGCCTTTGGCGCAGGCTTGTCCGATCCCGATGATCCGGATTTGTCACTGCGCGATTTCACGGGTCAAACGCGTTTGTGGGTGGAAGTGGGGCAGCCCGAAGACAAGCCTTTGAACAAGGCCTGCCAAAAATCCGATGCTGTCATGGTGTATTGCTTTAACCATGCCGCAGAAGTATGGTGGCGCGGCATTGAAAGCAAACTGTCGCGCATGGACAAATTGCAAGTGTGGCGCGTGCCCACCGAGGCCAGCCAGGCGTTGGCCAAATTGGCCGAGCGCAGCATGCAAATCCAAGCCACCGTGCAAGAAGGTGCGCTTACCTTAAGCAACAGCCAAGACAGCGTGCACCTGGAAGTGGTTCGCTGGAAATAAAGGTTTTGAAAACTTGAGCTGACAGCGATCAGCTCTGAAAGCCCAGAGGGACTTGCGCTTCTGCGGCGGCACGCGCCAAGTGCCGATCTTCTGCGGCACGTTCGGCATAACGATTGAAACGCCAAGAAGTGCCGTCAACCGTAATTCGGCGCCACACCGTGCGCTTTTCGCCTGGGCTCATTTCAGTCCAGAGTTGCACCTCTTCAAAGCTACGGCCACACCCTTTGCATTCAGGGTCGCCTTGAAACGTAGAGCAAATCGCAATGCAGGGCGTATCGGGGGTGCTGGCGTACCAAGCTTGCCAAGCTTCTGCGGCAGCCAATGGCAAGGTGTATTCGTCGGCTTCTTCCTCTTTGAAATACACCATCAGCGCGTACACCTCTGCCAGCGCACGCAACTCGCGTGGCAAGGCCACCCCGTCGGGTGAGGGGTTCTTTTGGCGCCAGTAATTGATCGCCGCTTCGATGTCCGTGATGTGAATGCCAGCCATGGGGTCTTTGAAGAAGGACCGGAATCATAGCGTTTTGTGAAAGCACTTGGCAGCCACCTTGTATTGCAAGCCATTGCAGGCCCTAAAACAGGGCCGCGTTTCTAAGATAGCGCCATGGGTACTGCCTTAGTACTCAATACTGGAAAAAATCATGTACAAAACAACTCATCATTCAAACGCTTTGCAAATGGACTTTTGGCCGGCAGCACTGGGTGGCATTGCTTCAGACGTCTCCTTGATGTCACCGCACTGGCTTCTCTGGGGTTTCTCAAATTTTGGCACTGCCACAGAAGTGGCTGGCGACTTTCAAGCGCACTTTGCACGCGAAACTGAATCAAACGAGTTCCAACTTTTACAAAAACTTTCACTCAACCCAGCGATTGAATGCGTCGGCGTCTCTGCGCCCACGCCTGTCCTGGTCATTGATTATTTTTAAATTTATGCCAACAAGGAAAACACCATGCAAGTTTGCAGCATTGCTGAAACCCAACAAGTTTGGGGCCAAGGATTTTTTGACTTTTTAAAATTTGACTCGGGGACCACCAGCGGTGTGCGAGACGACGGCCAAGCCCTTGGGTCGGGCTGCGGCACAGCCTTGCTAGATGGCTTGGTGCCCGATGTGATGTTTGGCATCAACCTGCAGTCTTCTTGCGCTGCGCACGACAATCGTTACAACATGTGTGGCTTTGAAAAATCAGAGGCCGACAACTTGCTACGCACCGATATATTGAGCGCATGCGAGTCGCAAGGAGGCAATGGACTCATGTGCAACGTCATTGCAACGGCATATGGTCTAGGGGTCAGTTTGGGTGGCGCTAAGGCCTATTCTGTTTCGCAAGAAAAAGTTTGTTTCGAAATGAACTGACATGAAGCCGTCTTTGTACACATCTCACTTACATCACACGCACATTTTGTTCAACACGTGTGCAAAGGCGGCCCCGTGTTGGCAGGCTCTGTGGGTTGTGTTGATCAGCCTCTTACTGCCCTTGGCTGAGACCCATGCAACAGAGTTGTTCAATGGCATTGCCATTGATTTTGGGCAAACATTTCTGCATGAAAAAAGAGCCATGCAATTGCATGCGGTGCTGTCGCCGCAAGAGACGCAGATCGTTGCCAACGCCATGGAAAGAATTGCAGCCACCGTCAACGAGGCACATTCAGCATCCTTGCAAGAGCGCTTGGCATGGCGAAAAAACACCCTCGCCCAAAATACAGAACTTAGAAATGTTTTGCATGCATCAGGCGCCGATCAGCACTTGGGTCTAGCGGTCAAACAAATTCACCATTGGAAAATCAGTGCCCAGCGCATCGAATTTGATGTGGACTATTACATGCCAACACGTGTTGGCGCACCCCCCCAAATTTTCAGAGATCGGTATGCTGTTTCTCTAATTTCTAAAGGTTGGCAATTCAGTGGTCATCCCGATGCCACGCCCATAGGCCAATTAAGTTGTCAATACATCAATGCCTTGTGGGCTTGTCCAGAGACACCCTGAGGCTTTGGACATTCCTTACCTGTCTTGGCGTTCTAACATTTGTTCGCGCAACAAGCCTTGTGCGTAGCGCAGTCGCGCATCCACAATAGAGGCCTCAATGTGATCGGTCATGGATGCGTTCAGACGTCGTGAAGCGTCTTGTGCTGCTCTAAAGCGATCCACCGCTGCACCAAAATCCATGCGCGCCAATTGCGTTTCACCTTCAGCCCTTAAAGAGGCCAATGGTCGTCCTTGGGCAGACAGCGCAGTGGCCAAAATTTGCCATGCCTGCGCGTCTTGTGGCGTTTGAAGTACCCAGCGTTGAAGTGCAGAGATGGCTTGCGCCAAAGTTTGAGAAGTCTCAATGTTGGGTGATGACACCTGCAAGCGTGCACTGGCTTGTGCCAAATAAATTAGCTCGGGTCTTTGCCACAAACTGTTGGTTTGCAAGCTCACATGTCGCAACGAAGTTAGCACGCTGCGCATGTCGTCTTCTTTGAATGCCAATTCGGCTTCGAGCAATTGAACCAAGCGTTGTGAGGGCAAGTGCTTGGCGGAAGCCAGTTTCAAACGAGGCAACAATGCACGTGCTTGCGTGATGTCCCTCAATTGCATCCACGACAAACTAGCCCCATACAAAATACCCATCTGTTTGGCCGCTGATTGTTTGGCGACGCTGGCATCAGACGCTTCTTGAGCCCATGCGCGCAAAGCATCGACGCCGGGCTGCGCAAAGACGCGCGCCCTGGCGGACATGATGGCCTGTAGCAAGTCTTCATCCAAATTGGTGGCACGGGCCACTTGCAACTGTTGACGCGCTTGCATGTCAGCCATGCGCTCGCTGCTCAGAGGATGGCTGCGTAAATAGGGAAACGCGCCGTTGTCGTTCAAGTTAGAGGCTTGCTGCAACTTGCCAAACATGGTGACAAAACCCTGTGTGTCAAAGCCAGCTTCCGACATCACGCCATAACCAATGCGATCTGCCTCGCGTTCCATGTCTCGTGAAAAATTCAATTGGGTTTGCGCGGCCATGGCTTGTCCGCCCACGATCATGGCTTGTGCGCCTTGCGTGCTTTTGCTGGCCGCCAACATGCCCAGAATCATGGCCCCGATCAGCCAGGGTGTCATGCGCGCTTGGTCGCCCATCGAGCGCGAGATGTGTCTTTGGGTCACGTGGCTCAGTTCGTGCGCCATGACCGAGGCCAGCTCATCGCGCGTGGTCACAACGCTGATCAAGCCGAGGTGAACGCCTAGATAGCCACCAGGCAAGGCAAAAGCATTGACCGAGCGATCACGCCCCATCAAAATTTTCCAAGCAAAACGCTCTTGCAATTCGGGTGACATCTCGCCGCGGGCTTGCGCGCCTTTGACCAAGGGTTGCCAAATGTTTTGCAAGTACTCATCCAGAATGGGATCTTCCAAATAATCAGGATCTCGGAAGAGTTCGCGGGCAATCCGGTCACCGAGTTTGCGTTCGGCCGATAAAGTGATGTCGGCGCCATCGCCCAAGGCGGGTAAATTGGACGTGCTAATGGGCTGCTGCGACCACACAGGGGTCAGCAGCATCGACAAGGCCAAGAGGGCCATCAGCGGTTTGGATGGGGTGGACACAAACTTCAATTAGGGTCACCGACTTCTAAGGTGAATCTGAACACCGTATCATGCTCGATCTAAGTCAACCGTTTGTAAATGGTTTTCACCAGTTTTTTTCGTCACAGACATGCCGCAATCCTCGTCCAACTCAAACTCTCCTCTGACCCACTTTGACGCCCAAGGCCAAGCGCACATGGTGGATGTGGGGGCCAAAGCCTCAACGCACCGCGTGGCAGTGGCCATCGGGTCCATTCAAATGCTGCCTGCTACTTTGGCGCTGGTGCAATCGGGTACGGCAAAGAAAGGCGATGTGTTGGGAATTGCCCGTATCGCGGGCATTCAAGGCGCCAAGCGCACGTCTGATTTGATTCCACTGTGCCATCCTTTGGCCTTGACCCGGGTGGCCGTAGAGTTTGACATTCCGGCATCTGCTGCGGTGCCAACCATTGTGTGTCGTGCCACAGCCGAAACCGTGGGCCAAACAGGCGTTGAAATGGAAGCCCTCACTGCCGTGCAAGTGGCCTTGCTGACCATTTATGACATGTGCAAAGCCGCTGACCGCGGCATGACCATGACCGATGTGAAGTTGTTAGAGAAGCAAGGCGGTAAGTCGGGGCATTGGGTGGCCCCTGAATGACTGGCTTGGCCTCTTGGTGAGGGCCTTATTCGACGAAGGGCTCAATGCCAATGGGTTTGAGGACGGCATCGGCCGGTGGCGATGTTAGAAATTTTGTCAGTGCACGTGCGGCTTCTGCATGCTTGGACTGTGGGTTAACGCCAGTGGCAAAGCCAATCCAAGTTTGCAGTTCTTTGGGGATGAGTCCCAACATGTCGACACCAGGTACGCCATAAATGCGCGAAGCCACGACCACCACCATGTCGACGCTGCCTGTGGCCACCACTTCCACGTTGTATTCACCCGGCATAGGACGCAACTTCGGTTTCATCTCGGCACCAATGCCCATGCGGTCTAGCAGGTTGACGAAGTAAATGCCACTGGCACCATCGCCCGGGTATGCCACCGAGTTGATGCTGAGCATGGTTTTCTTAAAACCTTCAGCGGTTGAAATGTCGGGTTTGGGTGCGCCTGCTTTGATGGCGGCGCCCAGACCAATTCGGCCAATGACGGCGCGGGAGTTAGCGGCCACTTTGCCTTGCTTGATGAGCTCGTCTAAGACGGGTGGGTTGAGGACCGTGACGTCAAAATATTCGCCTGCTTCAATTTTTTTCTTAACGTCGGGGTTGACGAAGAAATCAACGGTCACTTTGTGTCCGGTGGCTTGCTCAAATTGCTTGGTGAGCGCAATGACTGCAGGGCGCGAACCGTTGCCACTGAGAACTTTCAATTCCACAGCGTGGGCCAGATTGAACACCAGGCCGAGGCCTGCCAAAAGCGTACTGGCTAAAAATTTGGAACTTGTCATGAGGTCTCCGATCAGTGATTTGGCCGGAGTATAGAAGGCACTTCTCAAAGTGCCGAGCTAATTTTCCTCACGCACCCTTGCATGAACTGGGCAAGTATTTTGCTGCCAACGGGTTGGTGGCGGCGGGTCCGCAGAGCCAGGCACTGATGGGTTTACCGCCATCGGTGGTACCGACCAATGCAGTGGTGCCTGTTTGAAGGGGGGTTAAGGAGAGGGCATTGGCGGTGGCGCTGGTGGTGCCACGCAAAGTGCTGGGGTTGCCTGTGACCGTGATGACGCCATTGGCATCGACAGCGAGACCCGACACATATTGAGAGACTTGCGTTTGGCAGGCCGTAGGCAGTGTTGTGCTGACATCGGCTTGCGAGGCGGTACTGACAGCTTCTGACACAGCTGTTTTGCATTGTGTGGCAGCGAGCAGCATTTCAGATACTTTGGCCCGCACGGCATAGTCTTGGTAAGCAGGCAATGCCAAGGAACCTAGGACGCCAATGATGGCAATGACGACCATGAGTTCGATCAAAGTAAAACCGCGAAAGTAATTGGAGCGAGGTGCTGTCATGGTGATCCTAGGTAAAGAATAATTTTAAGGGATGGCATCCATTAGGCCGTAAAAAAGCCGGCCACAAAGGGCCGGCTTGGTCACAATTGCTTGCTCTGAATCAAGCAGCTTCTGAGTTCTCTTCAGAATGTGCGTGCTTCTTTTGGAAAAACTTGCCAATGGCCAACACAGCCAAAGCACCCGCTGCTGCCGCGGTGTAATGCAACCAAGGGTTGGCTGCTGCAAATTCACGCAAGGCCACGTCGCTGACAATGGTTTCACCGCCAACCCAACCGATCAGGCAGGCACCGAAGGTGACCACAATCGGGAAGCGCGTCATGAGTTTGATCATCATGGAGCTGCCAAACACCACCAAGGGAATGCTGATGGCCAAACCCAAAATCAACAAGGTCATGCTGCCTTTGGCCGCCGCGGCCACACCAATCACGTTGTCCAAACTCATCACCAAGTCGGCAATCAGAATGGTGCGGATGGCCGCGCCCATGGTGGACTGAGTGGGTTCGCCGCCCTCGTCGTCGTCGTCTTCACTCAACAGTTGAGCGCCAATCCAAAGCAGCAACAAGCCACCCACAATTTGCAAGTAAGACACTTCCAACAACTTGGCCGCGACAACGGTGAGGGCCACACGAAGCACCACAGCAGCGCCAGAGCCAAACATGATGGCCTTGCGTTGTTGTTCAGCAGGCAAAGAGCGTGCAGCCAACGCAATCACCACCGCGTTGTCACCAGACAAGATGATGTTGATCCAAATGATCTTCATCAAGCCGATCCAGAATTCGCTTGTTTGCAAAAATTCCATGTTTTATCTCCAGCAATAGAAAAGGAAGAAGCGCTGACAACTTCCGTTGACAGCGCTCTCGAAACTCTGTGCGCAGAGTGTAACGGGCCTGAACAACCCGTCTAATCCGTATTTGTGCTTACAACAATTACAGCATGGCTTTCAGCAAACGGCCCATCTCGGAAGGATTGCGGGTAATTTTGAAGCCGCACTCTTCCATGATGGCCAATTTGGCATCGGCTGTGTCGGCGCCGCCAGAGATCAAGGCACCGGCGTGGCCCATGCGCTTGCCTGCAGGTGCTGTGACACCAGCGATAAAGCCCACGATAGGTTTCTTCATGTTGTCTTTGCACCAGCGAGCTGCTTCGGCTTCGTCAGGACCACCAATTTCACCGATCATGATCACGGCATCGGTGTCGGGATCGTCGTTGAAAGCGCGCATCACGTCGATGTGCTTCAAGCCATTGATAGGATCGCCACCAATACCGACCGCAGAAGACTGGCCCAAACCGATTTCGGTCAGTTGTGCCACAGCTTCATAAGTCAATGTGCCTGAGCGTGACACCACGCCAATGCGACCCTTGCGGTGAATGTGACCGGGCATGATGCCGATCTTGATTTCATCGGGGGTGATCAAACCTGGGCAGTTGGGGCCCAAGAGCAAAGTTTTCTTGCCGCCAGCAGCTTCTTTGGCGCGCATGCGATTGCGCACTTCGAGCATGTCACGGACAGGAATGCCTTCTGTAATACAGATGGCCAAGTCGAGGTCGGCTTCAACAGCTTCCCAAATGGCTGCTGCTGCGCCTGCTGGTGGCACGTAGATCACAGACACAGTAGCGCCAGTGTCGGAAGCCGCTTCTTTGACAGAGGCGTAAATTGGGATGTTGAAGATGGACTCGCCCGCTTTTTTGGGGTTCACACCTGCAACGAAGCAGTTTTTACCGTTGGCGTACTCTTGGCATTTTTCAGTGTGGAACTGACCGGTCTTGCCGGTAATACCTTGCGTAATGACTTTGGTGTCTTTGTTGATAAAGATAGACATGTAATTAACCTTTCACCGCTTTAACGGCAGCTTGTGCTGCTTCTGCCATGGTGTCCACGGAAATGATGGGCAAACCGCTTTCTTTGAGCATCTTCTTGCCCAGATCTTCGTTGGTGCCCTTCATGCGAACGACCAAAGGCACGTTCAAGTTAGTGGCCTTGCAGGCGGTGATCACGCCCGTAGCGATGGTGTCGCACTTCATGATGCCGCCGAAGATGTTGACCAAAATGGCTTTCACTTTGGGGTTCTTCAACATGATCTTGAAAGCTTCAGTGACTTTCTCGGGGGTGGCGCCGCCGCCCACGTCCAAGAAGTTGGCGGGCTCGGCGCCAAACAACTTGATGGTGTCCATGGTGGCCATGGCCAAGCCTGCACCGTTGACCAAGCAACCAATGTTGCCGTCCAAGCTGATGTAGGCCAAGTCGAATTTAGAAGCTTCGATTTCTGCGGGATCTTCTTCGTCCAAATCGCGGTAAGCCACGATTTCAGGGTGACGGAACAAAGCGTTGGAGTCGAAGTTGAACTTGGCGTCCAAAGCGCGGATGCCGCCGTTGCCTTCCAAGATCAAAGGATTGATCTCGACCAACGACGCGTCAGTTTCCATGTAGCACTTGTAAACCTTTTGGAGCACGTCAGCGGCTTGGGCTGTAGAGCCAGCAGGCACGCCAATGGCGTCAGACAACATCTTGGCTTGTGCATCGGTGAGGCCCAAAGCAGGGTCAACGATTTCGGTGATGATTTTTTCGGGTGTGTCGTGTGCCACACCTTCAATGTCCATGCCGCCTTCGCTAGACACGATCATGGCCACACGTTGTGAGGCACGGTCTGTGACAGCGGAGATGTAATATTCTTTTTTGATGTCGGCGCCGTCTTCAATGAGGAGGCGACGAACTTTTTGACCTTCTGGGCCCGTTTGGTGTGTGACCAACTGCATGCCCAAAATTTCACCGGCGAGTTGTTTCACTTCGTCGATGGAGCGGGCCAGCTTCACGCCGCCGCCCTTACCGCGGCCGCCCGCGTGAATTTGTGCTTTGACAACCCAAACTGGGCCGCCCAATTTTTGAGCGGCTTCAACCGCTTCTTGCACTGTAAAGGCCGGAATGCCGCGGGGCACTGGCACACCAAATTGACGCAAGATTTCCTTGCCTTGGTACTCGTGGATCTTCATGAGGTTTCTCTCAGAGGGTGGTTATT
>JAHEBO010000014.1:0-5530 GCA_024642215.1 Limnohabitans sp.
GCATCAGCGCCCATTTCAATGGCCAGCGCAATTTCGCCAATCATGTCGCCTGCATGCGTGCCCACCATGCCGCCGCCCAAGATCTTGCCGTGGCCATGCGCCTCGGGTGAATCATCGAACAAGAGCTTGGTGACGCCTTCGTCTCGTCCGTTGGCAATGGCACGGCCTGAAGCCGTCCAAGGGAACAAGCCCTTCTTGACTTTGATGCCTTGTGCCTTGGCTTGGTCTTCTGTGAGGCCTACCCATGCCACTTCGGGATCCGTGTAGGCAACACTTGGAATGACGCGCGCATTGAAGGCACTGGCCGCCAATTCTTTGTTGCCTTGAATTTCACCGGCAATCACTTCAGCAGCCACATGCGCTTCATGAACAGCTTTGTGCGCCAACATGGGTTGCCCCACGATGTCGCCAATGGCAAAGATGTGCGGCACGTTGGTGCGCATTTGAATGTCAACAGGAATGAAGCCACGGTCGGTGACGCTCACGCCAGCTTTGTCAGCTGCAATTTTTTTGCCGTTGGGTGTGCGCCCCACAGCTTGCAAAACCAAATCATAAACTTGTGGTGCAGGGGCAGAGACGCCCTCCTCTGCAGATTCAAAGGTCACCTCAATGCCAGCCTTAGTAGCTTTGGCACCCACGGTTTTGGTTTTGAGCATGATGTTGTCAAAACGATGGGCATTCATTTTTTGCCAGATCTTGACCAAATCGCGGTCAGCGCCTTGCATCAAACCGTCCATCATTTCAACCACATCCAAGCGTGCGCCCAGCGTGCTGTAAACAGTGCCCATTTCCAAACCAATGATGCCGCCGCCCAAAATCAGCATGCGCTTGGGAACTTCTTTCAAGGCCAATGCGCCTGTGCTGTCAACCACGCGTGGATCGATTGGCATGAAAGGCAAACGAACCGCTTGGCTGCCCGCGGCAATGATGCAGCTCTTGAAAGACACGACTTTTTTCACGCCGGTTTTTTCTTGACCCGTGCCAGTAGTTTCTTCCACCACCACATGGTTGGCGCTGACGAATTCACCCACGCCACGCACTGTGGTCACTTTGCGCATCTTGGCCATGGCAGCCAAGCCGCCAGTCAATTTGCCAATGACTTTTTCTTTGTGCGTGCGCAGTTTGGCAATGTCAACTTTGGGTGCGCCAAAGTCAACACCCAGGTCAGCCATGTGACTGACTTCGTCCATGACGGCAGCCACATGCAACAAGGCTTTTGAGGGAATACAACCTACGTTCAAGCACACACCACCCAGGGTTGCGTAGCGTTCAACGATGACCACCTTGAGACCGAGGTCGGCTGCGCGGAATGCAGCAGAGTAACCACCAGGTCCAGCACCCAATACGAGCAAATCGCATTCGATGTCGACAGCACCGCTGTATGAAGTAGCATTGGGAATGCTGGCAGCAACAGTCGCTGCTGCGGGCTTGGCAGCAGGTGCGCTGGCTGGTGAAGGTGCAGGAGCGGGTACGCTTGCTGCGGCAGATGAAGCCTCCCCCTCCAACACCAACACCACAGAGCCTTGTTTGACCTTGTCGCCTAAATTCACTTTGAGCTCTTTGACCACACCGGCTTGTGAGCAAGGAATCTCCATCGAGGCTTTGTCAGACTCTACAGTGATCAAACTTTGTTCGGCCTTCACGGTGTCTCCCACCTTGACCAACAACTCAATGACTGCCACTTCGTCGAAGTCGCCAATGTCTGGTACTTTGATATCAACTAATGCCATGGTTCAGCCTCTCAAAGCAAGACACGGCGGAAGTCGCCAAGGATTTGACCCAAGTACGCATTGAAGCGAGCTGCTGCAGCACCATCAATCACACGGTGATCCCATGTCAGTGACAAAGGCAGCATCAAGCGCGGTACAAATTGTTTGCCGTCCCAAACGGGTTCATGCGTGCTTTTGCACACACCCAAGATGGCCACTTCAGGCGCATTGATGATGGGCGTGAAATACTTGCCACCAATGCCACCCAAACTGGAGATGGTGAAGGTGGCACCTGTCATTTCTGCAGGGCTCAACTTGCCATCGCGCGCCTTCTTGGCCAACTCACCCATTTCTTGGCTGATTTGCAAGATGCCTTTTTTGTCAGCATCTCTGATCACAGGAACCATCAAACCGTTGGGCGTGTCGGCAGCGAAACCAATGTGCCAGTAGTTCTTGTAGACCAATGAATCGCCGTCCAAGGAGCTGTTGAACTCGGGGTATTTTTTCAGAGCAGCCACACACGCTTTGATCAAGAATGCCAGCATGGTCACTTTCACGCCCGACTTTTCATTCTCTTTGTTGGTCGACACACGGAAGGCTTCCAACTCAGTGATGTCGGCATCGTCGTGGTTGGTCACAGCGGGAATCATGATGGCATTGCGCAACAAGTTGGCGCCACTGATCTTCTTGATGCGACCCATTTCTTTGCGCTCAATGGGACCGAACTTGGCGAAATCAACCTTCGGCCATGGGATCAATCCCAATGCAGCGCCATCGCCGCCGGCTGGCGCTTTGGCCGCTTGAGCTTTGGTTTGCGTGGCACCGGCCATCACCGCTTTAGTGAAGGCTTGAACATCGTCTTGGGTAATGCGACCTTTGGGGCCATTGCCTTTAACTTCTTCCAAAGGCACACCCAATTCGCGCGCAAATTTGCGCACTGAAGGTGATGCGTGTGGCAAGCCCAAAGTGGATGCGCCAGGATTGTGCGCTGGCGCAGCGATTGCAGTCGTTGCCACAGGCGCAGATACTGCAGCAGGTGCAGCCGCACTCACAGCAGCTGCAACGGGTGCAGATGTGGCTGCTGAAACAACCGTGCCTTCTAAGATGGCCAGCAAGTCACCAATGTTGACTTTGTCGCCAATTTTGACCTTCAGCTCTTTCAATACGCCGGCCGCCGAGGATGGAATCTCCATCGCAGCTTTGTCCGATTCCACCGTGATGAGCGATTGCTCCATCTTGATGGCATCACCGGGTTTGACGAAAATTTCAATGACGGCAACGTCTTTGAAATCGCCAATGTCTGGCACATGAACTTCGATGGGGCCGCAGGCGGCAGGTGCTGAAGCAGCAGGTACGGCAACAGGTGCAGCAGAGACAGGTGCGCTTGCAGCTGCTACAGCAGGTACGCTTGCTGGCGCAGCGGCAACAGCTTCGCCACTGGCTTCCACCATCAGTACCACCGAACCTTGTTTGACTTTATCGCCCAACTTCACGCGCAGTTCTTTTACCACGCCAGCCGTTGAGGACGGGATTTCCATCGACGCTTTGTCGGATTCAACGGTGATCAAGGACTGCTCGGCCTTCACGTTGTCTCCCACCTTGACCAACAGTTCAATGACGGCCACTTCATCGAAATCACCGATGTCTGGAACTTTGACTTCTACCAATGCCATGTGTGTCTCCAAGTCTTGTGATTAAGCGTACAAAGGATTGACCTTGTCGGTCTTGATGCCATATTGCTTCAAAGCTTCTGCAACTTTGGCAACTGGCACTGCGCCCTCTTCGCTCAAGGCTTTGAGTGCAGCCACAACGATGTAGTGGCGATTGATTTCAAAGTGCTCGCGCAATTTGCTACGGAAATCGCTGCGGCCAAATCCGTCGGTGCCCAACACTTTGTAAGTGCGGCCTTTTGGAATGTACGAGCGAATTTGTTCGGCGTAGTTTTTCATGTAGTCAGTAGACGCAATGACGGGACCGTCATGCTTGGCCAACTGCTGCGCCACAAACGGCACACGCGGTGTTTCTAAGGGGTGCAACATGTTGAAACGCTCGGCGTCTTGGCCATCGCGAGTCAGTTCGTTGAAGCTTGGGCAGCTCCAAACATCCGCCGCAATACCCCAGTCTTTGGCCAGCAACTCTTGCGCAGCCAATGATTCACGCAGGATGGTGCCAGAGCCCATCAACTGAACTCGCGTCTTGTTCTTGCCACCCGCTTTGCACAAGTACATGCCCTTGATGATTTGCTCTTCCGTGCCGGGCGTCAGGCCTGGCATGGCGTAGTTTTCGTTCAACAATGTGAGGTAGTAGAAAACGTTGTCTTGCTTTTCAACCATGCGCTTCAGGCCATGGTGCAAGATCACGCCCACTTCATGTGCGAAGGTGGGGTCGTAGCTGATGCAATTGGGGATGGTGCCCGCCAAGATGTGGCTGTGACCGTCTTCGTGTTGCAAACCTTCGCCGTTCAATGTTGTACGGCCTGATGTACCGCCCAACAAGAAACCACGTGCTTGCATGTCACCCGCAGCCCAGGCCAAATCGCCAATGCGCTGGAAGCCAAACATCGAGTAATAAACATAGAACGGCACCATGATGCGGTTGCTGGTGGAGTAGCTGGTCGCCGCAGCAATCCAGCTGGACATACCGCCCGCTTCATTGATGCCCTCTTGCAAAATCTGACCCGCTTTGTCCTCTTTGTAGTACATCACTTGGTCTTTGTCGACCGGTGTGTATTGCTGACCCGCGGGGTTGTAAATACCGACTTGACGGAACAAGCCTTCCATACCAAAGGTACGGGCTTCGTCCACCAAAATAGGCACCACACGTGGGCCCAATGCCTGGTCACGCAACAGTTGCGTGAGAAAGCGAACGTAGGCTTGTGTGGTGGAAATTTCGCGGCCTTCGGCTGTGGGCTCCATCACGGACTTGAACACTTCCAAGGAAGGCACCGTGAAGCTTTCTTCCGCTTTGGTACGACGGTGTGGCAAGTAGCCACCCAAGGCTTTGCGGCGTTCATGCAGATACTGCATTTCGGGTGTGTCATCCGCAGGCTTGTAGAAAGGCACCTTGGACAATTCGCTGTCAGGCACTGGGATATTGAAGCGATCGCGCATGTAGCGGATGTCTTCGTCTGTCAGTTTCTTGGTTTGGTGAACGTTGTTCTTGCCTTCACCGGCTTTGCCCATGCCAAAACCTTTCACCGTTTTGATCAACAACACGGTAGGCTGGCCTTCATGGTTCACAGCCTGGTGGTAGGCCGCATAAACTTTCTGTGGATCATGGCCGCCACGTTTCAAAGCCCAAATTTCGTCGTCGCTCATGTGCGCCACCATCTCTAAGGTGCGCGGATCGCGACCGAAGAAATGTTTGCGAACATAAGCGCCATCGTTGGCTTTGAACGCTTGGAAGTCGCCGTCCAAAGTGTCCATCATGATCTTGCGCAGTGCACCGTCTTTGTCACGCGCCAAGAGTTTGTCCCACTCGCTGCCCCACAAGAGCTTGATCACGTTCCAGCCTGAGCCGCGGAACTCACCTTCAAGTTCTTGAACAATCTTGCCGTTGCCGCGAACAGGGCCGTCCAAACGTTGCAAATTGCAATTGACCACAAAGATCAAGTTGTCGAGCTTTTCACGGGCAGCCAAACCAATGGCGCCCAAGGACTCCACTTCGTCCATCTCACCGTCACCACAGAACACCCACACTTTTCGGTTTTCGGTGTTGGCAATGCCGCGTGCATGCAAGTACTTCAAGAAGCGCGCTTGGTAGATGGCCATCAAAGGGCCAAGGCCCATCGACACTGTAGGGAACTGCCAGAACTCAGGCAT
>JAHEBO010000014.1:5630-54660 GCA_024642215.1 Limnohabitans sp.
GATGAAGTCGCAAACCGTATCCCACGTCCTCATGACAATGAAGCCCTTGTCTTGGTGGCGTCGTTGGTGGAAGCGACAAAACCCAGTCAAACAAGACCGTTTTGCCAGCTTGGCACCCGTGGCATCCGTCCTGCTGTTTTTCAGTGCCATTGTCTTTTCGTTTTGGTACTTGAGGGTTGAGGAAATCGACCGAGAGCAAGAAGCTGTCAAACGCGATGTTGAATACAGCCAGCAGCGTCTACGACTTCGTCTGTTAGAGCGACAAGAGCAAATCATGCGACTGGCGCGAGACACCTCCAACAAAGACGTGGACATCAAAGAATTCATTCGACGCGCAGAGTCTTTGGTGATGAAGAACCCAGAACTGCAGACCTTGGCATGGGTTGACGACAAACGGAAAATCGTTGCCAGCCAAACTGCACCCAGTGTTTTGGTCAGCCAAAAATGGCGCGTTGGTGAAGTCCTGAAATGGGGAGAGTCAGAGAACAGTTACTCCCTGGCCCGCGACTTGATGCAACCGGTTTATTCGCAAGAAGACGATGGCAGCTTGTCGATTGGTAGCCCTGGTGCAGGACAAGAAAACTACGCACGCAATGTGGTGTTGCAGTTGCACACGCCACTGACAAATTCACAAGGAAGATTCAATGGCGTGGTCATGGCCGAATATGCCGTTGAAAGTTTGCTGCGCTACGGCGTACCGACCGAGATCTTGGCCAAATATGCCGTTTCCTTACTAGACAGCGAAGGCAATTTAATCGCCGGCCAGTCCATTCCAAAGCGCATGAGCTTTTGGAGTTTTTTGCCAGGCATCAACGGTCAAAACAATGAATTTGAAGTACCCGTTTCACCCGTCGGAAACGGTTTGATCTTGCGCGCGCAAGCATGGCGTACATCACAAGATTTGGTGGGTGGTGGCTTGTTTTGGTTGGTGAGCTCACTCAGTTTGCTCACCGCTTGGATGTTAATTGGCAATTGGCGACACACACGCAAGCGGCAGCAAACGCAAAAAGAACTGATCGCTGAAACCAACTTTCGCCGGGCCATGGAAAATTCCATGCTCACGGGCATGCGCGCGTTGGACATGGAAGGTCGCATCACTTATGTCAATTTGGCTTTCTGTCAAATGACGGGATGGCAAGAAAGTGAACTGATTGGGGCCGTAGCGCCCTTCCCTTACTGGCCAGACGAAGACCGCGAACAGTTGATGGCGCGACTTGAAGAGGAAATGAGCGGCAAGCAAATTGCAGGCGGATTTCAAGTCAGGGTGAAGCGAAAAAACAATCGTATTTTTGATGCGCGTTTGTATGTCTCTCCCTTGATCAATGCCGAGGGTCAACAAACAGGTTGGATGACCTCCATGACCGACATCACCGAGCCCAATCGCGTAAGAGAACAATTGGCTGCGTCGTACGAACGATTCACAATCGTTTTGGAAGCGCTTGACGCATCGGTGTCTGTGGCCCCTTTGGGCAGTTCGGAATTGTTATTCGCCAACAAACTTTATCGGCAGTGGTTTGGCACCGACACCCTCGGTCATTTGGGGCTGGTTGAAAAAGCAGGGATGTTGGACATTCGAACGGCAGAGACCGAAATGGACGATGTAGACGCCTTGGCAGGCTTGCCCACAGAAAGTCTGACCGTGGCCCCCGCAGAACGTGCGGAAATTTATTTAGAGCACCTGGCCAAGTGGCTGGAGATTAGAACGCGTTACATTCATTGGGCCGACGGACGACTAGCGCAATTGGTCATTGCCACAGACATCACAGCAAGACGGCAAGCAGAGGAGCTGGCCGCCCAGCAAGCCGAACGCGCCCAAAATGCCAGTCGCTTGATCACCATGGGTGAAATGGCCTCCAGCGTGGCTCATGAACTGAATCAACCCCTCACGGCCATCACCAATTACTGCAACGGCATGTTGTCACGTATCCAAGGCCAACAAATTGAAGAAAAAGATCTGATTTGGGCCTTGGAAAAAACAGCCCACCAAGCCCAACGCGCAGGCCAAATCATTCACCGAATTCGCTCATTTGTGAAGCGAAGTGAACCCAACAGAACAGATTCGGAAGTCTTAACCATGGTCAATGAGGCGGTCGAATTGGCGGAGATTGAATTGCGACGCCGCAATGTACGCCTGTCTCACTATGTCGCCTCCAGGTTGCCAAAATTGCAAGTTGACCCCATTTTGATCGAGCAGGTGATGGTCAATTTGATGAAAAATGCAGCAGAGTCAATTGACAATGCAGAACGACCCGTTGGCCGGCGCCACGTCGAGTTGCGGGTGGTTCCCAAGGTCGTAGACCAGCAACAAACCATTCACTTCTCTGTGACAGACACTGGGCGCGGTCTCCCGCCAGAGGTCTTGGAGCGCCTTTACGAGGCCTTCTTCTCGACCAAAGCAGAAGGCATGGGCATTGGTTTGAATTTGTGCCGGACCATTGTGGAATCACATCAGGGCAGAATTGCTGCTGAGAACCTCTACAATGCCGACGAAGTTGTTGGTTGTTGTTTTTCCTTCTGGATACCCTCTGGTGGGAATAAATTGAATTGATTAAGTAACACTGGGACCCCTCATGAGTTTGATACCCAAAAAAGGCACTGTTTACGTTGTCGACGACGATGAAGCAGTTCGCGATTCACTGCAGTGGCTCCTAGAGGGCAAAGATTACCGTGTCAGGTGCTTTGATTCAGCCGAATCATTCCTTAGCCGTTACGACCCACGCGAAGTGGCTTGCCTCATTGTGGACATTCGAATGGGTGGCATGACGGGTTTAGAACTGCAAGACAAATTGGTCGAGCGCCGATCACCTTTGCCCATCGTGTTCATCACAGGTCATGGCGACGTGCCCATGGCTGTAGACACCATGAAAAAAGGTGCCATGGACTTCATCCAAAAGCCCTTCAAAGAAGACGAGCTGGTGAGTTTGGTTGAACGCATGCTAGACAGCGCCCGTGAGTCATTTTCGGATTATCAAAATGCCGCCAATCGCGATGCGCTTTTGTCAAAGCTCACGGGGCGTGAAGCTCAAGTGCTAGAACGTATTGTGGCAGGACGTTTGAACAAACAAATCGCCGACGATCTTGGCATCAGCATCAAAACAGTCGAGGCTCACCGTGCCAATATCATGGAAAAGCTGAACGCCAACACCGTGGCCGATTTGCTCAAAATTGCATTGGGACAAAACGCCCCCAAAGCTTAACGACAAGCTCGCATACTGAACGCCCGTGACTGACTAGCTCGCGGGCGTTTCTACTTCAAGCACTGCATTCATTTCAAAAAAGACACAACATGACCGCACAACGCATTGATGGCAACGCCCTCTCCCAACAACTTCGCGCAGAAGTTGCTACGCGCACAGCAGCCCTGAAACTCAAAGGCATCACCCCGGGTTTGGCCGTGGTGTTGGTGGGCGACAATTCTGCCAGCCAAGTTTACGTTCGCAACAAAGTCAAAGCATGCCAAGACAGTGGGCTTCATTCGGTCTTAGAAAAATATGATGCATCCATGACAGAAGCCGATTTGCTGACTCGCGTCGACGCACTGAACAAGGACCCGAGTATTCATGGCATCTTGGTTCAATTGCCTTTACCTGCACACATTGATGCACAAAAAGTCATAGAAGCCATATCACCCGCCAAAGACGTCGATGGCTTTCACATTGCCAGCGCAGGTGCACTGATGACTGGCATGCCTGGCTTTTGGCCTTGTACGCCCTATGGCTGTATGAAAATGCTCGAAAGCATTGGCTACGACCTCAAGGGTAAGCATGCGGTGGTCATTGGCCGCAGCAACATTGTGGGCAAACCCATGGCCATGATGCTCTTGCAAAAAAATGCCACCGTCACCCTATGTCACAGCGCAACCAAAGACCTCAAGGCCATGACGCTACAAGCAGATGTGATCGTGGCAGCTGTTGGCAAACGCAACGTTCTAACCGCAGACATGGTCAAACCGGGCGCTGTTGTTCTTGATGTTGGCATGAACCGCAACGACGAAGGCAAACTGTGCGGCGATGTCGACTTTGCAGGTGTTGAACAAGTTGCAAGTTACATCACGCCTGTTCCTGGCGGTGTCGGCCCCATGACCATCACCATGCTCTTGGTCAATACCTTAGAGGCTGCCGAACGCTTGGCAGCTTAATTTTCAACGACATTGACGGCTTCTTCATTTTCATGACAACGACATCTCACGCAACCAATCCTTTGCTGCAACACGGTGGCCTCCCTCTGTTCGACCAGATCAAACCAGAACATGTGAGCAGCGCTGTTGACGTCTTATTGACCTCTGCCTCTGAAGCACTTGAAGCAGTCACCGCACCCTCGTTTCCTGCTGAATGGCATGCCATTGCCAAGGTGTTGGATGTCAGCACCGAGCGATTGAGCAGCGCTTGGGGAGCCATCAGCCATTTGAACAGTGTGGCCGATACACCCGAACTGCGCGCAGCTTATAACGAAGCTTTGCCTAAAGTGACTGAATTTTGGACACGCTTGGGCTCAGATGAACGTTTGTACGATCAATACAAATCGGTCAATGCAGAAACATTGAATACCGAACAACAACAAGCACTGAAAAATGCCCTTCGCAATTTTGTACTGGGTGGTGCGGAGCTTCAAGGTGATGCAAAAATTCGCTATGCCGCCATCCAAGAACGCATGGCCGAGTTGAGCCAAAAATTCAGTGAAAACGCCTTGGATGCTACCGATCGATTTGCACTCTATGTCGAAAAAGATGTACTGGAGGGAGTGCCCGAAGACGTGCAAAACACAGCTCGCGCAGCTGCAGAGAAAGATGGCAAATCAGGCTACAAACTCACACTCAAAATGCCTTGCTACTTGCCGGTGATGCAATTTGCCACAAGCAGTGCGCTGCGCCAACAACTGTACCGAGCCTACGTCACACGCGCCTCCGATCAGGCCAGTGCTGAATTTGCAGCCCTCGACAACAGTGCACTCATACAAGAAATTTTGCAACTGCGGGAAGAAGAAGCCAAGCTTTTGGGATTCCAGAACTATGCAGAAGTTTCAGTGGCCACCAAAATGGCTGAATCCCCTGACAAAGTTATTTCATTTTTACGTGACCTTGCGCTCCGCGCGCGCCCCTTTGCAGAAAATGACTTGGCCGACATGCGCCAATTTGCCTTAGACAATCTGGGCTTGCAAAATCCGCAAGCTTGGGACTGGCCTTACATTGGTGAAAAACTGAAAGAAGCGCGGTACAGTTTCAGTGAACTAGAAGTCAAACAGTACTTCACAGCACCCAAGGTGTTACAGGGACTGTTCAAGATCATCGAGACTTTGTTTGAAGTCAATATCCACGAAGACAAAGCACCAGTCTGGCACCCTGCGGTTGGCTTTTATCGCATCGAGCGCAATGGTCAATTGGTGGGGCAGTTCTACCTCGACCCACCTGCACGTGCTGGCAAACGAGGCGGTGCATGGATGGATGACGTCCGCGCCCGTTGGCTCAGACCCGACAACCAACAATTGCAAACACCAGTGGCCCATTTGGTATGCAACTTTGCAGATGGCGTCGATGGACAACCCCCATTATTGACACACGACGATGTCATCACGCTATTCCACGAGTTTGGGCACGGCTTGCATCACATGCTCACGAAGGTGAATGAGCGCGATGTCTCCGGCATCAGTGGCGTGGAATGGGATGCGGTAGAACTGCCTAGCCAATTCATGGAAAACTTCTGCTGGGAATGGTCTGTGCTCAAACACATGACAGCACATGTCACAACAGGCGAGGCCTTGCCCCGTGCTTTGTTTGACAAAATGGTGGCCGCGAAAAACTTCCAAAGCGGCCTGCAAACTTTGCGTCAAATTGAATTTGCGCTGCTCGACATGTTGCTGCACAGCCAGCACAACCCCAAAGACGACTTCATGCCCGTGCTTCAAAAAGTGCGCGCCGAAGTGGCCGTCATTCAAGCCCCAGAGTTCAACCGAATGGCACACACCTTCAGCCATATTTTTGCAGGGGGTTATGCGGCTGGTTATTACAGCTACAAATGGGCCGAGGTGCTGTCTGCCGATGCCTATGCTGCGTTTGAAGAAACGACCTTGCCCGATGGATCACCTAGCTTAGAAACAGGTCGACGCTATCGGGAGGCCATCTTGGAAGCAGGTGGAAGCCGTCCTGCATTGGCATCTTTTGTGGCCTTCAGAGGCCGAGAGCCTTCTTTGAATGCGCTTCTGCGACATCAAGGCATGTCAGGATCGCAAGCTTAAAACTTGAGGGTTTTAACACCTTCAGATGTGCCCAGCAAACAAACCTGGGCCTTCTGAAAAGCAAACACACCCACAGTGACCACGCCAGGCCACTGGCTTACTTCGGCTTCAAAGGCCACTGGGTTTGAAATGGTCAAGCCCTTCACATCAATGATGTGTTGTCCGTTGTCGGTCACCAAAGGCTGGCCGTCTTTCAATCGAACGTGAGATTGACCGCCCATCTTGGCGAATTGCGCCATGATGCGCGCACTCGACATGGGTATGACCTCGACAGGCAATGGAAACGCACCCAAGTTGTTGACCAACTTGGACTCGTCGGCAATGCACACAAACATTTTGGATTGGGCCGCCACAATTTTTTCCCGCGTGAGGGCTGCGCCACCGCCCTTAACCATGTGGCCTTGCGCATTGATTTCGTCTGCACCGTCAATGTAGACGGCCAACTCGGCCACGTCGTTGCTGTCAAACACAGGGATGCCTAAGGCCTTCAAACGCGCAGTAGAAGCTTCTGAACTAGACACTGCGCCCTTGATTTGATCTTTCATGGACGCAAGTGCATCAATGAATTTGTTCACGGTAGAGCCAGTGCCTACGCCCACAATTTGACCGGGGACCACGTATTGCAAGGCGGCTTGGCCTACCAATGCTTTCAACTCATCTTGATTCATATACTTTTTTGAGACAATGCATGTATTGAACGAGATTATCCAATGTCCCTGAACCTTTACGACTTAGCCCGACCAATTTTATTCAGCCTCGACCCTGAAGCTGCGCACGACCTCACCCTGAACGGTTTGGCCAACACGCAAAACACCTTTTTAGACCGTGCCTACCGCCAAGCCTGGATCGGTGATCCCATGCAATTGGCCGGACTCACATTTCCAAACAGAGTTGGCATGGCTGCGGGCCTCGACAAAAATGCCCGCTGCATTGACGGACTAGGTGCCATGGGTTTTGGCTTTGTCGAAGTAGGTACCGTCACACCCCTGCCCCAACCCGGCAACGACAAACCCCGCATGTTCCGTTTGCCCGATGCCAAGGCACTCATCAACCGTCTGGGTTTTAACAACGAAGGCCTCGAGGCCTTCGTGGCCAATGTCAAAAAATCCAAGTTTCGAAGTCAAGGTCGCCTGCTGGGTTTGAACATTGGCAAAAATGCCGTGACGCCTATCGAGAGCGCCACGGACGACTACCTCATTGGCCTCAGTGGGGTTTACGAGCACGCCGACTATGTCACGGTCAACATCTCTAGCCCCAACACCAAAAATTTGCGTTCTTTGCAAACCGACGAAGCTTTGGACCAACTGCTTTCCGCATTGAACGAGCGCAAGCAAGCGCTGGCCGAAAAGCACCAAAAACGCGTTCCTGTATTTCTCAAAATCGCCCCCGATTTGGACGACGAGCAAGTGGCCGTCATTGCCAGCAGCTTGCTCAAACACCAAATGGACGGTGTCATTGCCACCAACACCACCTTGTCGCGTGAAGCTGTTCAAGGCATGACGCACTGCACTGAAATGGGCGGTCTGTCGGGTGCGCCTGTTTTGGCAGGAAGCAACCGCGTCATTCGCCTGTTAAGACAACAGCTCGGCGCGCAATTCCCCATCATTGGTGTAGGCGGCATCATGAGTGGCTATGACGCTGTCAGCAAAATTGAAGCGGGTGCCGATGTGGTTCAAATTTACACCGGCTTGATTTACAAAGGACCCGCCTTGGTACATGAAGTTGCCAAAGCACTGAAACAGCTGCGCAAGTCCTGAACATCAGGTCTGCCTGCAGTCTGCCCCTCCTTGCGTTCACGGGTGTGGTGTAAGCAAAGTCAACACCCGATCAGCAATCGCCAAAGAGCTGGTCAAGCCGGGCGACTCGATGCCCAACAAGTGCACCAAGCCCGTCACGCCAAGCGCTTGGGGGCCCAAGATGCAAAAATCGGCAGCGGCTTCATCGGGTCCATTGATTTTGGGCCGAATGCCCGCATAGGCGGCCATTAGTGTGCCATCGGCCAAGCCTGGCCAATATTTGCGAACCTCTGCATAAAAGGCATCGCCACGACGAGGATCCACCAAAAGTTGATCGGGCGTGTCAACCCATTCCACATCGGGCCCAAACTTGGCTTGTCCGGCCATGTCCAAAGTCAAATGCACACCCAAGCCTGCAGCCTCTGGCACGGGATAAATCAAATGAGAAAACGGTGACTTGCCTGAAAGACTGAAATAATTACCTTTGGCGTAATAGGCCTTGGGTATGCCTGCTGTAGGGGTTCCTTCAATTTTGGTCGCCACATCCGGTGCCGACAAACCTGCCGCATTTACAAGCTCTTGTGCCAGCAGCTCCGTGCCATCGACCGTTCTCACCACAAAGTGATTGACGCTTGCTTCTTGCACCAAGCTCGCAGATTCAAAGCATGAATTGAGTGCCAACAAACCTCCGGCATTTTCAAAATCACCCAGATAGCTCAGCATCAAGCCATGACTGTCCACAATGCCGGTGCTGGGAGACCACAAGGCCGCTTCACATTGCAAGGCAGGCTCCATGGCCTGGGCTTCAGACTTAGACAATAAGCGCAGTGCGTCCTTGTGCAGTAAGCCATTGGCAGCCGCTTTTGCTTGAATGCCAGACAGCTGCAGACATTGCTCGGCAGAGGTGGCCACGATCAATTTGCCACATTGTTTGTGCGCAATATTGCGCTCAAGGCAGTACGCATAAAGCTGCTTGCGGCCCTGCACACAAAGCTGTGCTTTCAAAGAGCCGGCGGTGTAATAAATGCCCGCATGAATGACTTCGCTGTTGCGCGAACTGGTGCCCGTGCCAAAAGCATCTGCAGACTCTAGCAACATCACTTCTCGGCCTTGGAGGGCCAAGCGACGCGCAACAGCCAGGCCCACCACGCCTGCACCAATGACCACCGTTTGAATTTGATCCATTTACCTGCTCTACCCCAGTTGCTCTAGACAACATTGCGAAAATAACACCATTGTCGCTGACACGCGCACGACAGTTCAATGCCTTTTTTAAAGGCACACTTTTGGTTTTGAACTGTCCCATTCACATCAAAGGAAATCTATGAAACTGTTCAACCTCACCGGTAAAGTTGCCATCGTCACAGGCGCTAGTCGCGGCATTGGTCGATCCATTGCATTCCAGTTGGCAAGAGCGGGCGCCAAGGTGGTGGTGTCCAGCCGCAAACTCGATGCTTGCGAGGCGGTGGTCAAAGAAATACAAGCAGAAGGCGGTACAGCCATGGCCATCAGCGCCAGCATTGCAATCAAAGAGCAGTTGCAAGCCATGATTCAAAAAACAAAAGACACATGGGGCCCCATCGACATCTTGGTCTGCAATGCCGCCAGCAACCCATACTACGGCCCCACCACGGGCATGAGCGATGAAATCTTCAACAAGGTCATGCACAACAATGTGTTGTCCAGCACATGGCTGTGCACCATGGTGTATCCAGACATGAAAGCACGCAAAGACGGCGCCATTGTGTTGGTCTCCTCAGTGGGCGGACTGCACGGCTCGGCTGTCATCGGTGCCTACAACATCTCCAAGGCAGCCGATATGCAATTGGCACGCAACTTGGCCGTTGAATGGGGCCCAGACAACATCCGCGTGAACTGCATTGCGCCTGGCTTAATTCGCACCGACTTTGCAAAAGCCTTGACTGACGATCCAGTCAAAGCCGGCATGGTTGAAAATGAAACACCCTTGCGCAGGATTGGAGAGCCTGATGACATTGGTGGCATTGCAGTTTTGCTGGCCAGTGCTGCAGGAAAATACATCACGGGTCAAACCATTGTTGCCGATGGCGGCATGATGATTCGGTGAATTTTGCATGAAAAAAAACAGCCCTGAAGGGCTGTTTTTTTGCTATCACCAAAGCCACACATGGTGCGGCTTTGTCAATTCGCATCAAGCGAAATTGGCTTCGACGAAAGACCAGTTAACCAGCTTGTCCAAGAAAGTTTCAACAAACTTCGGACGCATGTTGCGGTAATCGATGTAGTAAGCGTGTTCCCACACGTCCACTGTTAGCAAAGCCTTGTCGGCTGTAGTCAAGGGAGTGCCTGCGGCGCCCATGTTGACAATGTCAACACTTCCGTCGGCCTTTTTAACCAACCATGTCCAGCCCGAACCGAAGTTACCAACAGCACTTTTGACGAAAGCTTCTTTGAAAGCAGCATAAGAGCCAAATTTGGCATTGATGGCAGCAGCCAATGCGCCAGTGGGTTCACCGCCGCCGTTGGGCTTCATGCAGTTCCAGAAGAATGTGTGGTTCCAGATTTGGGCGGAGTTGTTGTAAATGCCGCCGCTGGATTTTTTGATGATTTCTTCCAAAGACATTGCTTCGAATTCAGTGCCTTTTTGCAAATTGTTCAAATTCACAACGTATGCATTGTGATGCTTGCCGTGGTGGAATTCCAAGGTTTCTTGGCTGTAGTGCGGGGTCAATGCGTCGATGGCATAAGGCAATGCTGGCAGGGTATGTTCCATGTGTTCCTCGTTAAAGTGCAATAAAAATCAAAGGGCTATTGTAGGTTGATCGGCCTTTTTTGTCAGAAGCAATTTGGCAATAGTCTTAGGTCTTTGAGGGTTGCCTTCAAATGACCACTTAGCGAGCGGATTTGACCTGCAAATCCACCTGGCCGTCTGCCAATGTCGCCGTCACAATGTGGCCGACTTGAAAATTGCCGACCTTGGTTAAAGCACGGCCCGAGTCGTCCGTCAACCAGGCATAGCCACGGTCTAGCACCAGGTGCGGGTCTAGCAAACCAAGCCGTGTCTCGACATCTTTCAATTGCTGCTGAATGCCCTTGAAGGTTTGCTGACACGCCCTTGGCAAAGACTCTTCGAGCCTCTGCAACTTTTGGGTGTTGCTTTGGACTTGTGACCTCAAACCAAATTGGAGCGCTTGAGACAAACGCATTAACCGGCTGGATTGGTCACTCAAGCGCGAAGATGGCCGCCCCAGACGCGCCCCAATCCAATCAAGTCGTTGACTCATTCGGTCCACAGTTAGCCTCAGCGCGTTCGTCAGTTCTTCTTGGTAAGTCGACAATTCGGTGCGCAGTCGAGTCCGTTCAGTGGCCACCATTTCGGCTGCTGCTGTGGGAGTGGGCGCGCGCAAATCGGCTGCAAAGTCGGCCAGCGTGAAGTCGGTTTCATGGCCTACGCCAGACACAATGGGGATGGGACACGAGGCCACTGCCCGAACCAAGGTTTCATCATTGAAAGCCCACAAATCCTCCATGGCGCCACCACCTCGCACCATCAAAATCACGTCAATCGCCAAGCCGTTGGGCGAAGCATTGGTGGGCGCACCTTGCCAGCCCACCAACTGATGCAAACTGCGCAACAACTCTGCTGGCGCATTGGCGCCCTGAACAGACGCGGGCGCCAAGATAACGGGAATGTGAGGCACCCTTCGTTGTAGGGCTGAGGCAACATCGTGTAGCGCAGCGGCACCGAGTGAGGTAATCAATCCAATGGCCCGCGGCTGTGAAGGAATGTCCTGCTTTCGTGACGCGTCAAAGAGCCCTTCGGCTTCAAGTGTGGCCTTGAGTTTCAAAAACTGCGCGAACAGATCTCCTTGCCCTGCCCGCTGCATGCTGTCGACAATCAGCTGCAAATCGCCCCTGGCTTCATAGACGCCTAATTTGCCGCGAACCTCTACCAACTCACCGTCTCTTGGGACAAAGCCCAAAGCACTGGCCGCCCTTTTGAACATGGCGCACCGAATCTGCCCCGTGTCGTCTTTGAGGTTGAAATAACAATGGCCACTGGCTGCGCGCGCAAAGCCTGAAATCTCGCCTTTGACCGCAACAGGATTGAATCGGGCGTTTAAAGTGTCGGCAATTGCAAGACACAAAGCGCCAACTGACCAGACGCGTGGCTCAGAATCTATGCGCATCATGAAAGAGCCTTATTTATTGGGGGTTTCAGCATCATTTTCAAAGCAAGGCCTGTGTTTTCAAAGGCAAATAGTCCACAGTTGCAGTATTGCAAGCCTGCCGACCCTACATGGGTCCATTCAAGCGCATTCAATCTCATAAGCCTTTGATTTTATTGAATAAAATTTTGAGCAAAAAAGCAGCATTGAAATAAAACACAGTATTCATGCAGCCTGCAGTCACGTTCACGTAGGGTTCTTCACAAAGTTATCCACAGATTTGCAGAACAATTCCATCAGCCATAATCCAAACTGAATCCAGAAGTAGAAAGATTGATTTTGTTAAGCATCATACAAGCCGCAGGCTGGCCCATTTGGCCATTGATCCTTTGCTCCATTTTTGCACTCGCCATTATTTTTGAGCGCGTATATGCCCTTCGGGCGGCCAAGGTGTTACCCGCCAACGCGCTGAAGAAGGCCATTGAGAGCACACGACAAGGATTCCCCTCAGACGCCACCATTCAAGATCTGGCACAAATGGGATCTGTTGGGCCAGTTTTTGCGGCCGGACTTCAAACACTGTCGCTCAATCCTTCCGCCAGTCATCAGGATGTGCGCGAAAGCATGGAAATGGAAGGCCGAATGGCCGCTCAAGGACTTGAGCGTTACCTGACCGCTTTGGCCACCTTGGCATCTGCATCCCCATTGCTTGGATTACTTGGCACGGTCATTGGCATGATCGAGCTCTTTGGTTTACAGGCCCCCGGACAACAACAACCGGTTGAGCTTGCACATGGCATTTCAGTCGCCTTGTACAACACAGCGCTGGGCTTGTTGGTCGCCATCCCTTGCCTGATGGCCTGGCGCTTTTTCAAAGCCAAAGTCGATCGACTGGTGCTGCAAATGGAATGGGCATCCGAACAATTCGCAAGGCATTTGGCGGCGATGCGCGATTGACCCCTCAAAGGCCCATTTTGAAATTCAAAACCAACGCCCCTGCCGAGCCAGACATCAATTTGATTCCTTTCATTGATGTGCTGCTGGTGATCGTTATTTTCCTCATGCTCACCACCACGTGGTCCAAGTTCAACGAGATGAGTTTGAGTTTGCCCACAGCCAATGCCGCGCAGGCAAATGGCACGCCTCAGACTTGGGTTGTTTCTGTGAATGCACAAGGACTGTATGCCATCAATGGCGCCAAAATCGAAGGGCGTACAGCTCAAGACATTGGACAGGCGCTCAGCAACATGAACAAATTGGATGCGACTTTGTTGATCAAAGCAGATGCGTCCGCGTCGCATCAAGCCGTGGTCAATGTTCTCGAAGCGGCACGCATGCAGGGTCTTTCCAAAATTGCGTTTGCCACGCAAAATGCTGCTAGCTCCAACGCAGTCAAACCCTGAGTCACGGCGTTCTGAATCCCACCATGCAATGGTTTCATCAATTGCCGCGCTATTGGCATACGACCTCCGTCATCACTTATGCATTGTGGCCCTTTGAGCAGGTCTACAAATGGGCTTTGCATTTGCGGCGCGCGATGTATGCACTCGGATTGTTCAAAACACACAAGCTCAATGCCACTGTCATTGTGGTGGGCAATGTTGTGGCGGGTGGTGGAGGCAAAACACCCCTCACCATTGCCATCGTGCAACGCCTCCAGCAACAAGGCTACAAGGTGGGAGTGGTGTCCAGAGGCTACGGTCGCTCCAACAGTCAAATACAAATGGTTCAGGGCCTCAGCACAGCTGATCAGGTGGGCGACGAGCCATTGCTCATCTTCCAAAAGTGCCAAGTGCCTGTTGCAGTGGGCGCCAAGCGATTTGAAGCAGCGCAGCACCTCATCGAACAACATCCCGAAGTCAACATCATTGTTTGTGATGATGGCTTGCAGCACTGGTCGCTTCAAAGAGACATCGAGATATGCGTCATGGACAGCATGGGCATTGGCAACGGGCATCTTTTGCCTGCCGGCCCATTAAGAGAGGCTTGGCCCAGACCTGTCGATTTATTGCTCCACACACAACAGCGAAGTTTGGCTGAAGGCTTTGCGTCGACAAGACAGCTCAGTTCTGAAGCCATCAATGGTCTCGGCCAACCTGTGGCTTTGAGCAGCCTTGAAAACCAAGTTGTAGAGGTGGTCTGCGGCATTGCCAAACCTCAAGCATTTGTCGACATGTTGAAGGCACGCAACATTCAAATTGAACACTTCACAGCGCTGCCTGACCATGCCAAATTTTCTGATTGGCAGCCCCAAAAACCCAAGCTGAAACTTCTGTGCACCGAAAAGGATGCAGTCAAGCTTTGGCCATTGCACCCTGAGGCTCTGGCTGTACCCTTGCTGTTTGAGCCAGAAATCTCGTTTTGGCTGGCGTTCGATAAGCTCATCAAGACCCGCCACCGTTATCATTGACGCCATGGACACGAAATTACTCGAACTGTTGGTTTGCCCTGTTACCAAAGGCCCCCTGGATCTGCAACGGGATTTGCAAGAGCTTTGGTCACGCAGCGCGCGTTTAGCCTACCCCGTGCGCAATGGCATTCCCATCTTGCTTGAAAACGAAGCACGCACACTCAGCGATGAAGAGTTAGAGACACTCAAGCCTCGCACACCCTTGGTCTAAGCACCTTTGCTTCCTGACATGACTCGCTCTTTCACTGTCCTGGTCCCTGCCCGATTGGCCTCTTCTCGCCTGCCCAACAAACCTTTGGCCGACATTGCCGGCGTGCCCATGGTGGTTCGTGTTGCGCAGCGCGCCGCATTGTCCAATGCAACACAGGTGGTTGTGGCCGCAGACAGTGACGACATTGTCACGGCCTGCAGAGCCCATGGCATTCGTGCCTTGCTCACCAAAGTAGATCACCCAAGCGGCAGCGATCGATTGGCAGAAGCCAGCGCCCTTCTAGGCTTGGCGGACGACGACATGGTGGTCAATGTTCAGGGCGATGAACCCTTGATAGATCCCGAACTGATCAACCAAGTCGCCTCCTTGCTCCATCAGAGGCCTGCCGCCAGCATGAGCACCGCTGCCCACGAGATTCACAGTTTGACCGAATTCACCAATCCCAACGTGGTCAAGGTGGTTCTGGACCAAGCGCAATTGGCCATGTACTTTAGCCGTGCGCCCATTCCGTGGTGGCGAGATGGCAACACACATGGCATTCAAAGTCTTCCCCTGCCCGCGCCCTTAAGGCACATTGGGATTTATGGCTACAGAGTCGGATTTTTAAAAACCTTTCCGCAGCTGCCCCCTGCCCCCATTGAAAACTGCGAAGCCTTAGAACAGCTCCGCGCCATGTGGTATGGCCATAAAATTGCCGTGCACGTCACACAACAAGCGCCGGGCCCCGGCGTCGACACACCCGAAGATTTGGCCCGCGTGCGGTCCCTTTTCAAGCCTTGACAAGCACAAGCACTTGCCGTCAGGAAAATCTAGGTTTTCCCATGCTATTCTCCAGTGAAAGCCATGCAGGCTGTGGCGAAAGATTTAACAACTATTCGGAACTTTCATGAGACTGATTCTTTTAGGTGCCCCTGGCGCCGGCAAAGGTACCCAAGCGGCCTTCATTTGCGATAAATATTCAATTCCGCAAATCTCTACTGGTGACATGCTGCGCGCTGCTGTCAAGGCAGGAACGCCCCTGGGCCTTCAAGCCAAAGCGGTCATGGAATCGGGTGGCCTGGTCAGCGATGACCTCATCATCAACCTCGTCAAAGAGCGCATTGCACAGGCCGATTGTGCAAACGGTTTCTTGTTCGACGGTTTCCCCCGCACCATTCCTCAAGCCGATGCCATGAAGGCGGCTGGCGTCAAACTTGATTACGTGCTCGAAATAGATGTTCCCTTCGATGCCATCATCGAGCGTATGAGCGGTCGTCGCTCACACCCCGCTTCTGGCCGCACCTACCACGTCAAGTTCAATGCACCCAAAGTTGCAGGCAAAGACGATGTCACCGGCGAAGATTTGGTTCAACGTGAAGACGACAAAGAAGAAACCGTTAAAAAGCGCTTAGACGTTTACAGCCAACAAACACGCCCTTTGGTGGCCTACTACTCCGATTGGTCCAAGGCTGAACCCCAAGTGGCCCCCCAATACCGCGCCATCAGCGGCATGGGGTCTGTGGAAGACATCACCAAGCGTGCCATGCAAGCTTTGGGCGCTGCTTGAGGTTCATGACACCCTTGCTTGACTTTCCAGCCTAGCGCGATTTTCTTCAAGCACTTCAGTGGCTTTGTTGTTTGGACAAAATGTCCAGCATCAAGGCCACTCTTGTTTTCACGGGGCTCAAACCGGCTAAAACTGGAAATGCATGCGTTTCAGTCACAACCACAGGGCCTTGGTTACATCGACTGGCCAAACAAACTTGTATTCCCGCGGCTTGGGCACGCATCAGCCCAGCCTTCAATGCAATTCCGACTGAGCCGTTGCCAGTGCCCGCAACAACAATTCCCTGCACGCCCGCTTTAACCAGCATGTCCACCAACTTCGCTTCGGCTTGAACATGGTTCATGATCACTTCAACCCATGGCCAAGCTGTGACCTCTGCCAAATCCAAATGTGTCAATGCACTTGGCTTGGGAACTGCCTTGAAGTCAAGACGCCATGTGACTTGATCTGCCTTGATCGTGCCTGCCACACCCGCTTCCCCAGAATCGAAGGCGTTGATCCGCGTAGGGTGAACTTTCTGAACATGTTGACTGTGATGAATTTCACCCGCAGCCACCATCCAGACCCCCGCACCTTGTGCCACAGAAGCAACGGTCAATGCATCACGCAAATTTTGAGGGCCGTCAGCATCTTTGAAATTGGCTGGGCGCATGGCGCAGGTCAGCACAACAGGTTTGTTTGCAACGATCACTTGTGACAGGAAATAGGCTGTTTCTTCTAAGGTGTCAGTGCCATGGGTTATGACCACCGCTTTGACATCTTCATGTGAAAGCCACGCCTGACAACGCTGAGCCAGATGGTGCCAGGTTGCAAAGTCCATGTCTTTACTGTCCAGTTGTGCAACTTGTTCGGACTCAAACTGAAATGAGGCCAAGGTCTCAGGCAAGCCTTGTCCGATTTCTGCAACAGACTGCAGCAGCACCTCAATGCCCCTCTGTGCAGCCTTGTAACTGAGTCCTTCAGAAGCTGAGATGGACTCACCAGCAATCGTGCCACCGGTGCCTAAAACAACAATTTTTTGATTTTTTACTTGCATTTAAAAAAATACTGGTTAAAAATACAGTTACTGGATAAGAAAACAGTTGTCCATGAACACAGCCACCTTACAAGGAGTGCCCAATGATCGATCAACCCAAATTGACAGCCCGTCAGCAACAAATTTTGGAACTCATCCAAAAAACCATTGCCGAAACTGGTGCTCCCCCCACTCGCGCCGAAATTGCGCAAGTTTTAGGCTTCAAGTCTGCCAACGCCGCCGAAGAACATCTTCAGGCCTTGGCTCGCAAAGGCGCCATTGATTTGGTCAGCGGCACTTCACGAGGCATTCGTCTCAAAGGTTCTTCCCGCGACCACCTGCGCAATTCCAGCGACCTTTTCAGCATGGCACTGCCAGGGTTTGCGCAGTTGGCTCTGCCACTCATTGGCCGCGTCGCAGCAGGCTCGCCTATTTTGGCCCAAGAACACGTCGATCGCACCTACCACGTCGAAAGTCATCTTTTTCAAGAACAACCCGACTACCTGCTCAGGGTACGTGGCATGTCCATGCGAGATGCTGGCATCATGGACGGCGACCTGCTGGCTGTCAAAGCCACCAAAGAAGTCCGCAATGGCCAAATTGTGGTGGCCCGCCTCGGTGAAGAAGTGACGGTCAAACGCTTGCGTCGCCAATCCGATCGCATCGAACTGCTTCCCGAAAATCCCGACTACCCCATCATTTTGGTCCACCCTGGTGAGCCTTTTGACATTGAAGGCTTGGCCGTTGGCCTTATTCGCAACACGCTTCTGATGTAACGCCCTGACACACAAACTACGTCGTCTATTTTTTTAAATTGATCACCCTCTTTATAAGGTTTGACATGACCATCGCTCTCTTCGGCATCTCCAGCATTTACAACGGCTTTCAGAAGTTCATGAATGCAGCTGTTCACTTTGACAACGAACTTCAAACCAAGTTCACATCGACGTCTACAAATCGCCCAGTCATGGAGACAAGCCCTCTCAAAAACAAGGCACATCCCCATCAACGGGCGCTTCGAGTGCTTCGCGTCTCTGAGCATGGTGAAACATCGTCTTGTGCTGGTCGCATGGTCATTTCAGGAAGAATGGCCGATGTCTGCGCAGAATTGGACCGTTTGGTCGCTTTAGAAGCCAAAAATAAGCCTTCTTTGCCCCACTAATTTTCACAACCGCCTCAACCACCAAACCGTCTGATTCTTTGCCGTTCAAAATTTGAGATTTCTGAGCGGCGGAGGCCCTTGGGCAAGGCACAATAGTGCCTATGAATATTGTGATCCTTGACGACTATCAAGACGTCGTCCGAAAACTAGACTGTGCGTCCAAACTCGATGCCTACAGTGCCAAGGTCTATACCAACACCGTCAAGGGGTTGGGTCAGTTGTCAGTGCGACTGAAAGATGCCGACATTTTGGTACTTATTCGGGAACGTACTCACCTCAATAGGCAGTTGATCGAAAAGCTGCCTCGACTCAAGCTCATTTCACAAACGGGCCATGCAGGCTCGCACATAGATTTAGAAGCATGTACCGAACGCGGCATTGCTGTTGCTCAAGGCACTGGGTCACCCTTCGCACCCGCTGAGCTCACATGGGCCCTGGTCATGGCAGCAGCCAGACGAATTCCCCAATACATCGGCAACCTCAAGCATGGCGCTTGGCAGCAATCGGGTCTCAAAGCGTCCTCGATGCCTGCCAACTTTGGATTGGGTACGGTCTTGCGGGGTCGCACCATGGGTATTTGGGGTTACGGAAAAATTGGCCAACTGGTGGCAGGCTATGCAAAAGCATTTGGCATGCAAGTGCTTGTATGGGGCAGTGAATCTTCCCGCTCCAAAGCTGTGCAGGACGGCCATATGCCTGCTGCCACACGGGAAGCGTTCTTTGAAGAAAGCGATGTCATCTCTTTGCATTTGCGCTTGAATGACGCAACGCGCAGCATCGTCACCTTAGATGATTTGTCTCGCATGAAAACGAGCGCCATGATTGTGAACACATCACGCGCAGAGTTGATTGAGCCCGATGCACTCATCAGCGCACTCAATCGCGGACGTCCAGGATTGGCCGCCATCGATGTGTTCGAACACGAGCCCATCTTGCAAGGCCATGCTTTGTTGCGTTTAGAAAACTGCATCTGCACGCCGCACATTGGGTATGTCGAAAAAGACAATTACGAACTTTACTTTGGTGCAGCGTTTGACAACGTGGTGAACTTCATCAAAGGAACACCCACCAACATCGTCAACCCCGGCGCCTTGCAAGTACGACGTTGATGATGACCGTGTTGACAGTAGCTTCCCTTTTGACCAGATTAGAAATTTAAAAAATGACAAGCGCATTCAACCAAGTCGCCGTGATCGGCGCAGGCGCCATGGGCCGTGGCATTGCCCAAATTGCAGTGCAAGCAGGTAGCCAAGTTTGGCTTTACGACACGCAAGCTGAAGCCATTCAAAAAGCCAAAGATGCCGTATTTCAAGTATGGGACACTTTGGCCACAAAGGGTCGCTTGGACGCAGACACAGTCAGTGCTTACAAGTCACGTTTGCACAACGCCAGCAGCTTGAATGATTTGAAGTCATGCGAGTTGGTGGTTGAAGCCATCGTTGAACGTCTGGACATCAAAAAATCCCTGTTCGTCGAACTTGAAAATACATTGCCAGAGTCCACTGTGCTGGTGACCAACACGTCATCCTTGTCGGTCACCGCCATTGCAGCCGCCTTGAAGCGTCCTGCCAACTTTGCGGGTTATCACTTTTTCAACCCAGTGCCTTTGATGAAGGTTGTCGAGGTGATCGCCGGCCTCAAAACCAGCGCTGCGGTATGCCAACGCCTGACAACATTTGCCACGCAAATGGGCCATACCCCAGTACAAGCCAACGACACACCTGGCTTCATCGTCAATCACGCAGGTCGTGGTTATGGCACGGAAGCCCTGCGCATCGTGTCTGAAGGTGTGGCCGATTTCGCCACCATCGATCGCATTTTGAAAGATCAAGTGGGCTTCAAGTTAGGTCCTTTCGAATTGTTCGACCTGACGGCATTGGATGTCTCACACCCTGTGATGGAGTCCATCTACAACCAGTACTACCAAGAACCGCGCTATCGACCCAGTGTGATCACCGCGCAGCGCTTGGCAGGCGGCGTGGTTGGCAAAAAAGTTGGGGAAGGTTTTTACAACTACGTTGATGGCAAGCCCGTTGTGGCGCCAGAACCGCCAGTGCCCGACGTCAAAGAATTTCCACCTGTTTGGGTGTCGCCTCGGGCATCCAGACGAATGGAACTTTTGCAATTGCTCAAAGATCTAGGCGCGAACATTGAAACGGGCGCATCACCTTCACCACAAGCCTTGACCATCGTTGCGCCTTTGGGCTTTGACGTCACCACCGTGGCTGTCGTTGAGCGTTTGGATCCAGCTCGCACCATTGGCATCGACATGTTGTTTGACGATGCAGCCACCAAGCGCCGCGTCTTGGCCACCAACCCTGCCACTCGCAGTGACATGCGCGATGCGGCGCATGCCTTGTTTGCAAAAGATGGCAAACCCGTCAGCGTGGTTCGTGACAGTGGCGGCTTCATCACGCAACGCGTCGTGGCCAACATTGTGAACATTGCGGCCGACATGTGCCAACAGCGCGTGTGCACGCCACAAGACTTGGACATCGCGGTCACATTGGGTCTGGGTTACCCCGTCGGCCCATTGGCACTGGGCAACAAATTAGGCCCAACCAACGTTTTAGAAGTGTTGTTCAATTTGCAAACGGTTTATGGCGATCCACGCTATCGCCCAAGCCCATGGCTGCGCCGCCGCGGCGCCATTGGTTTGTCTCTTTTGCAAACTGAGGACTGAGCACATGTCTGCACAATTGCTCAGCACCAGCGAAGGCGCCACACTCATCTTGACTTTGAGCAATCCAGAACACAGGAATGCGCTTGGCCCCGAAATGTACGCTGCAGGTGTTGAAGCACTCAGCGTAGCCGAGTCGAACACTGAAGTTAAAAGTGTGGTGATCACAGGTGATGGTGGCTTGTTCAGTGCAGGCGGCAATTTACAACGCTTGAATGACAACCGCCAAAAACCGCCAGAACATCAAGCGCAAAGCATAGAGGGTTTGCACAACTGGATTGAAGCCATTCGAACGTTTCCTAAACCAGTGATCGCAGCCGTAGAAGGCCCCGCAGCCGGAGCAGGTTTTTCCTTGGCATTGGCTTGCGACATGATCGTGGCCGCGCGCAACAGTATCTTTGTCATGGCGTACAGCAACATTGCCCTGTCTCCAGATGGCGGGGGCACATGGAGCTTGTCTCGCGCAATGCCTCGTCAATTGGCCACCGAACTCTTGATGATGGGTGATCGCGTAGGCGCAGAGCGCTTGCACGACCTGGGCGTGGTCAACAAATTGTGCGAACCTGGACAAGCATTGGGTACAGCCCTTACGATGGCAAGCAAGTTGAATCAACGTGCCCCCAATGCTTTGGCCAGCATCAAAGAACTTTTAAACGAGGCCGATGGCGCCACCTTGAATCATCAGCTCAGCCAAGAGCGCGATCACTTCGTTAAAAATTTGCATCACGTCAATGCTGGCATCGGTATATCTGCCTTTTTGAACAAAGAAACACCGCGTTACGAGTAAGCCAGGGTCTCTCAGGCGACAATTTTCAGCAACCCAGTCACGCAAAAGACAGACTATGGACGAACCCATTCTTACGATGGAGGAAAGAGAAGCCATCAACGCAGGTCGATGGTTTTCTACCCTTTCACCCTCACTCCGACACGACATTCTTCGATGTGCCTACGTCAAGCGTTACAAAGACGGCGAACTGATTGCAGCCCGCGGCGAGCCGCCGGAGCAGTGGATCGCCTGCGCGAAGGGTGCAGTGAGGGTCAGCTCCACCTCGGTCTCGGGCAAATTGATCACACTCACTTACGTCGAGCCTGGCATATGGTTTGGAGACGTCTCCATTTTCGATGGGGACAGACGAACACACGATGCATACGCACACGGCGATACCACCACGCTGAACGTCGCCAAAGCGGATTTCAAGAAAATTCTGGCATCTCACGTGGAGTTGTACGACGCCATGCTGCGTTTGCATGCGCGTCGCATCCGTCAACTGTTTGGTTTGGTAGAAGACTTAAACACCTTGCCCTTGCGCGCAAGATTGGCCAAGCAACTCAATCACCTGCTTCGCAGTTATGGGGTGCCCAGCCTGTCGGATGCCAAAGCCATTCGCATCAGCTTGCAATTAGCCCAAGAAGAATTGGCCCAGTTACTGGGTGCTTCGCGTCAACGCGTCAACCAAGAATTGAAACAAATGGAACGCGAACATGTCATCAAAATCGAGCCGGGTGGCCTCACCATTCTCGACAGAGAAGCACTTTTAAAAATTGTGGATTCGGACGACTAAGCGACGAAGCCACACATCTCAGTTTTTTCAATTACGGCGGTATTCCCACATGAGCCAGTTCGATCATTTTGTGGGCACCCGCCCTGTCACCGGCACGCATGCCTTTGATGTTGCAGCCCTCGAGGCATGGCTCAACGCCAACATGCCTGGCTTTCAAGGCCCCTTAAGCGTTGAAATGTTCAAGGGTGGCCAATCCAACCCCACCTACAAACTGATCACCCCCGCATGTTCTTATGTCATGCGCGCCAAGCCAGGTCCCGTGGCAAAGCTGCTGCCCTCGGCCCACGCCATTGAACGCGAATTTGCGGTCATGAAAGGTTTGTCAGGTACCGCTGTGCCTGTGGCGCAAATGCATGTTCTGTGCGAAGACGAAGCCATCATTGGCCGCGCCTTCTATGTCATGGAATTTGTGGCGGGTCGCGTTTTGTGGGACCAGTCTTTGCCAGGCATGACACCCGCTCAACGCGGCGAAATTTATGACGAAATGAACCGCGTCATTGCCGCGCTTCACAGCGTCAAATTTACCGAGCAGGGCCTTGCCAATTACGGCAAACCTGGCAGCTACATTGAGCGTCAAATTGGTCGCTGGAGCAAACAGTACGTAGCGTCTGTCACACAAGCCATTCCAGAGATGGACAAACTGATGGCCTGGTTGCCCGCCAACATTCCAAGCAGTGCCAAAGACGAAAGCTTGGTCAGCATTGTTCACGGCGATTACCGCTTAGACAATCTCATGTTCCATCCGACAGAGCCCAAAGTGTTGGCCGTACTCGATTGGGAACTCTCAACACTGGGCCACCCACTGGCCGACTTCAGCTATCACTGCATGGCTTGGCACATCAAGCCAGGTTCATTCCGGGGCATTGGCGGCTTAGACCACAAAGCTTTGGGCATTCCAAATGAAGCCGAATACATCAAACGTTACTGCAAACGCACTGGCTTTACCACGCCTGAAAAGCTGGCCATCGACTGGAACTTCTACATGGCTTACAACCTCTTCCGCATCGCGGCCATTTTGCAAGGCATTGCCAAACGTGTCGAAGACGGCACCGCTTCAAGCGATCAAGCCAAAGCCTCTGGCGCTGGTGCCAAACCCATGGCCGAGTTGGCATGGCACTTTGCCAGTCAAGTTTGAACACCCTCATTTTTAAGATTTAACAGGAGACCTTCTATGCAATTCGAATACTCAGACAAAGTCAAATCCATGCAAGCACGCTTGCTGGCTTTCATGGACGAGCACATCTATCCAAACGAGGCACGCTTCTTCAAAGAAATTGAAGACAACCGTGCCAAAGGCAATGCATGGGTCCCCACCAAAATTGTGGAAGAACTCAAACCCAAAGCACAGGCTGCAGGCCTGTGGAATTTGTTCTTGCCCAAGTCTCCTCGCGCACCTCAAGGCCTGTCCAACTTGGAATATGCGCCCTTGTGCGAAATCATGGGTCGCGTGCCTTTTGCTGCAGAAATTTTCAACTGCTCTGCGCCCGATACAGGCAACATGGAAACGCTGGAGCGTTATGCCAGCGAAGAACTTAAAGACATTTGGCTCGAACCTTTGTTGCGCGGCGAAATTCGTTCAGCCTTCTTGATGACAGAACCCGAAGTGGCCTCCTCTGATGCCACCAACATTCAATGTGAAATTCGCCGTGAGGGCGATGAATACGTGATCAACGGTCGCAAGTGGTGGTCGTCTGGCGCAGGTGACCCACGTTGTGCTGTGTACATCGTCATGGGCAAAACAAACCCCGACGCAGGTCGTCACGAGCAACAGTCCATGATTGTGGTGCCCGCCAATGCGCCTGGTATTACCGTGGTTCGCGCCCTGTCTGTTTTCGGTTACGACGATGCACCTCACGGTCACATGGAAGTGGTTTTGAAAAACGTGCGCGTGCCAGCCAGCAATTTGCTGTTGGGCGAAGGTCGTGGCTTTGAAATTGCCCAAGGCCGCTTAGGCCCAGGACGCATTCACCACTGCATGCGAACCATCGGCATTGCCGAACGTGCCTTGGAACTGATGTGCAAGCGCCTTAATTCTCGTGTTGCATTTGGTCGTGAAGTTGCACGCCAAACTGTTTGGCAAGAACGCATTGCCGAATCTCGCTGCATGATTGAACAAGCCCGCTTGCTTACCCTCAAAGCGGCTTACATGATGGACACCGTCGGCAACAAAGTGGCCAAGGCAGAAATTGCCATGATCAAAATTGTGGCGCCGCAAATGGCTTGTCAAATCATTGACTGGTCCATTCAAGCGCACGGCGGCGGCGGTGTGTCGCAAGACTTCCCATTGGCCTACGCTTATGCACATCAGCGCACCTTGCGTTTGGCAGACGGTCCGGATGAAGTTCACCGCAACTCATTGGCTAAATTGGAATTGGCAAAGCATTTGCTCATGCCCGGTGAAGTCGAGATGCCTGTGACACGTGGCAGCTAATGGACTGCGCCTTGCGCTCAATCCCTGAGCCAAGGCCGCCTTCAAGGGCGATTCTTAAAAAAATGAAAGAACTTTTTCATCCAGTTTCGAGAATTCGCCCGATCCCGCATTAGAATACGAGGCTTGTCGGAGCGTAGCGCAGTCTGGTAGCGCATCTGGTTTGGGACCAGAGGGTCGAAGGTTCGAATCCTTTCGCTCCGACCATTCATTTCAAATAAAGGCCCTACCTTATTGGTTCTAGGGCCTTTTTTATCTGCCCGTAGCTCAACTGGATAGAGCAACGGCCTTCTAAGCCGTAGGTCGGGGGTTCGAGTCCCTCCGGGCAGGCCACTTACGTTCCCCCGTTCTTTCAATCCTCAGTTATTCACTCAAAATCAGGGTTTTGCCTAGCTTTTGCGCCTTTCGATATGCAACATAATGCATCTCACAAGGAGATTTCACATGACTACTTCCCCCTCACGTCGTTTGGTTTTGACACGCAGTGCCGCTTTGGTGGGCGCTGCCAGTTCGGGTCTGTTGTTACCCGAATGGGCACAAGCCCAGTCCGGCAAAATTCGCGTTGGTTTGATGCTCCCTTACTCGGGTGCTTTTGCGCCTTTGGGTGTGGCCATCGAAAACGGTGTTCGCATGGCCATCAACGAACAAGGTGGCAAATTGGGCGGCCGTGAAATCGAATGGTTCAAGGTGGACGATGAGTCCGAGCCTTCTAAAGGCATCGAAAACGCCAACAAATTGGTCCAGCGCGACAAAGTCGATGTGCTGATTGGCACCGTTCACTCTGGCGTTCAAATGGGCATCCAAAAAGTTGCACGCGATTCTGGTGTGCTCACCCTCATTCCTAACGCAGGTGTGCATGCTGCCACTCGCGCTTTGTGTGCGCCCAACGTCTTCCGCACAAGCTTCTCCAACAGCCAACCTACATTGGCATTGGGCCAAGCCATGGTGGCCAAAGGCCACAAGAAAGCCGTGTGGATTACTTGGAAATATGCAGCCGGCGACGAAGCTTACGAAGGCTTCAAAGAGAGCTACACCAAAGCGGGCGGCACCATCGTGAAAGAGTTGGGCTTGCCCTTCCCTAACGTTGAATTCCAAGCCCTGCTGACTGAAATTGCAGCGCTCAAACCTGACGCCGTGGCCTGCTTCTTTGCGGGCCCCTCAGGCGCCAAGTTCATGAAAGACTTTGCCGCAGCGGGTCTCAAAGGCAAGATTGCACTGTATGGTTCAGGCTTCTTGACAGAAGGCGTGTTGGAAGCTGCTGGCCCTGCGGCCGACGGCGTGATGACGACCTTACATTACAGCGACTCTTTGGACACGCCACGCAACAAAGGTTTCCGCTTGGAATACGCCAAGGCCTTCAAAATGCAACCCGATGTGTATGCCGTTCAGGGCTACGACACAGGTTTGCTGTTGGTCCAAGGCGCCAACGCGGTCAAAGGCGATCTGTCCAAAAAACCAGAACTCTATAAAGCCATGGAAGGCGCCGTCATCGACAGCCCTCGTGGCAAGTGGACCATGAGCAAATCCCACAACCCTGTGCAAGACATTTACTTGCGCGTGGCAGAAAAAGGCGAGAACAAAGTGATCGGTGTGGCGGCCAAAGCCTTGGCCGATCCTGGCACCGGTTGCCGCATGGGCTAAGCGCAGCCCTTCATGCCAAAGCGGTGGAGAAATCCGCCGCTTTTTTTCTGCCTAGATGGACGCCTTGTCTCATCGCCTCCGTGTGAATGTTCCCCTTATGGATTTCGTCAACTTCCTCATCCAGCTGCTGAACAGCGTTCAGTATGGATTGCTGTTGTTCATGCTGGCTGCTGGCCTTACCTTGATCTTTGGCATCATGGGCGTGGTCAACTTGGCACACGGCAGCTTCTACATGCTGGGTGCTTATCTGGCTTATTCCCTTGCTGCATTGACGCAAAGTTTCACAATGGCCATCATCTTGGGCACTGTGCTTTCAGTCCTCTTTGGTTTGCTGTTGGAGTGGTTGTTGTTCAGACACTTCTACAAACGCGATCACCTCGACCAAGTGTTGCTGACCTTTGGTCTGATTTATGTTTTTGAAGAAATGCGCTCCATTTTGTGGGGAGACGATGTGCATGGTGTCACCATACCCGATGCTTTGAGCGCCTCTATTCCCCTCACAGAAACGCTGTCCTATCCGGTCTACCGCTTGTTCATGTCAGGCGTTTGCTTGGCGTTGGCGTTGGGTCTTTACTTGCTCATTTCCAAAACGCGCTTAGGCATGAAAATTCGTGCTGGGGCTTTCAACCATGAAATGACAGAAGCGCTGGGCGTCAACATCAAGCTCATTCACGCGCTGGTGTTTGCGTTGGGCGTAGGCTTGGCCACCATTGCAGGCATGGTGGCCGCACCGGTATCTAGCGTCTACCCCAACATGGGTTCACAAGTGCTCATCATGTGTTTTGTGGTGGTGGTCATTGGCGGCATTGGCTCGGTCAAGGGCGCGCTCATTGCGGCCTTGTTGGTGGGCTTGGTGGATACATTTGGCAAAGTTTTGTTGCCCCAAGTTTCTGGCATGTTGGTCTATGTTTTGATGGCCGTTGTTTTACTCTACAAGCCTGAAGGCTTGTTCAAGAACTAAGGGGATGGCATGAGCACCGCACACACCCCACTCGAAACACTGCCACGCAGTTTGAACATTTTGTTAGGCGCTGCGCTGTTGGCGTTGGCAGCTTTTCCTTTTGTCGGCACGGACTACTACCTGCAAATGGTCACCCGCATGATGATCTTGGCCATCTTTGCCATGAGCCTTGATTTGCTGCAAGGCGTGACAGGCTTGGTCTCCTTGGGCCATGCCGCCTACTTTGGCGTGGCAGGTTATGCCTTGGCCTTCATCACGCCGCCCGGCGAGCCCATCGCTTTGTGGTGGGCTATGCCTGTGGCCATTGGTGCTTCAGCTTTACTGGCCTTGATCATCGGCTTCTTGGTGGTACGAACGCACGGCATTTATTTCATCATGGTCACCATGGCGTTTGCACAAATGGTGTTCTACGCTTTCTTTGACAACAAAGCTTTGGGCGGCTCGGACGGTGTTTACATCAACTTCAAACCAGAAGCGATGTTGTTTGATTTAGAAAACAAAACCGTTTTCTACTTCTTTACATTGGCCCTCATGGTCTTGGTCTATGTGTTTTTAAGACGCTTGTTGTGGAGTCCGTTTGGCAGAGCGCTGGCAGGCATCCGCGTCAACGAGCACCGCATGCGCGCCCTGGGGTATGGCACCTTCAGCCACAAGTTAGCCGCCTTTACATTGGCTGGCGCTCTGGCGGGCTTGGCGGGCTTCTTGTGGGGTGCCCAATCGGGTTACGTCAATCCTGAACTGATGGGCTTTCACATGAGTGCACACGTCATCATGATGGTGATCTTGGGCGGCATGGGCAACTTTGCTGGCGCCATTGTTGGGGCCTTCTCGTTTGAGTATTTGCTGCATGTGTTCAAAGACTTGCCAGAGGTGGCGGGTTTCAATTTGGGCAAGCACTGGCAGCTCTGGATGGGCCTGTTCATTGTGGCCTTGGTGGTATTGGCACCCCGCGGTATTCTGGGATTGTTTGCCAACTTGTTCAAAGGCAAGGAGCAAGGTCATGACTGAAACGCACGCTTCTCACAACTTGTTTTTGCGCGCCAACAAGATCACCAAAAAGTTTGGCGGTCTCACGGCTGTCAATGAAGTTTCGGTCGATTTACGCTTGGGTGAAATTCATGCCGTCATTGGCCCCAATGGCGCAGGCAAATCCACACTGACCAATTTGCTCTCTGGTGACTTGCCGCCCACTTCTGGCCATGTGGCTTTGAACGGTCAAGACATCACCGGTTGGACACCTGAAAAAATCTCGCGACATGGCTTGGGCAGAAGCTATCAGAAGACCAACATCTTCAAAAGCTTTACGGTGTGGGACAACGTTCGTTTGTCGGCACAATCGCGCAGCCAACCCATGCCTTTCAATCCCTTGGCTTGGTTGCAACCAGCCAATCACATGAACGATGTCAATCAACGCGCTGAGCGCGCCATTGAATTGGCCGGTTTGCAAAATAGACGCCATGCCTTGGCCGGTGCAGCCAGTCATGGTGAACAACGCCAATTGGAAATTGCCATGACCTTGGCCACCGAGCCACAAGTGCTGTTGCTAGACGAACCTTTGGCTGGCATGGGCGTGGCCGAAGCAGAAAGCATGGTGCAATTGCTGCTGCGCCTCAAACCATCACACGCCATGATGCTGGTGGAGCACGACATCGATGCCATCTTTACTTTGGCCGATCAACTGACGGTCATGGTCAATGGCACCGTGATTGCCAGCGGTCTGCCCGCCACAGTGCGCGCTGATGCGGGCGTTCAAGCCGCCTATTTGGGTGAGGATCACTGACATGAACGACACCTTGATTCAAGTCAAAGGGCTCAACAGCTTCTACGGGGCCAGCCACATTCTTCGCAACATTGACTTTGAAGTGAAGCGCGGCGAAACCATTGGTTTGATGGGGCGCAATGGCATGGGCAAAAGCACCTTGCTGAAATCCATCATGGGCATCGTCACACCGCGTTCTGGCGATGTGCACATCAAAGGTCAGCGCATGAACGACCGCGCCATTTTTGAAGTGGCACAACAAGGCATTGCTTACGTTCCCGAAGGACGCGGCATCTTTGGCAACCTCAGCGTGGTTGAAAACTTGAAGATGGCGGCGCGCCCTGGTACTCAAGGCCAAAACGAATGGACCTACGACCGCGTGCTCGAAACATTCCCTCGTTTAAAAGAACGACTGGGGCATGGCGGCCAACAACTCTCTGGCGGCGAACAGCAAATGCTGACCATTGGCCGCGCGTTGATGACCAACCCCGATGTATTGATCTTGGACGAAGCCACAGAAGGTTTAGCGCCGCTCATCGCACGAGAAATTTGGCGTATTTGCAGCGTCATCAAAGAAAGTGGCATCAGCAGCATCATCGTTGATAAGAACTGGAAGCACGTCACCCAAATTACCGATCGCAACGTGATCTTGGTCAAAGGCGAAGTGGTATTTGAAGGCAGTTCAGAATTGCTTCAATCTCAACCCGAGATCATGGCCCAACATTTGGGTGTGTAATTTAAACAGCATCATTCATTAAAGTCATGGCCAAAGATTCCACCTTGCGCGGTGTGCGCGTTGTCAGTTTGGCACTGAACCTGCCTGGGCCTGCCGCTTTAATGCGCTTGGCACAAATGGGCGCCTCGTGCACCAAAGTCAATCCGCCAGCAGGCGACCCAATGGCGCATTACACACCGGGTGGCTACGACACCTTGCACAAAGGTGTGAAGCAAATCACATGCGATTTAAAAGACGCCAAAGGGCAGCAAGCACTGCATGCTTTGTTGGCCAAAACAGATGTGTTGCTCACTTCCTTCAGACCTTCTGCACTGAACAAGCTGGGCCTTGGCTGGAAAGTGTTGCACAAGCAATACCCACACCTCAACTGCGTCAGCGTGGTGGGTGCACCGGGCGCTTTGGCAGAAATACCTGGCCACGATCTAACCTATCAAGCTGAAGTCGATTTGGTGCCCGGCATGGACCTGCCCGCCAGTTTGTTTGCAGACATGGGCGGCGCCATGATGGCCAGCGAAGCGGTGCTCAAAGCCACGTTGATGCAGCGCACTTCTGGCAAAGGCAGCTTTCACGAAGTGGCCTTGAGCGATGCAGCCGCTTGGTTAGCGCTGCCCAGACACTGGGGCATGACGCTGCCCAAGGGCGCTGTGGGCGGCGCCCATGCCGGCTACAAAATGTACATTTGCAAAAATGGCCGTGTGGCGGTGGCTGCACTGGAGCCGCACTTTGCCAAGTCTTTGTGCGATGCCGCAGGCATTGAAGTGAAAGACGTTAAGGCCTTGTTTGCCAAATCAACCCATGAAGGCATTGCTGCATTTTTGGCCAGCAAAACACGTCAACAACTGGACCAGCTTGCAGCCGCCAAAGACATTCCTCTGATGACTTTACCTAAAGCGCTCTGAGCTATCTGAGCGTTCTAAGTTCAAAGCACTTAGTGATTCAACTGCGCCCAAGCTTTGTCCAAGCGCTTCACACTCACAGGCTGAGGCGTGCGCAACTCTTGCGCAAAGAAGCTCACCCGCAACTCCTCAAGCAGCCATCTAAACTCCAGCATCCGATCATCCACCGCGCCTTTGCGCTCTGCCACCAAACGCCAATAGCGTTGCTCTTGGGGCTTGAGCTCTAACAGCTTGGCGGCGTCGCGCGCAGGATCGGCGCGGTATTTGTCCAAGCGCAACACGATGGCTTTTAAGTAGCGCGCATAGTGCTGCAATTGGGTCCAAGGTGTGAGCGCTAAGAATCGCTTGTTCACCAAACGTTGCAACTGCTGCGCGCAATCGGCTGTGGCGTCGGGTGCGTTCTTGGTGTCTTTGATTTTGCGTGTGGCTGCTGCAAATTCAAGCAGAATGATGCCGGCCAAACGAGCCACTTCATTGGCAATGAGCGTGAGGCGCCCTCTTCCTTCGTCAATGCGTTTCTTGAAGCTGAACTCATCCGCTGGTAGAGGGTCCATCAGGAAAGCACGGTCCAAGGCCACTTCAATGATTTGCTGACGCAATTCATCTGCGGTGCCCAACGGCATGTAAGCCACGGCCATCTTTTGCAAATCGGGAATGTTTTTTTCCAAATACTTCAACGCGTCTTTAATTTGCAAAGCAAACAAACGACGCAAACCTTCGCGGTGCTTTTGCGCAGCCACTTCGGGTTCGTCAAACACCTCGATTTGTACAGCATCGTTCAAGTCGACCAAGGCCGGAAAACCAATCAGGCTTTGACCGCCTTTGTTGATCTCCATCAGTTCAGGTAAGTCACCAAAGGTCCAAGCGGTGTAACGCTGTTGCGAAACGGCTGTGGCTTTTTGTGATGACGTACCAGACGGCGAAGCACCGGTCTTGGCAACCTGCTCAGCTGTGCCTGTCGCATTTGGTTTGGCGTTGGCATCCTTTGCGTGAGATGCTGTCGCAGGACCTGTACTAGGTTGCACCTTGAGTTGAGCCAAGGCCTGAAACGCACCCCGCGCCTGGGAGCCCCAATCGGCTTTGAGTGCCCCCAAGTTGCGGCCCATGCCCAGTTGCCGCCCATGCTCATCGACCACACGCAAGTTCATGAACAAGTGCGGGCTGAGCATGTCCAATTTAAAGTCTGCACGTTTCACATCCAAGCTGGTGATGTCACGTACTTTCTTAAGCAATGCATCCGTTAAGGAGCCCGACCCAAAGGTTTCTGGCATCCCTAAGACTTCGGCTAACTTAGAAGCTGACTCTGGCAAAGGCACAAACCGAGACCGTGGCTTTTGAGGCAAGCTTTTAAGCAAGGCGTGAATTTTGTCTTTGAGCAATCCTGGCACCAACCACTCGCAACGCTCTTCGCTCACTTGGTTCAACACAAACAAAGGTACTGTCACGGTCACGCCATCTCGAGCGTCACCCGGTTCGTGCAGATAGGTGGCATTGCAGTCGGTACCGCCCAAGCGAATGGTTTTGGGAAAAGCCTGCGTGGTAATGCCTGCCGCCTCGTGCCGCATCAACTCTTCACGGCTTAGCAACAACAAGTTGGCCTGACGCTTGACCTCTTGGCGATACCAAGCTTCTAACAATCGGCCTGAGCAAACATCGGCGGGAATTTGTTGATCGTAAAAAGCAAAGATCAGTTCATCGTCCACCAGCACGTCTTGTCGCCGTGACTTGTGCTCTAGCTCTTCCACCTTGGCAATCATCTTGTGATTGGCAGCCAAGAAAGGCAATGATGTTTCCCATTGGCCTTGCACCAAAGCTTCACGAATGAAAATTTCACGCGCAGTTTGTGGATCGACTTTGCCAAACGGCACGCGCCTACCGCTGTAAACCACCAGGCCATACAGCGTTGCACGTTCCAGGGCGATCACCTCACCCGACTTTTTTTCCCAATGCGGATCTAAAAGTTGTTTGCGCAGCAAATGGCCGCCCACTTGCTCGAGCCATGTGGGCTCTATGTTGGCAATGCCACGGCCAAACAAGCGCGTGGTTTCAACCAACTCCGACACCACTGTCCAGCGGCCAGGCTTCTTAGACAAGTGTGCGCCGGGGTGGCGATAAAACTTGATGCCGCGAGCCCCTAGATACACGTCTTCGTCGTCTTGCTTGTAACCCACGTTGCCCAGCAATCCTGCCAACATTGACAGGTGAATTTGTTCATACGTGGCCGGCAAACTGTTCAGGTGCCAACGGTGCTCTGCCACCGTGGTGTGCAACTGCGTGTGCGTGTCACGCCACTCGCGCACACGCCGAATGTTCACAAAGTTTTGACGCAGCAATTGTTCGTATTGACGGTTGCTCAGCTTGTGCTCAGAACCTGCAGCAGATTTTCCGCCACGTGCTTCTGACAACCATTTCCATAATTTCAAATAGCCTGTGAATTCGCTTTTCTCATCGTCAAACTTCACGTGCGCTTGGTCGGCTTGTGCTTGTGCCTCCATGGGCCTGTCGCGGACATCTTGAACTGACATGGCACTGGCAATGATCAACACCTCGTCCAAGGCTTGTCGGTCGCGCGCTTCCAAAATCATGCGTCCCACACGCGGGTCCAAGGGCAACTTGGCCAACTCCACACCCGTGCGCGTTAACTCATTGGCGTCGTTCACGGCGCCCAGTTCTGCCAGCAATTGATAACCATCGGTAATGGCGCGCTTGGACGGTGCTTCAATGAACGGAAAGTCGTCCACCACGCCCAAGTGCAAAGACTTCATGCGCAAGATCACACCCGCCAAAGAGGAGCGCAAAATTTCTGGATCGGTAAAGCGCGGCCTGCCGTTGAAATCTTTCTCGTCGTACAAACGAATGCAAATACCATTGGCCACACGACCACATCGACCTGCCCGCTGATTAGCGGCCGCTTGGCTAATGGGTTCCACCATCAGTTGCTCAACTTTGCTGCGCAAGCTGTAGCGCTTCACACGCGCAGTGCCCACATCAATCACATAACGAATGCCAGGCACGGTTAGAGATGTTTCGGCCACGTTGGTGGCCAACACAATGCGGCGCCCGTTGTGACTTTCAAACACGCGCTCCTGGTCAGATTGAGACAGGCGTGCAAACAGCGGCAATACCTCTGCGCCACGCGTGACGGCACTGTGCGTCAAATGTTTGCGCAGATGGTCGTTGGCCTCCCTAATCTCCCGCTCGCCCGGCAAAAATACCAAGATGTCGCCCGATGCGTGTCCGGTCCAAAGTTCGTCCACGGCCTCTGCAATGGCATCGTTCAAGTCGTGTTCACGCGATTCTTCAAAGGGACGCCACCGCATTTCAACGGGAAAGGTGCGTCCCGACACCATGATGACAGGGGCCGGCCCTTTGCTGGAGGCAAAGTGTTGCGCAAAGCGATCGGCATCAATGGTGGCCGAGGTCACCACCACTTTCAGGTCGGGCCTGCGAGGCAAAATTTGACGAATGTAGCCCAGCAAGAAATCAATGTTCAGGCTGCGTTCGTGGGCCTCGTCAATGATGATCGTGTCGTAGGCTTCAAGCAGTGGGTCGTTTTGCGTCTCAGCCAGCAAAATGCCGTCGGTCATCAGCTTGACCGATGCATCCTTCGACAAGCGATCTTGAAAACGCACCTTGTAGCCCACCACCTCACCCAAGGGCGTTTTGAGCTCTTCGGCAATCCGTTTGGCCACACTGCTGGCCGCAATGCGCCTGGGCTGGGTATGGCCAATCCACTTGCCCCGCTGACCGGGCGCTGCATTGAGGCGGCCACGGCCGAGGGTCAGGGCAATCTTGGGCAACTGTGTGGTTTTGCCCGACCCAGTCTCGCCGCAGACGATGATGACCTGGTGATCTGCCATGGCCTGCGCAATTTCGTCGCGCTTTGCCGACACTGGCAAAGACTCAGGAAACTCGATTTTCAAGGGGGTGGCGGACAATGGCAAAACTTCTGTAAAAATCAGGGATGGCGTAAGGCCTGAATTATCCGCTGTCTTGGCCCCCTTTCGAGAGACCCCCTAGCCCATGTCCACTGTCTTCAACTTCACCTTCGTACCTTGGTTTCGCTCGGTGGCGCCCTACATTCACATGCACCGTGGCAAAACCTTTGTGGTGGGCATCGCGGGCGAAGCCATTGCCGCAGGCAAATTACAGAACCTGGCGCAAGACCTGGCCTTAATCCAAAGCATGGGCGTCAAAATTGTGCTGGTGCACGGATTCCGCCCCCAGGTCAACGATCAGTTGCTGGCCAAGGGCCATGAGCCCAAGTATTCACATGGCATCCGCATTACCGACGAAGTGGCCCTCGATTGCGCCCAAGAAGCGGCAGGCCAATTGCGTTACGAAATTGAAGCGGCCTTCAGTCAAGGTTTGCCCAACACGCCCATGGCTGGCTCTACGGTGCGCGTCATCAGTGGCAACTTTTTAACGGCACGCCCAGTTGGCATTGTGGACGGTGTTGATTTCAAACATTCCGGCTTGGTCCGCAAAGTCGACGTGGCAGGCATCACCCAAACCTTGGACATGGGTGCCATGGTGCTGCTCTCACCCTTTGGTTTTTCTCCCACGGGCGAAGCTTTCAATTTATCAATGGAAGAAGTGGCCACCAGTGTGGCCATCGAAATGCAAGCCGACAAACTGATTTTTCTGACGGAAATCCCAGGGCTGCGCATCAACCCAGAAGCCCCCGAGTCTGAAGACAATCCCATCGACACCGAGCTGCCATTGGCCACTGCTGAAAAGTGGCTCAACGAACTGCCAGCGGCATTGCTACCAACTGACCATGCCTTCTACTTACAGCACTGCGTCAAGGCCTGCAAAGAAGGTGTGGAACGCAGCCACATCTTGCCCTTCGCGGTAGATGGTGCATTGCTACTAGAAATTTATGTGCACGACGGCATTGGCACCATGGTGATCGATGAGAAGTTAGAAGAACTGCGCGAAGCGACATCAGACGATGTGGGCGGCATCTTGCAACTCATTGAACCCTTTGAAAACGACGGTACGTTGGTGAAACGCGACCGCACAGAGATTGAACGTGATGTCGATCACTACACCATCATTGAACACGATGGCGTGATCTTCGCGTGTGCAGCACTCTATCCCTACCCCGAAGCCAAAACAGCCGAGATGGCCGCGCTCACTGTGTCGCCTCAATCACAGGGGCAAGGCGATGGCGAAAAGATCCTTAAACGAATTGAGCAACGCGCGCGCGCCATGGGCTTGCAAAGTATCTTTGTCCTCACAACACGTACCATGCACTGGTTCATCAAACGCGGTTTTGTGCCAACAGATCCCGACTGGCTGCCAGAAGGTCGCAAGCGCAAATACAACTGGGATAGACGCAGTCAAGTGCTGATGAAAAAACTCAGTTGAACGGCGTGGTTGCCCAGGTGTTGAGAAGTTTAGGTGAGTGACTGCGGCGCAGTTGATTTGAACCAACCATCACGCACACGGATGGCCAGCATCAACAGCATGATGCTGGTGAACGCTACAAATGACCAATTGGCAATGGAGCCCCCTAAAAAAGTCCAATCGACTTTGGTGCAATCGCCACTGCCCTTGAAAATCATAGGGATGAGGCGCTGCATGGGGAAGTTTTCAATCATGCCGTAGAAGTCTCGGCCACAAGATACCACTTCGGGTGGATACCATTGCAGCCAAGATTGACGGGCCGCCACAAATGCGCCAAAGCCCGCGCTTAAAAAGACCAGCCAAGAAATAATCTTGATGCGCAACTGACCTCCCCCCAAAGCGCCAAGCGCACTCAACACAATCACGCCAATCAAGGCGTAGCGTTGAACGATGCACATGGGGCAAGGCACCAAGCCCAGATAGTTTTGCAAGTACACAATGCCGTACACCAACATGGCGGTGCCGCCTACCGCAACAAGGCCCAACCATGCGCGAGCAGGCAATTGCTTCAGGGTTTCAAGGTTCAAGGGCATTGGTACTTTCAGGTTTGAAGCAAGTGGCTGTAAAAATAAGCTTTCAGGCTTTAGACATTAGCTTTCAACAAAGGCACGTTCAATGACAAATTGACCAGGCGTACTGGTGTTGCCTTCCACAAAGCCACGCTTCTCGCACAAAGCTTTGAGATCGCGCAGCATTTCGGGGCTGCCGCAAATCATGACGCGATCTTCTTCGGCATTCAGGGCTGGAATGCCCAAGTCGGCGCTGATTCTGCCGTTTTCCAATAAGTCTGTTACACGCCCCTGGTGTTCAAAGGTTTCTCGCGTCACTGTGGGGTAATACAGCAATTGCTTGCTGACCATCTCACCCAAAAATTCGTTTTGAGGCAACTCTTGGGTAATGTAGTTGCGGTAAGCCAACTCTTTGACTTCACGTACGCCGTGCAACAACACCACTTGTTCAAAACGCTCATAGGTTTCGGGATCGCGAATGATGCTCATGAACGGCGCCAAACCGGTACCCGTACCAATCAGGTACAAACGTTTGGCGGGCGTGAGGTAGTCAATCAGCAAGGTGCCCGTGGGCTTGCGTCCCACCACAACGGTGTCGCCCACTTGAATGTGTTGAAGCTTTGAAGTGAGAGGACCATCTTGAACTTTGATGCTCAAAAACTCCAGATGCTCTTCGTAATTGGCACTGGCAATGCTGTAGGCACGCAGCAGGGGTTTGCCGTTGTCGCCGCGCAAACCAATCATGGTGAAATGCCCGTTGGAAAATCGCAGCGCTTGGTCACGGGTGGTGGTGAAGCTGAACAAGCGATCTGTCCAGTGGTGAACACTCAGGACTTTTTCTTCTAAAAATGCACTCATAAAACCTAGGGGAATTGAAACAAAAACAGGCTATTCTGAGCCCGATCCGCTTGTATTGGAAATACAATAATTTTATATCTGTATACAGAACTGATCTTAAGCTTCATCAAGGAACACCATGGCGCGCACTGTTAATTGCATTAAATTGGAAAAAGAAGCCGAAGGTTTAGACTTTCCGCCCTATCCCGGTGAATTGGGCAAGCGCATTTGGGAAGGCGTCAGCAAAGAGGCTTGGGCCGCTTGGCTGAAACACCAAACCATGCTGGTGAATGAAAACCGTCTGAACTTGGCCGATGCACGCGCACGCCAATACTTGGCTCGCCAAATGGAAAACCATTTCTTTGGCACCGGCGCAGACGCGGCCCAAGGTTATGTCCCACCACCCAACGCCTAATTTTCACGCGGGTCACTGGCAACATCGAGATGCGTGGCAGACCCAATGGCACGCACTGGAAACTTCGTTTGGGGATGGTGAGCGATTTCTTCACACCCTTCAAGCATGGCAAGACGATGCCAACGCGCCAGACAGACTCTTCTTCACTGCATTTGCACCTGACACGCTCTCCCACATACACCCCCTGATTGCAAGTCACTGTTTTGGCTTGCTGCCGGGTGTACACCGCATTGTTTTGGAACATGGCCAGGTCCATTTAACTTTGTGCATTGGCCTGGCTCCTGCCCTTGCCCGTGAAATTGACATCGCAGCCGACAGCATTTGCATCGCCTCGGAGGCGGAATGGGATGCTCGAATCATTGCCAGACTTTGCAAACGCGGCACTGTTTTGAGTTGGCCACATGTCAATACAAACACCCTGGCTGAACTGCAACAAACCGGTATTCAATTCAGCAGTACAACTTCTGACGGCATCTACCAACCCCAGTGGACACACAAGTCATCGCTGCGCCCAAGCTTGATGTCATCTAGCCGAGCTGACCAAGGAACCATGCCTCAACATGCTGTGGTCATTGGCGGAGGTTTGTCGGGGGCCGCCGTTGCTTTCAGTTTGGCCACAAGGGGCTGGACGGTGGAGGTTTTAGACCAAGGCAAGTCAATCGGTGCAGGGGCCTCCGGTTTGCCTGCAGGCATTTTTGCCACCCATGTCTCGCCTGACAACAACGTGCTGTCTCGCATCACGCGTGACGGCGTTCGCGCCACACTCCAACGTGCCCAACAATTGCTAACCCCTGGAACTGAGTGGCAAGTGTCACACCTTTTGGAGCACAGATACGCAGGCAAGCGTCAATTGCCAAGCCCTTCTCAGTGGCCCAGCGCTGGTCACGAATGGAGCACTGAGGCACAAGCCACGCAAAAACAAGCAGGTGGATTGCACGAAACTTCAGACGCTTTGTGGCACCCTCTAGCGGGCTGGATTCAAACACCTGCTTTTGTAAAAGCTCAACTGTCACATCCCAACATCACGTGGCGGGGAGAATGCACAGTGGCCAAACTGAAATGCGTGAATTCAGTTTGGCATGCATGCAGTGGTGATGGGAACACGTTGGCAAAGTCCAAACATGTGGTGCTGGCCAATGCACACCAAAGTCAGGCCTTGTTAGACACTGTAGATGGCACTGAAAACTCAAACAGCACCAAGCGCCCGCATCTGCCAGCCACTGCGCTTAGAGGCCAAGTGACATGGGGCACCATGGCCATGTTGCCGCCAAGTTTGCAACATCAATTACCTGCATTTCCAGTGAACGGGCATGGCAGCTACATTGGCAATCTCAAGCCTTTGAAAAATGAACACAGTGACAGTTATTGGATTGTGGGCTCCAGTTTTCAACGCAACGATTTAGATCTGGCAACTCGCTACGAAGATGTACAGAGCAACATTCAGCAATGGTCCGAGCTGATGCCCGCACTGCAAGACAATATTCTTCAAGACATTGATCTAACCCGCACGCAGTCCTGGGCGGCCATTCGATCTGCGTTGCCAGATCGTTTGCCAGCGGTCGGTGAATTTCAGCACCCCGACTTCACAGGCTTGCAAGTCTGTACAGGCATGGGTGCCCGAGGCATCAGTTGGTCTGTTTTGTGCGGCGAGTTATTGGCCGCACATTTAAACCATGAGCCTTTGCCCATGGCGTCATCGCTGGCCAAGTTGATGGCCGCCTCTCGCTTTGGCTGATTACTGCTGAGCAGCTGCAGGTCTGCGCAACTTCACGTACGCATCTGTCGGTTGATAGTTTTTACCATCGGCATAACGCCACTGGGTCATGCTGCCCTGATTGCCGCGCACATCCAACTTGCCAACATAGGCACCCATGGTGGACTGTTGGTCAATGGCGCGGAACTCTGCAGGACCAAACGGTGTGCTGAATTTCAAACCACGCATGGCCACTACCAACTTTTCATTGTCAGTGCTACCTGCTTTTTTAATCGCAGCAAAAATAGCCTGCATCGTGGCATAGCCCACCACCGATCCTACCTTGGGGTTGTCTTTGAACTTGCGGTAGTAATTGGCTGTAAACGCAGCGTGCTCTTTGGTGTCAATTTGATCCCATGGATAGCCCGTCACAATCCAACCCTTGGGCGTTTCATCTTTCAAAACTTCTAAGTACTCGGGTTCTCCTGACAGCAAGGACACCACAGGCACCTTGGGGAAAATACCGCGCTGATTGCCCTCGCGCACCAACTTGGCCAAGTCAGCGCCAAAGGTCACATTGAAAATGGCGTCGGGTTTGCTTTGCATCAGCGCACTCAAACTGCTGCCTGCATCAATTTTTCCCAACACGGGCCACTGCTCACCCACAAATTCAACATCAGGGCGCTTTGCTTTTAAAAGTTCTTTGAAGCTGGCCACAGCACTTTGGCCATACTCGTAGTTGGGTGCCAATGTGGCCCAACGTTTGGCGGGCAACTTGGCAGCCTCTTCCACCAGCATGGCTGCCTGCATGTAAGTGCTAGGGCGAAGGCGGAAGGTATATCGATTGCCTTTGTCCCACACCAAGGCATCGGTGAGCGGTTCACTGGCCACAAACAAACGCTTGTTTTTGGCTGCATGGTCCGCCAATGCCAAGCCAACGTTGGACAAAAAGCCACCTGCCAATACATCAACTTTTTCTTGGCTGGTCAATTCAATGGCATGTCTTAGTGCATCCTCAGGTTTACCGGCATCGTCACGGGCAAGCACCTCCACCTTGCGGCCCAACAAGCCCCCCGCGGCATTGATCTCTTCGATCGCCAACTGCCAACCCTGTTTGTAGGGCTGCGTGAATTGCGGCATGGCCGAGTAACTGTTGATCTCACCAATGCGAATGGGCGTTTGCGCGTTGGCCGACAAGGCCAGCCAGAACGACACCCACAAGGCGCCAATGTGCACCCAAGACTTCATGCCAATCTCCTCAAAAGAGAAACTGTATCAGCAAGACAATGCCCAGTCACTTAGGGGACATTTAAAAGTTGAGCCAACGCTCTTATGATCAAAAAGCATATATGTACAACAAATAAATAGTTTGAATTGACATAAAGGATCGATAAAGTTCGCAGCTTGATCGGCAAAGTCCGAAGCTTCTAGTCCTATTACAGATGTACCAATACACAGAATTTGACCGTCAGTTTGTAAAACTGCGTGCAGCCCAACACCGCGACCAACTCGAACGCTGGCAGAAAGGTCAATTGGCCGATGAAGAGTTTCGCCCCCTGCGCCTCCAAAACGGCTGGTACGTCCAGCGCTACGCCCCCATGTTGCGCGTGGCGGTACCCTATGGTGAGATCTCCGGCAGACAGCTGAATGTGTTGGCCCAAATTGCCAAAGAGTACGACCAGCCTGATGCTGATCTCTTTGCCAAAGCCCAAGCGCAACAAGATGTATTGCCTGGTAAGTCACCTCGCCTCATCAAAGGCTATGGCCACTTCACCACTCGCCAAAATGTCCAATTCAACTGGATTCCATTAGACAAATCGGCCGACGTGATGGACCTCTTGGCCACCGTGGACATGCACGGCATTCAAACCAGTGGCAATTGCATTCGCAACATCACCACCGACGAGTTGGCCGGTGTTGCCATAGACGAAGTGGTTGACCCCCGCCCCTATGCAGAAATATTGCGTCAGTGGAGCACCTTGCATCCCGAGTTTGCGTTCTTACCTCGTAAATTCAAAATTGCCATCACTGGTGCCACCGAAGATCGCGCGGCCATCGGTTGGCATGATGTCGGTTTGCAACTTGTGAAAAGTGCTTCTGGTGAGGTTGGCTTCAAAGTGTGGATAGGCGGCGGTATGGGTCGCACACCCATCATCGGAACCTTGGTGCGAACGTTTTTGCCATGGCAACAGATCATGAACTACCTGGAAGCAGTTGTACGCGTGTACAACCGCTGGGGTCGACGAGACAATTTGTACAAAGCGCGCATCAAAATTCTGGTCAAAGCCGAAGGTCAACGCTATATCGACGAAGTGGAAGCCGAGTTCTTGCAAATCATCACGGTCGATGGTGGTCCTCACACCATCACTGAGGCTGAATTCCAGCGTGTGGCGGCTTGCTTTGTTGAACCGACAGCACCTGTGCACGCCAGCGCCTCTGTTGGGCAAAACACGCCAGACCCTGCATTCCAAAGATGGTTAAAGCAAAACGTTGTAGCGCACAAAAATCCGGCTTTGCGCGCGGTCACACTGTCATTCAAACGATTGGGTTTGGCTCCGGGCGATGCGACAGCAGATCAACTCAAATCTTCTGCCCAATTGGTGGACAAGTACTCACGCGGTGAAGCACGCGTCACGCACTCACAAAACTTGGTGCTTCCTTGGGTTCAAGAGTCACAATTGTTTGACCTTTGGCAAGAAGCCAAAGACTTGGGCTTGGCAAGCCCCAACATTGGTTTGCTGAACGACATGATTGCCTGCCCTGGCGGCGACTATTGCGCATTGGCCAACGCACGTGCCATACCTGTTGCGGCTGCTATTTCAGAGCGTTATCAAGATTTGGATGAGTTGGATGACCTCGGCCCTATCGATCTGCACATCAGTGGTTGCATCAATTCTTGTGGTCATCACCACAGTGGTCACATCGGCATTTTGGGAGTCGATAAAGACGGCAAAGAGTGGTACCAAGTCACCTTAGGTGGTTCCGATGGATCGACACTGTCTGGCGCTGCTGGCGCGGGCAAGGTGGTGGGTCCCTCTTTCTCTGCGGCCGAAGTGCCTGAAGTCATTGAAGCTGTGATCAACAAGTACCTTGAATTAAGGGCGCCTGCTGAAAACGGCCGTGCCGAATACTTCATCGAGACATTGCGTCGTGTGGGCCAAGATGCTTTCAAGGCGGCTGCCAACGGCGCACGTCACCCCGAGCCCGAGCTCGCTTGATATCCGATTCGTACCCGATTGCCACCCATGAAAATTTTGTCATTCAACGATCACACGCCAAGCACTGAATCTGCTGCTGACACTGGGGTGATCAGCATTGCAAACGATGCCGATCCCCGAACTGTCTCGCTCGACGGTGTCATGCGCATCGATTTGCACTTTCCCAAATTCACCGATGGCCGTGCCTACAGCCAGGCCTTCTTGCTGCGCCGCCGCTTAGGTTTTAAAGGTGAAATTCGCGCCACAGGCGATGTGCTCATTGACCAATTGGTGGCCATGGCACGCACAGGCTTTGATGTGGCCGTGTTGCGCGAAGGTCTAGATGCCAGCGCTGCACAGCGTCAGTTCGATCGCTTCCCCGCCTTCTACCAAGGCTCGGCAATCGACACACAGCCCTTGTTCGCAAAGGCAAGCGCATGAGCGTGTCTTCATTGATCGATAGCGGTCAAGGCAATGCCCAAAACGCGATCTCATTGCATGCCAACCCCAGCGCCAACTTTGAAGACAAAGTGGCCGAAACAGTGGCGTTGCTCATGCAAGCAGTTGACGAATTCAGCCCCGTCACACAAGCCTCTAGTTTGGGCGCAGAAGATGTGGTCATCACACACCTGATCAACCACAACGCGCTGAACATCCCCGTGTTTGTGTTGGAAACGGGTGCCTTGCATCGCGAAACCTTGGCGCTGCTAGAACGCACGCAAGCGCATTCAGTTGCCCCTGTGAAGGTCTATCGGCCGTCCACTGAAAAAGTGATTGCCTTTGTCAAAACACATGGCCAAGAAGCCATGTACGAAAGCCTAGAACTTCGCAAAGCCTGCTGCCAAGTTCGCAAGCTCGAGCCCTTGGCCGAAGCGCTTAAAGGTCAACGTACCTGGGTCACAGGTTTGCGTCGTGAGCAATCGACCAACCGTGCTGAAGTACCGTTGATAGACCGTGCAGAAGAAGCCACCAAAGGCCACATCAAACTCAATCCCTTGGCCAACTGGACATGGGGTGATGTCTGGCACTACATCTCAATCAACCAGGTGGACTACAACCCGCTGCACGATCAGTTTTTCCCCAGCATTGGTTGTGCCCCCTGCACACGCGCCATCAGCTTAGGCGAGGAATTTCGCGCAGGCCGCTGGTGGTGGGAAGACGAAGCCGCCAAAGAGTGCGGCTTGCACGCCAAGAAATAAGTCAGAGTCAATATATGAACGCACGCACTGAACCCGAACTGTTGCATCACCTCAGCAACGCCCACCTTGATGCCTTGGAAGAAGAAACCATCTTCATTCTGCGCGAAGTTGCTGCCGCCTTTGAGCGCCCCACTCTTTTGTTCTCGGGTGGTAAAGATTCATTGGTGATGCTCAAGTGCGCCGAAAAAGCCTTTGTCGACAAACAAAAAGGCGGTCGCATTCCTTACCCCTTGCTCATGATCGACACCGGCCATAACTTCAAAGAAGTGACCGACTTCCGGGATTTCCGCGCCAACGAATTGGGTGCTGAGTTGATTGTGCGTAGCGTGGAAGATTCCATGAAGCGTGGCACTGTTCGCTTGGCGCACCCTGGCGAATCACGCAACGTGCACCAATCGGTCACCTTGCTTGAAGCCATTGAAGAGTTCAAGTTTGATGCCCTCATTGGCGGTGCTCGCCGCGACGAAGAAAAAGCCCGCGCCAAAGAGCGAATCTTCAGCCACCGCGACAGCTTTGGCCAATGGCAACCCAAATCTCAACGTCCCGAGTTGTGGTCTTTGTTCAACACCAAATTACAACCTGGCGAACACTTCCGCGTATTCCCCATCTCCAACTGGACCGAACTCGATGTGTGGCAATACATTGCCCGCGAAAACATTGCGTTACCTTCCATTTATTACACCCACAAACGTGAGGTGGTCGACCGCCGTGGTTTGCTGGTGCCCGTGACAGAACTTACACCTCCCAAAGATGGCGAACAAGTGGAAGTGCGCGAAGTGCGTTTCCGCACCGTGGGTGACATCACCTGCACTTGCCCCGTTGAAAGTACGGCCTCCACCCCTGAAGAAATTGTGATTGAAACATTGGCTGCCGAAGTGAGCGAACGCGGGGCCACGCGCATGGACGACAAGACCTCAGAAGCTTCCATGGAAAAACGTAAAAAAGACGGATATTTCTAATGACCACGATTGCTAACTTAGACGCTGCCATTAACGCAGCCCCCCTTTTTGCGCACAATGCCAACGCCTTGAAATTCATCACTTGCGGCTCGGTAGACGACGGCAAGAGCACCCTCATTGGCCGCTTGCTGGTCGACACCAAAGCTGTGTTGCAAGATCACTTGGCCGGTGTTCAACGCCAAGGCGAAACAGACTTGGCCTTGCTCACCGATGGCTTGTCGGCTGAACGCGAACAAGGCATCACCATCGATGTGGCCTACCGTTACTTCAGCACCGAAACACGCAAGTTCATCATTGGCGATGCACCCGGCCATGAGCAATACACCCGCAACATGGTGACAGCCGCATCCAGCGCCGATGCAGCCGTGGTGTTGGTCGATGCCACCAAACTCGATTGGCAAGACGCTCAACTTACCCTATTGCCTCAAACACGACGCCACAGCCTGCTTTTGAAGTTGCTCCGCGTGCCCTCTGTGGTGTTTGCCATCAACAAGCTGGATGCCGTTGAAGACGCCACCTTGGCTTATCAAAACATTCAAGGTGCCTTGGCCAAATTTGCCACCGAAGCAGGCATCAACGTCAAAGCATGGGTGCCCGTTTCTGCGCTCAAGGGCTGGAACGTGGTGGACAGCCATGCCAACTGGTGTGGCTACACCGGTCCCAACTTGTTGCAAATTTTGGAAACATTGCCCAACACCCATGCTGAAGCCGATGTGGCCATGAGCTTTCCGGTGCAATGGGTTGAAAAATTCCATGATTCCAACGTGACCCACCAAGGTCGCCGCGTGTTTTGGGGGCGTGTGGCCACTGGTACCTTGAGCGTAGGCCAAAACGTCAAAGTCTTTCCCAGCGGCCAAGCAGCTAGCGTGGCGCAGGTGTTGTCGGCCACACGCCAAGACAAATCCAAGGTCACAGGCCAAAGCGCTGGCTTGGTACTCGACCGCGAAGTCGATGTGTCTCGGGGCGATTGGGTTGTGGCCGCAGATTCTGGTCTTGAAGGCCAACGTCAAATCGATGCCACGGTGGCCTGGATGGACGATGAGCCTTTGGTGGCTGGCCGCCTGTACTGGGCTTTGCACGGTCACCGTTGGGTCAAGGCCAAAGTGCAGCGCGTGGTTCACCGCTTGAACATCAACACCTTGGCCAAAGAAGAAGCCACAGAATTGCCCGCCAACGCGGTTGGTCACGTGACTTTGGTCTTTCAAGAGCCCCTAACGACCTTGCCTTTTGAGCAATCTCGCATCTTGGGTGCCCTCATTTTGGTGGACACCGCCAGCCATAAGACCTCAGGCGCAGTGTTGGTGAATTGAGACAAGCCCCTTAACTGCCTTAAAATGCCCACTTTAGGACGTCATCCCCATGGCGTTCATCAATGTCCTAGCCATTTCAAACTGTCATGACCCACGTTGTTTCTGAATCCTGTATCCGCTGCAAATACACCGACTGCGTGGATGTCTGCCCAGTCGATTGCTTCCGCGAAGGCCCCAACTTTTTGACCATTGACCCCGACGAGTGCATCGATTGCGCCGTTTGCATTCCAGAATGCCCTGTCAATGCCATCTATGCAGAAGAAGACCTGCCAGCCGACCAAGCGCACATGACCAAGCTCAACGCCGAGCTGGCCCTGTTGCCCACTTGGAAAAGCATCACCAAGCGCAAAGCGCCCATGCCTGATGCCGACGACTGGAAAGACAAGATTGGCAAATTGAGCGAGTTGCAGCGTTGATTGAAACAGAAGCCCTGGTCATTGGCGCAGGTCCTGTCGGCCTGTTCCAAGCGTTTCAGCTAGGGCTTCAAGACATTCGCTGCCACGTGGTGGATGCGTTGCCGCAAGTGGGCGGCCAGTGCGTAGAGCTCTATGCCAACAAACCCATTTACGACATTCCGGGCATTCCGTATTGCACAGGTCAACAATTGATTGACCAACTGCAACAGCAAGTCAAACCCTTTGCACCGCAGTTTCACCTTCAAGAATTGGTCAGTGAACTCAAAGCCACTGAAGACGGTCAGTGGCATGTGCAAACAGACACAGGTACCCAGTTCAAAGCCGCCACAGTTTTCATTGCGGCTGGCGTAGGCGCCTTCGTCAAACGCGGCCTCAGCTTGCCAGGCTTTGAAGAACTATTGGGTCAGCACATTTTTCACACAGCACCAAACGAATCGACGTTCCAAGGCAAGCACTTGATCGTGTTGGGAGACAGCGATGCCGCATTAGAAGCCTGCGCCCAATGGCGTGAAGGCCCTTCAGCAGCAGCCAGCGTCACCTTGGTCCACAGGCGTGATCAGTTTCAAGCCGCGCCTCAAGCCATTGAAGACATGCGCCAAGCCTGCGCGAACCAAACCATGCGCTTTGTAGCAGGACAACCCACAGGCTTGGTACAAACCAATGGCCAACTGACGGGTCTTGAAATTCTGAATTCCGAAGCTGACACTGAAGTACTGCCTGCCGATGATTTGCTTGTGTGTTTGGGCGTCTCACCCAAGCTCGGCCCAATTAGCGACTGGGGCTTGAACATGGAACGCAAACAATTGCCAGTTCACACAGAGACCTTCGCCACAGAAGCGACGGGCATCTTTGCGGTCGGTGACATCAACACCTATCCAGGCAAAAAGAAACTCATTTTGTGCGGCTTTCATGAAGCCACATTGGCCGCCTTTGGTGCTTCAGCCCTGTTGCGCCCAGACCAAAAAACCCTGCTTCAATACACCACAACCTCCACTCACCTGCACAAGCTCTTGGGTGTTTTGTAGAAGCAACGGGTTCATCAGTGGTTTGAGAGGTTGATGCCTGCAAGTTCACCGAGCACCATCAGGAACTCAGCCATTTGTTCGGGTGAAATTTTTTGAATGGCTTCTTTGGCAATGGGTTCTATAGAGACCAGTGCATAGCTCAGAAGTTGCTGACCGCCAGTGGTCAATGTGGCATAGCCAACCCTTGCATCCCTTGGGTCAGGCTCTCGAGAGATCAAGCCGAGCTTTTCCAATGGCATCAGACTTCTGGTCACACCAGATGCTGTCACGCCCAAACGCTCGGCCAAATCTATTCGACGCAATCTGGATTCAGGTGCGCGGCCGAGGTAATACAAAATCATAAAGTCACTGAAGCTCAATCCATGCAGATTGGAAAGTGAATTGTCGAGCCTTCGTGTCAATGTTGAATATGCGCGCGTTAACCGCAAGCAGAATTCAAGATGTTCGCTGGATTTCACAGGCGTGCTTTTGGTGTTTGCTGACTTGGCCATGGTTTGTTCTCTTCATCGTTAGTTGGCTATTACTTGATTGCTCAAGTATATATCAATTGATACTCAATCATTTCTGCACTCCCTCAAAAAGGTTCTGCATGTGTCAAGCATGTGAATTACAATGCGACTCGCCACTGAATCATCAGTGGCATCCGCTAGGGGTGTTTTGGCCGAATGGCCAAGACTGAGAAAGTCCCTTTGAACCTGATTGAGGTAATCCTCGCGCAGGGAAGCTTGTCTAAACAACGTGGCAAATACTCAATTGCCTAGATTCGTTGAATGACCCAGCCGACCTGCCATTTCGTTGAAGGAAAACGCAATGGCACATCAATTGCCAAAACTTACTTGCCATGCACTGCTGCTTGCCAGTGCGACCGCAATCGCCCAAAACAATACGGTTTTGGTCACCAGTCCTGCTGCGCAACAAGTGAGTGGTTTTGAAAAC
>JAHEBO010000014.1:54760-56493 GCA_024642215.1 Limnohabitans sp.
CAAAACGCAAAAGGCCACCGTCAACTGTTGTCCTTGGCCATGGATTGGCGCCTCAATGCCAACACCCGTTTGGAGTGGGAAGTTGAAAGCAGCAGCCGTCAACAAATGGGGGTGAACGCCGCCAGCATCACGGGCAACGCCCTGCCCTCACCTGCCTATGCTCAAAACAATTTTGCTAAACAAAGCTGGTCGGTACCCGGTGTGTTTGATGGACTGACAGGCAGCATGCGTTTGAAGCAGCGTTTGGACAACGGCTGGATGTGGACCACCCAAGTGGGGGCTCAGCGATTGAAAACAGACGACCGCCTGAGCTACGCCTACGGCTGTTATGCAGAAGGCAATTACGACCGTTTCTGCAGTGACAAGACATTTGACCTTTACGACTACCGCAGCGAGAACGAACGCCGCATCAACGATGCGCTGCAAACAGAATTGACAGGCCAAGTGCAGCTGGCAGGTTTGCAACACGACGTGAGTTTTTCTTGGATGCGTCAGCGTCAAATTGACAAGCTCTCACCGATGCAAGCCTACAACTGGGCTGGCACGGGCAGCTTGTCGGGCGTCAGCGACAGTGCTGCAGCGCCGGAGCCCTATGACTTGAACACCAACCGCCAAGAGTACTCAACCGAGATCAGCATGAAAGATCGCATTCGAGTGCATCAGTTTGCCGACCTGTGGCTGGGCTTGCGATCTAGCCAAATTCAACGCGACAGCCAACGCACGGACGGCAGTCGCGCGACACACGACGATCGCACCCTCACCACGCCTTGGGTCGCCTTCAGCCACAAACTGCCTTACAACACCACAGGCTATGCAAGCTATGGCCAAGGTGTGGAAACACAAGTGACACCCAACCGGAGTCGCTATAGCAACGCTGGCGAGGCATTGCCCTCTGCCAAGAGCACCCAAAAAGAATTGGGCTTCAAAGGCGCACAAGGTGCATGGCAATGGAATGCCGCAATGTTCGACATCACCCGCCCAGTGTGGGGCGATCAAGGCGCTTGCGAAGAAGACAACTCATGCACCCGAAAACTAGATGGCTTAGCCCATCACAAAGGTCTGGAATTGGGTATGGGCTATCGCAGCACACAATGGAAACTAGACGCTGCAACCACATGGCTCAATGCAAAACGCGCTGATGCCGTGATCGACCCTAGCCAGAATGGTCAGCGTCCTTTGAACGTGCCCTCAGTGGTGGTGCGTGCGGCAGCGGAATACCGTTGGACACAATTACCAGGTTTGCGGACTTCGGCGCGCATCAGCCACGAAGGCCAGCGCGATCTAATGGAAGGCGGCAGCATGACTTTGCCCGCATGGACAACGGTTGATTTAGCGGCGCACTACAGCACCAAGGTTGCGGGTCAAGACACCGACTGGACTTTGGCTTTAGAGAACGCCAACAACCGCGTGTATTGGAGAGAATCGCCCAAGCAGTTTGGCCACTACTACCTGTACGCAGGCGCACCACGAAACTTGCGCCTCACGGTTAGAACCTTGTTCTAAACAGACACCAGCGCATGACGAAGCATCAAAGCAGCTAACAAGCACATGGTGACGCCAATGATGCCGTCTAACACCTGCCATGCTTTGGGATGTGCAAACCATGGGGCTAGCCAACGGGCGCCAAAACCCAGCAAACCAAACCAAGTGGCGCTGGCAACACTGGCGCCCGCCACAAACCATATTTGAAGCGCCTCGGGTTGCTGCGCCCCCATGCTGCCCACCAGCACCAC
>JAHEBO010000032.1:0-3500 GCA_024642215.1 Limnohabitans sp.
CCAAGCTTTGGAACTCTTACAGTCCTTGCACAACACCCGCGACATGTTGCGGTCTCAAGGCTTGGCAGAGCAAGACCTGATGGCCTTGCTCGAACCTTCATTGCAAAAATCTTGATTGGCAATTCACCATGACATCCACACTCACGCTTACCCGCCCCGATGATTGGCACTTGCACGTGCGCGATGGCGCCGCACTTCAAACCGTGGTACCGCATACCGCCGCACAATTTGGCCGCGCCATCATCATGCCCAACTTGAAGCCACCGGTGACCACCGCCGAGTTGGCCTTGGCTTATAAATCCCGCATCATGGCGGCGGTGCCCCAGGGCGTGGCCTTCGAGCCCCTCATGACCTTGTACCTGACGGACAATTTGCCACCCGCAGAAATTGTCAAAGCCAAAGCGGCCGGTGTGGTCGCATGCAAACTGTATCCCGCAGGCGCTACGACCAACAGCGATGCCGGTGTGACCGATTTGAAAAAGATTTACCCCACACTCGAAGCCATGCAAAAAGTGGGCATGCTGTTGTTGGTGCACGGCGAAGTGACCAGCAGCGACATCGATTTGTTTGACCGTGAAGCGGCCTTCATTGACACGCAGCTCATTCCGTTGCGTCGCGATTTTCCCGAACTCAAAATTGTGTTCGAGCACATCACAACCAAAGACGCCGCCGACTATGTGATGGGCGCCGATCGCTTTGTGGGTGCTACGCTCACTGCGCATCACCTACTGTACAACCGCAACGCCATTTTCACGGGCGGCATTCGTCCGCACTATTACTGCCTGCCCGTGCTCAAACGCGAAACACACCGTGTGGCTTTGCTCAGCGCTGCAACATCGGGCAACACACGCTTCTTCTTGGGCACCGACAGTGCGCCGCATCCTGCGCACTTGAAAGAACACGCATCAGGTTGCGCGGGTTGCTACACCGCGCACGCCGCCCTCGAGATGTACGCCGAGGCCTTTGACAGTGTGGGCAAACTGGCGCAACTCGAAGCCTTCGCCAGTTTCAATGGTGCCGATTTTTACGGCTTGCCACGCAACACCGGCACCATCACCTTGAAGCGTGAAGCTTGGACCCCACCCGAGAGCTTCCAATTTGGTGAAGCCCAATTGAAACCTTTGCGCTCGGGTGAAGCTTTGCCATGGCGAGTGGCCTAAGCCGCATTGATTGGACGGCGCCTTGGCTTGAACCTTGGCGCGCCGTGGGGGAGCGCATCGCACAACAAGTGGCGCAGGGTGCTTCGGTGGCGCAGGCATGCAATACGGCATTGAACATGCGCAAACAAGTGCTTCACAACGAAGCCCCAACAAACGCGGTGTGCCATGTGCAGTTTGTGTCGCAAGACCAACTGCCAGAGGGCATGGCTTACGAACAATTCATATTTGATCAACACGCTGTGCCTACGCGGGACGGCTTGCATGATTTTTTCAACGCATTGTGTTGGCTGCATTTTCCGCAAGCGAAGAAGCAACTCAATCAAGTGCAGGCTGCGGCCATTCAAGCCCAAGGCGTGGGGGCCGTGCGCGGCCCTGTGCGGGATGCTGTCACGGTGTTTGATGAAAACGCATGCTTGCTTCAAGTCGACGATGTCATTTGGGACGCATTGGTCAAACGGGATTGGCAGGCGGCCTTTGTCACGCACCGGGCGCTTTGGTGCACAGCACACATGCAAGTTTTTGGTCATGCCGCATTGGAAAAATTGATTGCACCCTACAAGGCCATCACCGTTCACATGTGGCGTGTCCCTCAAAACTTGCCTTTGCTCGAATGGGATGCTTGGCTGGCCCAAGACTTACAAGCTGCCAAATTAGCCCGCAAACCCTTTTTGCCTACCCCCGTTTTGGGCCTTCCAGGTTGGTGGCCAGACAACGCGTCACCAGCCTTCTACCAAGACACACAGGTCTTTCGTTTGCCTCGAACCCTCTAAATCCGTTCCTTTTTGAGGAATTAAGTTGCCTCACTTGATTTTGTTGGGCGCCCCCCTAATATTCGACATGTGCGCTTGGCCTTCGCTGGGCGGTGGAACTTCATTCCTCATGAAACGTATTCTTTTATTTGTGTTGACCAACTTGGCCGTGGTGCTGGTGTTGGGTATGGTGGCCAGTTTGTTGGGCGTGAACCGATTCCTCACGGCCAACGGATTGAACTTGGGCGCGCTGCTGGGTTATGCCCTGATCATGGGTTTTGGCGGCGCCATCATCTCCTTGCTGATCAGCAAGCCTGTGGCCAAATGGAGCTCTGGCGTGCAAGTGATTGCGCAGCCCAGCAACGCCGACGAAAAATGGCTGGTCGATACGGTTCAAAAATTGGCCGACAAGTCGGGCATTGGCATGCCTGAAGTCGGCATCTTTGAAGGCGACCCCAATGCCTTTGCCACTGGTGCCTTTAAAAACTCCGCCTTGGTGGCCGTTTCAACAGGCTTGTTGCAAAACATGACGCACGAAGAAATCGAGGCGGTGTTGGCCCACGAGGTGGCGCACATTGCCAACGGCGACATGGTCACCATGACCCTCATTCAAGGCGTCATGAACACCTTTGTGGTGTTCTTGTCTCGCGTGATCGGCTATGCCGTCGACAGTTTCTTGCGCAAAAACGACGAAGAAAACACAGGACCTGGCATGGGCTATTGGATCACCACCATTGTGTTGGACATTGTGCTCGGCTTCGCCGCTGCCATTGTGGTGGCTTGGTTCAGCCGCCATCGTGAGTTCCGTGCCGATGCCGGTGCCGCGCAGTTGATGGGTCGCAAGCAGCCCATGATGAACGCGTTGGCCCGCTTGGGCGGCTTGCACACAGCCGAGTTGCCTAAGAGCGTTGCGGCCATGGGCATTGCGGGTGGCATTGGTCAGTTGTTCTCAACCCACCCTCCCATTGAAGAGCGCATTGCCGCTTTGCAAAACAGCTGATCTGTCTAAGATCCATCCAGAACGGGCCCTAGAGGCCCGTTTTCTATGCGACAGACATTTGTCGATTTCCGCCCCGGTAACCCATGAGACTCGCATGGGTTGGGGGGTCCGATATAGTTCGCGGGTGTCAAGATTTCTACCGACCCCCCTTCAGCGCTTGCTGACCCTCACACGATTGCAAAACACACGGCGTTTTGAACGCTTGCCTGCACCGGTGCGCGGCATGGCCTGGATGGCCTTGGGCGGTTTGACGTTTTCACTGCTGAACACCATTGCACGTTCTTTCTCGATGCAAATGGACCCGTTCGAAGCCCAGTTTTTGCGATATTTTTGCGGCCTCCTGATCATGCTGCCTTTGCTCTGGCATCAGGGTTTGGCGGCCTATGTGCCCAACGACATCAAGGGTCAGTTTTGGCGCGGCGGGGTGCACACCTTGGGCTTGATGCTGTGGTTCATCGCCTTGCCCCAAATTCCATTGGCCGACATGACCGCCATTGGCTTCACGGGCCCCATCTTCATCATGTTGGGCGCTGCTTGGTTTTTAGGTGAGCCCATGCGCAAAGACCGCTGGATTGCCGCGGGCATTGGCTT
>JAHEBO010000032.1:3600-10980 GCA_024642215.1 Limnohabitans sp.
CCAGCAGGCACATGCTGCGCGGCCGACTCAATGTGGCCGGTTTGATCGTCAAAGAAAAAGTCGGGCTCAAACTCTTTCAAAAATTCACCTTTGGGCAAACCGCCCAAGAACATGGCTTCGTCCACTTCAATGTTCCACTCCATGAGCGTGCGAATGGCACGTTCGTGTGCAGGCGCACTGCGTGCTGTGACCAATGCTGTGCGAATGCGCATGGCAGGGGTGCCTTCTTGCTGCAAGCGATGAAGCGCGGCCAGAAGTGGTTTGAAGGGACCAGCCAACAAGGGCTGTGCTGCTTTGGCGCGCTCGTGCGCTTGAAAAGCCGACAAACCTTCTGCTTGAAAAACCCGCTCGGCTTCGTCAGAAAACAAAACTGCATCACCGTCAAAGGCAATGCGCACTTCGTGAGGGTGCGCTTCAGACGCGTGTGCCGAGTGTGGGTAGACCTGTGCAGCTGGCACGCCTGCGTCAAGTGCCGCACGCACATCTGACAAATGCGTTGACAAAAACAAGTTGGCATTGAGCGGCTTCAAATACCGCCAAGGCGATTGCCCGCGTGTGAAGCTGCCGCGCTGAATGGGCAGGCCGTAATGCTGGGCCGATCTGAACACACGCATGCCAGACACCGGATCGTTGCGCGACAAAATGACCACTTCCACGCGCTGCGTTTGGGCGTCATTGAAGGCTAGCAACTTTTTGACCAAAGAAAATGCCACGCCCGGTTTGGCAGGTTCTTCCAAACGTTCTAGCTGTAACTTCATGTAGGCGCGGTCATCGCCTTGCTCAAACACCTGGTTCTCTTCTTCAAAGTCAAACAAGGCGCGCGATGAAATCGCCACCACCAGTTGACCGTCTAAGCTGGCTGCCATGGTGACTCCTTTGACTGAAGAAAGTTTAACGAACCCATTGGTTCAGTTCCATGATGGGCATCAGCACGGCCAACACAATGAGCATGACCACGGCACCCATGGCCACAATCAACAAGGGCTCCAGGATGGTGGCCAAGGCCATGGCGCGGCGTTGCACATCGGCCGAGAGTTGTTGTGCTGCACGTTGCAACATCACCGGCAATTGACCCGTTTGTTCGCCCAAGCGCGCAAACATGGCCAACAAACTGGGGAAGCGTTTCTTTTGCCCCATGGCCATGGCCAGTGGGGCGCCCTCGCGAACCAACACCAAGGCATCGAGCACATCGGCGCGCATGGCTTGGTTGGACAAGGTGTCTGCCGCAGACTGCATGGCTTTTAAGATGGGCACACCGGCCGATGTGAGCATGGCCAAGGTGCTGGCAAAGCGTGCGGTGTTGTAGCCCGTGGCCAGTCGACCCACGACGGGCAATTGCAAAAAGGCGGCGTCAAATTGAATGCGCAAACGGGGACGTTTCAAAGCTTGGTGAATGCCCAGCCACGACAAGCCCATCAGCAAGACCAAGAGCCAACCCTGGTTGCGGACAAAGCCACTGATGGCGAGCATGGCCACCGTGAGGCCTGGTAGTTTGCGTTGACTGCCTGAGAACACTTGGGCCACTTGCGGCACCACCGTGCTGAGCAAGAAAATCACAATGAGCAAGGCAATCGCACTGACAATGGCCGGGTACAAGGAGGCGCTGAGCAGCTTGGCTTTGAGGGTTTGCTGATCTTGTAAATCGTCTGCCAGTTGGGTGAGCACTTGGCCTAAATTGCCACCTTGTTCGCCCGCACTGATGACCGCGGTGTAGAGCGCGGAAAACTCTTTGGGGTGCTGCGACATGGCTTTGGCCAAACCCAAGCCAGCATTGACCTCTGCGCGCAATTGGGCCACCAAGTGCGCTTGTTTTTCTGATTCAGCTTCATCGCCCAATGCGGCCAGTGAGCGTTCTAAAGGCAGGCCACTGCCAACCAAGCTGGCAAGCTGTCGGGTCCAAACTGCCAAGGCATTGGGAGAGAAGCATTGGCGCGAGCCGATGTTGGTTTGCCAAATGCTTTGGGTGTTTTTCTCTGCGGCGTGCGCGCCCAAGGCTTGCACTGACAGTGGCACCAAAGCCTGCGAACGCAACTGACTGCGCGCGGCTTTGGCACTGTCGGCTTCGATCACACCTTTGCGCAAGGCGCCATCGTTTTGCAGGGCTTCATAGGAATAAGCGGGCATGACTGAGTGGGCGATTGGCGTGTTTATCGGTCAAAGTAAAGCAAACCAATTTGGCCATTGACCAAACTGTGCGGGCCAGACAACTTGGCCACATTGCCGACTTCTTTGTTGACACCCAAGGTGCTGTACCAAGCCCAATGCTTGGAGATGCTGTGCTTATAACTGAGCCCAGAGCCCACCGAGCCTGTGCCGGTGGTGAGGCCGCCAGCGCTCTCGCGGTGAATGCCCGCTGCCGTTCGCCAATGTTCTGCGGGGGCCCAAGTGATGCCAGCGTTAAGGCTGAGCTCGCTGTGCTGTGACAGGGGCCAGGCATAGGAAACGCCCAGGCCCAGGGTGCTGCTGTCGCCGCGGTTGAGCAAATCTTGCGTCCACTCGATGCCCGCAGACCAGCGGTCTGTGACGCGCACGTTGGCCAACACACGGCTGCGCAGCGTTTTGCGACCCGGTTCAAACACATCAAAGGCTTCGCCGGTGTTGAGGTTGTGAATGCGCATGGACAGCCCTAAGCTGATGTCGCTTTGTTCAATCCATTGGTAACTGAGGCTGGGCTCTTTGCGAAAGCTGTTGAAGCGCAGCCATTCTTGGCCATCCCCAATGCCAACGCGCCAACGCCCGTAGCGCAATCCCACAACAGGCCTGAGCTTGGCACTGTGCGTGTCTTGGTTGATGTCGTCAGCGCGCACACGCAATCCCAAGGTGTAATGCCATGGGGTAGCCGTCTCAGGCGTGAGTTCGGGGTCAGGCACTGCATGGTTCATTTGTGCTTGGCTTAACCCACATGCCAAACACAGCATGCTTGCAAATGAACCCCGAATGACGCGCTGAAATTGCATAGGTGGCTTAGTCGCGCGTCACGCGCAGTAATTCTTCGGCTTTGGTGACACCCAGCTGTACCAGGCGTTCGCCGTCTTCTCGCATGAGCACCATACCGCCAGCGATCGCTGCATCGCGGATGTTGGCTTCGGCTTGTTTGGCATGAATTTGCGCGCGCAATGCGTCGTCGGTCACCAGCAATTCAAAAATGCCTGTGCGGCCAGCGTAGCCTGTTTGCCCGCAGTGAGCGCATCCCGAACCTTGGCAGTGCGTGCAAACTTTGCGCACCAAACGTTGCGCCAACACGCCTAGCAAAGAGGAGCTGAGCAAGAAGGGTTCAATGCCCATGTCGGTGAGGCGTGTGACCGCACTGGTGGCATCGTTGGTGTGCAACGTGGCCAGCACCAAGTGGCCCGTCATGGACGCTTGAATGGCAATTTGGGCGGTTTCAAAATCGCGAATCTCGCCGATCATGATGATGTCGGGGTCTTGGCGCAGGATGGCACGCAAGGCCTTGGCGAAGCTCAAGTCAATTTTGGCGTTCACCTGTGTTTGGCCTACGCCTGCCAGCTCATACTCGATGGGGTCTTCCACCGTCATGATGTTGCTGCCTGCGGCGTCCAAGCTTTGCAGTGCCGCATACAGCGTGGTGGTTTTGCCAGAGCCCGTAGGGCCGGTGACCAAAATCAAACCATGCGGCTGTGTGACCAGTTGTTGGAAACGTTCCAGTGTGCGGCCTTGCATGCCCACCGATGCCAAACTCAGTCGTGTTTCAGACTTGTCGAGCAAACGCAGCACGGCGCGTTCGCCATGCGCACTGGGCAAAGTAGAAACACGCACATCCACCGCGCGTGATCCCAAGCGCAAACTGATGCGGCCATCTTGTGGCAAACGTTTTTCGGCAATGTCGAGCTCGGCCATGATTTTCAAGCGAGAAATCAGGGCGGCGTGCAAGGCGCGATTGGGTTGCACCACTTCGCGCAAATTGCCATCGACGCGAAAGCGCACGCTGGAGTGGCGTTCGTAGGGTTCGATGTGAATGTCGCTGGCGCCATCGCGCGCAGCTTGCGTCAAGAGCGCGTTGAGCATGCGGATGATGGGTGCATCGTCGCTGGTCTCTAACAAATCTTCGACGGCAGGCAGCTCTTGCATCATGCGCGACAAATCGGCGGCCGATTCCACTTCACTCACCACGGCTGCCGCACTTGATTCGCCGGGGCCGTATTGTGCCGTGTAGGCTTGGCTGATGCGTTGCTTGAGGCCTGTTGGGTGGTCGCGCGCAATCTCGAGTGCCACTTTTTCAGAGCGCCATTTGCGCATCACTTCAGAGATCGCATTGGCCGCACTGTCGGGACCCAGCCACAGCGTGAGGCGTGTGCCATCGTCCTCCAACAGCAGTTGGTGGCTGCGCGCAAAGGCATAAGGAAGTGGGTATTTGTGCGCCATCAGGGTGCTCAGGGTTTGCGCGTTGCTTCGGGCAAGACAGGGGCGCCCATGGCAGGCAAGCCTGTACTGGTGCCGGGCTGGGCTTCAATTTGCGCGCCACGCATTTGCTCATAGCGGTTCAAGGACAAGCCTTCGGTGGCTGCACCATCACGCACCACCACGGGCCTCAAGAACACCATGAGGTTGGTTTTTTTGCGGCTGCGTGATTCGGCGCGAAACAAGTTGCCAAACAAAGGCACATCACCCAAACCAGGCACACGTTCTTGGCTGTTGCCGTAATCGTCTTGCAGCAAACCACCCAAGACCACAATGGCGCCATCTTCTACCAGTACGCTGGATTCAATGGAACGCTTGTTGGTGATCAAGCCTGTGGCGGAGTTGATGGAGGCCGGGTCGAGTCGACTCACCTCTTGGTAGATCTGCAATTTGACGGTGCCGTTTTCACTGATTTGCGGCTTCACGCGCAAGGTTAAACCGACATCTTTGCGCTCAATGGTTTGGAACGGATTGACCGAACCTGCATTGGTATTGTTGTTGGTGTATTGGCCCGTGACAAAGGGCACGTTTTGGCCAATCACAATTTTGGCTTCTTCGTTGTCCAAGGTGAGCAAGTTTGGCGTAGACAGCACATTGCCATCACCTGTGGTTTGTAAAAACCGCGCCAAGAAACCGAGCACGTACGTGCCATTGGTGTTGTGGGCAACACCCACATTCAGTCCCGAGGATGGTGCCAAAGTGCCGCTGGCGCCTTGCGTGGCCAATGAAATGAGGTTGGCGCCCCCCACTTTGAAGTTGGTGCCCAGCAAGCCGATGTTGTTGTCGCCTTTGCTGCCCACAGGGCCTTGCCATTGCACGCCAAATTCGGCTGCTTTTTCGGCGCTCACTTCGGCAATCAGGCTCTCTACAAAAACTTGGGCACGACGTGCATCGAGCTTGTCAATCACAGCGCGCAATTGTCGATACTGCGGTTCAGGTGCAGTGATGATGAGCGCATTGGTGGACGGGTCGGCTTGAATTTGACCGCCCGTCGAAGGCTGCGAGCCGTTGTTGAAGCTGGCGTTGGCGCTGCCTGCATTGTTGGCATTGGTGTTCGCGTTGCTTGCAGCGGGCATGGCGGCGCCAGTCGCGGCGGCATTGCCTGAACTGCTTTGTGCGGACATGGCGGCACGCAATGTGGCCGCCAGTTTGGTGGCATCGGCATTTTTCAAATACACCACATGGATGTTGCCGCTGGCTGCATTGGGGCCTGAATCGGAGGGCTGGTCGAGTTGGGCAATGAGTGAGCGCGCCAACGCCATGCGTGCCGCATTGGCCGCACGCACGATGAGCGAGTTGCTACGCGCTTCCGCCATCACGGCGGTTTTGGATGAGGCATCTGTTTGGCCTGCTGCCGGTGCGCCGCCGCTGGCTGCGCCCGTGTCTAACAAGCGTTGCAGCATGGGCACCACATCACTGGCCAGCGCATGCTTCAAGTGAACCATTTCCACGCCGGTGGCATTGGCCACATCGAGTGCTGTGATGATGCGACCCAAGCGCTGTAAGTTGTCGGCGTAATCGGTGATCACCAAAGCATTGGTGCCAGGATTCACGTTGACGGTGTTGTTAGGGCTGATGAGGGGGCGCAAGATGGGCACCAGATTGTTGGCGCTTTCGTGGTTCAGCTGAAAAATTTGCGTGATGATTTGGCCGTTGGAGGCGGGCACTGCACCGGCCGAGACGCCACCGCTTTGGAGTTTGGCATCGGCTTCGGGCACAACCAAATACAAGCCAGCCGATTCCACCAGTGCAAAACTTTGCGTGCGAAGCTGGGCTGCAAACAAACGCAGTGCTTGGGCGGGTGCCACGGGCACGGTGCTGGTCAGAGTGATGGTGCCTTTGACGCGAGGATCGACCACCACGTTGTGGCCCGACAAGGTGGCCAGGGTTTTGGCCACCGCGTCAATGTCCGCATTGTTGAAGTTCAGCGTGACAGGCTCTTGTGTGGCTTTGGCCGGCGCGTTATTGGCACTCGCTTTTTTGTTGGCCTTGGGCGCTTGAGCACCCACACTGCCAGCTGCAAAAGCCAATGGCAAGCAAACGCTGAGGCTGACCAGCAAGCGTGTGAGTTGGGTGCTTTGCAGCATGTGTTTGGAAGTGTGTGTGCGTGAGACCATGATGTTCAACCCAATGAGAGCAAGCTGCGCGCGCCTTGGCGCCGTCCAATGATGTTCAGCAAATTTGACAGAGCGGCTGCGTGTTCAGGCACTGCAGACGCTTCGCCGCGAAATTGAAGTCGGTTGTTTTGCCACTGACCTTGGCCGCTTAAGAGCAAACTGCCAGACAGTGTGGTCAAAGCCAATGCAGGAGATGTTGCGGAGGCCGAGTCGTTGCCAGTTGTGCCGAGCTTGCCAAGGCTGACTTGGTAGGTGCCCATGGGCCGCAAGGTGCTTAATTTAGAGGACATGTTTTCGGCGGTGAGCACCATGCGACCTTGCATGTTGATGCGGCCAGGCCAAGCTTGAAGTTGGAGTTGTTCGGTGACCAAATTCAAATTGCCTTCGGGTTGCAGGGTGTTCCAAGGGGCGCCCAAACCACTTAACAAATGCGCAGGCCATTGCGAGCGGTGATCGTTCATTTGCAACTGCCATGACGCATTGCCAAGTTGCGCATTGATTTGAACCAACGCAGGCTGTGTCATGCAGCAAGGTGCCAGCAATTGCAAATTCAAACTGGGCAAGCGCAGACCTTGAGGACTAAGGCGCAATTGCCATTCAATGCGACCTGGCAGCGCCATGGCATCACGGCTGCCTTCGCCGCCCGTCAACACCAATTTGCCAGAACCTTGCCAAATAGAACCTTGAGGTTCTTGCAATTGCACTTGCCCCTGTGTGGCCTGCGACAAACTTGTGCCCAGCCATTGCGCGGGCCAATGCGTCAACAAGGAGACCAACGTGCCAATGAAGATGCCAGACCATGCCCAAGCCCAGCCGGATGGCCTGTGGGCGAGGGATGGGGTGC
>JAHEBO010000035.1 GCA_024642215.1 Limnohabitans sp.
AAAAATGGCAGCAAAAGACGTAATTTTCGGCGGCGAAGCCCGCGCACGCATGGTTGAAGGCGTGAACATTTTGGCCAACGCGGTCAAAGTGACTTTGGGCCCTAAGGGTCGCAATGTGGTGCTCGAGCGCTCTTTCGGCGCCCCCACCGTGACCAAGGACGGTGTGTCCGTGGCCAAAGAAATCGAACTCAAAGACAAGTTGCAAAACATGGGCGCCCAGATGGTCAAGGAAGTTGCTTCCAAGACTTCTGACAACGCTGGTGACGGTACAACAACCGCTACCGTGTTGGCACAAGCCATTGTTCGCGAAGGCATGAAGTACGTTGCCGCCGGCATGAACCCCATGGACTTGAAGCGCGGTATCGACAAAGCTGTTGCAGCCTTGATCGAAGAGTTGAAGAAAGCCACCAAGGCCACCACAACCACCAAAGAAATCGCTCAAGTCGGTTCTATTTCTGCCAACAGCGACCACAGCATTGGCGAGATCATTGCCAAAGCCATGGACAAAGTGGGCAAAGAAGGCGTGATCACTGTTGAAGACGGCAAGTCACTCGACAATGAACTCGACATCGTTGAAGGCATGCAATTCGACCGTGGCTACCTGTCACCCTACTTCATCAACAACCCCGAGAAGCAAGCTGCTTTGCTGGACAACCCCTTCGTGTTGTTGTTCGACAAGAAAATCAGCAACATCCGTGACTTGTTGCCTACATTGGAAGCCGTTGCAAAAGCTGGCCGTCCTTTGTTGATCATTGCTGAAGAAGTTGAAGGCGAAGCCTTGGCAACTTTGGTGGTCAACACCATCCGCGGTATCTTGAAGGTTGTGGCTGTGAAGGCTCCTGGCTTCGGCGATCGTCGCAAAGCCATGTTGGAAGACATCGCCATCTTGACCGGCGGTAAAGTGATCGCTGAAGAAGTTGGTTTGACACTCGAAAAAGTGACATTGGCAGACCTGGGTCAAGCCAAGCGCATCGAAGTGGGCAAAGAAAACACCATCATCATCGACGGTGCTGGCGCAGCTGGCGACATCGAAGCACGTGTGAAACAAATCCGCGTTCAAATCGAAGAAGCCACTTCTGACTACGACCGTGAAAAACTGCAAGAGCGCGTGGCCAAGTTGGCTGGCGGTGTTGCCGTGATCAAGGTTGGCGCTGCCACCGAAGTCGAAATGAAAGAAAAGAAAGCCCGTGTTGAAGACGCATTGCACGCTACTCGCGCTGCTGTGGAAGAAGGCATTGTGGCTGGCGGTGGCGTTGCATTGTTCCGCGCTCGTCAAAACGCTGGCGCCATCAAAGGCGACAACGCTGACCAAGACGCTGGTATCAAGCTGGTGTTGAAAGCCATCGAAGCGCCTTTGCGCGAGATCGTTTACAACGCAGGTGGCGAGCCTTCTGTTGTGGTGAACGCTGTGATGGCCGGCAAAGGCAACTACGGCTTCAACGCTGCCAACGACACCTACGGTGACATGATTGAAATGGGCATTTTGGACCCAACCAAAGTGACACGCACTGCTTTGCAAAACGCAGCATCCGTGGCATCTTTGATGTTGACCACAGAGTGCATGGTTTCAGAAGCACCCAAAGAGGAATCTGGCGCCGGTGGCATGCCTGACATGGGCGGCATGGGTGGTATGGGCGGCATGGGCATGTAATTGCCCGCTGCCTCAAGGGTCTGCCAAGACCTTTGACCTCGCACAAAAAACCCCGCAAGAGATTGCGGGGTTTTTTTATGGGCGCATAGGACTCCAGGAAATGCGTCATACTTTCTCTCATCCGATCCACAAGCACGCAACATGACCCCTACCTCCTTCGGCAAACAGCACGGCATCATGCTGATGAAGTACGCTGGCATCAGCTTCATTTCGGGTGCCGTCAACCATGGCTTCTTCAGCGGCTCACGCTCTTTGTGGACCGCCGCCATCGGCATTGTGTTGTTTGTCGCAGGCGCATGGCTAGAGCACCGCGCCAGCCATGAAGCCCATGCACAAGGCTTGTTTCAGTCTTTGTTCATGGGCACCTTACTGTCCATCGGCCTGGGCTTTTTCACGGGCGGTTTGCAGCACTTTCCCGATTCACCTGCCCGCAGTGCCTGGGTGGTGCCGCTAGGATTTTTGATCTCTGTGATCGCGTTGGCCTCCACCTTGCAATTGCGTTGGCAGCGTGCCTTGTGGACTTACACACTGGGCTTGGGCATCGTGATAAGCGGCTTGTCGCTCGTAGCTTACGAAGTCTTTGATCATCATCCCGAGTGGGCTGCAGGCGGCCATGCACATGGCGATGACGCTGTGGCACACGATGATCATGGGCAGGTGGATGCACCCACTGGCACTGCAGCAACGACGACAGCCATGCCATTGCAAACCCTAGAAGTGAGCCGCAGCATCGATGTGACGATGCACGACACCATGAAGTTCACGCCAGACGTCATTCAAGTGAAAACGGGGGAGACCATTCGCTTTGTCATACGGAACAAAGGGAAATTAGCGCACGAGATGGTCATTGGCAACGCAGCAAATATTGCAGCACACGCCAAAGAAATGCAGGCCATGGCATCTGCTGGCAAGTCAAGTCATGAACACAGTCATGGCGGTGGTGCAGGGGCCATTGCGGTCAGTGTTCCTGCCGGCGAAATGCGCGAATGGGTGATCAAGTTTGACCAAGCCATTGAACTTGAAATGGCCTGTTTGGTGCCCGGCCACTTTGAAGCGGGTATGAAAGGCAAGCTGATCGTCAAATTAGCAGCGGCCCAAGCCGCAGAGGCAGTCCCTGTCAAACCGTCTGAACACGATCACAGTCAACACAAACACTGACGCCTAAAATGAAACCAACAAGGTGTCAGCGTTTGCTGATCAAACCAAGCGTTTCAAAAGCTGCGCCGTAGATGCATCCAAGCCAGACACATCACCCGTTAACAAACGGCTGTGAAGGTCTTTGGCCAGCACCTTGCCCAACTCGACGCCCCATTGGTCAAAGCTGTTGATGCCCCACACCGCACCGCTCACAAACACGCGGTGTTCTTGCAAGGCAATCAGTGCGCCCAAATTGAAGGGCGTTAAATCTTCAAGCAAGACAATGGTGCTGGGACGATTGCCTGGAAAGTTTTTGTGCCCACCCGCATCCGACTTTCCCACCATCAAAGCTTGTGCCTGCGCCAACACATTCGACAACAACAAAGTTTGGTGATCGGGCATTGCATGCGTGGCGTTTTTCACAGCCACGAATTCGAGAGGCACCACATCTCTCCCCTGATGCAACATTTGAAAAAATGCATGCTGGCCATTGGTGCCGGGTTCACCCCACAACACGGGCGATGTGCCATATGGCAACACTTGGCCTGTTTGATCCACTTGTTTGCCGTTGCTCTCCATCTCGAGCTGCTGCAAGTAAGGCGCAAAGCGTTTGAGTGCGCTGTGATAAGGCGCTAGACAACGGCTGGTGTAGCGCAAAAAGTTACGATACCAAACATCGAGCAAGCCCAAGCGAACAGGCAAATTCTGCGCAGTCTCTGCATGCTGAAAATGTTGGTCCATGGCATGTGCACCGGCCAACATTTCACGGAACTTGTCAGCCCCAATGGCGATTGCCAAAGGCAATCCAATGGCCGACCACAAAGAGTACCGGCCGCCTACCCAATCCCAAAACCCAAAACAGGTTTGAATGCCAAACTTGCCAGCAGCTTCGATGTTGCTGGTCAGTGCCACAAAATGACGTGACACAACGGTACCGCCGTGCGCTTCAAACCAACGTTTGGCAGACACAGCATTGATCATGGTGTCTACCGTGGTGAATGATTTTGAAGCCACCAAGAACAAGGTGTTCTCAGCCTTTAAATCCTGCAGCACATTGGCCAGCTCATGGCCATCGACATTCGAGACAAAGTGAAAGCGCTTGCCCTTCAAGACAAAAGACTGCAGTGCCAACACGGCCATCTGTGGGCCCAGGTCTGACCCGCCAATGCCGATGTTCACCACATCGGTGATTTGCGCATCTTCGCGTATTTTCTCGGCAAACGACAGCATGGCATTCAAAGTGTCATGCACATCTTTCAAAGATGCCTTGACCGACGCAGGCAGCGCATCCGCTGCAGCGCCCTCAGCAGGGTGACGCAACAACCAATGCATGACTGCACGATTTTCTGTGGCGTTGATGGCCTCGCCTTTGAACATGCGGTTGCGGTGCGTCAACACACCCGCTTGCTCGGCCAAAGCCAACAAGTCGGCCTCAACCTTCACATCCCAATGGTTCTTGGACAAATCCGCAAAGACACCTGGGGCTTCTTGACTGAAATGAGAAGCACGCTGTGGATCTGACGCAAACGCATCACGCAAATCAAAACCAGCAAATGCCTCGGCTTGTTTTATCAAGTCTTGCCAAGCGGCCGTTTGATCTCCTCGCATCGCGGTCTTTCTTAAGCGTTTTGAGCCGCCAACATCAAGCCTTCTAACTTGATGGCATCGACGCAGAAAGCACGGATGCCTTCGGCCAACTTTTCTGTGGCCATGGCATCTTCGTTCAAGGCAAAACGGAAACTGGCTTCGTTGTATTGCACCAAGGGCAGGTCCATGCCTTTGGCAGTTTGCGCATCCAGCGATGCAGTCAATGTCGTTTCGTTGGCAGCCAGAAGTGCCAGCAAGTCGGGGCTGATGGTGAGCAAGTCACAACCTGCCAAGGCCACGATTTGGCCCACGTTGCGAAAGCTGGCGCCCATCACTTCGGTGGCAATGCCGTGCTTCTTGTAATAGTTGTAAATGACCTTGACTGATTTCACACCAGGATCGTTGGCGCCTGCACTCGCAGCTTCGTCCCATGCGGCGCCTGCTGTCTTTTTGTACCAGTCGTAAATGCGCCCCACAAATGGCGAGATCAATTGCACCTTGGCTTGACCACAGGCGACAGCTTGCGCAAAGGAGAACAACAAGGTGAGGTTGGTGTGAATGCCTTCACGCTCCAAGGCTGCTGCAGCTTGAATGCCTTCCCAAGTGGCCGCAATTTTGATGAGCACGCGTTGGCGCGAGACGCCTTGCGCTTCATACAAATGCATCAAGCGACGTGCGCGTGCCAAAGTGCCAGCCGTGTCAAAGCTCAAACGCGCATCGACTTCAGTCGACACACGACCTGGAATGGTCTTCAAAATTTCACACCCAAACTTCACCAGCAAGTTGTCCATCACCACATCAAGGGGCTGACCTTTGTGAGCAGTCACAGACTCTGACAGCAAAGGCGCGTACTCGGGCTTTTGCACGGCCTTCAAGATGAGCGACGGATTGGTGGTGGCGTCTTGCGGTTGGAACTGCGCCAATTGTTTGAAATCACCGGTGTCAGCAACCACGGTGGTGTGAGATTTAAGGGCGTCGAGTTGGTTCATGGCCATGAATTTAAAGCAATGCTTGAATTATCGATGAAACAAAGTTACATTACAAATTCATTTTTATGTAACAAGTAAACATGTCTTTCGATTTAGTCTTTTTTGGCGGCACGGGCGACCTGGTTTGGCGCAAACTGATGCCAGCCCTTTTCCAAGCCTTCCGACATGGTACCTTGCCTGAGGGCGGCCGAATCATTGGTGTGGCGCGCGATGCCATGACTGACGCGCAATACCAGGCCCTCATTCAGTCGCGCTTTGAGCAGGTTGAGGGCGCCAAACGCCCCAACGACGCGGAATTTGCCCGCTTCAAGGCCATGCTCCACTATGAACGAGTGGATTTGTCCAATCCAGCCGATTACGCCCAACTGGCCGCCCGACTGGCCGAACGCCAAACCGATCACGTGGTGATGTACCTGGCCACAGCCCCGAGTTTGTTCAATACCGTCTGCGAACAATTGGCTGCCGCCCAACTCAACACCCCCAAAACACGCATCGTTTTGGAAAAACCGCTGGGCCACGACCTTCAATCCAACCGCGCCATCAACCAAAACGTGCGCAAGGTTTTTGAAGAACATCAAATTTTTCGAATTGACCACTACTTGGGCAAGCCCTCGGTTCAAAACCTCTTTGCCATGCGTTTTGGCAATGCCCTGTTTGAACCTTTGTGGCGCCGTGAACACATTGCCAACATTCAAATCACCCTCGCCGAAGAATTGGGCGTCGAAAAACGCGGTAGCTTTTATGACAACACGGGCGCCTTGCGCGACATGGTGCAAAACCACGCGCTGCAATTGCTGTGTGCCATTGCCATGGAGCCGCCCATCAACGCGCACGCCGATGCCATTCGCGATGAGAAGCTCAAAGTGTTGCGTGCGCTGAAACCCTGGACCACTGAGTCCCTGAATCAACATGTGGTTCGAGGTCAATACGGCGCCGGCAATGTGAATGGCCATGCAGTGCCTGGCTACAACGAAGAAACAGGCGTCAACCCCAACAGCGCCACCGAAACCTTTGTGGCACTGCGCACCGAAATTGCCAACTGGCGTTGGGCTGGTGTGCCTTTCTACATTCGAACTGGCAAACGCTTGGCGTCACGCGAGGGTTACATTGAAATCAATTTCCGACCCACGCCTCATGCGATTTTCAAAGCGCCTGCTGGCGGCGTGAACAAATTGGTGATTCACTTGCAACCCAAAGATGGCCTGGCGCTCCACTTGTTTGCAGAAGGCCAGCACAAGCGCATCAAGCCGGGGCATCAAGCATCAACGCAACTCAGTTCAGTTCAACTGGACCTTGATTTTGACAAACGTTTTGGCACTGAGCGCGTGGGGGCTTACGAGCGCTTGTTGCTCGACGTGCTCGAGGGACGTTTAAATTTGTTTGTGCGCAGCGACGAGCAAGAAGAAGCTTGGCGCTGGGTCGAACCCATTCTTCACCATTGGGCCACCGACACCCAAGGCCCTCGTCCTTATGCATCAGGCACTTGGGGTCCTAGTGCCTCAAGCGCCATGATTGCACGCGACGGTTTTTGTTGGTCGGAAGAAACTTAAACCATGTTAGACCGAATCAAAGCCTCATTGCCCTCTTTGGCCCCCGCCGAACAACGCGTCGGCAAGTTGGTCTTGCAAGATCCGCGGGCCTTCGCCAATTTACCTGTCACGGAATTGGCCGATCGAGCGCACGTCAGCAAACCCACCGTGGTTCGCTTTTGCAGAAGTGTGGGCTATGACGGTCTGTCCGATTTCAAATTGAAACTGGCCGGCAGTGTGAGCGAAGGGGTGCCCTTCATACACAGAAGCGTGGATGCCGACGACAAGACCAACGATGTCACCGTGAAGGTCATCGACAACACCGTGGCGGCGTTTTTAAAATACCGGAACGATGCATCGTCCTTCGCACTAGACCAAGCAGTACAAGCCTTGGCAGAAACTCATGCCACCGGCAAACGCATTGAGTTTTATGGCGTGGGCAATTCAGGCATCGTGGCGCAAGATGCGCAGCACAAATTTTTCCGCTTGGGCATGAACACCATTGCCTACAGCGATGGCCACATGCAAGTGATGAGTGCCTCCATGCTAGGCAAGGGCGATTGTGTGGTGGTCATTTCCAACTCAGGCCGCACACGCGACTTGATGGACGCCTGCGACATTGCGCGCAAGCGGGGCGCCACCACCATTGTGATTACGGCCAGTGGTTCACCCTTGGCCGCAGCGGGTCAGATTCACCTCACGGCAGACCACCCCGAAAGCTATGACCGTTACAGTCCCATGGTCTCGCGCTTACTGCACTTGTTGATCATTGATATTTTGGCCACCACCGTGGCGCTGCGCATTGGCGAGTTATTGCAACCCGCCCTGCGTGAGATGAAAAACAACCTGCGCAACAAGCGTTACACCTGAAGTTTGGCACACGCAAGCTCGGGCCGCCCCGCTTCACAGAAGGTGCAGATGTCTTTAAGCTTGTTTGTAAAACTTACCGTCTTTCATGATGGCTTCAATGTGATCGCCTTGGCCCAGCAAACACGTCATGTCGGTTAGAGGGTTGCCATCAACCAGCAACAAATCGGCAATGGCGCCAACTTTCACCACCCCCAATTGACCGGGCATGTTGATCAACGCTGCCGCATTCAAGGTGGCTTGTTGTAAGGCAGCACCGTTGCCCAAGATGTCGGCACGAATGCGCAGTTCTTCAGATTGATGACGGTGTGACTCGCCCAACAAATCCGTGCCCAAGGCCATCGTGACACCAGCTTTGGCCAAAATCTCCAGGGCTTTCTGGCCTTGGCTTCTGACGGTTTCAATTTTGGCCACCGACACCGCCGGCAAGCCGAGGCTGGCACCTTCATTGGCCAAGGCTTCATAGGTAATCAGTGTGGGCACCATGTAGGCCTTTTTGTCGGCCATGAACTGCGCCGTCGACACATCGATCAAGTTGCCGTGCTCAATGCTTCTCACACCATAGTCCACCGCACGGTAAATGGACTTGGGCGTGTAGGCATGGGCCATCACATAGGTGCCGGCATGTTCGGCTTCGTCCACAATGGCGCGAATTTCGCCTTCTGAATATCCCAAGAAATGAATGGGGTCGTTGGGCGAAGCCACACCGCCCGAGGCCATGATCTTGATTTGGTTGGCACCTTTCATGATTTCTTCGCGAACCGCCAAGCGCACATTGTCGACACCATCGACCACGCGGGCCAAAGCGCCCACACGGCTGGAGCAACCACAAGGCTCAATCACGTCGCTGCGTGGCCGGCCATCACCATGTCCCCCCGTCTGTGACAACGCGCGTCCTGCTGCAAAAATACGAGGCCCTTCCACCATGTCGGTGCGGGTGGCCTCGGCCAAATTCCAATCACCGCCTCCGGCATCGCGAACGGTGGTGAAACCGCGCATCAACATGCCCTTCATGATGGGCAAGGCGCGCAATGTGGCAAATACATTGGGTTGATTGGCGGTGATGTTGAGGTTCAGGTGCGCTGCAATCACATGCACGTGGCAATCAATCAAACCTGGCATCAAGGTTTTGCCTTGGGCTTTCACCACTTGGGTGCTGTCGGCAATGAACACATCGGGTTGATGCGGCACGATCGATTTGATCAGCCCGTTGTCGACCCAAACGTCTTGGTTCTTTTGAAGCTGTAACGACTCAACATCCAAGACATTGGCAGATTGAAACAAGATGGCACTCATGGGACATTCACCTGAAGATGCAAAAACCACATTAAAACGCATAAGTTGCCATTTTGTCGCCCTCGGCAATAACCCTGATGTGTCTTGCGAGGAGGCCCATCCCTCTCTAGAATGGCTTGGTCACTTAACTTAGACAGGATTTAGCATGTATCAACGCTTCCTCAAAACCTCACGCCTGCTGACGCTGGCGCTGGGCATGTCGACAGCCCTGCTTGGCGCAAGCAGCGCGCAGGCCGTCGAATTCAAATGGGCTGCTCAAAACGACATTTTGACGCTCGACCCTCATTCCCAGAATCACGCTACCACCAACAACATCGTGGGCCACACCTACGAAGGCTTGGTGCGTTACGACAAGAACTACAAAATTGAACCCGGTCTGGCCACCAGCTGGTCTAACGTCAACCCCACCACTGTGCGTTTCAATTTGCGCAAAGGTGTCAAATTCAACGACGGCTCCAATTTCACCGCCGATGACGTCTTGTTCTCATTTGACCGCATTCGTCAGCCTCAAGGCACCATGCAAATTTATGTGGCCGGCGTGAAGGAAATGAAAAAAGTTGACGATTTCACAGTCGACGTGATTTTGGACAAGCCCAACCCCACCATGTTGAACAACTTCACAGTGTTCTTGATCATGAGCAAGTCATGGTCTGTCAAGAACAAGTCTGAGAAGATCCAAGACTACAAAGCGAAAGAAATCACGTTCGCCTCCACCAACACCAACGGCACTGGCCCCTACATCATCAAAGAGTGGGCGCCTGATCAACGCGTGGTCATGACCGCCAACAAATCTTGGTGGGACAAGTTGCAAGGCAACGTGACCGACATCATCTACACCCCTATCAAATCAGACCCCACTCGCATCGCCGCCTTGCTGGCTGGCAACGTGGATGCGGTGACCGACTTGCCCACACAAGACGTGGCACGTTTGCGCAGCACACCGGCTTTGTCCGTGCTCGACGGCCCTGAAGTTCGCACCATCTTCTTGGGCTTTGACTTGGGCAGCGACGAGTTGAAATATGCGCCCAAGGGCAAGAACTTCTTCAAAGACGTTCGCGTTCGCAAAGCTTTGAGCATGGCCATTGACCGCAGCGCCATCCAGCGCAGCATCATGCGCGGTTTGTCTGTGCCTGCCAGCCTCATCATTGCCCCTGGCGTGAATGGCTACAACGCCGACATGGACAAAACAGCAGCAGCCGACGTTGAAGGCGCCAAGAAACTTTTGGCCGATGCAGGTTATGCCAATGGCGTGGAATTCACGCTCGACTGCCCTAACAACCGCTACGTGAACGACGAAGAAGTTTGCCAAGCCGTGGTCAACATGTGGGCCAAGATTGGTGTGAAAGCCAAGCTGAACGCCATCAACTTTGGTCCTTTCATCTCCAAGATCCAAAACTTCGACACCAGCGCTTACTTGCTGGGTTGGGGCGTGGCCACTTACGACGCACAGTACTCATTGCAGTCATTGGTCATGACACGCACACAAGGTCCTGACGGCAGCTTCAACTTCTCCAAAGTCAGCAACGCCCGCGTTGATGCTTTGGTCGAAGCCATGAAAACCGAACTCGACAAAAACAAACGCGATGGCATGATCAAAGAAGCCTTGACCATCACACGCGACGAGATGTTGTACATTCCATTGCACCACCAGATGCGCCCATGGGCCATGAAGAAAAATGTCACCATGACGCACGACTCCAACGATGCGCCCAAAATGAAATGGGTGACCGTGAACTGATTCATTCAGCTCTCACCATGAAAAAGACGCTCCGAGG
>JAHEBO010000008.1:0-27366 GCA_024642215.1 Limnohabitans sp.
GCATCAGCGCCAGCGCCTTCTACGGCCAAGACTTTGCCTTCACCAAACTTGGTGTGAAACACTTTCATACCGGCTTTGATGCCATGCGAAGGCTCCGATTTTTGCACAGGCACGGGTGGGCTTTTGTAAGTCTCCGCTGAACCTAAACTGCTGTGCCCCCAAGCCGGCTTGGCCTGAAAGGCTTGTGCGGGCGAGGTCCAGCCGCCGCCCAAACCTGTAGCAAAGCCAGGGTTCTTGGGCGTGATCCACTTCAAGCACTCTTCTGGCAGTTCATCCAAGAAGCGGCTCTTGAGGTTGTAACGTGTTTGACCATGCAGCATGCGCGTTTGTGAATGGCTAAGGTACAAACGTTTGCGGGCACGGGTAATGGCCACGTACATCAGACGGCGTTCTTCCTCCAAGCCGTCGTAATCGTTCATGGAATTTTCGTGAGGGAACAAGCCTTCCTCCAAGCCGCTGATGAACACGGCATCAAATTCCAAACCTTTGCTGGCATGCACCGTCATGAGCTGAATGGCGTCTTCGCCCGCTTGCGCTTGGTTGTCGCCAGCCTCTAGCGCGGCATGCGTTAGGAAGGCCGCCAAGGGCGACATCACTTCGCCGTCTTCGGCAATGGGGGCCATTTCTTGCGCGGTGGCTTCGGCATCGCGACCAAAGCCTTCTTGGGTCACAAAGCTTTCGGCAGCGTTGACCAATTCTTCCAAGTTTTCGACGCGATCAGCGCCTTCTTTTTCTGTTTTGTAGTGTTCGATCAAGCCTGTTTTTTCGAGCACCAATTCGATGATCTCGCGCAAGGTCATGCCTGGCGTTTGCTCGCGCATCACGTCGATCATGGCCACAAAGCCCGCCAACTTGGCGCCCGCTTTACCCGCGGTGGTGCTGACCGCGTCGTGCAAAGAGCAACCCAAACCTTTGGCCGCATCTTGCAATTGCTCCACACTGCGCGCACCAATGCCGCGCGGTGGGAAATTGACAATTCGCAAGAAGCTGGTGTCGTCGTTGGGGTTTTCCAAAATGCGCAAATAAGCCAAGGCGTGCTTGATCTCGGCGCGTTCAAAGAAGCGCAGTCCGCCGTACACTTTGTAAGGCACACCCGCATTGAACAGCGCCGTTTCCATCACACGACTTTGTGCATTGCTGCGGTACAACACAGCCACTTCTTTGCGGGTGAATCCATCGCCTTTGACCAGTTGCCTGATCTCATCGACCAACCACTGCGCCTCGGCAAAGTCGCTGGTGGACTCGTACACCCGCACAGGCTCGCCGGCACCTTGATCGGTGCGCAAGTTTTTGCCCAAGCGATTTTTGTTGTTGCCAATGAGGGCATTGGCTGAATCCAAAATATTGCTGTAGCTGCGGTAGTTTTGTTCCAACTTGATTTGATGCTGCACACCAAACTCGCGCACAAAGTCGGCCATGTTGCCGACACGTGCACCGCGGAAGGCGTAAATGCTTTGATCGTCATCGCCCACTGCCAACACGGCACTGCCATGCTCGGCGGGCAAACCGGCAATCATTTTGATCCAGGCATATTGCAATTTGTTGGTGTCTTGAAATTCGTCAATCAGCACGTGTTTAAAACGCGCGCGGTAATGCAAACGAATGGCATCGTTGTCGCGCAGCAATTCAAAAGAGCGCAGCATCAACTCGCCAAAGTCCACCACGCCTTCGCGCTGGCATTGGTCTTCGTAGAGTTGGTACACCTCCACTTTGCGGCGCGTTTCATCGTCGCGCACATCCACATCTTTGGGACGCAGGCCATCTTCTTTGCAACCCGCTATGAACCATTGCAATTGCTTAGGCGGAAAGCGTTCATCGTCCACGCCATGTTGTTTGCACAAGCGCTTGATGGCCGACAACTGGTCCTGCGTGTCCAAAATTTGGAAGGTTTGGGGCAGGTTGGCCATTTTGTAATGGGCCCGCAAAAACCGGTTGCACAGGCCGTGGAAGGTGCCAATCCACATGCCCCGCACATTGACGGGCAGCATGGCTTGCAGCCTAAGCATCATTTCTTTGGCAGCCTTGTTGGTAAAAGTCACCGCCAAAATGCCGCCCGAACCCACCTGGGAGGTCTGCAATAACCAAGCAATTCGGGTGGTTAATACCCGGGTTTTGCCCGACCCGGCCCCCGCCAAAATGAGGGCCGACTCAGAGGGCAGCGTCACGGCCCGCAATTGCTCGGGGTTCAGGTTGTTCAACAGGGGCGTTTGGTCATACATCCCCCAATTGTAGAAACTCCTGACCCCTTGTTGGCAAAAAGCAAAACAAAACGAGTAGAATCAGACACCGGGCCCAAGATTCTTGCGCCCGGTTTTTTTTGTCCAAAAACCGGACAGACCAAACCGGCCAAGCCAAGCGCTCACTCGTTCTTTCAACGATCCTTTTGGAGCTTGGTTAAATGGAAATTTTTGATTACGACAATATCTTGTTGCTTCCCCGCAAATGCCGCGTGGAAAGCCGTTCAGAGTGCGACGCCGGCGTAGAGCTGGGTGGCCGCAAATTCCGTCTGCCGGTGGTACCGGCCAACATGAAGACGGTGGTGAACGAAGAAATCTGTGTCTGGATGGCACAAAACGGTTACTTCTACGTCATGCACCGCTTTGACTTGGACAATGTCAAATTTGTCCGCGACATGCATGCCAAAGGCCTTTACGCGTCCATCTCTTTGGGCGTGAAAGCACCTGACTACGACACCGTGAACCAGCTGGTGGCCGAGGGCCTCACGCCCGAGTACATCACCATCGACATTGCACACGGCCATGCCGACAGCGTGCAAAAGATGATTCACACGCTCAAAGAAAAGTTGCCCAAGGCTTTCATCATTGCTGGCAACGTGGGCACCCCCGAAGCCATCATCGATTTGGAAAACTGGGGCGCCGACGCCACCAAAGTGGGCATTGGTCCTGGCAAAGTTTGCATCACCAAACTCAAAACGGGTTTTGGTACCGGCGGCTGGCAGTTGTCTGCCCTCAAATGGTGTGCTCGCGTGGCCACCAAGCCCATCATTGCCGACGGTGGCATTCGGGAGCATGGCGACATTGCCAAAAGCATTCGCTTTGGCGCCACCATGATCATGATCGGCTCCATGCTGGCAGGTCACGAAGAATCGCCTGGCGCCACAGTGGAAGTCGACGGCAAGCTCTACAAAGAGTACTACGGCTCAGCCTCTGACTTCAACAAAGGTGAGTACAAACATGTGGAAGGCAAGCGCATTTTGGAGCCCATCAAAGGCAAGCTGGCCAACACCCTGATCGAGATGGAACAAGACACCCAAAGCTCCATCAGCTACTCAGGCGGCACCAAGCTCATGGACATTCGCAAAGTGAACTACGTGATTTTGGGTGGCGACAACGCAGGCGAACACCTTCTGATGTAAAGCTGCGCACAGGTTGCCCTTGGACACCGTGTTAATTAAGGGGCTTCGGCCCCTTTTTTCATTGCGGAGAACACCTACTTGAATCTGACGCCAAACAAGGCACAATTCAGTTTCTTATCTTCTTTACAACAATAGGAAAACTTCATGAAACGTCGTGAACTCCTGCAGGCAGCTGGCAGTGCAGCCCTCATTCCTGCCTTGGCTCAGGCCCAAGACAAGTACCCTAGCAAACCCATTACTTGGATTTGCCCTTACGCTGCGGGCGGCAATGCCGACTCTCGCTCACGCCAAGTGGCCAAAGCCATGAGCGTGATCTTGGGTCAGCCCATCATCATCGACAACAAGGCCGGTGCTGGTGGCAACATTGGTACTGAAGCCATTGCGCGCGGCAAGCCCGATGGTTACACCATTGGCATGGGCAACTTCGCGCCTTTGGCCGTGAACCATGCTTTGTTCAAAAAACTCAACTTCGACCCCTTCAACGACATCTTGCCCATTGGCTTGATTGAAAAGGGCCCCTTGATTTTGATGGTGCGCAATGATTCACCCTACAAATCAGTCAAAGACATCGTCGCTGCAGCCAAAGCCAATCCTGGCAAATTGAGCTACGCCTCAGGTGGCATTGGCGGTTCGCATCACTTGAGCGGTGCTTTGCTTGAAAACGCTGCGGGCGTTGACATGATTCACGCCCCCTACAAGAGCGGCTCTGCTGGCGCCACCGACCTGATGGGCGGTCAAGTCCACATGATGTTTGAACAAATGTATGCAGCCATGCCTGCCATCAAAGGTGGTCGTCTGCGCGCATTGGCCATCACCAGCAAAACACGTTCGCCTTTGTTGCCCGATCTGCAAACCATGGCCGAACAAGGCTACCCAGCCGTTGAAGTGCAAAACTGGCAAGGTTTGGTTGGCCCCAAAGGCATGCCTGCCGACTTGGTGAAACAACTCAACGCAGCGTTGAACAAAGCGCTGCAAGACCCCGAAGTGAAAGAAAAAATCTTGAGCCAGGGCAATGAAATGGGCGGCGGTACACCCGAGCAATTTGCCGCGTTGATCAAAGCCGAAGCACCTCGCTGGGGCAAAGTGGTTCGTGATGCGAAAATCGAACCCGAATAAAGCCTGTTGGTTTCAGGCCAAGGAGCTTTCCCAGAAAGCTCAGGCCTGAAGCAACTGCTTCATCAAGGCACTCAGTCGAGTGCCTTTTTTTGTGAGATCTGTCACGATGCTAAAGTGATTCAAGCCTGCCAAATCTTCGCAGACCGGCACGGTTTTGGGGCCCCAGGTTTGATGAATCAAGCGGTTGTGACGCAGAAACTCTGGGCTTTCATCGCCACCTGCCACGGTGTACAAAACGCCCTTCTTGGGACGGGGCCACAGCGCAGGGCTGGTCATGCGTGCATGCTTGGCGGTCAACCTCAGTGAGTCTTGAAGAAAAGGTGTTTTGCGCAAGGGCGTGAGATCGTACAAGCCTGAGATGGACAGTGCCTTCTGAACCCAATGAGCTGGCATGCTTTTGTCCACTTGCTTCCAATCGCATGCCAACAACATGGCCGCCAAATGACCTCCGGCAGAGTGACCCGCCACCGTGACGTTTTTGGGATCCCCGCCATGCTGCGCAATGTGATGCCAAGTCCAAGCCAAGGCCTTGACCATTTGCTGCGCAATGTCGGGGATGGTCACGGGTGCATCGGCTGTACCTGGGCACAGCGCATAGTTGAGCACCACCACGCAGGCGCCCATGTCGTGCAGCGGCGGCGCCACGAAGGAATGATCGGCTTTGTCTAGGCTGCGCCAATAACCACCATGGATGAACACCACCACAGGTGCATTTGGGTTGTTGGCTGGAAAAATGTCCAAGGTTTCATTGGGGCCATCACCATACGCGATGTCCAAGGTGCACTTTAAGCTTGCGCGCGCATTGGCAGAGGTCTGTGCCCATTGCGCAAAATGCGCTGCATGGTCGGGCACCAAGGCGCGGTTGTTGTACATGCTGTCGTACCATGCTGCTGTTTGTGCGCTCATGATGTGTCCTTATTTAGATTTTCATTTCCAAACGCACTTGGACGTTCTGCCAGTTTCGTGTATTGGTATTGGCAGTTTCTGAAAAACCATTGCCAATGTATGTGGTGCCTGTGAGGTAATCACGTGGCACAAGGTTGCTGACGGTGATGCGCATGGCTGTTGCTGGATTGAACTTCCACAAGCCATAGACATCGACCACGCGTTTAGAGCCTTGATAGGCCCACTGCGCTTCAGTGCGTCGAGTGGTGTAGTCGGGATTGAAATTGACGTTGCCGCCCACCGTGAATGGGATAGAACGAATGCGATAGTCTCCACCCAAATTGGCCGTCATCTTGGGTTGCTGGTCTAAACGATTGTTGGGGCCAAGCACATCGAGCACGCGTGAATTGAAGAAGCTCAAATTGCTGCGCACATCAATGGCTGGCACCGTGGACCATACTTGGTCCAAGCGAAACTTGGCTTCAAGTTCAAGTCCTTGTGTGATGGCATCTCCCACGTTTTGCGGGCTGGACACAAAGCGTCTTTGGCCAGGCGCCCACACCGTGTCATAACGCTCGCTGGTGACATAGCGAATGAGATCGCTGATGTTGCGCCTGAAAATATTGGCACTCAGCACACCACCATCGGCCAAATAGCGTTCGACTGCAATGTCAATGCCTGTGGCCAATTCGGGCTTTAAACCCGGATTGCCAATGCGGTCGGGTCGGGTGGGACTATTGGCCTCACGAGACAATGCGGTACGCGCCACCAAATTAAACAAGGTGGGTGTTTTGTAACTTCGTGTGAGGCTCATGCGCACTTGATCACGACTTTCTGGAACGGGCTTCCACACAGCATGCAGCAAGGGAGTTAGCACACCGCTTTGGTTGCGCTTCTCACCTTCTTCATTGGTACCTTCGGTCAAAATACTTTCGTAGCGCAGGCCAGCGTGCGCACTCCAATTGGGATTGATGGACCACTCGTCTTGCGTATAAAGTGCCCAGCGCCTGGTGCGAGCACGCATGTTGCCCGCTTCATCGGACACCTCCGCCACCGCGTCTTCGGTGCGGCGCACACCTTCCAACTCAAGGCCGCTCACCACTTGATGACCATTGTTCAAAACTTGCGTCAATTTTCCGTTCCATGACTGCGACAAATCTTTGAAGCTCTGCGACTCTTCCATGGTGTTGAGCAAGCCTGTTGTGCCCAATTCAAAGAGATTGAACTTGGATTTCAAATGCGACTCACCCAAACCAAACTTGAATTCAAAGCGGGTGTCCGCTGAGAAGCGCTGATTCCATTGGCCGTTTAAACGGGCCATGACAAATCGGCTGTTGTTGGTGGTGTTGGCACTGTCAGTGGCAAAGGGTTGGGCCAAGCCGCCAATGCTTTTGTTCTCGGACAGATCAATGTGCCCCAGACTGCTGAATTCTGAGTACACCATGAAAGGCATCAAGACCAGTGACTGGCCTTGATCACCGCGCCACATCAAACGCGCATTGGCATTTAAATTTTGTCGATGACCCAAGTTCTGTGTATTGCGCTCTCTATGAGAAGACCATTCAGGCATTCTGCCCAAGGCTTCCACATCGGTGTCGGTCACGGTGGTGTTGTCTTCAGGGCGCCATTGATTCAGCGCGGTCAATGTGAAGGTGCCGTTGAGGGGTTCAGATTTGATGTTGTGAACCCAATTCATGCCTTCAGATCGCTGGCCATGCTCAAAAGTACCCCCCACTTTGAAGTCATCGGGATTGGCACGTTGCCCTTCGCGCAGAACAATGTTGATGGTGCCGGCAATGGCACGTGCGCCCGTTTCTGCAGTGGGGGCACGCAAAATTTCAACCTTCTCGATCATTTCTGGCGTGAGCGAGTCAATTGAAAAACCAGGCGGAACCCGCTGGCCATCCATCAAAATTTGGGTGTACCCACCGCCCAACCCACGCATTCGAATGGCACCGCCTCGTCCAGGAGCCCCTTGAATGGTGACACCGGGTAAACGTTTGAGCACCTCACCCAAGGTGCCATCACCTTGCTTGTCGAGTTCTTCGCGGCCAATGACAATTTTGGCAGCGGTGGACTGGCGCCGTTCTTCTGTGTCGTTGTCGCGGTTGCTTTTGATCTCCACCCGCCCCATGTCCTGCACTGGGGTGTTGGGTGGCGGCGTCAATTGAGCCCAGCCCCATGTGGATGTCAAAGAGACAAGGGCCAGTGAGGCAGATTTTTTGAAATTCATCCCCTCATTTTGACAGGGGAATGTAAAGGTTTTGTTTCGGGTAAACCTCACCCGACATTTGTCGGGTGTATTGGGTGTTTATTCAACAGACTTGAACAAGGCCGCCACTTTGCGCTTGGGCTTGATGTTGGCAGACAGGCCAGGTCGTGAACCACTCGTCTTTGGACTGGCTTCCCAAGAGGCCGTGCCACTTTCTGCGACCGAAGGCTCTTGCGCCTCATAGGGCTTTTCAAAGAAAGGATCTCTGGAAACCTGTGCAGGTCTGAAACTGCTACGGCGATCGCCCTCTTCTTCTCGGCGACGTTCAAAGCCGCGCTCGGGACGGCGGTCATCGCGGCGCTCTTCACGTCGCTCTGGTCGTCGCTCGTCGCGGCGGCCTTCACCAAATTGACCGCTTGAACGGTCTTGCTCCAAGGGGAAGGTTTCAACTTCGAGTTTGTTTTTGATCAACTTCTCGATGTCGGCCACCAAACGCATGTCGGAAGGTGACACCAAAGTGACCGCCAAACCCGATGCGCCTGCACGGCCCGTACGGCCAATGCGGTGCACGTAGTCTTCGGCATTGAAGGGCACATCAAAGTTGAACACAGCAGGCACATCTTTGATGTCCAAACCGCGCGCAGCCACATCGGTACAGACCAACAAATCGACTTCACCTTTTTTGAATGCCTCGAGCGCTTTCAAACGCTCGTCTTGTGATTTGTCACCGTGCAATGCAGCGGTTTTGAGACCCTCACGTTCGAGTGATCGCGCCAAGCGACCACAACCCAATTTGCTGTTCACAAAAATGAAGGCTTGCTTGATGCCGCGCTGATTCAAAACTGCTTTGACGACACGACGTTTGTCATCGTCTTGGGCTGCGTAAAAACGCTGCTCGACGGTCGATGCTGTTTCGTTGGGACGGGCGACCTCAATGGTGATGGGGTCCTGCAGGTAGCTGCCGGCCAAGCGCTTGATTTCGGGCGAGAACGTGGCCGAGAACAACAGCGTGGTGCGCTGCTTGGGCAAGAAACTCAAGATGCGTTGCAGGTCTGGCAAGAAGCCAATGTCGAGCATGCGGTCGGCTTCATCGAGCACCACATATTCAACTTGATTGAGCACCGCATTTTTGGCTTCGATGTGATCAAGCAACCGGCCCGGTGTGGCCACCAAAATCTCGACGCCTTTTTTCAGTTCAAGGGTTTGGGGTTTCATGTCCATGCCGCCAAACACCACGGCGCTGCGCATCTGGGTGTACTTGGCGTACATCTTGATTTGCTGGGCCACCTGATCGGCCAGCTCGCGGGTGGGCAAAAGCACCAAGGCCCGCACAGGGTGTCGTGCGGGGGACGTGGACGTGTTTTCGTGCTTGAGCAGGCGTTGCAGGAGCGGCAGCGAAAAGGCAGCGGTTTTACCGGTACCCGTTTGCGCAGCGCCCATCACGTCTTTCCCTGTCAACACCACAGGAATGGCCTGGGCTTGAATGGGGGTCATGGATTCGTAGCCCATTTCGGCTACGGCACGTGCCAGCGGTTCAGCCAGCGATAGATTTGAAAAAGAGGCGGTCATTAACCCGCTATTGTCGCACTTTAAGTCTTGGGTAGCGTTACGCCCACTTGACCCTGGTATTTTCCGCCCCGATCTTTGTAGCTGGTCTCGCAAACTTCGTCGCTTTCAAAGAACAAAACCTGGGCACAGCCCTCTCCTGCGTAGATCTTGGCTGGCAGAGGGGTGGTGTTGCTGAATTCAAGGGTCACGTAGCCTTCCCACTCGGGCTCAAAAGGGGTGACGTTGACAATGATGCCGCAACGGGCGTAGGTGCTTTTGCCCAAACAAATGGTGAGGACATTGCGAGGAATACGAAAGTATTCCATTGTGCGCGCCAAGGCAAAGCTGTTGGGGGGAATCACGCAGACATCGGATTGGATGTCGACGAAGCTCTTTTCGTCGAAATTTTTGGGGTCGACCACCGTGCTGTAGATGTTGGTGAACACCTTGAACTCGGGGGCGCAACGAATGTCGTAGCCATAGCTGCTGGTGCCGTAGCTCACAATTTTCTCGCCCGCTGCGTTTTTTCGCACCTGTCCGGGTTCAAAGGGCTCGATCATGCCGTGCTCTTCGGCCATGCGGCGGATCCATTTGTCGCTTTTGATGCTCATCGCTCAATCTTTCCAATGGTCTTTGAATTCAAGCCTGCATTGTAAAGTCCCCAGCCTGACTCAAACCACAAACCCCTTCATGTGAGAAGAATTCAAGGCTTTTAAAGTGAGTCATAAGAGGCAAACTGGCCGCGTGAGCTAAACTTTCTGCCATTGAATCCCCCGAGAGAAATTACATGAAAAGACGGACCCTCTTACAAGCCAGCCCCCTCTTGTTCGGCCTCAGTACAGGCAGCCAAGCCCAATCGGCTTACCCCAACAAACCCATTCGCTACATCGTGCCTGTGGCCGCTGGTGGTGGATCGGACATGGTCGGTCGCGCCCTGTGTGAGCGCTGGGCCAAAGCCCTCGGGCAATCTGTGGTGGTCGACAACATTGGCGGCGGCGGCGGCGTCATTGCCGCCCAAAATACAGCGCGCGCTGCAGCCGATGGCTACACCTTGATGCAAGGCTATGTGGCCACCCATGGCACCTCCCCCGCCACCCGCAAACTTCCCTACGACGCAGAAAAGGATTTCACGCCCATCGGCATGATTGGCTCCACTCCCAATGTGCTGTGCATCAACACCAGTCTGCCACCGCAAAACATCAAGGCATTTTTAGACTATGTAAAACAAAATCCTGGTCGATTGTCATATGGTTCAGCCGGCGCAGGTTCTTTGACCCACCTCACTGCAGAACTGTTCAAGCTCCAAACCAACAGCTTCATGGTGCACATCCCTTACCGCGGCATTGCCCCGGCCATCACCGATTTGATTGGGGGCCAAACGCAAATGATGTTCCCAGGTTTGGCCGCTGCCCTGCCCCACATTCGCAGTGGCCGCATTCGCGCCATTGCTGTCACAGGCAGCAAACGCCATCCGCAAGTGAAAGACATCCCCACTTTGGAAGAAGCAGGCCTGAAAGGTTTTGATGCGCAGCAATGGTATGGCGTGGTGGGCCCCGCCAACATGCCAGCGGCCATCGTGAAGACGTTGAACGATGCCATGCTGAATGTGCTGGCGCAACCAGACTTTAAAGAAAAGCTCAGCTCGGAGGCCATCGAACTCATGCCCATGAAACCCACCGAATTTGCGGCTTACATGAAGGCAGACCTGGCCCGTTGGACGCAGTTGGCCAAAGCGCGCAACATTCAGTTGGACAGTTAAGCAGCCTTCAAGCTCGGCCCTTTCAAGTCCATGAAAAAAGCCTGCTGATGCAGGCTTTTTCTTTGCGCAAAATTGGCTTAAGGCGTCGCCTTGCCCACCACGCCTGTTACCAAAAAGTTCATCTTGAGGATTTGCACTGGGGTCAATGCTTGACCCGCTGCCACCACCGACTTGCCTTCGTTGTCTGTGATGGGCCCTTGGAAAATTTGACGTTTACCCTGAACAATGTCTTTTTGAATTTGCTGAATTTCATTTCGCACTTGGTTTGACATCTTGGGTCCAAAATCCCCCACGCGAATCATGCCTTCCTTCAATCCACCACTGACATTGCCAGTGCGCCATAGCCCATTTTGGACGTCTTGCACCCGCTGCGTATAGTAGTTGCCCCACTCATGCTTGACTGCCATCAGTTGCGCATCGGGCGCTACTTGACGCATGTCTGAGTGATAGGCAATGGCCATCTTGCCGCGCTCTTGCGCGGCCACCATCACTGCATTGGTGGCCGTGTGAAACGTGATCACGTCCACCGACTGATTGAACAAAGTCATGGCCGCATCTCGCTCTTTGGCAGGATCAAACCAAGCATTCAGCCAAACCACTTTAACTTGCGCTTGAGGGTTCACAGAGCGCATGCCCAAAGTGAAGGCATTCAAACCTTGCAGCACTTCGGGAATTGGGAACCCTGCGACATAACCCGCCACGTTGGACTGCGTCAGGCGACCGGCCGCAACACCCGCCAAATAGCGGCCCTCGTAGTATCGCGCGTTGGCCACAGACACATTCACATCGGTTTTGTAACCCGTGATCGATTCAAACTTCACATTGGGGAATTCTTTGGCCACTTTGAGTGTGGGCTCCATGTAACCAAAGCTGGTGGTGAAAATGATGTCATGGCCTTGCTGCGCCAAATCACGCACCACGCGCTCAGAGTCCGCGCCCTCGGCCACGTTTTCAACCACCGTGGTTTTGACTGAATTGCCCAGTGCTTTTTCAACGGCCTTGCGGCCTTCGTCGTGTTGATGGGTCCAACCGGCTTCAAACACCGGCGTCACGTAAATGAACGCAGCTTTGACGGGCTTGTTACCAGACGAGGCAGCAGGCTGTGCGGCATTGGCAACTAAGTGAGATAAGGGCGATAAAAAGCAGGCGGCCGTGATCACGGCAGCGAGGTTTTTGTACATGGTAGTCCTCTACATGGCTTCGGGTGCACAACATCAAGGCCCGCCGAAGCGCAGACATTGAAAATAAAAACATCTGCAAACCCTTGCAAATGCAGGGCGTATTCTAATGCAGGTGTATAAAGTTCACTTTCCGTTTGCAAAGAACAAGACCGTCATGCCATCACGTTTGATCTATGCCGCCCTGCTCGCGGCCAGTCTGGCTTACCCGCTGTGCGCTCTCGCGCAAAATCAGCCCGTCGCCGTCAGTTCCAGCCCCTTGAAAGCCATGGCTCAAGTCGAGGGCATTACAGAATACAGGTTACCCAACGGCCTGCGTGTTTTGTTGGCACCTGATGCATCCAAACCCACGACGACGGTCAACATCACTTACTTGGTAGGCAGCCGTCACGAAAATTATGGCGAAACCGGCATGGCCCACTTGCTCGAGCACATGGTGTTCAAGGGCACACCGCAGCGCGGCAACATCATGCAAGAGCTGGGCAAGCGCGGCATGGACTTCAATGGCACCACCTTTTACGACCGCACCAACTATTTCGAAACGTTTCCAGCCAACCCTGACAATTTGAAATGGGCTCTGGAAATGGAAGCCGATCGCATGGTCAACAGCTTCGTCGCGCGCAAAGATTTGGACACCGAGTTTTCAGTGGTTCGAAACGAAATGGAAAGTGGCGAGAACAACCCCCACATGTCCTTGTGGCAGCGCATGGCATCTACCGCTTTTGATTGGCACAACTATGGCAAAAGCACCATCGGCGCCCGCACCGACGTCGAAAACGTGAAGATTGAAAACCTTCAAAACTTTTACCGCAAGTACTACCAACCCGACAACGCCGTGCTCTTGGTGGCAGGCAAGTTCGATGCAACCGACACGCTTGAAAGCATTCGCCATATTTTTGGTGCCATCCCTAAACCTACACGCACATTAGAGCCCACGTACACCCAAGACCCCGTGCAAGATGGCGAGCGCGAAGTCACGGTTCGTCGCACTGGCGATACACAACTATCGGCCGTGCTGTATCACACGGCAGCCGGTAGCCACCAAGATGCGGCAGCCATGGCAGCGCTGAGCGACGTGCTGTCTGGCACACCCAACGGGCGCCTGCACAAATCACTGGTTGAGAAAAAACTGGCCGTCAATGTCAACCCCTGGAACTTTGACTTGGCAGAACGTGGCTATGTTGTGTTCATGGCCGAACTGAGCAAAACCCAAAGCCTCTCTGAAGCTCGCAAAGTATTGCTGAGCGAACTAGAAGGTCTCGCCCAAAAGCCCATCACCGAAGACGAGTTAAAGCGCGCCAAAGCCAGCCTGCTGAGCGAGATCGACAAAACCATCAACGACCCGCAAAAACTGGCGGTGCAATTGTCCGAGTCAATTGCCAATGGCGATTGGCGTTTGTTCTTTTTGCAACGTGACCGCATTGAAACTCTCAACGTGGCCGACCTCCAACGTGTTGGCTTGAATTACTTCAAGGCCAGCAACCGCACATTAGGGCAGTTCATCCCAACGGCCACACCTGATCGCATCCAATTGCCCGATGCGGTGGACGTTGCCAAACTGGTCGCCAATTACAAGGGAAAAGTCGCCCTCATTGAAGGCGAGGTGTTTGACATTTCACCCGCCAACATCGAAAAACGCACACAGCGTTTGGCCCTGGGCAATGGCATGAAACTCATCTTCACGTCTAAAAAAACCCGAGGAGAAACCGTCACAGGCTATTTCACTTTGCGCTTTGGCGATGAAAAGTCTTTGTTCAACCAAGCCACCACGTCCAGCCTCACCGCCGGTTTGCTGATGCGCGGCGCGGGCAAACTTCAGCGCTCCGAAATTGCAGCCAAATTGGACGAACTCAAAACGCAAATTGAGGTGACAGGGGGCGGCCAAACGGTCACCGTCAGGTTTGACACTTTGCGCAAAAACTTACCTGAAACACTGGGCTTGGTCCGCGACATTCTGCGCAATCCCAGCTTTCCACAAAAAGAATTCGACTTGTTGGTGGAAGAAAGCACTGCAGGACTTGAAAGCCAACGCAGTGAACCCAACGCCATGGGCTCTCAAGCCATGGCCATGGCCCTAGATGTCTACCCCAAGGGTGATGTACGCGCTGCTCGCAGCTTGGACGAATCGATTGCCGCGCTCAAGTCCGCCAAGCTTGAACAAGTGAAGCAATTCCACCGCGACTATTACGGCGCCAACAACAGTGAGTTTTCGCTGGTTGGCGACTTTGACAGCGCGGTCGTCAAAACACAACTCCAACAATACTTTGGCAACTGGCAAAGTCAAAAAACTTACACACGTTTAAAGGCAGAACCTAAAACGCCCAAAGCGCAAGTCATTCAGCTCGAAGCGCCCGACAAAGCCAACGCTTTTTTCTTGGCAGGCTTGCCGTTGGCCTTGCAAGATACACACCCTGAGTTTGTTCCGCTTCAGCTGGCCAATCGCGTCTTGGGGGGTGGCGTGAAATCGCGCTTACTAGACCGATTACGCCAAAAGGACGGACTCAGCTACGGCGCAGGCAGCCAACTCAGCGCCAGCTCGTTTGAGCCGTCTGGCATGTGGGTTTTGTATGCCATCTATGCACCTCCAAATTTGGCCAAATTGAAAGCGGGTGTTCAAGAGGAATTGGCCAAGTTTGTGAAGGACGGCATCACTGCCGAAGAATTGGCCGATGCCAAAAAGGGCTGGCAAGAAGAGCGCAAAATTGGCCGCGCGCAAGATCGTTCATTGGCGGCTGGTCACGTCGCCCAAACAGCAGCCAATCGCACCATGGCCTTTGTTGAAAAGACCGACGCACTCATTGAAAAAGCCACATTAGAAGAGGTTAATGCGGCCATTCGCAAAACAATGGCAGTCGATCAATTCTTGACTGTCTACGCGGGTGATTTTGCCAATACGCCCAAAAAATAAGTATTTGCCAATCTAGCATTCAAAAAAAACCGCTGACAAGCAGCGGTTTTTTGGCGTGTGTTGGACCTTACAAAATCAAATCGGTCAAAGACAACTCGGTCAATCCTACCAACGCAATTTGAAATTCTGCTGCAGTGTCACGGTCATTGCTACCGTACAAAATGCCGTTTTCAAACCACAACGCGCCATTGGCGTTGGCTGACGTAACACGAGTGGCTGCCCCCACATAGACGAATGCATCGTTGGTCCAATTGCCAGTCCTTGCATCAATGCCTGACAAATCAAGTTTATCGCCGGTAGAAAAATCATGAATGCTGTCGCACGTGCTAGCGGTCATACCAGTTTCGAGCACATAGCTGTACTTGAATGTATCGATGCCCAAGCCACCGTTCAAGTTGTCATTTCCATAGCCTGCATCGTAGTGGTCATCAGAGCTGTTTCCGCGCCAGAGATCATCCGTGTCAGAGCCTGCAAGCACATTGTTGACGGGTGTTTGTGACAAATTGGCGGCAGGATATGACTTCGACATTTTGGCAAAAATGCCATCGCCATCAATGTCACTGTAAACCGTGACTTCTGCACGGCCATGTTCCATTTCAGTTTTAACGATGTTGGCACCATCGACGGTCCAAGTTTCGTCACGGTCCATTTTTTCAAATTTCATCCGACCGTTTTTAATTTCGTAAACGGCTGACACCGCGCCGTTCAAGACCGTGAATTGATAACCCTTGTTTGCATCGTTGCTCATGTTGTTCCCTTTGGTTGCAATCAAATTGCTTGACTGAGAACTAGAATTTAAGGCGCCTAGATGAAGCGAATCTTAAGACGACCAAGGCGATCACTGGCCCCTGAAAAGGCCTCAAGGGGCGCTTGAATGCACTGCAGCGCCACCCTCTGGCCACTTCAAGACAACCTTGAGCCCGCCCAACGCGGGGCTGACGCCGAGTTGAATGTTAATGCGATTGAGTTGCGCAATTCTTCGCACAATTGACCAACCCAATCCACATCCAGAGGCGTCATTGCCCAAGACGCGGAAGAAGCGGTCTCCCAAGCGGATGCGGTCGGCATCCGACATGCCTGGACCACTGTCTTCAACGGTCAACGTTGGCTCTGACCCACCTTGCCATGTCACTTGCAAACGTGAGCCTTCTGGACTGTAACGACTGGCGTTGTCAATCAAGTTGCGAATCACGATGGACACCCACTCGGGTTTGATTTGCAGTGACAGCGCCTCAGGCGCTTCAAAAGTCAATGTTTGGTTTTTAGCGACCCATGCATGACCCGATTCGGCCAATTGTTGTCGCGTCAGGCCAATCACATCGATGTGGCTCAAACCAGATGCATCGTCGTGACGCTCGGCTGCATCAAGCCTAGACAGTTCCAACAATTGGGCAATTAGTCGCGTTGCGCGATCGCAACCTTCCAACAAGGCTTGCATGGCATGGCTTTTTGCAACGGCGTCTGAAGCGCCCATGGCCACTTGTGCCTGCATTCGGATGGCCGCAATGGGGGTTCGCAATTCATGCGCTGCATCAGAGGTGAACTGCCGCTCATTGGCAATTTGAATTTCAACCCGCTTGAACAGTTGATTCAGCGCTTGAACCAATGGCTGAACTTCTTGGACGGCCGAATCTTCTTGAAGCGGTTGCAAGGAAGATGCCTTGCGCAAACCAATTTCCTGGCCAAGATGACGCAAAGGCGCAAGAGAAACTCGAATGGACCACCAGATGAACAAGGCCAAAAGTGGAAAGACCAACAGTAGCGGCAGGATGGCGCTTTCAAGGCCCGCGTACAAAATATCTTGTCGGTACTTTCCCAATTCAGCGACATGTATCCACACGTCTTTTTCTTGACCCTGGGTACTGAAAATTCGCCAGACTTCACCATCGACATTTCTGTCTGTGAGGCCCGCTTGACCATTATTTCTGAAGGGCGTGGTGGGGGCTTTTCCAGAGCGCAAAATCAACACGTTGTCGTGCCAAATTTGGAATGCGACGCGCGGCTGGTACTTGTGCAATGTGGGACTTGAGGTGAAATCGCTGCGATCGTCATGACCATCACCCGATTGAAAGACCAAAAATGAAGCCGTCTGCGCCAAATGTGCATCTAACAATTCATTGAGCTCATGATCGGTTTCATACCAAGTAAGGCCTAAAACGAACAACCATGCCACGGCAGTCACTGCCATCAAGGAGGTGAGCAGACGTGATTGCAGTGAGGGTCGTTTTGGATTTTGATGCATCAATTTGTGAGCCACGATTTATTTGGGCATGACGTAACCCACGCCTCGTATGGTTTGAATAACGTCATTGCCCAGTTTACGGCGCAAATGGTACACATGCACTTCGACCGTGTTGCTGCTCACCTCCGTCCCCCAACTGTAGAGGTGCTTCTCCAACTGATCACGCGTCAGAACGTGACCGGCGTGCAACATGAATGTGAACAGGAGGTCAAATTCACGCGCTGACAAATCAACTGGGGTTCCGTTCAAGCTAACAACACGCGTGCTTGAATTGAGTTTCACATCCTTGACATTCACAGTGCTTTGAATTTCGCCATGCGAGCGCCTGACCAAGGCACGCAAACGGGCCGCCAACTCCAAAAGATCGACTGGCTTGACCAAGTAATCGTCTGCACCTGCATCCAAGCCTTCAATTCGATAAGACACCGCATCTTGTGCCGTCAATATCAGCACAGGTGTTCTGATTTTCTTTTGTCGAACTTTTTGCAGACTGATCAAACCATCTTGACGCGGCAGCCCCATGTCCAAAATGACGGCTTCATGCAACTCGGACATCATTTCGCGTTCTGCGGCCACGCCATCCCGAACCCAGTCCACCTGAAAACCATGCTGTGCCAAGCCAGCCCTCAGGCCTGAGCCCAAGGTTTCATCGTCTTCTGCCAACAGCACTCGCATGGTGTCTCAACGCCTCATGTCAATTGAAAAAACAAAAACGAACACACAGCCGCACTGAGCAGAAAAGCCACCCACAGATGATTGCTTTTAGCCACATCGGGACCTACACCGGCACGTCGACCAGACCACATGGGGCGCAATCCTTGCGATTTTTTTGACACCACCAAAAGCAAGATGACTGCAATGTGCAACATAACCGCCATCAGTAAAAAGTTGCCAAAAAACTCATGCACTTCTGACATCCAATCACCTGTGATTTCATTGTAGATCGCATAGCCTGACAAAGCGATAAAAACTGAAATCAAAAAAGTACTGAATGCAGCGATTGTCAATACAACAGTTGTCCATTTGCGCAGGGTTTGCGCATTCCATTGCAGCAATACTTCGGGAAAATTCTGCAAGTCAGCTTTCCATTCTTTGATCACATCCAGTTTTCGCCAGGCGACGCTCAGCCTTGATTGGCGCGGCCCCAACATGCCCCAGACCAACCTGAAAATGACCAAGCCAAACAAGGTATAACCCAGGCTCACGTGCAGTAACCTGAAACGTTCGCTCTCGGCGGTCATGTAGGCTCCCACAAAGCTGATCGCCATAAATGTATGAAACAGGCGCATTGGCAATTCGACAATACGGCGGCTAGGCGCAGCCGCCTCAACAGCGCGGGTCATGCGGTTCATTGTGTGATGTGTCATGGTATTTTCCTTTCGCAATAACTTGTGGTTCACAGCGGGATACGGACCCGGTCATCTTCAAAGTCGCCAATGTCTGCGCCCTGATGACAAGCTTGACATTGCGCTTTGCCATTGACCGATTTGCGCGCCCACACAGCTTTGTCCACCTTGCGGTGTTTATTTTCAAACCATTGGGTGGTGGTCAGCCTGTCCGCGGGAGAGGAGGACTCCACCCGCTTGTAGGCACCACCTTGTGCTTGCAACCAAGCGCCAATTTGAGCTTGCGTGGCTTTGTCTACCGACGCATCTGTGCCGTAGTGCTTGTCTAAACTGCCCATGATGCGCTGCCATGACGATTTAGACAGCATGGACGGCGGATAAGCCATGTGGCAAGATGCACATTCGTTTTGATAGGCAGGCAGCACTTTGGCTGGCATCAGCAGCTTATCGGCCCAGGCAGCGGGCGTCATGCCCGCCAACATCAAGGCACTCATGCAACTGCCCATCATCCATTTTTTAAATGTCATTTCAATTCCTTCACATAAGACACAACATCTGCTTTTTCCAACGCCGTGCACTCTCGGCTCAACACGTCTTTGCAGTTTCTGCGAAACCACTTTTCAACTTTGGCTGAATCAGAAAATCGATCGGGATTGACCAAAGGCGCCAACGGCGCAATGGTTTTACCCGTACTGGCATGCTTGCCGGCTTGCACCGGAGACGCGCCGTGGCAAGATGCGCAGCTCAAATCATTGGCTGCACTTGCATTGAAGAATTTTTGGCCGCGCGCGCGATCGGCTTTTTGGCCGGCCGCTTGCTGATATTGGGTTAAGAGTGCATCCGGGTTGGTATCGCCTGCCATTGCAGAACCGACCCAGAACACAGCGCCCAGAACAGCCCACAGGCTGCGAAGTGAAGAGAAGGTAGGTGTTGATGTCATGACGTGATGTTGACCACGTCATCTGAAGCCATTCTTAAGAGATCATCAGAATTGAATGCTGGTGGCCATGAAAAAAGCCGCGCTTCTTTCGAAACGCGGCTTTAAACTTGAAATCAAGCTTGATCAGTTAGGCACTTTGCCTTCCACGCCTTTGACGTAGAACTTGATGCCGCCCAAGAATTTGTCGTCAGCGACAGCGTCTTTGGCCAACACTTCTTTGCCATCAGAGCCCATGATAGGACCCTTCCAGATCACAAAACTGCCATCTTTCAGACCGGCTTTGATTTCTTCCACTTTCTTCTTGGCATCTTCAGGCACATCGGCGGCCACAGACACCATGTCGATAGCGCCTTCTTTCACGCCCCACCAGCTTTGGCCTGTAGACCATTTGCCTTCGAGGGCTTCACCCACGGCCTTGATGTAGTAAGGACCCCAGTTGATGACGGCAGAACCCAAGTGAGCTTTGGGACCGTAAGCGGTCATATCGGAGTCCCAACCGAAGGCGCGCTTGCCCATTTTTTCGGCCGTTTGCAACACAGCGGGTGAATCGGTGTTTTGCATTAACACGTCAGCGCCGCCGTTGATCAAAGCGGTGGCTGCTTCAGTTTCTTTTGGTGGATTGAACCAGTCGTTCACCCAGACCACTTTGGTCTTCACTTTAGGATTGACCGACTGTGCACCCATGGTGAAAGAGTTGATGTTGCGAATGACTTCAGGAATTGGGATAGACGCCACGACGCCCAAAGTATTGGACTTGGTCATCTTGCCTGCAATCACGCCAGCCATGTACGCACCTTCGTAGGTACGGCTGTCGTATGTGCGCATGTTCTCGGCTGTTTTGTAGCCGGTGGCATGTTCAAATTTGATGTCCTTGCTGTCAGCTGCCACTTTCAACATGGGTTCCATGTAACCGAAAGTGGTACCGAAGATGAGCTTGTTGCCTTGGCCGGCCAAGTCGCGGAAGACGCGCTCGGCGTCAGCGCTTTCTGGCACTTTTTCAACAAAGCTGGTGACGATTTTGTCGCCAAACTGTTTTTCGACAGCTTTGCGCGCATTGTCGTGTGCAAATGTCCAGCCACCGTCGCCCACAGGGCCCACGTAGGCAAATGCCACTTTCAATGGCTCAGCCTTGGCTGCTGGTGCTGCTGGTGCAGCTTCTTCTTTTTTACCGCAAGCGGCCAAAACGGCAGCAGCAGCCAAAGAAATCGCGGCGATTTTGAGAACCGATCGCTTGTTCAGAACTGTCATGAAATTTCCTTTATGGATGAACAGGGTTGCACGAAAAAAAACATTATGAACCGGGATGGAAGGGTTTGCCTAGTGATGCAGGCATGTTGATCCGAATCCAAGCTGGATTTCGTGAGATCAGCGCCAGCACCACAATGGTGGCAATGTACGGCAATGCCGTGAGCCACTGGCTGGGCACTTGCACGCCCAAACCTTGTAAGTGAAACTGAAGCATGGTGACCCCACCAAACAAATAAGCACCAAGCAAAATACGCGCCGGACGCCAAGTTGCAAAGGTGGTCAAGGCCAAAGCAATCCAGCCTTTACCGGCCACCATGCCCTCTACCCAGAGGGGCGTGTAGGCAATGGAGATATAGGCACCCGACAATCCACACAAAGCACCGCCTGCAATGACGGCATAAAAGCGAATGCGTCTCACTGAATAGCCTAAAGCATGCGCTGATTCGGGGGATTCTCCCACTGAGCGCAGCACCAATCCTGTGCGCGTCTTGTAGAAGAACCACATCAAACCAAACACAAAAGCAATGACACCATAGACCAATGGATGCTGCTTAAAGAAGGCCGCCCCCAACAAAGGGATGTCTGCCAAGAAAGGAATTTCAAAACTGGGGCGCTGCGGCAACTTCTCTTGCACATAGCCAATGCCCACAAAAGCCGAGAAGCCCACGCCAAACAAACTGAGCGCCAAGCCTGTAGCGTATTGGTTGGTGCTGAGGTAAATGACCAAGAAGCCAAAAATAGCCGCCAACAAAGCGCCAGCACCCATGCCGGCCAAGAAGCCCAGGGCGTCGCTGCCGGTATGCACCACGGTGGCAAAGCCTGCAATGGCCGCGCACAGCATCATGCCTTCTGCACCCAGGTTCACCACGCCAGCCTTTTCATTGATCAGCAACCCCAAAGCGGCAATGGCCAATACCGTGCCTGCATTCAAAGTAGCCGCAACCAACAATGCGTAAGATTCCATCACACTCTCCTGCTCTGCCAACGCAGGCGATAGGCCACCAAAGTGTCGCAGGCCAGCAAGCTGAACAACAGCAAGCCCTGGAACACACCGGTGATGGATTTGGGCAAGCCCATGCGCGACTGCGCCAGCTCACCGCCAATGTAGAACATGCTCATGAGCACCGCCGAAAACACCATGCCCACAGGATGCAAGCGGCCGACATAGGCCACGATGATGGCGGCAAAACCATAGCCCGCAGGCACATAGGGTGTTAATTGACCCAAGGGACCAGCCACCTCAAGTGCGCCAGCCAAACCTGCAGCGCCGCCCGAAACCAACAGCGCTGTCCACAATGCTTTGCGAGAGGAGAAGCCTGCGTAACGTGCCGCAGCCGGTGCCAAGCCCCCCACCTGCTGTGCAAAACCTGCACGGGTTCTGAACAAAAAGACCCACACGGCTGCAACACCGACCAACGCCAAGATCAGGCCTACACTCACGCGGGAGCCCGTCATCAACCTTGGAATTTGCGTGACTGCTTCAAAGGTTTTGGTTTGCGGAAAGTTGTAACCCGCTGGGTCTTTCCAAGGGCCATAGACCAAATAACCCAATACCATGTCGGCCACATAGACCAACATCAGGCTGACCAAAATTTCGTTGGCGTGAAACTTGTCTTTGAGCCAAGCTGTGATGGCGGCCCAAAACATGCCGCCCGCCACACCGGCCAAAACCACAGCCACCACAATCCAGCGCCCGGTTTCTTTGTCGGCCAGCATGGCCACACCGCCAGCTGCAACAGCACCGATGACAAACTGACCTTCAGCACCAATGTTCCAGACATTGGAGCGATAACAAACCGCCAAGCCCAGCGCAATGACGAGCAAAGGCGTGGCTTTGACCATCAACTCACCCAAGGCATAAGCCGACTTGAGGGGTTCCCAAAAAAACATCTGCAGTCCGCGCACGGGGTCTTTGCCCAGCAACACAAACAGACCGATGCCCAAGATGACCGTGATGGCCAAAGCCAACACAGGCGACGCAAAGCGCCACAACTGAGAGTCCTGAGGACGCAATTCAAGCTTGAGCATGGTCCTCCCACAAGCCACTCATCCATTCACCAATTTGGGCCACAGTAGCCTCTTTTCGATCGATGGAGGGCGACAACTTGCCGTTGGCCATGACGTAAAGGCGATCACAAATTTCAAACAACTCGTCCAATTCTTCGCTGACCACCAGCACCGCACAGCCAGCATCGCGCAGTGCCAACAGCTCGCCGCGAATTTGCGCAGCAGCACCCACATCGACACCCCAAGTGGGCTGTGACACCAAGAGCACTTTGGGATTGGCATCGATTTCTCGGCCCACAATGAATTTTTGCAAATTGCCACCCGACAAAGACTGCGCTGCAGCCTGCGTGCCATTGGCTTTCACGTTGAACTGTCCAATGATTTTTTGGGCTTGCGCATGCAACACTTGCGTGTGAATCCAACCACTGCCCGAGATGGACTCACCTCGGGTCAACAACATGTTCTGCGCCAAACTAAGCGATGGCACAGCACCACGGCCCAGACGCTCTTCGGGCACAAAATGCAGACCCGCTTGACGTCGCTCCTTGGGGCCAGACTGCCCCACCGCCTGGCCTTCCAACTGAATGGCTTGCGCTTGCGAACGGATGTCCTCGCCAGACAAGGCATAGAGCAATTCGCGTTGGCCATTGCCAGACACACCCGCAATGCCCACCACTTCGCCCGCACGAACCTGCAAATTCACTTGCGACAAGTCGACGCCAAATTGATCCTCTTTGGGCAATGACAGGTCCTTCACTTCAAACAACACCGCGCCCGGCTGGCGATCTTGGTACGTGAGGGCTGGCGGCTCTGCACCAATCATCAATCGACTGAGGGATGCGTTGGATTCTTCACGGGGATCGCAAACGCCCGTCACTTGGCCAGCTCGCAACACAGTGCAGGCCGTGCAGAGTTCGCGGATTTCGTGCAATTTGTGGCTGATGTACAGCAAGCTGCAGCCTTGGCTGACCAGCTTTTTGAGCACCACAAACAGCTTGTCCACGGCTTGGGGCGTGAGCACCGAGGTGGGCTCGTCCAAGATCAACAATTTGGGTTCGGTGAGCAAGGCACGAATGATTTCGACGCGCTGCATTTCGCCCACACTCAAGGTATGAACAGGCCTTGAGGGGTCAATGTCGAGCCCGTATTCGACGGCCTTCAAACTGATGCGAGCGGAAACTTCGGGCAAATTGAGGGACTTGTCCAAACCAAGCCATACGTTTTCGGCCACGCTGAGTGTGTCAAACAGGCTGAAGTGCTGAAACACCATGCTGATGCCCAAAGCACGGGCTTGCTGGGGATTGCGGATGTGAACGGGTTGGCCGTTGTATTGAATGTCACCTTCATCTGGCTTCACAGAGCCGTAGATGATCTTCATGAGGGTTGATTTGCCAGCGCCGTTTTCACCCAAAACCGCATGCGCCTCGCCTGGTCTTACAGACAGAGACACCGAGCGGTTGGCCACCACACCGGGGTACCGCTTGGTTATGTTTGAAAGCAACAGACGCGCAGGCTCAGGGGAATGCATGGGATTCTCAAAGTTCGACAAATTCTATCGAGCTTTGAGACCTCAAGCCTCTCAAGTGGGGTGAATCTTTTTAAATACCTGCCAAGGACTGCAGACCTGTGGGATCTAGCAAATTCAAAACCCGGCCACCACCACTGATGAGCTTGCGGTCACGCAGGTGTTTGAGCACCCTGGAGAAGGTTTCAGGGGCAATGCCCAACTGCGCGGCAATGAGACGTTTGCGCTCTTTCAAAATGACAGCCATGCTGCCTTGTGAATCGGCGGGTTCGGCATGCCTCAAAAGCCATTCGGCAAATCGCGCATCGGCATCTTTGGCCAAGCGACTGACCGCCACTTCAATTTGCTGCCTTTGGGCTTTGGCCAGATCGAGCATGAGCGTGTGCACCGGTTCGGGCAAATGCTTCAGTTGATTTTTGAATTGGCTCAAGGGCAAGGCTTGAATCGTGACAGGGCTCTCGGCCAGCGCATCTACCGCATGTGCAAGGCCCAGCATGGCAGCAGCTGCCTCTAGCCAGAAGGGACCCTCGACAGCGCCCAACTGATGGACCAACACACCGTTTTCAATCACGCCAAAAGCCACACGACCACTGATCAAGTGCAAAGCCTTGGAAGCCACTTGGCCACGCCGCAGCAAGACAGTACCGGCTGCCACGTCTTCGGCAGGGGTTGGGATGCTTGGGAGAACTCGATTCAACATGGGGCTGAATTTGCCAGAGGCTTGGCAAGCCCGTGTTGACGCACATCAATACTTTGTCACAACACCAAAATGGCGCGAAAGTCGTTCACATTGGTATGTGTAGGCCCAGAAAACACCAAATCATTGAGGGCTTGGAAGTAGCCGTAGGCATCGTTGCAGGCAAGGTGCTCTTCCAAATCCACACCGGCTTCTAGACCTCGCACCAATGTATCCGGGGTGACCATGGCGCCAGCATTGTCTTCCACACCATCGATGCCATCGGTGTCGGCCGCCAAAGCCCACACACCCTGCTGCCCTTGCAGGCCCATGGTCAAGCCCATGCAAAATTCACCAGCGCGGCCACCACGGCCTTCGCGTTGCTTGCTGCCTGCTTTGCCTGAATTGCTGCGCACGGTCACGGTGGTTTCGCCCCCGCTCAAAATGACACAGGGTTTGATAAAGGGGCTTTTGTCATGGGCACTGGCGCGCGCCAATGCTGCATGAACTTTACCGACCTCCCGCGATTCGCCTTCAATTTCATCACTCAAAACATACGCGCGCAAGCCTTTGGATTCGGCCAAGGCCGCCGCCGCCATCAAGGACTGATGCGGCGTTGCGATGAGGTGCACCGATGAATTGGCAAACATGGCATCACCCGGTTTGGGAGACTCCCATGAGGCATTTTCCAAGGCCGCCTTGAGCGCATCAGACATCTCAATGTTGTATCGCTGCAAAATGTCAAACGCGTCTTGGCATGTGGTGACGTCGGGCACGGTAGGACCACTGGCAATGACAGAAGGGTCGTCACCCGGCACATCGCTGATGGCCAGCGTGACCACTTTGGCAGGGGCGCAAGCTGCCGCCAAACGACCGCCTTTGATGCGAGACAGGTGTTTGCGCACGCAATTCATCTCGCCAATGTTGGCGCCGCTTTTCAAAAGCGCTTGGTTGATGGCTTGTTTTTCAGCCAAGCTCAGACCTTCCGCCGGCAAAGTGAGCAATGCAGAACCGCCGCCCGAGATCAAACACAAGACCAAGTCATCCGAGGTGAGGCCCTGTGTGAGGGCCAAGATCTCTTCTGCAGCAGCCAAGCCTGCGGCGTCAGGGACGGGGTGAGATGCTTCTACGATTTTCAAACGCGAAGAAAGGCCTTGCGGACGTTCTGGCGTATGGCCATATCGCGTGACCACCATGCCAGACAAAGGCGCATCTTGTGGCCAAAGTGCCTCCACCGCATGGGCCATGGCGCCTGCGGCTTTACCCGCTCCGAGCACCAGTGTTCGGCCCTTGGGGACTTTGGGCAAAAATGCAGGTGTATTTTGCAAGGGCAAGGCCCGCGTGACGGCAGCATCAAACAACTGTCGCAGGAATGTTCTGGGACTGGATGAAATATCTGGGTGCAAAGAAATAGGGTCACTCATGCAGCAGAGTGTAGTGTCTGGCTTGAGTTGGATCAATTTCTTCGTGCAAAATCATTGACATGACCACCTTGCTCATCCACAACGCTCACACCATCGCCACGCTCAACGACGCGGGCGATGAACTTCGCAATGCCTCGATTTTTATCAGAGACAATCGCATCGAAACCATCGGTCCCGCAGACAGCTTGCCTCAAACAGCAGACAAGGTGATCGATGCCCAACATCATGTGGTGATACCGGGCATGGTCAACACGCACCATCACATGTGCCAAAGTTTGACACGCGCCATTCCGGCCGTGCAAAACGCCGAGTTGTTCAGCTGGCTCACTGGCCTCTATCCCATCTGGGCAGGCCTGCAACCCGACATGATTTACGCCAGCACACAAACGGCCATGGCCGAATTGTTGTTGTCGGGCTGCACCACCAGCAGCGACCACTTGTACATCTACCCCAACGGCGTGAAGTTGGACGACTGCATTGCAGCAGCCCAAGAAATTGGCATGCGTTTTGTGGCCACTCGCGGCAGCATGAGTGTGGGTCAGTCCAAAGGCGGCCTGCCACCCGATCGTGTGGTGGAACAAGAAGATGCCATTTTGAAGGACACGCAGCGACTCATTGAAACCTATCACGATGCTGCACATGGCGCTATGACACAAGTCGCGGTGGCACCTTGCTCACCCTTCAGCGTCAGCCAAGACCTCATGCGATTGTCTGCAGAGATGGCACGTCACTATGGCGTTCGCCTGCACACCCATTTGGCCGAAAACGACCACGACATTGCCTACAGCCTCGAGAAGTTCAATCGCACACCCACGCAATATGCCGAAGACTTGGGTTGGCTGGGCGACGACGTCTGGCATGCCCACTGCGTCAAACTCGACGACGAAGGCATCTCTCTGTTTGCTGCCACACGCACCGGCATTGCACACTGCCCTTGCAGCAACATGCGTTTGGCCAGCGGCATTGCGCCCATTCG
>JAHEBO010000008.1:27466-53308 GCA_024642215.1 Limnohabitans sp.
TTGTTCATGGGCATTTGCTTGGTAACGCTCACCTGCTGGTAAACATTTTGCGCATTGAGTTGAATACTCGCCACAGAATCTAGGCGCACATTTTTCATTTGAACTTGCGCGCCGTGGCACATCAGGCAACGTTGGTCAATGATGGCTTTAACCTCAGTAAATGCCACAGGCTTGGTTTGTGCATCACTTGCATTGCCCGGTTTAGCGCCCCAAGGCGCCATGGCCAAGATCACACCCAAAATCAACACCACACCCACGGCTGCAAAGGGCCATGGATTTTTAGCACGGCCTAAATGGTAGCCATGACGTTGTACAAAGAACTGGCGAATTAAAGCGCCTGCAAACATCAGCACAAACAAAATGAGCCAGCGTTGAGGATGCGTGTACAAGAAACTGTAGTGATTGCTAAGCATTGCAAAAATCACAGGCAGCGTGAAATACGTGTTGTGCACACTGCGTTGCTTGCCGCGTTTGCCATGAATGGCCAAAGCCATGGCATCGTATTTTTCGCCAGAAGTCATGGCCGCAACCACTTTGCGCTGACCCGGAATGATCCACACAAACACATTGGCACTCATGGCCGTGGCAATCATGGCACCCACCAACAAGAAGGCTGCGCGACCTGCAAACAATTGGCAGGCCAACCAAGCCGCAAAGGCGACAACGCACAGCATCAAACCTGCAACGATCAACTCACCATTCTTTTTGAAGCCGAACAATCGGCACACGGTGTCATAGACAAACCAAAACGCCACCAAGAAACCCAAGGCCGCTGAAATGGCCATGGCGGGTGACCAGTCCATCAAGGATTTGTCGATGAGGTAGGTGCTGGCATTCCACAAATACAAAACGGTGAACAGCGCAAAGCCTGTGAGCCAAGACGAGTAACTTTCCCAAAAAAACCAATGCAGTTTGGTGTGAATTTTCTTGGGCGCCACCATGTACTTTTGGGGGTTGTAAAAACCACCACCGTGCACAGCCCACATGGCACCGTCCACACCTTTTTCAAGCAAGTCAGGTGAATTGGGTTTGAGCAAGTTGTTGTCTAAAAAGACAAAGTAAAAAGACGAGCCAATCCATGCGATCACAGTGATCACATGCACCCAGCGCAACAGCAAATTAAGCCAATCTAGTAAATAGGCGTCCATGTTCAACTTCCAAATTGTTTACCGAAGTGTATACAATTTTTCAGACTTGCAACAGCTGTGCTGCAACCGCAATTGCAATGACTTCCGGTTCTTTGCCTGTGATACCGGGCACACCAATGGGGCACGTCACCTGCTGGCACTCTGCTTCTGAAAACCCCCGCTCGGCCAAACGGCGCTTGAAGGTGGCCCATTTGGTGGCACTGCCAATCAGCCCAATGAAGGCCAGGTCATGGTGCTGACGTTGACGCAGCAAACAGGCCGCCACCACGTCTAGGTCTTCGGCGTGACTGAAACTCATGATCAAAACGCGGCTGTGAGGCGCCAATTCAGGCACGGCAGCCTGAACGGGGTTGGAGTGTTCACAGACCACATGGGCAGGCACATTGCTGGGAAAAATTTCGTCGCGACTGTCAATCCAACGCACATGAAAGGGCAAAGCGGCCAGTGTTTGCACCAGGGCTTTGCCCACATGGCCGCCACCAAATAAAGCCAAGGGTTGAAAGCGCTGAGCGGCCTGGTCTTGCAGAAGGGCCTGCAAGCGCGCAGCGTCTTGCTTTGTAACCCTTTCAAATTTCAGTACCAAGGCGCCGCCACAACACTGTCCCAGACTGGGACCCAAGGCAAAACGCTTTTCCAAGGGCAAACACGTTGGATCGTTGTCAGACAGCAAGCGGCGACGCGCCTCTGCAATGGCTTCGAACTCCAAGTGACCCCCACCAATCGTGCCCAAGAAGTCATCTGCGAACACCGCCATCACTGTGCCTGCGCCACGCGGCACCGAACCTTGCGCTTGCAAGACGGTGATCCAAATGGCGGGCGCTTGCGCCAATTTTTCAAGCAGAACGGGAATCCAATGCACAGGGGCAACTTTCAAACAGGGACTATTCAAACCACACTGTACAGTGACAAAATGCGGCAATCGGGTTGATAGGACAAATTTCAAATGACATTCTTGGACATGGTCAACACTGGCAGGGCTCGCTTAGGACTGAGTTTTGCCTGCATCGCTCTTTGGTTGGCAGGTTGCAGCACACCACCTCCCCCGCCGCCGCCCCCAAAACCTGCGCCCGTGGTCGTTAAACCCATCGAGCCTGTCAAGCCATCACTGCCCACATCTAACGCGCGCAATGCCCATGAGTATCGCGTCGATGCTGCCAAGCACCTGTACACCCTCAATGGCTCACGCATTTTCAAGGGACGCTTGCCGCCCATGCTCTATGCCGTTGGCGTTTTGGACGTAGAGGTTGACAAGCAAGGCCAAGTGACCCGAACCTATTGGGTTCGCGCACCAGGCCATGCACCCGAGGTCATGAAGGAAATTGAAAAAACCGTGCGCCAAGCCGCGCCCTACCCTGTTCCGGCCCACCTGAACAAGGTGGTCTATTCAGATGTGTGGCTGTGGCACAAGAGCGGCCGGTTTCAGCTTGACACCCTCACCGAGGGTCAAGACTGAAACCTCTAAGGGGCAGCGCTTAAGCGGCGGCCTTGGCCTTTTCGCAGGTCATCAAAATCTTTTCTGGCGTGGCAGGCGCGCTCATGTGAACCACCGTTTTGTGGTCTGCACTGGCACTCACCGCATCACGCAAAGCAAAGAAGGTTGACAGTGCCAACATCAATGGCGGCTCACCCACAGCTTTTGAATTGAAAGGCGTGGGCTTGAGGTTGCTGCCGTCAAACAAAGTCACATTGAAGTGCTCTGGAATGTCGCCAGCCACTGGGATTTTGTAAGTGCTGGGGCCATGCGTGAGGAACTTACCCTTCTTGTCCCAAATGCACTCCTCCATGGTGAGCCAGCCCATGCCTTGCACGTAGCCGCCTTCAATTTGACCTTTGTCGATGGCAGGGTTGATGCTCTTGCCCGCGTCGTGAACGATGTCCACGGCCTTGATCCAATACTCGCCTGTGCGTGTGTCAATTTCGACTTCACTGACAGAGGCACCGTAGCAGTAATAGTAGAACGCATGGCCATTCAATGTGGCAAAGTCGTACTTGATTTCGGGCGTCATGTAGAAGCCGGTCACAGACAAGCCCACGCGGTCCATCCAAGCTTGCTTGGCCAAAGCCGTCCACTCAACAGACTTGCCACCGCCGTGCGCCATGTTGTTGGAAAAGCTCACTTCGGTGTCTTTGCAACCCAACATGTTGGCGGCCACAGGTACCAAGCGCGCACGCATTTGTGCGGTGGCATTCATGATGGCTGCACCGTTGATGTCGGCACCGCTTGAAGCAGAAGTGGCGGATGCGTTGGGCACCTTTTGCGTATCAGTGCCCGTGACACGCACGTGCTTGATATCAATGCCCAAGCCATCGGCACACACTTGTGCCATTTTGGTGTTGAGGCCCTGGCCCATTTCGGTACCGCCATGGTTAACGCTGACCGAACCGTCCATGTAAATGTTGAGCAAGGCGCCGCCTTGGTTCAACATGGTGGCCGTGAAGCTGATGCCAAATTTCAAGGGCACCAAAGCCAAGCCACGCTTGCGGCGCTTGTTCACTTTGTTGAACGCATTGACGCTGTCGCGGCGTTCGCGGTACTTGGCTTCTGAGGCCACTTGGTCAATCACCTTGTCGCCCACCCAATCGGCAATGGTCTGACCATATTGCGTCACCATGGTGGCGGGGTTGCCCGAAACTGCGGGGTCTTTGTAGATGTTGAGCAAGCGCACATCCAACGGATCTTTGCCGATGTCATTGGCAATTTGCTCAATGACAGTCTCAATGCCAAACATGCCCTGAGGACCACCGAAACCACGGAAAGCGGTGGCGCTTTGCGTGTTGGTTTTGCAGCGGTGGCTGATCAGTTTCAAATTGGGAATGTAGTAGCAATTGTCGATGTGCAAGCAGGCACGATCGTTGACAGGACCTGAATAGTCGGTGCTGTAACCACAACGTGAATAAAGCGTGATGTCGGCGCCCAAGATGTGGCCTTCATCGTCGTAGCCCACTTCGTAGTCGATGCGGAAGTCGTGACGCTTGCCCGTGATCATCATGTCGTCGTCGCGGTTCACGCGCAACTTGACGGGACGCTGCAATTTGAATGCCGCCAAAGCAGCGCTCTGGCTGAAAATGCTGGCATTGCCTTCTTTGCCGCCAAAGCCACCGCCCATGCGGCGGCAAATCACTTCCACATCATTGGTGCTGAGGTTCAATGCGGACGCAGCTTCACGCTGGTTGCCATCAGGGTGCTGCGTCGAACAATACAAGGTGAGTTGACCATCTTCACGCGGCACTGCGTAAGTGATTTGGCCTTCCATGTAAAACTGTTCTTGCTGACCGGTTTCGGTGCTGCCCTTCACTTTGCGAGGCGCATTGGCAATGGCTTCGGACGCATTGCCACGTGTGATGCCTTTGGCTGGCATGACAAAACTTTGCGCCGCCATGGCTTCGTCAATGGTCAAAATGGGCTTGAGCTCTTTCACCAAAACTTTGGCGTTGTGCGCAGCTTCGCGGGCATAGAGCATGTCGCGCGCCACCACCACGGCCACCGCTTGTCCAATGAACTCCACCTTGCCAACGGCCAAGAAGGGGTCATCGTGAACGATGGGGCCGCAATTGTTTTCGCCAGGAATGTCTTTGGCGGTGTACACAGCCACAACACCGTGTTCTTTGAGGATGGCTTCGCGGTCAATGCCATCACCCATCAGTTCGCCATGCGCCACGGGGGACTTGATGATGGCAGCGTACAAGGTACCTGCCAACTCGGGCATGTCGTCTGTGAAGGTTGCGCCGCCTGTGACGTGCAAATGCGCAGACTCATGAATGACATCAGTGCCTTGTTGCAAACCAGACACGGGCAATAAATTGTGCAAAGAAATGGGCGCGTTCATTTAAGCCACCTCAGTCGTTTGTTGTTCAATGAAATCGATCACCAAGTTGCGGGCGACCAATGAGCGGTAAGCCCAGGTAGCGCGCAAACCATCACGGGCCACAAAGCTGGCGGCAATGGCCGCATCCAAATCAGACTCTTTGACATCGGCCGGCGCTTTGCCTTCCAACACGGCTTCCAATTTGGGTGCACGGCAAGGCGAAGGTGCCAAACCGTTGTAGGCCAACTTCACATTGCTGAGCTTGCCGCCCTTCAAGGTGTAGGTGATGGCGGCGCACGTGGCAGAAATGTCTTGTTCAAAACGCTTGCTCACTTTGTGCGCGCGGAACACTTGACCTGCTTGGGGTTTGGGCAACACGACGGCCTCAATGAACTCGCCAGCTTTGAGCACGGTTTGCTTTTGACCCGTGTAGAACTGGTCCAAAGACACCGTGCGTGTTTTGTCGCCGCATCGCAATGTGAGGGTGGTGCCCAAGGCCATTAAACAGGGCATGGAATCGCCGATGGGTGAGCCATTGGCAATGTTGCCCGCCAAAGTGGCTGTGGAGCGAATGGGCGGCGAGCCAAAGCGGCGCAACACTTCTGCAAAGTCTGGGTAAGCCGTGGCCACCAAACCCTCCACTTCAGTGAGGGATACCACCGCACCAATGTGCCAAGCATTGGGTGTGTCTTTAACTTGTTTGAGTTCGGCCACGTTGCCCAAGTAGACAATGTGATCGGGGCGGGCAAATTGTTTGTTGACTTGCAAGCCCACTTCGGTACTGCCAGCCAGCAATGTGGAGGTGGGGTGTTTGACCAAATAGTCGGCCACTTCGGCAATGGTAGCGGGTGACACAAACTCATTGCCTTTGCGGGTGCGAACCACGGGCTGAACAATGATGTCACCTTCCAAGCTGAGTGTGGGCGTGGCAGAGCGGCGAATTTCTTGGAGCAAGGGCACATCAGCGGCATCGTCAAGTTTCAAAGCGGCTTTGTTCTCGCATGCTTTCGATGCAGCATCCAAAATAGGCGAGTAGCCCGTGCAACGGCACAAATTGCCACTAAGGGCATCACTCACCTCTTGACGTTTTGGCGCTGGATTGACCTGCACCAAATTGACCAAACTCATCACAATGCCTGGCGTGCAAAAACCGCACTGCGAGCCGTGGCAATCGACCATGGCTTGTTGCACGGGGTGCAAGCTGCCATCGGCTTTTTTCAAGCTTTCAACCGTCTTGACCGACTTGCCATCCAAGCTTGGCAGCAGCTGAATGCAGCTGTTAACAGGCACGTAATCCACGCCTTTGCCTGATGCATTCAAAGAGCCCACCATGACGACGCAAGCGCCGCAATCGCCTTCTGCACAACCCTCCTTGGTGCCTGTGCGGTGCAATTGCTCGCGCAGGTAATCTAAAACGGTGGTGGTGCGGCGTTCGCCTTGGGCTTCGACGATTTTGCCGTCAAGCACAAAACGCACAGTGTTGGTCACTTGGCTCATGATGGGAGTGTGGGGGGTTGATTCAAAAACAAAGGTCGATTTTATTGATTTACCCTCCTTAACGGGCGAATCCGACCATAAATAATTGCAATTTAAGAGCCGCGGTAGGTCGAGTAACTCCAAGGGCTGACCAAAAGGGGCACGTGATAGTGCTCGGAAACATTGGCCACCCCAAAATCGAGCGTGACCAGGTTCAAAAATGACGGCTCGGGCAGCACAACACCACGCGCCTTGAAATAAGCCGCCACGTCAAATACCAAGCGATACGTGCCCTTTTGCAAACTGGCGTTGTCGTACAGGGGCCCGTCTGGATTGCGGCCATCGGCATTCAGGTGAAAGGTCTTGACCAAGGTGGCAAATTGGCCCTCGGTGGTGTAGAGGCTGACTTGCATGCCTGCTGCGGGGCAGCCGTGCATGGTGTCCAAAACGTGTGTACTCAAACCCATGATGTGTCCTTCCTAAAACTTGTCGACTGAAAGTGTATACACTTTTGGCTTTTGAAGCTATCATGACTTTCATGGAAACCTCATCGACCCACGCCATTGTCAGTGCGCTGACCAAAGCCATTGTCGAGCATCGCCTGATGCCTGGCTCCAAATTGGCTGAGCAAAAACTGGCCACCCATTTTGGGGTGTCCAGAACCTTGGTGCGCCAAGCCCTGTTCCAGCTGTCCCAAAATCGCCTCATCCGCATGGAGCCAGCGCGTGGCGCTTTTGTGGCCGCCCCGTCCGCCGAAGAAGCCAAACAAGTGTTTGCGGTTCGCAGAATGCTGGAGATTCAAATGACGCGCGAATTTGTGCGCGACATCACGCCGGCCAAAATTCGCGCTCTGAAGGCCCACACCAAACAAGAAAAAGAAGCTGTGGCGCAAGAGGATGTGCATGGCCGCACCGAATTGCTGGGCGATTTTCACGTGCGCATTGCCGAACTCATGGGCAACCACGTGTTGGCGCAAATTCTGGGCGAGCTCATTTCTCGCTGCGCGCTGATCACTTTGATGTATCAATCGCTCAATGCCGCACAGCACTCCGCACATGAACACGAAGCCATTGTGGAAGCCATGGCCAAAAAAGATGTGGAGCTGTCGGCAAAGCTGATGGAAGAACATTTGATTTTTGTTGAGAACAGCCTCAGCTTCGACAAAAAAATTCCCACCCACGACATTTCACTGGCTCTGTCATGACCCATTCCGTTTACGACACCACGGCGCCCTACCCGCGCGATCTTCAAGGATACGGCCGCACGCCACCCCACGCACAGTGGCCTGGGCAAGCCCGCATCGCTGTTCAGTTTGTCCTGAACTATGAAGAAGGTGGCGAAAACTCTGTGCTGCACGGTGATGCGGGATCTGAACAGTTCCTGTCTGAGATGTTCAACCCTGCAAGCTACCCCGAACGCCACATCAGCATGGAAGGCATTTATGAATACGGTTCACGCGCAGGGGTTTGGCGTTTGTTGCGAGAATTTGAAAACCGCAAACTTCCTTTGACTGTTTTCGGCGTGGCCACGGCACTGCAAAAACACCCCGACGTGCTGGCCGCATTTCAAGAATTGGGCTACGACATTGCCTGTCATGGTTTGAAATGGATTCACTATCAAAACATTGACGAAGCAACAGAGCGTGCGCACATGGCAGAGGCCATGGACATCTTGCAAAAGCTCAGCGGCGAGCGTCCTCTGGGTTGGTACACCGGCCGAGACAGCCCCCGCACGCGCCGTTTGGTGGCCGACCATGGCGGCTTTGAATACGACAGCGATTACTACGGCGACGATCTGCCTTTTTGGATGAAGGTCGAAAAAAGTGACGGCCAGATTACACCGCAATTGATCGTGCCCTACACCTTAGATTGCAACGACATGAGGTTTGCTTTGCCGCAAGGTTATTCCCACGCCGACCCATTTTTTCAATACATGAAAGACACCTTCGATGCGCTTTACAAAGAAGGTGATCCGCAAGGCTTGAACCGGCCCAAGATGATGAGCATTGGCATGCACTGCAGGCTCTTGGGTCGACCTGGTCGCATCACCGCTTTGCAACGATTTTTAGACCACATCCAAGCCCATGACCATGTGTGGGTATGCCGACGCCTGGACCTTGCGCGTCATTGGAAAACAACCCACCCCTACACACCATGACGCTTCAATTAGAACAACTCAACAAGGCCTCCACCGCAGATGCTTTGCAAATGCTCGACGGTTTGTACGAACATTCGCCGTGGATTGCAGAAGGCGCCCTCACAATGCGGCCCTTTGCCTCGTGGGCGCACTTAAAGCACAGCATGGCGCAAGTGTTGAACGATGCTGGCCGCGATGCCCAAATTGGTTTGATCCGCGCTCACCCAGAACTGGCTGGCAAAGCCATGGTGCGCAAAGAACTGACAGCGGAATCCACCAACGAACAAACCAAGGCAGGTTTGACGGAATGCACCGCAGAAGAGTTTGAAAAAATCCATGCACTGAATGCCGCTTACAAGGAAAAATTTGGCTGGCCCTTCATTTTGGCTGTGCGAGGACCTCGTGGTCTCGGCTTGAACAAACACCAGATCATCGCGAGTTTTGAGCGTCGCCTGCATGGGCATCAAGATTTCGAATTGGCCGAGTGCTTGCGCAACATTCACCGCATTGTTGAAATCCGTTTGAATGACAAAACTGGCTGCCACCCCACTCAAGGTGATGAAGTGTGGGACTGGCACGAAGACTTGGCCCAACACAGCGATCCCGGCTTCAAAGAAAACGGCCAACTCACGGTCACTTACCTCACACAAGCGCATTTGGCATGCAGCACCAGCATTCAAAAGACCATGAAATCTGCAGGCTTCGATGAGGTCTATGTGGATGCGGTTGGCAACGTGGTGGGACGCTACCACCCTGCCCAAAATGGCGCTAAATACTTGCTCACCGGCAGCCATTACGACACCGTGCGCAATGGCGGCAAATACGATGGCCGCTTGGGCATTTATGTCCCCATTGCATGCGTGAAGCAGTTGGCCTTGGCCCAACAACGCTTGCCCTTTGGCATTGAAGTCGTGGCGTTTGCAGAAGAGGAAGGCCAACGCTACAAGGCCACATTCTTAGGCTCGGGCGCCCTGGTGGGTCAATTCAACCCTGCGTGGTTAGACCAAGTGGATGCCGATGGCGTGTCCATGCGTGAAGCCATGAAGCAAGCGGGCTTGAATGAAAACGACATCCCCACCATTCAACGCAATCCTTCAGATTACCTGGGCTTCATCGAGGTTCACATTGAGCAAGGGCCTGTGCTGAATGAAATGAACTTGCCCTTGGGTGTGGTGAGCTCCATCAATGGCAGCGTGCGCTATTTATGTGAAATGATTGGCACCGCCAGCCATGCGGGCACAACCCCCATGGACCGCAGGCGGGACGCCGCCACGGCTGTGGCGGAACTCGCACTGTTCATGGAAAAGCGTGCAGCACAAGATGGCGACTCAGTGGCCACGATTGGCCAACTCCAAGTGCCCAATGGCTCGATCAACGTGGTACCAGGCAAATGCCTTTTCTCGATGGACATGCGCGCGCCAACAGACCCTCAACGCGACGCCCTTGAGCGCGATGTCTTGCAAGCCCTAGACGATATTTGTGCGCGCCGTGGCTTGGTCTGCAAACGTGAGGCCACTTTGCGCGCGCCCGCAGCACCCAGCGCACCTGCATGGCAACAGCGTTGGGAGAATGCTTTGAAAGACCTGGGGGTTCCCTTGTTTGTGATGCCCAGTGGCGCTGGCCACGACGCCATGAAATTGCATGAAGTCATGCCGCAAGCCATGTTGTTTGTGCGCGGTGAAAACAGCGGCATCAGCCACAACCCTTTGGAATCCACAACCAGCGATGACATGCAGCTGTGCGTCGATGCATTTGCCCATGTCTTGAAACAACTCGCCTAACATTTTTTTAAATTCACATGACTGCTACAACCCACCAATATGCACAACTCGACCAATGGATTGATGCGCACTTCGATGAACAAGTGAAATTTCTGCAGGCCCTGGTTCAAGTGCCCACAGACACACCGCCTGGCAACAATGCACCCCATGCCGTCAAAACCACCGAGCTTTTGAAAAATTTGGGCTATGTGGCCGAACAATTTCCAGTGCCTGAAGCAGAAGTCAAAGCCTATGGCCTCACCTCTTTGACCAACCTGATTGTGCGCCGGCCCTTTGGCGCCGGCGGTAAAACCATTGCGCTCAATGCCCACGGCGATGTGGTGCCACCGGGCGAGGGATGGACACACCCCCCTTACGGCGCTGAAATTGAAAATGGCCACATGTACGGCCGCGCTACCGCCGTCAGCAAATGTGATTTTTCCACCTTCACTTACGCACTTCGCGCTGTTGAAGCATTGCGTGACCAACAGCAGTTGGCACTGAAAGGCAATGTTGAATTGCACTTCACATACGACGAAGAATTTGGCGGCGAAAAAGGCCCAGGCTGGCTGCTAGACAAAGGCGTAACCCAACCTGATTTGATGATTGCAGCTGGCTTCAGCTATCAAGTGGTCACGGCACACAACGGTTGCTTGCAAATGGAAGTGACCGTGCACGGCAAGATGGCCCACGCCGCCATTCCAGAAACAGGTGTCGACGCTTTGCAAGCGGCAGTGCACATCCTGAACAATTTGTATGCGCAAAACAAACATTACCAACAAATCACTTCCAAAGTTGAAGGCATCAATCACCCCTACTTGAATGTGGGCCGCATTGAAGGTGGCACCAACACCAACGTGGTTCCAGGCACGGTCAGCTTCAAATTAGACCGCCGCATGATTCCAGAGGAAAACCCACAAGAAGTAGAAGCCAACATTCGACAGGTAATTGCACAAGCTGTGACCGAATTCAATCAAGGCCGCGCCCATGATGCACAAGTGAGCGTTGAGATCAAACGCATGTTGATGGCGCACGCCATGAAACCCTTGGCCGGCAACGCACCCTTGGTGCACGCCATTCAGCAGCATGGCGGTGAGATTTTTGGCGAGCCCATTCCCGCCATGGGCACACCGCTTTACACCGACGTGCGCTTGTATGTCGAAAAAGGCATTCCCGGCGTCATTTACGGCGCAGGTCCTAGAACCGTTCTTGAATCCCACGCCAAGCGGGCCGATGAGCGCTTGAATTTGGAAGATTTGCGCAAAGCCACCAAAGTCATTTCACGCACGCTTTTGGACCTTCTTCAGGCTTAAAGCACCAATTTGAGGCATGTACAGCACGCAAAAGTTCCAAATTAGGAAAAAGTGTATACAGTTTGGCACACAAATGCTCTTGGCGCGCCCTTCATAATGGCACCGAATTTGCTTATCATTTTTCAAACTTTTTGCCCTTTCAAACTGGAGCCCTTATGAAAAAACGTTTTTTGCTTAAAACCACAGCAGCCTTGATTGCGGCCTGCACTTTGGGCATGGCCCACGCGCAAACGACCCCCATCAAATTCCAGTTGGACTGGCGCTTTGAAGGCCCTGCTGCTTTGTTCTTGACGCCAGTTGCGAAGGGTTATTTCAAAGAAGCCAAGTTGGATGTCACGGTGGATGCGGGCAATGGTTCTGGCGGTGCCGTCACGCGAGTAGCGTCTGGCAGCTATGACATTGGCTTTGCAGACTTGGCTGCCCTGATGGAATTCCACGCCAACAACCCCGACGTTCCCAACAAGCCTGTGGCCATCATGATGGTGTACAACAACACACCTGCATCGGTGATGGCTTTGAAAAAATCAGGCATCAAAACCCCTGCAGATTTGGCTGGCAAAAAATTGGGTGCGCCGGTATTTGACGCGGGTCGCCGCGCATTCCCCATCTTCCAAAAAGCCAACAACATTGGCAATGTGGCGTGGACTGCCATGGACCCCCCATTGCGCGAAACCATGTTGGTGCGCGGCGATGTCGATGCCATCACAGGATTCACTTTCACATCCCTCTTGAACATTGAAGCCCGCGGCGTCAAAGCTGACGATGTGGTCATCATGCAATACCCCGACTTTGGCGTGAAAATGTACGGCAACGCCATCATTGCATCCCCAAAAATCATCAAAGACAACCCAGCCGCTGTGAAAGCTTTCTTGGCAGCATTCACCAAGGGTGCCAAAGACGTGATCGCCAATCCAGCTGCGGCCATTGCCGACGTCAAAGCACGTGACGGCATCATCAATGTTGAATTGGAAACACGCCGTTTGCAATTGGCCATCGATACCGTGATTAACAGCCCTTCCGCACGCGAAGAAGGTTTTGGTCAAATCAAAGGCCCTCGCATGTCTCTGATGGCGTCCCAAGTATCGGATGCTTTCAACACCAAAACACGCGTGAAAGCCGACGAGATTTGGAACGGTTCTTTCTTGCCAAGCGCCAAAGAACTCGACATCTTGCCTAAACCCAAGAAGTAATCGCTAATTCCTGATTGAACAAGGCGGCCTGTTTTGAGCACTCCCAATTTCGTTGATTTTCAAAATGTTTGGTTGGCCTACAACGATGAGTTGTTAGCCCAGAACCACTTTGCGGTTGAGGACATCAACCTGCAAGTCAAACAAGGCGAGTTCATTGCCATTGTGGGTCCATCAGGCTGCGGCAAGTCTACGTTCATGAAGCTCACCACGGGTTTGAAACGACCCAGCAAGGGCCAAATTTTTGTAGACAGCCAACCCGTCACCGGGCCTTTGAAAATCAGTGGCATGGCTTTCCAAGCACCTTCACTGTTGCCTTGGCGAACCACACTGGACAACGTTTTGTTGCCCCTGGAAATTGTGGAGCCCTACAGATCGCAGTTCAAACAACGCAAAGCGGAATTTGTAGAGCGCGCCATCCAACTGCTCAAAACAGTTGGTTTGGGTGGCTATGAAAACAAGTACCCATGGCAACTCTCGGGTGGCATGCAGCAGCGCGCCAGCATTTGCCGTGCACTCATCCACGAGCCCAAAATGCTGTTGCTCGATGAACCTTTTGGCGCGCTAGATGCATTCACACGTGAAGAGTTGTGGTGCATCTTGCGCGACCTCTGGACAGAACAAAAGTTCAATGTCATTTTGGTCACCCATGATTTACGAGAGTCCGTCTTTCTGGCAGACACTGTGTATGTCATGAGCAAAAGCCCAGGACGCTTCGTGGTGAAGCGTGAAATTGATTTGCCACGCCCACGCGACTTGGAAGTGACTTACACCCCCGAGTTCACCAACATCGTCCACGAATTGCGGGGCCACATTGGGGCCATTCGCCAATCCGGTGGCGTGATCAATCAATAAGCAGGTGTCCTTGTGAACAAAAAAACGCTTGAAACTTCTGCACCTTGGATTTTGTTGGTGCTGACGCTGGCCATCTGGCAAGCCATTTGCAGCTTCTTCAATGTCTCTGAATTCATTTTCCCAAGCCCCTATCGCATTGCACAGCAAACCATCGAGTTTGGTGATGTGATTGCGGCCCATGCTTGGCGCACCTACTGGGTCACCATGGCAGGCTTTGGCATTGCCATTGTGGTGGGCGTTTTGCTTGGATTTGTCATTGGCAGTTCCCGCTTGGCCTACGCAGCGGTTTACCCGCTCATGACCGCCTTCAACGCGCTGCCCAAAGCGGCCTTTGTACCTATTTTGGTGGTGTGGTTTGGCATTGGCATTGGCCCCGCCATCCTCACGGCCTTTCTCATCAGCTTCTTTCCCATCATGGTGAACATTGCCACCGGCTTGGCCACCCTCGAGCCCGAGTTAGAAGATGTGCTGCGCGTGTTAGGTGCTAAGCGCTGGGATGTGTTGGTCAAAGTGGGCTTACCTCGGTCTATGCCTTACTTCTATGGCTCCCTGAAAGTGGCCATCACTTTGGCATTTGTGGGCACCACTGTGTCTGAAATGACTGCGGCCAATGAAGGCATTGGGTATCTGCTAATTTCTGCTGGCTCTGCCATGCAAATGGGCTTGGCATTCTCCGGTTTGGTGGTAGTGGGTGCCATGGCCATGGTGATGTACGAGCTTTTTAGTTACATCGAGAAGCACACCACTGCTTGGGCCCACCGCGGCACCAACAACGAATAAACCACAGACGGCTGGTTTATTTTTCAATCGGCTCTAAAGGCTTGACCTTTCGAGCCGATTCCCTACGATGCACCCTTGAATCGCATTGCCAATTCGGCATGTTTGAGGTGTGCAATGCACTGGGAGCAAGTTCAATGACCGAATCAACACATGCAAATGAGGATGCGAACACCACGACGGCGGTGTCTGGCTATCCCAATGTTTACGACATTTTGTTTTTGATTTTCTTAACGGGTGTCCTTGTCTGTGTGGGCTGGGTTGGCGTCTTGTCGCATGAAGAAGGCAACAAGAATGAAGTCACCAAACAAAATGGTGAAGCTTGGGTGAAATGGCTCAAGGACAACAGTGAGCCTCGGCTACAGGAAGAGTTTGCAATTGAAAGTTGCGCAGCCAGTGCCATGGAAAGAAGGCGTTGGGGAGACTGTTTCAATGACATCATGGAAAACGTCAAAGAAGTCAAAGAACTGAAAAATGCTTTTACGGGTGAGCCCGTTGCTTTCATTGCCAAATGCGATCCCAAAGACAGATCCACCATCGGCAGCATCATCCTAGAGAAAATAGTCCCCACCCCCCCTGGTTCTTCAGTGGCCGTGGTTGCATCGCAACTGGTTGAGATGGACGCGATTGATACCAAAGTTTCTCTCAAACTCACCGTTTGCGACAAAGGTGGCTACCCCATCAAAGTCGATGAGTTTGAATTCTAAAAAGGGGTCAACATGTCCAATCAAAACATTGAATCCCAGCTTCTCGCACACGAAGTCCAAATCTCAGGTGATTTGCCATTTAGAAAATGGCTTTACGCTTGGCTCCTAGATCCGCACATTGAGGGCAACTACCAAAAATCAATTGAGCATTGGATTGGACTGTTGATCGTTGCCAACTTGTTCGCGTTGGTGTTTGAGCACATTCCGGCGGTCTTTGAACCCAACCAAGTTTGGTTTCACTACTTCGATGTCGTTTCAGTCATCGTGTTTTCAATCGAATATGTCTTGCGCTTTTATCTCGCGCCAGAGGATGACGAATTTAAGAAACATCGATTTGCACGCACACGATATGCCACCAGTCCATTTGCGCTGATCGACTTGGTGGCCATACTGCCCTTCTTTCTACAAGCCTTTATTTCAATCGATTTGCGATTCCTTCGATTCTTGCGATTGCTGCGAATCTTAAAATTGTTCAGGGTCTTGATTCCAGCTTACAAAGAATTTATCAAAGCCAACAAGGGCCGTACTTTTCGGCAAAAAATTCACGCCCTGGTCTTTCCAAGCGACTATGGGGGTGAGTTGCACCACATGTTTGACACCTTCATTGTGATTTGGGTGATCATCTCTGTGCTCGCGGTTATTTTGGAGTCTGTTCACAGCATCCACTACCTGCTCAACCTAGAGTTCCTCATTCTTGATGCCATCGCTGTCAGCGTTTTTTCGATTGAATATTGTTTGCGGCTGTATTGCTGTGTTGAAGAACCGGGGTATCAAAAAGCAGTAGCTGGCCGCCTCAAACTGGCCAAATCCACTTCTTCCATCATTGATTTGTTGGCCATTGCACCCTTCTTCTTAGAAGTCTTTTTGCATCACTTGTTTGACTTGCGTTTCATGCGAGTTTTTCGCCTTTTGCGACTGCTCAAATTGACACGCTATACAGGTGCGACGCAATCACTCTCAAAAGTTGTTGCACGCGAATGGCCGGTGATGGCGGCTTCCGCCTTCATCATGTTGCTGCTGGTGGTCATGACGGCCAGTTTGGGCTATTTGTTTGAACACGAAGCGCAACCAGACAAGTTTGAGAATATTCCACAATCGATTTATTGGGCTGTCATCACGCTTGCCTCCGTGGGCTATGGCGACATTTCACCCGTGACGCCAGCAGGTCGGGCCATGACCATTGTGCTTGCGCTGATTGGCATTGGTATTTTTGCAATTCCAGCTGCGCTTTTGTCTGCTGCTTTTGCCGATCAGTTAAAGTCAGATCGTGAAGCCCTGGTCAACACCATTTATGAAATGCTCTCAGATGGTGTGATTGACGACGACGAAGCCCACTTCATCAAAACCGAAAGTAAGCGTCTGCACCTCACAGATGACGACTTGCGAAGATTGGTGGACAAAGCCAAGAAAGAACGGGAATTGATGGACGATGTGTCTATCTTGCCATTGCATAAAATAGCCTCCAACCCTGAACACACGGTTGAGCACTACAAATACCTGCTGGGGCAAATCAGGCAACTGAATTTGCTATCTGACCAGGCGCAACTCAACCAGACACTGGACATGCCTGACCGCTTGACCGATACCGACAAACAATTGTGGCGCTTGATCAATCGACAAGAAGTGCCGCCAACTTGAAAAACATCCCCTATGGCATGGCGCGCTGAACTCAAACTTGATTACACCTCTGAGTCTCAGCGCACTGTGGCCCGGTACGCACACCAAGGGCCCTTGCGCATCTTGAAAAGTCTTTACCCAGAAGGCGATCAGATCTGTCACAACGTATTGGTTCACCCGCCAGGTGGTTTGGTCGGAGGCGACACCTTAGACATTCAAGTCTCTGTAGCTGCTGGGGCACATGGTTTGATCAGCACGCCCGGTGCTACCCGTTTTTACAAATCAGGCGGGCACCCAGCCTTGCAACAAGTGGTGGCGCACGTGGCAGACCAGGCTCGACTGGAATGGCTGCCCCTTGAGGCCATCGCCTACAACGACTGTGAAGCCACCAATCGCGCGGTGTTTCACCTGGCCCCTGGCGCTGAATTGATCACCTGGGATGTGACGGCATTGGGCCTGCCCGCCTCAGATCAAGCATTTGCGCAAGGCCACTTTCAGCAACACTTGGAGATTTCGGGTGCATGGCTTGAACGCGGCAACATCCAAGGCGATGACACGCGGTGGCTGAACAGCCCCCTGGGTTTGGCAGGCCAAAAGTGTTTGGCCAGTTTGATCTTTGCCTGTGGCAGCCCCATTGCAACAATGCGCGTAGAAAGCGCATTGGATGCAGCCAGAGAGATCATCGAGGCACACCCTTTGAAGTTACAGGCAGGCATTAGCTGTGCGCATCCCCAAGTGATTGTGATGCGAGTGATGTCACCCCTGGTTGAGCCCACCATGGACTTGCTCAAGCAAGTATGGGCCACATGGCGACATGCGCTCTGGCAGTTGCCCAGCGAACCACCCAGAATTTGGGGCGTTTAAATGGCCACCAACTGCCGAATACCCTTGGCTTGCATTTCATGGCCAGGGCCTTTGGCAATGACTTCACCACGTTCCATCACCATGTAGGCATCGGCCAGTTCTTCGGCAAAGTCGTAGTACTGCTCGCACAACAACACGGCCATGCGTTGGCCTTGCATGCCTTCATCGGCCAGCTTTCGTATCACCCGACCAATGTCTTTGATGATGCTGGGCTGAATGCCTTCAGTGGGCTCGTCCAAGATGAGCAACTTGGGTTTGGCAGCCAAGGCCCGTGCAATGGCCAATTGTTGTTGCTGTCCGCCCGAGAGGTCACCGCCACGACGATGCAGCATTTGTTTCAGCACCGGAAAAAGTTCAAACAATTCGGCGGGAATAGAGGTACCACCCGGCTGTGTGGCCAAGCCCATCAGTAAGTTTTCTTCCACGGTAAGGCGTGCAAAAATTTCTCGTCCCTGCGGCACATAGCCCACACCAGCCCGTGCGCGTTCATAGGGCGTTGCTTTGGTGAGGTCTTGCTCACCCAAGACCACCGAGCCACTTTTGATGGGCACCACGCCCATCAAAGATTTGAGCAAAGTGGTTTTGCCCACACCATTGCGCCCCAGCAAGACCGTCACCTCGCCCTGCTTGGCTTCCAAACTCACGTCGCGCAGGATGTGTGAACCACCGTAATACTGTTGAATGTTGTTGACCGTTAAATTCATATCGCTTTGCCTCAACGGCCCAAATAAACTTCAATCACGCGTTCGTCCGACTGCACCTGGTCCAGTGTGCCTTGCGCCAACACAGACCCATCGCACAGCACCGTCACGATGTCAGAGATTGTTTTGATAAAGCCCATGTCGTGCTCCACCACCATCAAAGAATGTTTGCCCTTCAAGGTCAAGAACAACTCAGCGGTTCTTTCGGTCTCGTGATCGGTCATGCCAGCCACGGGTTCGTCCAACAACAAGAGTTTGGGGTCTTGCATCAACAACATGCCAATCTCGAGCCACTGCTTTTGACCGTGGCTCAAATTGCCCGCTTGCGTCAGCACACTGTCGGCCAAGTGAATGGTATGGAGCACTTCCGCCAAACGATCGGATTGTGCAGAGTCCAACTTGAAGAACATGGACGCCTTCACACCTTTGGGTGTTTTAAGGGCCAGCTCCAAGTTTTCAAACACCGTCAGTTGTTCAAACACGGTGGGCTTTTGGAATTTACGGCCAATGCCCAACTGTGCAATCTCGGGTTCGTTGTGGCGCAGCAAGTCGATGGTGCTGCCAAAGAACACTTGGCCTTCATCTGGGCGAGTTTTACCCGTGATGATGTCCATCATGGTGGTTTTGCCAGCGCCATTGGGCCCAATGATGCAGCGCAGCTCACCAGGGGCAATGTCCAAGGACAGTTTGTTGATCGCTTTGAAACCATCGAAGCTGACGCTCACATCTTCCAAATACAAAATGCGACCGTGCGAAACGTCCACTTCACCCGGCGTGTGAATGCGGCCATAACTGGCATCGCGACCGCCCGATTCAGTCGCGGGCGATTGGTATGTAGAAGGCGCATGTGCAGCAACTCGCTGCGCGCCTTGTTTCATGAGGTCGGGGGTCATGCGCGCCCTCCTTTCAAGCGTTTCACCAAGCCCACCACGCCTTGTGGCAAGAACAAGGTCACAGCAATGAACAGGGCGCCAAGGAAATACAACCAAAACTCTGGGGCTGTCACTGTCAGCCAACTTTTGGCACCGTTGACCAAGAATGCGCCCACCACGGGACCAATCAGACTGCCACGACCACCCACTGCAGCCCACACGGCAATTTCAATGGAGTTAGCGGGGCTCATCTCACCCGGATTGATGATGCCCACTTGCGGCACATACAAAGCGCCAGCCACACCACACATGACAGCCGAGATCACCCAAATGCTGAGTTTGTAAGGCAAGGGCGAATAGCCAGAGAACATGACGCGCGATTCGGCATCGCGGATGGCCTGCAAAACACGACCAAATTTACTGCGAATGAGCCAACGCGCCATCAAGAAAAACCCGAGCAAAGTGATGCCCGTCAACACAAACAAGAACATGCGCATGTTGGGTGTGGCCAAAGGCAAATTCAAAATGCGTTTGAAATCTGTAAAGCCGTTGTTGCCCCCAAAACCTGTTTCATTTCGGAAGAACAAAAGCATGGCTGCAAAGGTCATGGCCTGGGTGATGATCGAGAAGTACACCCCTTTGATGCGTGAGCGGAAGGCGAAGTAACCAAACACACCCGACACCACAGCAGGCACCAACACGATCAAGAACAGCGTGGCCACAAAACTGTCTGACAGCATCCAGTGCCAAGGCAATTCTTTCCAATCCAAGAACACCATGAAGTCGGGCAAGTTGCTCTTGTAGTTGCCATCGGTGCCAATTTGGCGCATGAGGTACATGCCCATGGCATACCCGCCAATGGCAAAGAACAGGCCATGGCCCAAAGACAAAATGCCTGTGTAACCCCAAATCAAATCCATGGCCAACGCGCAAATGGCATAGCACATGATTTTGCCAACCAAACTGACAGCGTAATCACTAAAGTGCAACCAATGGCCTTGCGGCACCACCAAATTCATCAGAGGTACACACAGGCAAACAAACACCAACGCCACCAAGAAGGCTGTCCAGCCCTTGCCTGTGAACAAGGGTTCGCGGCCAGGCAATTCAATTGTTGAAATATTCAAGTTAGTCATCTCAAGCCTCCGCACTCCGACCCTTCATGGCAAAAATACCTTGCGGACGTTTTTGGATGAAGATGATGATGAACACGAGGACACAAATTTTGGCAAGAACAGCGCCTGTGATGCCTTCTAGCAGTTTGTTAACCAAACCTAAGCCCAGTGCTGCGTAAACAGTACCTGCCAATTGGCCCACACCGCCCAGCACCACCACCATGAAGGCATCCACGATGTAGTTCTGTCCCAAGTCGGGGCCTACGTTACCCACCTGACTCAAGGCACAACCGGCCAAGCCAGCAATACCAGAACCCAAGGCAAAGGCATACGTATCAATGCGGGCAGTGTTCACACCCATGCATGACGCCATCGGACGGTTTTGTGTGACGCCCCGCACAAACAAACCTAAGCGTGTTTTGCCAATGACCAAAGACATGGCCAGCAGCACGGCCGCGGCAAAGGCAATGATCACCAAGCGGTTGTAGGGCAAGGTCAAATTGGACAGCACTTGAATGCCACCGCTCATCCATGCAGGGTTTTCTACGCCCACGTTTTGCGCACCAAACAAGGTACGAACGGCTTGCATGAGAATCAAGCTGATACCCCATGTGGCCAGCAAAGACTCCAAGGGACGGCCATATAAAAAGCGCAGAACCGTCCGCTCTAAAAACGCACCGACCAAGGCAGATGCCAAAAAAGACAAAGGCACAGCCAGTAACAGGTAAGCATCAAAGTAACCCGGCAAATACTGTCGGAAAAGCACTTGCACCACATAGGTGGCGTAGGCCCCAATCATCATCAGCTCGCCATGGGCCATGTTGATCACGCCCATCAAACCATAGGTGATGGCCAAGCCCAAGGCCACCAGCAACAGAATAGATCCCAAGCTAGCGCCAGTGAAAAGCGCACCCAGGCGTTCACCATTTTTCAGGGCAGCCTCAATGGCTGTAAGAGATTTGCGCAGTTGTGCTTTCACTTGTGCATCGGTTTCCTCTGCCAAGCGCTGATTCAACAGAAGTTGCGTGTCAGGTGTTTGACTCTCAGCCAATCGCTGCGCTGAGGCCAAGCGAACGGCGACGTCGGCATCGCCCAATTGGGCTGCCGCTTTGGCCAGCTGCAAAAGATTTTTGAGGGCAGCGTCTTGTTCTTGTCCCAACGCTTTGTCCAGCATAGGCAACTTGCTGACATCAGGCTCTTTGAGCAAGGCCTTGATGGCCTGCTGACGCATGGCGTTGTCAGCACTGAACAATTTCAGCGCAGCCAATGCCGTTTCAATTTCTCCGCGAAAGCGGTTATTGCTCACCACATCTTGCGTATCGGCTGGCAAGTCTTGTTTTTGCCCAGTGAGCGGATCGAGTGCTTTGCCAGCGCCAAAGCTGTCTCGCACAATCCAAATTTTGTCGCCTGCAACTTTGACGGCATCGTCGGCCAACGCTTGCAGGAACACCAAGGTGTTTTCATCGCCCTGCGCCACCACTTTGTTCAGGGTTTCAATTCTTTGATCGGTCTCTCCGTCAACCAATCCTTTCATCTCTGCCAAGCTCATGGCCTTTGCAGGGCTGGCCATGAAGGCCATTGCCAAAGATGAAACCAGGATGAAAATCACTGGCCAAGTTCTAAATCGAATCATGTTTCGTCTTTGCGAAATTCAAAAAAAAGAGGAAGGACGACGCCGTCCTTCCTCCAGGACGAGCTTCAAAAATTACTTCTTGACGGGTTCGTCAGGCTTCACGTCGTTGCCAGGAATGTAAGGGCTCCATGGCTTGGCTTTAACGGGACCAGGTGTTTTCCAAACCACATTGAACTGGCCGTCCGCTTTGATTTCGCCGATGAACACAGACTTGTGCAAATGGTGGTTTTTCTCATCCATCTTGGATGTGATACCGCTAGGTGCTGTGAAAGTTTGACCCGCCATGGCCGCAATCACTTTGTCCGTGTCGGTAGACTTGGCCTTCTCAACAGCTTGCTTCCACATGTTGATACCAATGTATGTGGCTTCCATCGGGTCATTGGTCAATGGCTTGTCTTTGTGACCTGCGATGTTTTTAGCTTTGGCGTAAGCAGCCCACTTGTTGGTGAACTCTGTGTTGGCAGGGCTCTTGATGCTCATGAAATAGTTCCATGCTGCCAAGTGACCGACCAAAGGCTTGGTGTCCACACCGCGCAACTCTTCTTCACCCACAGAGAACGCAACCACTGGCACGTCTTTGGCCTTCAAGCCTGCATTGCCCAATTCTTTGTAGAAAGGCACGTTGGAGTCACCGTTGATGGTGGACACCACGGCTGTCTTGCCGCCAGCTGAGAATTTCTTGATGTCAGCCACGATGGTTTGGTAGTCAGAGTGACCAAACGGTGTGTATTTCTCGTCGATGTCAGAATCTTTAACGCCTTTGCTCTTCAAGTAAGCGCGCAAGATTTTATTCGTCGTACGGGGGTACACGTAGTCGGTACCGAGCAAGACCCAACGCTTGGCAGAACCACCGTCTTTGCTCATCAAATAGTCAACAGCTGGAATGGCTTGTTGGTTCGGTGCAGCGCCTGTGTAAAACACGTTTTTAGACAACTCTTCACCTTCATACTGCACGGGGTAGAACAGCAAGCCGTTCATTTCTTCAACCACGGGCAACACAGATTTACGTGACACAGAAGTCCAGCAACCGAAGATCACGGACACTTTGTCTTGACCCAAGAGCTGCTTGGTTTTTTCAGCAAACAAAGGCCAGTTGGAAGCGGGATCAACCACCACGGGCTCCAATTTCTTACCCAACACACCGCCTTTGGCATTGATTTCATCGATGGCCATCAACACGGTGTCTTTCAACACGGTTTCAGAAATGGCCATGGTGCCAGACAAGCTGTGCAAGATGCCCACTTTGATGGTGTTTGAGGTTTGCGCTTGTACAGAGAAAGACAAACCACCGGCCACGAGGGCGGATGCAAGAGCCAAGGCTTTGAGATTGCCACGACGATTCAACATAAGAGCACTCCAATCAGAAAAAGAAGGTTGGTAAACAAGCGAAGAACTGCAACGCTGAGTCACCTTCTGCAAGGGCTGTGCCAACCTTTTGGATTTCTTGATGTTTCAGAGTGAACAAAAATAAATCGCCGCCATTTTCTGAAACTTAATGCCTAGGGGCTGTTCAATGACGTGCACGAGACACTGCCTAGACCGACCCATTTTTGTGCATTCAAATTGAAATTGCACCAAATGCGACACGCACAGTTGCGGTGCAAGGCACAGCATCCATCTTTTCTTGGGGCATGCATGTTGCTTGAGGTAAGCTTGAATCTGATTTTCTAAAGAGTGCACCATGGAACTCACACCCCGCGAAAAAGACAAACTCCTGATATTCACGGCCGGCCTTCTGGCTGAACGGCGAAAAGCCCGGGGCCTCAAGCTCAACTACCCCGAAGCTGTGGCCTACATCAGCGCCGCCGTCATGGAAGGCGCCCGCGATGGCAAAACTGTGGCGCAGTTGATGAGTGAGGGCCGCACCCTGCTCACCCGCGCAGACGTGATGGACGGCATTGCCGAGATGATCCCCGACATCCAGGTGGAAGCCACCTTCCCCGACGGCACCAAACTGGTGACCGTGCATCAACCCATTGTTTAAGGACGACACCATGATTCCCGGTGAACTGATCACAGACGACGGCGTGCACACCCTCAATCCAGGCCGCAGAACCCTGACGCTGGTGGTGCAAAACGGTGGCGATCGCCCCATTCAAGTGGGATCGCACTACCACTTTGCAGAAACCAACGGCGCCTTGGTATTCGATCGCACCGCCGCCCAAGGCATGCGCTTGAACATTGCAGCGGGCACAGCGGTCCGGTTTGAACCCGGCCAGCAACGCACGGTTGAATTGGTGGACTACAGCGGACATCGCGAGGTCTATGGCTTTAGAGCATTGGTAAACGGCGCATTGCCTGCCGCAAAAGGAAATTGATCATGGCGACCATTGGCAAACGCGCTTACGCAGAAATGTTTGGCCCCACCGTGGGTGACCGAGTTCGCTTGGCAGACACCGACTTGCTGATCGAAGTTGAAAAAGACTTCACGTTGTTGGCGGGCGGTTACGGTGAAGAAGCCAAATTTGGCGGCGGCAAAACCATCCGCGACGGCATGTCGCAATCACAGCGCACACGTGATGGCACGGGCACAGGACCGCAAGCGGGCGGCGCTGTCGATACCGTCATGACCAATGCGTTGGTCATCGATCACTGGGGCATTGTGAAGGCTGACATTGGCCTCAAGGGTGGCCGCATTGTGGCCATTGGCAAAGCAGGCAACCCCGACACCCAACCCGGTATCGACATCATCATTGGCCCTGGCACCGAGGTCATCAGCTGCGAGGGCAACATCGTCACCGCTGGCGGTATCGACACGCACATTCACTTCATTGCCCCTCAGCAAATTGAAGAGGCCTTGGCCAGCGGCATCACCACCATGATTGGTGGCGGCACTGGCCCCGCCACCGGTACGTTTGCCACCACCTGCACACCTGGGGCTTGGAACATCGAGCGCATGATGCAAGCGGCTGATGCCTTTCCCATGAACTTGGGATTTCTCGGCAAAGGCAATGCGGCATTGCCCGGCTCACTGCATGAACAAATCAATGCAGGCGCCATTGGCCTGAAGCTACACGAAGACTGGGGCACCACACCAGCGGCCATCGACAACTGCCTGAACGTGGCTGAAGAAACCGATGTGCAAGTGGCCATCCACTCGGACACCTTGAACGAGTCTGGGTTTGTGGAAGACACTGTGGCCGCTTTCAAAGGCCGCACCATCCACACCTTCCACACCGAAGGTGCAGGCGGCGGTCATGCCCCCGACATTTTGAAAGTGGTGGGCGAGGCCAATGTACTGCCCTCTTCGACCAACCCAACACGACCCTACACCATCAACACGCTCGACGAACACGTGGACATGCTGATGGTCTGTCACCACTTAGACCCCTCCATTCCCGAAGACTTGGCATTTGCCGAAAGCCGCATTCGCAAAGAAACCATTGCGGCCGAAGACATCTTGCATGACTTGGGTGCCATCAGCATGTTCAGCTCCGACAGCCAAGCCATGGGCCGTGTGGGCGAGGTGATTTTGCGCTGCTGGCAAACCGCCCACAAAATGAAAATGCAGCGCGGCAAGTTGCCGGGCGACACAGATCGCAACGACAACGCGCGCGTCAAGCGCTACATCGCCAAGCTGTGCATCAACCCCGCCATTGCGCACGGCATCAGTCATGAGGTGGGCAGCATTGAAGTGGGCAAGTGGGCCGATTTGGTGGTCTGGAAACCTGCGTTCTTTGGCGTCAAGCCTGCCCTCATTCTGAAAGGCGGCTTCATTGCCATGGCGGCCATGGGTGACCCCAATGCCTCCATTCCAACGCCTCAGCCTGTGCACTACCGCCCCATGTTTGGCAGCTATGGGGGTGCGTTGGCGCGCGGGTCACTCACTTTCGTTTCGCAGGCCGGTCTTGCTGCTGGCATTGGTCAAAAGTATG
>JAHEBO010000042.1 GCA_024642215.1 Limnohabitans sp.
AAGGTGTCGTCGTCAATGTAGCGCGCCGCCATGCTGAGGGTGTTTGTTTTGGCGTCGACAAACTGCAAAGCCACCGGCTGAACGGGCGACTCGCCTTCAATGGCCGCTTGAATCAGGTTGGCATGAAACGGCAGCATGCCAATGCCATCGCCCGTAGTGCCTTCTGGAAACACGCCCAGCACGTCGCCATTGCGCAAAGACTGCGCCATGTCTTTGACCATGCGCATGGCGTCTTTGCGTTGTGCGCGTTGGATGTACAAGGTACCACCGCCAGTGGCCAAGGTGCCGAGCACAGGCCAGTCTCGCAATTCCGATTTAGACACGAAGCGGCAGTGCCGCGTGGCATGAATGACCACGATGTCTAGCCAAGAAATGTGATTGCAAACCAAGAGCGCAGGGCCAGACACAACGGGCTGCCCGCGAATTTCCAAATCGATGCCCCAAATCCGCAAAAGCTGCATGGCCCACACTTGCACACGCGCATCACGTTGCTGCTGGCTGAGTTGTGGAAACCGAAAATAAATGGTCACCCACCCCACCAACACGTGCCAAATGCCACGCAGCAATTTGAGCGCTGCACGCATGCTTAGACTTGATAGGCCACTTGTCCGCTGACCAAGGTGTACTGCACACGGCCTGGCAGGTCATAACCGGAGAAAGGCGTGTACTTGCCTTGGCTGCGCAAATTACCAGCGGTCACTTGCCAATTAGCTTTGGGATCCAATATGCAAACGTCTGCTTGTGCGCCGACTTTCAACTGCCCCATGTCCTTGCCCAGCACGCGCGCAGCTTCGCTGGTGATGGTGGCAATGGCACGGGACAAAGGCACTTTGCTGTCTTGGGACCATTTCAAGGCCAAGCTGAGCAACAACTCAAGACCGGTGGCGCCGGGTTCTGCTTCGGCAAATGGCAAGGCTTTTTCATCTTCGCTCACAGGGCTGTGATCGGACACCAAAGCGTCGATGGTGCCGTCGGCCAAGCCTTCGCGCAGGGCATCCCGGTCGCGCTGTTGGCGCAGCGGTGGCGACACGCGCGCACGGCTGTCGAAGTAGCCCACATCGGCGTCGGTCAGGTGCAGTGAATTGATGCTGACATCACACGTCACAGACAAGCCTTCTGCTTTGGCCTGGCGCACCAAGGCCACGCCAGCTGCGCTGCTGATGCGGCACAAGTGCACATGGGCTTTGATGCTTTTGAGCAATTCAAAAATGGTGTGCAAGGCAATGGTTTCTGCGGCGACGGGAACGCCCGACAAACCCATGCGCGTGGCCAAGGGGCCACTGGCCGCCACGCCTTTGCCCAAATGCAATTCTTGGGGGCGCAGCCACACGGTGTAACCAAAAGAGTTGGCGTATTGCAGCGCACGCTGCAGCACCTGGGTGTTTTCCAGAGCCACTTCGGCTTGGCTGAAACCCACGCAACCTGCTTCTGTGAGCTGAACCATTTCAGTCAGCACTTCACCTTTTAAGCCGCGGGTGAGTGCACCCAAAGGCATCACCTTGGCGCGATTTAACTTTTCAGCTTTGAAGCGCAGCATTTCAACCAGGCCTGGCTCGTCGAGCACAGGATCGGTATCGGGCGGGCACACCAAGCTGGTCACACCACCGGCCACTGCGGCTGCCAATTCTGAATCGAGCATGCCTTCGTGTTCATGGCCGGGCTCTTTGAGTCGCACCGACAAGTCCACCAAACCTGGCATCACGATGAGGCCTTTGGCATCGATGGTTTTTTGCGCTTGAAAATCTGCGGGCGCTTTGCCAATGGCCACAATTTTGCCAGCCGAGATGGCCACATCGGCCACGGTGTCGGTGTTGCTGGTGGGGTCGATGACGCGGCCGCCTTGGATCAAAATTTTCATGGTCTGTTGTCTTTCTTCTTCTACTTCTGCGAATTAGGCTTCGTTGCCTGCCACGATGCTCATCACAGCCATGCGCACTGCAATGCCAAAGGTCACTTGCGGCAAGATGACACTTTGCGGGCCATCCACCACAGCAGAGTCAATTTCCACACCGCGGTTGATAGGGCCAGGGTGCATCACGATGGCATCGGGTTTGGCCAATTGCAGTTTTTCAGGTGTGAGGCCGAAGCGTTTGAAATACTCTTGGCTGGAAGGCAACAAGGCACCGCTCATGCGCTCGTTTTGCAAGCGCAGTGTTATCACCACGTCGCAATCTTTGATGCCTTCTTCTAGGTTGTGAAACACCTTCACACCCATTTGTGCCATGTCGGATGGCACCAGCGTTTGCGGGCCCACCACTCGCACTTCGGCACAGCCCAAGGTGGTGAGTGCGTGAATATCGGAGCGCGCCACGCGAGAGTGCAACACGTCGCCCACAATGGCCACGGTGAGGTTGGTGAAATCTTTTTTGTAGTGGCGAATGGTGTACATGTCCAGCAAACCCTGGGTAGGGTGTGCATGACGGCCGTCACCGGCATTGACCACGTGCACATGCGGTGCCACGTGCTGTGCAATGAGGTAAGGCGCGCCCGACTCGGAGTGACGCACCACAAAAATATCGGCTGCCATGGCCGACAAGTTGGCAATGGTGTCGAGCAGCGATTCGCCTTTGGAAGCCGACGAACGCGCAATGTCGAGGTTGATCACGTCGGCCGACAAGCGCGTGGCTGCAATTTCAAACGTGGTGCGTGTTCGCGTGCTGTTTTCAAAAAACAAGTTGAAGACGCTTTTACCGCGCAGCAAGGGCACCTTCTTCACTTCTCGGTCACTGACGCTGACGAAGTTGGCAGCAGTGTCCAAGATGTGCGTGAGGATGTCGCGCGACAAACCTTCGGTGGACAGCAAGTGAATCAGCTCGCCGTTTTTGTTGAGTTGGGGATTGCGTTTGTAGAGCATTGTTATTTTTTTCCGACTGAACTGTTTTCTTCTTTGACTTCGAAGCTGAACGCACCGCTGTCTAAACGGGCCAGCGCCAGCGATTGCGTTTCAGGCAGCACCACCCGTGCAGCGGCGTAGTCGGCCTGGATGGGCAACTGGCGACCGCCGCGGTCCACGAGCACCGCCAAGCGCACATTGGCCGGGCGACCGTAATCAAACAATTCGTTGATCACAGCGCGAATGGTGCGGCCGGTGTAAAGCACATCGTCCAAGATCAGCACATCGGCGCCTTGAATTTCAAAGGGCAAGCTGGTTTGACCACCCGCAGACAAGCCTCGCTGCGCAAAATCATCGCGGTGCATGGCCGATGAAATGCTGCCGTGCTTGCCACTCAAACCCAAATCATGTTGCAGACGCTCGGCCAGCCAAGCGCCGCCCGACGTGATGCCCACCAAGCGTGTGTTGGGTGTGCACATGGTTCGCACACCGCGCAAGAGTTCGCTGTACAGCGCCTCTGCATTCAAAGCCAATGCACTCAAGGCAGACTCCTTAAAAATTGTTCCAAAATGATGCAAGCCGACGCAGCGTCGGCATCTTTGGCACCCGCCGAAATGGCTTCGGTGGTGCTATAACGTTCGTCCACTTCGTAGACGTTCAAACCAAAACGGCCACGCAGTTGGCGTGCAAATTTTTGTGCTCGCAGGGTGTTTTCATGCGAGGCCCCATCGGGATGGAAAGGCACGCCCACCACCAAAGCATCGGGCAGCCATTCTTTGATGCGTTTCTCGATGTGGGCAAAGCGCGCATCCCCTTCAGCCACCACGGTGGCTTGGGGCGTGGCTTGTCGCAGCATGCGGTTGCCCACCGCCACCCCGGTGCGCTTAAGTCCAAAATCAAAAGCCAAAAAACTCTGCTGCGACGCAGGCACAGCGAGCGCCTGGTCTAGGCTCATGCGTGACCCACCTCAGAGGACAGCATCCAGGCTTGCAAGCCTAACAAGCTCAGTGCTTTGTCGTAGCGTTGTTCGATGGGTGTGTCAAAAATGACGCTGGCATCTGCGGGCACTGTGAGCCAGCTGTTTTCGCCAATTTCAGATTCCAATTGACCCTCACCCCATGAGGCATAGCCCAAAGTGACAATCACGCGCTGTGGGCCTGAACCATTGGCCATGGCTTCGAGCACATCCTTGGAGGTGGTCATGGCCAAGCCGCCAGGCACACTCAAGGTGGAGGCATAGAGAGAGTTACTTTTGGCGCTGGCTTCTGCTTTGGCTTCTGCTGCCGTGGCTTGTAGTGATTCAGTTGTGTCTGAATTTTCTGAATCGACAGAATCTTTTTCCAACATGGGTTCGTGCAACACAAAACCACGCTCAGTTTGAACCGGCCCCCCATGCAATACATTGGATTGCAAAAGGTCTTGTCGGTGTAGGGGCAACTCGACTTTCTCGAACAAATGCTTCAGACTGAGATCGCCGGGCTTGTTGATGATCAGGCCCATGGCACCCCGCTCAGAGTGCTCACACAAATACACCACACTCTTGGCAAATGTAGGGTCCTCCAAACCGGGCATGGCAATCAAAAAATGATGCGAAAGCTGAGTGGAGGCAAAATCGGCAGACATGCTCCAATTTTAACGGCCTCAAACCCATGCACAAACCCTTTTCTACCGGCTTGGTCTGGTTTCGGCGAGATTTACGCGTTGCCGACAACGCCGCCTTGTTCCACGCCCTCAAAAACTGCAACAAAGTGCAGTGTGTGTTCGTCTTTGACACCGGCATCCTGAACGAATTGCCTCGCAAAGACCGCCGCGTGGCATTTATTCGAGAATCCCTGGTTGAATTGGACCATTTGCTGCGACAAGCCGCCCTGCAGGCCGGCCTAGACCAACAAGGGGCCGTTCAAGTGGGTCTCATCGTGTTGCATGGCAACCCTCTCCAAGAAATTGTGCATCTGGCCAAGCAAATAGAAGCCCAAGCAGTGTTTGCCAACCACGACGACGAGCCGGCCGCGCTGGCCCGCGACGCCCAAGTCCGCGGCGCCTTGGCCAATGCAGGCATTGCCCTGCACACCTACAAAGACCATGTTGTGTTTGAGCGCCAAGAAGTGCTCACCTTGGCCGGCAATCCCTACACTGTTTTCACACCCTACAAAAACGCTTGGCTCAAGAAAGTACAGCTTCAAGATTTGGCGCCGCATCCAGTGGCGGAGCACGCCGCCGCACTTGCGCCCAGACCAGCAGCCCATCAGGTCCCTGTCCCCACCCTGCCCCACATCGACTTTGAAGACATCGACCTCAACGCGTTGCATTACAAAACTGGCGTCTCGGGCGCGCAAGCCTTGCTGGAAGACTTTCTGCACCGCATCGACCGGTACGAAGAAACGCGCAATTTCCCTGCGGTCAAAGGGCCAAGCTACCTCAGCGTGCACTTGCGTTTTGGCACGGTGTCCGTGCGCCAACTGGCTGCGGAGGCTTGGCAACGTTGCAAAGCCAGCGAAGGCGCCAGCGTCTGGTTGGCCGAGCTCATTTGGCGCGATTTTTACGCCCAAATTTTGGCCAACTTCCCCCACGTTGCCGAGCGCAGTTTCAAAGCCGAATACGACGCCATCCACTGGGACCACGGCGCACATGGCAAAGCCTTGTTTGCCGCGTGGTGCGAGGGCCGAACCGGCTATCCGCTGGTAGACGCGGCCATGGCCCAAATTAACCAAACAGGTTACATGCACAACCGCCTGCGCATGGTGGTGGCTTCATTCCTCACCAAAGACCTTGGCGTAGATTGGCGCTGGGGCGAGAAATATTTTGCGCAGCACCTCATCGACTTTGACCTCTCGGCCAACAACGGGGGCTGGCAATGGGCCAGCTCTAGCGGATGCGATGCACAGCCCTACTTCCGCATTTTCAACCCCGTCACCCAAAGCCAAAAGTTTGACCCGCAGGGCAAATTCATCAAACGTTATTTGCCGCAATTGGCAGGTTTAGAAGGCGCGGACATCCATGCGCCATGGGACGCCAAGCCGATCGCCTTGCAAGCAGCAGGGGTGAATTTGGGAAAAGACTATCCCTTGCCCGTGGTGAACCACGCTGAGGCCAGAGAGAAAACCTTGGCGCGTTACGCCGTGGTCAAAAAGCAGCTTAAATAGCCACCATCTCAAAGTCTTCTTTGCGGGCGCCGCATTCTGGGCAAGTCCAGTTCATGGGCACATCAGCCCAGACGGTGCCGGGGGCGATGCCGTCTTCTGGGCAACCAGCGGCCTCGTCGTAAATCCAGCCGCAAATTAAGCACATCCAAGTTTTAGTATCTGTCACAGTGTGGCACCGGTGTCGAATAGAATGAAACGATTGTATCGGGCTTCACTGTAACCCATGACCACTTCTTTACCCCCGTCAGATGCCCCCGATCTGGCAACCGACAGCGAAGACGACGCTTCGATTGCCTGTGTGCTGGTTTTCAATGCCAGCGACCCTAGCGGCGCTAGCGGCATCAGCGCCGACATTCTGGCCATTGCTTCGGTTGGCGCACACGCCCTGCCCGTCCTCACAGGCGCCTACGTCAAAGACACGGCGCAAGTCTTTGACTTTTTCCCCTTGACCGAAGAAGCCGTTGGCGATCAAGCCCGTGCCATCTTGGAAGATGTCCCCCCTCAGGTCATCAAGGTGGGCTTTGCCGGCAGTGCCGAAAACATCAGCATCATTGCCGAACTCACTGCCGACTACGACGGCGTGCCGGTGGTGGCCTACATGCCCAACCTGTCATGGTGGGAAGACGACCAAATCGACCAATACCTCGACGCCTTTCGCGAGTTGCTGCTGCCCCAAACCAGCGTGTTGGTGGGCCATCACAGCACTCTGCGACGCTGGCTCTTGCCCGATTGGTCTAGTGAAAAAAATCCTGGCCCCCGCGACATTGCGAAAGCCGCCGCAGAATTGGGTGTGCCCTACACCTTGGTGACGGGTCTCACCGCTTCTGATCAAAACATCGACAACGTCTTGGCCACCCCCGAAACCGTGGTGGGCCATGAAAAATTTGAACGCATCGAGGCTATTTTCAGCGGCGCAGGCGAAACACTGTCCGCCGCACTGGCCGCCCTGCTGGCCACAGGCCTTGATTTGACAGTAGCTGCCAGCGAAGCTTTGCACTACCTTGACCGCTGCTTAGATGAGGGCTTTCGCCCGGGCATGGGCCATGTCATTCCCGATAGACTCTTTTGGGCATTGCCCGAATCTGAAGAGGGGGAAGATGGAGAGACCGATGGCCCCGACATGAATGCCGATTTTTTTGAAATGCCTATCAATGACACCAAACACTGACCTCAACGACACCCTGTTCGAACGCGCCCGCAAAGTCATCCCGGGCGGCGTCAATTCACCCGTTCGCGCGTTCCGCGCCGTGGGCGGCACACCCCGTTTTGTGAAGCGCGCTGAAGGCGCTTATTTCTGGGATGCCAACGGCAAAAAATACATCGACTACATCGGTTCTTGGGGTCCCATGATTTTGGGTCACGGCCACCCTGCTGTGTTGGAAGCGGTGCAAAAAGCCGCGCTCGATGGCTTTTCATTTGGCGCCCCCACCGAGCGCGAAGTAGAGCTGGTTGAAGCCTTGCTCAAGTTGGTGCCGTCCATGGAGATGGTGCGTTTGGTCAGCTCTGGCACTGAAGCTGGCATGAGTGCTTTGCGCTTGGCCCGCGGCGCCACAGGCCGCAGCAAAATCATCAAATTCGAAGGTTGCTATCACGGCCACGCCGATGCTTTGTTGGTCAAAGCCGGCTCTGGCTTGGCCACCTTTGGCAATCCCACCAGCGCAGGCGTACCGCCCGAGGTGGTGCAACACACCTTGGTGCTCGAGTACAACAACATTGAGCAACTGGAAGACGCTTTCAAAATCCATGGCAACGAATTGGCCTGTTTGATGATTGAGCCCATTGCAGGCAACATGAATTTTGTGCGCGCCAGTGTGCCCTTCATGAAACGCTGCCGCGAACTGTGCAGCCAATATGGCGCCTTGTTGGTCTTTGACGAAGTGATGACCGGCTGCCGCGTGGCCTTGGGCAGCGCGCAAAGCGTCTACGCCAAAAGCATTCCCGGCTTCGAGCCCGACATGACGGTCATGGGCAAAGTGATTGGCGGCGGCATGCCTTTGGCAGCCTTCGGTGGCAAGCGCGCCGTCATGGAACAGCTGGCACCTTTGGGCCCTGTGTACCAAGCCGGTACCTTGAGCGGCAATCCTGTGGCCACCGCTTGCGGCTTGGCCACTTTGGCCGAAATCAGCAAGCCAGGTTTCTTTGATGCGCTGAGTGCTCGCACACGTTCATTGGTCGACGGTCTGTCGGCTGCAGCAGCGGCAGAAGGTGTGCCATTTACAGGCGACTGCGAGGGCGGCATGTTTGGCTTCTTCTTGTTGCCCACCTTGCCCAGCAACTATCCGCAAGTGATGAAAACCGATGGCAGCAAGTTCAACACCTTGTTCCACGGCTTGCTAGACCGCGGTGTGTACATTGCGCCTGCGCTTTACGAAGCCGGCTTTGTGAGCGGCGCGCACACGGCGCAAGACATTGCCGACACAGTGAGCGCAGCGAGAGAAATTTTCAAGACTCTCGCGTAATGCCCGTTTCCTTGACGATCTTGGTCATCAGATCACGGTCGGCAAGGAACACTTTGTTGAAGGCGTCCAGGCTCCACTGGGGCGAATCCATGCCCAGTGCCAGCAAACGCTCTTTGACATCTTTGTTGCCAATGATTTTGTTGACGGCGGCATTGATCTTTTCTTGAATCGCCACAGGTGTCGCTGCTGGCGCCAGCAAACCAAACCACGATTCAAAGTGAAAACCAGACAAGCCAGATTCCGCCAAGGTGGGAATATTGGGCAACAAAGCTGAGCGTTTTTTGGACGTGATGCCAATCACGCGAAGGCGTGTGTCTTGCAAATAAACACCCACGCCTGCCGTGGGCACAATCACCGCATTGCCGCGACCGCCAGACACATCTGTCACCGCCTCTGCGGTGCCTTTGTAAGGCACGTGCACCATGTCGATGTCGGCGGTCTTGGCAAAGTAGGCCATGGCCAAATGCGTGGAGCTGCCCACACCCGCAGAGTTGTAATTGAGCACACCTGGCTTGCTCTTGGCATATTGAATGAACTCTGCCGCCGACTTGGCAGGCACGCTAGCATTCACAATCAACACATAGCTCTGATTGCCAATGTTGGCCACAGGGGCAAACTCTTTGACAGGTTCGTAAAACGGGCGCGCACCCATGGCCGCTGTGACAAAGTGACTGGACGCTGCCATCAGCAATGTCTTGCCATCCGGTGCTGCTTTTGAAACAAAGGCTGTGCCAATGGCGCCGCCTGCACCGGGCTTGCTTTCAATGATCCAGTTTTGAGCCGTCTCTTGCGACAACTCTTGCTGAATGGCACGGGCGGGCATTTCGCGCGCACCGCCTGGTGCAAATGGCACGATGATGCGAGAGACACCACCCGATTGTGCAAAGGCTTTGCCCAAACCAGCTGACAACAAAGCGGCCAACATGAGTTGGCGACGACCGAAAAAGTTTTCTTCGAATTGCATCATTTTCCTAACAAGTCACGGGTTTCGTCGAACAACTCATCGACGGAATAAGGGCGAGGAATCAAACCTTGTTGGTAGGTGTAGCGAATCAACACGTCGAGGGCTTTGCGGTTGGGCTCAATGCCAAAGGGTGTGAGGTCCATCTCGCCTTTGACAGCGTGAACGCTACGGCGAGGGTTCGCGTCTTTGGCCATGGCTTTGCTTTGCGCCAGAACTTGGTACACCTCTTGGATCACATCGGGGCGGTCTTTGCACAGGTCCATGTCGATGGCCATCATGTGATTGATGGGTAACATTTGCAAACGACGACTCCAGGCTTGCGCGGCATCGTGCGGATCAGGAAGCACAGGCTGCAAACGTGGATCGTCTGGCAAGTCGCTGCCGATGATGGCCGCATCGAGTTCGCCCGACAACAGCATGTCGACCATCTTGCTGCCTTCCGGCGCACGCTCAAAACCCTTGGGGTCTGGAAACTCGGCCAAGTGACCATGCTCAAACGTCACCCATTGCACTTTGGGTAAGTCGACCCCGTAGTCGTTGGCCAACACACCACGCACCCACGTGACAGTGGTTTGGGCATGCGCACGAATGCCCACGCGTTTGCCATTGAGTTGGGCCACCGTCACTTTGCCGCGCTCGGCGTTGTAAACCAAGCAGTGGTGTTGGAAGCGACCTTCGCCCACCACCGCAGGCAACAAGGCCAGCGGCTTGCCATAGGCCTTGGCTTGCAAGTAAGTCACCAGAGCCAATTCTGCGACATCAAATTCCAGTTCACGCACCACGCGTTTGAACGCGCGATTGGGGGTTTTGACGGGGTCAAATTCAAAATCAAACAGCTTAGGACGCAACACGCCGTTTTTCAAAGCCATGGTGTTGGGGTAATCGCCCAACAGGGTTTTGAGTTTGAGTTTTTCGGGTTTCAAATGAGAAGACATGCTGCTTAGCCCTTGTTCAGATCTGGGTACAAGGCATGCGC
>JAHEBO010000010.1:0-23525 GCA_024642215.1 Limnohabitans sp.
CTGCCGCCCGACTCATCAACGTCTTTGTTTTGTTTGATCACGTTCACTTGCATCTCAAATGAACGGCTTTGGTCCATCAACTTCACCATCACTTCCATGGCGTTGACGTTGGAACCTTCCAGCGTTTCGGGTGTCAGCGTGGCCAACTTGCCAGTGACAGGAATGTCTTCGTTGGTGGGTTTGCCCACCACTTTGTACAGGCCATCTTCGCGGCGTTCCAAATTTACTTGACTGGCGTCACGCAATAAAATTTTGTCAATCAAGACGGGCGCTGCCACACCGGCCTGAGCGGGGTTGGTGGCAAACACCGAACCGTCTTTGCTGATTTTGACAAAGAAGCCTGGGGGAATGGTGATGGGACCGCCGTTTTGACCGCGTACCAATGCGCCAGTGCCCAATTCCAAAACACCACCGCTGTTCATTTTCAAATCACCGCGGCGTGTAAAGGCCAACTCACCGTTGGTGGCCGTGACACCCATCACCGTTTGATCGTCCATGGCCACATCCAAGTCACGACCTGTCTTGATGATCACACCAGGCTTCATGTTGATGTTGTCGCTTGAAAACGCCTGGGGTTGCAAACGCGATTCAAAGCCAGCGCCCTGAACCTTCAAGGTCATCATGGCCGACTCAAAGCTTCGCTTGAAGCCAGGCGTTGCAACGTTGGCCAATTCGTTGGTTGTCATCTGGCGGCCGGTCCGCATTTCATTGATGGCAGCCGCGGCGTTAAAGGCTAAACGATCCATGGTGAAGTCCTGTGTTTAGGTCAGAGCTTGTGCTTATGAGCGCAAGTTGATGATGGCTGACGTCATGGTGCTAGACGTCTCAATGGCTTTGGCGTTGGCCTGGAAGTTACGTTGAGCGGTAATCAAGTCCACCAATTCTTGTGTTAAGTCCACGTTGGCGCGTTCTGTGGCACCGGCACGCAAGGTGCCGAAACCGGCAGAGCCTGGTGTACCCAAAATAGGTTTGCCAGAAGCCGCAGAGGTCAAGAACGAGGAGTCACCAATCTGACGCAAACCCACGGGGCTTGAGAAGTTGGCCAGCAAAATTTTGGCCAATGATTTTTGTGAACCGTTGGAGAAGGAAGCGCTGACCAGTCCATCGTTACCGATGGTCACGCCCACCAAGTCACCTTCAGGTGCGCCGTCTTGTGATTGAGACAAGACCGCGAACGCGGATGAAAACTGGGTTGAAGCAGAGTAGTCAATGTTGATGGTCAAAGCACCTTTACCACCTGCCAAGTAAACAGTTTCCAACTGCGTACCTTCAACCGGTGACACCAAGTTACCGCCGGTGTCAAAGGTCAGCTCGCCTTTGTCCAAGTAAACGGGCGACCATGCGGGCAAACCCACGTAGCCATCGCTGCTGGTTGTTTCGTTGCCTTCACCGTCAATGTATTTGGGCTGAGGTGTGCCGTTGACGTAATCGATGTGCTGCGTAGGTTGAATCCAAGTCGATGTTGTGCCACGACCGGCTTCCACCGCAGACAAGCCCCAAATAGGTTCGCCAGAAATTTTGATGAATGAGTCAGAACCGGTGGTGCCGCTGGTGAATTTGAAAGCCTTTTTGACGGGGTCAAATTCAACTTTCACACCGTTAATTTCTTTGGGTGTGAGACCGTCGGTACGCACTTCAACCATGCTGTTGATTTTTGTTTGCAAGGCTGCCGTGAATTCAGCCAGTGAGTATTCGCCGACGTCAACGCTGACCGTCGCTTTGATGCCGTCCACCGTCACGATGAAGTCATTGTTAATGTCTTCTACTTTGAAGTTGGTCGCTGTGTTGACGGTTGGCGTTGAGCCATAGGCGACTGCAGGCGTCGATTCAATACCACGTGTGGCCACAGACTCAGTGAGTTTTGAATCGACCGTCAAGCCCAGTGCCGTGGTGGCATTGGCATTGACTGCGGTAATGGCCACACTAGAGGCATCGCCTGTGGTGCCAGACTGAACCACAAACTTTTTGTTCACCGCATCAAACAGCACCTTCATGCCGTAGCGCTCGCCACCGGTGACCGAGCCAGAAGTGCGCGTCACACCAAAACCTTTGATCAATTGATTGGTAGCTTCTTCTGCAATCATGTCGCCCGTGATCAGCTTGGATGCAGGGACCACGGAATTGAGTTTCGACAAATCGATCGAAACGGGCACGCCGCTGCCATCGACATCCACTGAGAACGCATTGGCGACAAGCAGACTAGACAAGCTAGCCCTGGCTTTGCCTTCGATCCAGTTGTAATTGGTCTCAGAAACTGCCGCACCGGTCACTTCAGCGGCCTGTGAAATTTTCTTGGCGGTCAATTCATCCAAGGAAAACAGTTGAGTTTTGGCGGTGGTCAATTCGTCTTTGATCAAGCTGTAAGGCTTGGTCTGACCGTATTGGTTCACATAAATTTTTTCGTTGTTGGCATCTGTGGCCTGAACCAAAGACGCGTCCACTTGGTCCTCGCCCACGAACACGTGTGTTTGCCATTTGTTGAATGGCACATCTTGATTGGCGTTGGCCGTTTTGACGTAATAAATGGTGGCCAAGTAGCCGTTACCACCGTTGTCATACACCGTGAAGGCAGTTGACTTGTTGTAGGTGGCAGGATTGCTGCGGTTGAATGTTTCGGTAATGACTTCCGCATCGGCTGGGAAGTTCAAACCCAAAGACACCAAAGAAGTTTGTTTGGCATCACCCGATGTTTTTTGGGGAATGGTCAACACCACACGTTCATTGATGTTGGCAGAACCGGTCGAGTCAACTGTCGCCGCCATCAAACGTTGGCCTGAAGAGTTCACCACGTTAAATTGTTCGTTCAACAAGAAAGAACCGTTACGTGTAAACAGTTCTTGCAAACCGTCGGCCGAGCGCATGGGGAAGAAACCGTCACCGGTCACCGCCAAGTCAAGGGCGTTGGATGAGAAAGAAATATTACCCTGTGAGAACTCCTGCGACACTTGTTTCAGAGACACACCCTGACCCACTGTCGAAGAAGCTTTTTGCAAAGGTGAGGTCGCAAAAATGTCACCGAAGTCAGCGCGTGAGCGCTTGAAACCAGTGGTACCCACGTTGGAAATATTGTTGCTGGTCACGCCCAACATGGCGGTGGCAGCATTCAATCCGGTCAGCGAGGTATAGAAAGACATGGTGGATAACTCCTAGGTTTGAGTTGGGTCTTGTTTAAAAGATTCTGAGAATTTCGTTTGATGGCTTAAGTGCCAATGCGCTGCACATCGGTCAGCTTGACGGACTTGCCGCCAGACACTTCGAGCAAAATGGTTTTGTCGGCTTGTTGGTTCACGCCGGTCACAGTCGACAACACATTCACCGACGGTTTGGTGGTTTTGCCTTGGCTAATCACAGTGGCCTTGAAGGTGTAGTTGCCAGCAGGCACTTGACCGCCCGCATCGCTGGTGCCATCCCAAACCCATGGCATGTCGCCAATGCTTTGTGCGCCCATAATTTGATTGGCCACCAGTTGGCCTTTGTCGTTGAACACTTCCAGCTTCACGCCTTCTGCGCCTGTGGGCAAGCTCACAAAGCCTTGTGCAGGTTTGCCGCCCGCTGTGATGATGGCGGGTGCATCAGGCACTGCCACAGTTTTGCCAATCATGCTGGTGCTGCTCATCATGCGTTCGCCAGCCATGCTGTCGACATAAGCCTTGAGCGTTTCAGACATGCCGGTGGTGGCTTCAAGTTGCGAGAACTGCGCAAGCTGCGCCACGAAGGCTTCGTTCTTGACAGGGTCCAACGGATCCTGGCATTTCAATTGGGTGGTAAACAGCGTTAGAAAATCTTTTTGGCCCATGCTGGCCGAGGTGCCCGACTTGGCGGTCAGCGCTTCGTTGGCTGCATCAGCAGTGGTTTTGATGCCTGCCGGTGCATTGATCTTTGCGCCAGCGTTGGCCGTGGCCGCGGCAGCGTTCAAGCTGTTGTTGGTAGACAAGGTCATCATGATGGGGTGGTCCTATCGGCGTGTTCTAAAGCGTGTGCTTTAAGTTTTAATGATGTCGATGGTGCGCATCAACATTTGGCGTGTGGTGTTCACCACTTCCACGTTGTTTTGGTACGAGCGGGCCGCAGCCATCATTTCAACCATCTCGGTCATCTCGTTCACGTTGGCCAAATACACATAGCCTTCTTTGTCGGCCATGGGGTTGCCCGGTTCTGACATCTTCCGAATGGGAGATGGATCGTCTGTGATTTTTTCAATGCGAACGCCGCCTGCGTAACCTTGCTCATGCGCCTTTTGCTGGCCTTCCATGATGGTTTTGAACACAGTGCGCTTGGCGCGGAATGCTTCGTTTTCTTTGCCCGTGACGGTGCCCGCATTGGCCAAGTTAGAAGCCGTGGTATTCATGCGGGTGGTCTGTGCATTGAGCGCAGAGCCGGCGATGTTAAAGATGCGATCAAGTGACATGCTGATTAATCTCCACGCAATGCACGGCGAATACCGCTGACGCGGTTTTCGAGGATGTTCAAAGTGGTTTGGTAGTCGGCTGCAACCTGACCAAACTTGGCTTGTTCAACGTTCATCTCAACGGTGTTGCCGTCAAAGGACGCATTGAATGGCACACGGAATTTCTCGCCGCCTGGGCTTTCTTCCATGGGCAATGCCATGTGCATGTTGCTGGTGGTGTTCAGGGCGTCTTGACGCGTTTGCTTGAGCACCGACGCAAAATCAACGTCCTTGGCTTTGAAGTGAGGGGTGTCGGCATTGGCAATGTTGCGCGCAAGTACTTCCATGCGCTTGCTGCGCAATCCCAAGGCCTGAGCGTGTACGCCCAGTGCGTTGTCAATCATGTTCATGATGTGTGTCCTTTCGCGAAACTCTTAATGCCGGTAATCCGACAGCCCAAAGAATTAAAGTTCTTTGCAAAGAGTTCGATTGCAAGAGCCGTGCCATGCTTTTTGCGACATGAAGCGGCAAACCCTTGCCGCTTTGATCATGAAACTGCGCTGAGCTGGCTTAGCGCAACCAAACTTTGGGGGCTTCAACCGCTTCGTAATCGGCGGCTTTTTGCACTTGCAATCGAATGCGAGCAGCCGAGTTGGGGTTGTTGTCGGTTGTGGGGTTCAAGGCATTGTTGATGGCGTTGGCAACGTTGTTGCCTGCCGAATTGCTGCGGAAATTTTTAAAGCCGAGCCGGTCTACAGCGTTTTGCATCAAGCCTTGTGAGATGGAAGCCCGCGTCATGGGCGCTTGTTGATCACGTCCTTCGTACAAGTACTTGGCTTGTTTGCCTGGAATGCCCAGCGGTTCTTCGGGGCGTTTTTCGCCGCGGGCTGCAGGCTGCAGCACTGCCAAATAGAGTTCGTCCAAAGGCACAGGGCCTTCTTTTTTCAAACCCACTTTGTCAAAGTAGGTGTCGACCAAGTGCAGTTGCTGGTAAACGCTCAAGCCCAAAATGGACTTGGGTGCTTTGCCAAAGCCCACCTCGGCGGCGCCGCGGTCGGGTCCGTCGCAAAACTGGATGATGCCGTGACAGCGCGTGTTGGACGCCTGCGGGTTCATGCCATCGCTCTCCATCAGGGTGAGGCGGGCAAAGTCATCGGGTGAGAAGTTGTGTTTGTTGGCCACTTGCAAGACTTTGTTGTAAACGTCTTGCTTTTCTACTTTGGGAATGAAGCCTCGAGACACGGCGCGGTCCAGTGTTTGGCTCAAGACGGGGTGCGCCACGGCATTGATCACATTGGCTTTGCTCAATGCCGCTGTGGTGTTGACGGGCTGCGCTGCAGTTGAAGCCGCAGCTGAAGTTGAAGTTGGCGCCGAAGTTGACGTCGAAGTGGCCAAGGTGCTGGCGGTGTTGCTTGCTTGTGGGTTGGGCTGCGTTTGCCCGGCTTGCCATTGGTTCAACATGTTTTGCAGCTGAAGCTTTTGGCCGGGAAAGATGGCATTGGGGTTGTGAATGCCACTGTCTGCAGCCAAGGCCTGCGTCCATCGGAACTCTTCGGAGGGGCTGAGTTTGACGCCTTGGCGCAGGGCTTGGTCCCTGACGATGCTGGTGAGGGTGTCGCCAGGTTGAATCACTTTGACATGGGGCGATTGGATCTGCGACATGGCCTTTGAAAAGCCAGGACGCGACAAAGCCACCGAGGTAGCGGTGGTGTTGCCCAAAGGGGTGTTGGGTAAATTGGACTCAATTCTCATGATGATGGCATCTTTATTGCATGAACTACGGTATGTTCAATCCAAGTGTCAAAACCTCTACACCTGCCCCAAGCCTGATGCAAAACCTGTGCCTGACGGTTTTTTGGCTGTTGGCTTTGGCCCTGCCAGCGCAGGCTCAAACCAGCGGGCCTGTTAAACCGCAGACCAGTGCAACGCAGAATGCAAGCGCCAGTGTGTCGGGCAGCCCCGAGGCCGAGGCCATGAGTACGCAAGTACGCCAATGGATGGCGCAAACCCATGGCGTGGCGGCCAAAGAGGTGGTGATTGCCCCTTTAGACAGCCGGGTGAAAGTTCAGGGCTGTCCAAAAACCTTGAACATCGACCATCCCTTTGCGTCCAAAGAAACCCTCAGGGTTCGTTGCCCAGAACCCATTTGGCAACTCTATTTACAAGTCGGCATGCCTCAAGGGGCCGGCTTTGCGCAGGCCTCCGCCAACGGCACCGGCTCACAAATTGCAGGTGCCAGCGGCAAAACCATGGTGGTGGCCAAGCGCTTGTTGCAACGGGGGGCTATTTTGCAGCCCGAGATGCTGGAAGAGGTTCAAGCTTCCCCCGGAAATGCCGATACACAGATACTGAGTACGCTCAAAGATGCCCAATTTGCAGAATTGACCCGCGACATTTCGGCAGGTCAGCCTTTGCGGGTGTCGGACATTCGCCGCGCCGTGATGGTGAAACAGGGCCAGGTGGTGATGTTGTCGATTGGCAACAAGTCGGATTTTCAGATCACGATTCGCATGGAAGCCATGCAAGATGGTCGCTTGGGGGAGCAGGTGAAGCTTAAAAACCCAGAGTCTGGCCGCCAGGTTTCGGGCGTGGTGACGGGTTTGAACTCGGCAAAAGGACTGTGACATGGCAAAAAATCATGTTTTTGGCCCTCAAACCCCAAATATTTCAAAAAAATGATTCAAGTTCTAGAATCTACTGTCGATACTGAGCATGTCCAACCCCCTTTTTGTGGGTTGATGTGAGAAGAAATTAGAAAGTGAGCCTGGTATGACCGATGCAATTTCAAACTATGGACAACGCGCCCAATCGGACGCGTCGTTGCGCAGCGCATTGGACAAAACCAACCGCAAGAGCGGCTCGTCAAGCCAAGTTGCCAGTGATGCCGCCGCATCTTCCGCACCCAGTGCCAAGTCGCCAGGTGCCGACGAGTTGCGTTTGACCAATGTGGCCGCACGTGCCATGGCCGAGCCCGACTTTGACCGCGCCAAGGTTGAGTCCATCAAGCAAGCGATCCAAGACGGTCAATACCCATTGAACGCTCGCAAAATCGCCGAAAGCTTCCACGCCATTGAGCAAATGATTCGTGAGTGAGCGAGCACTGACAGTTTCTGACCAGCTGGTCCAGTTGTTGGCTTTGGAGTTTGAAGCTCTGAAGAGCCAAGACCTGGACCGGTTTGAATCTTTGCAACCTGGCAAAAACGATTTGCTGGCCGAGTTGGCCCAGCTGTGTCCCCCCGCAGAAGAACTTCAAAAACAGCCCCAGTGGGATGCGCTGCGTGAGCGCCTCATTGAATGCCGTGATTTGCACCGCCGCAATGCGGTGCTGATTGAGCGCAAGCTCGACACCATTCGCAGCGCACTTCACAGCTTGCGTGCGGGAGATTCAGGCAGTCCTGTGGAAGTCTATGACCGCTTAGGTCAAGTGGCGCGCTTCAGTCGCGGCCGGGGTTATCAAGAAGTTTGATTTTCATCGCCAGGGCGCATGCCCTTGAGCCAATACACCCACGACAACACCACCGCCACAGCGGTGTAGAGCTCTTGCGGAATTTCTTGATCGACATCGAGCCGGCTTAAAAGGGCCAGCAGTTGCGGGTCTTCTGAAATGAACACGCCTTGCTTGCGCGCTTCATCGATCATGCGCCACGCCAAATCGTCGTCACCCTTGGCGGTGACCACGGGAACGGGGTTCTTGCCATAGGCAAGGGCCACGGCTTGACGCATGTAACGGCTCATGCAGACACATCCACCACCAAGCCACGGCCCGACGGTGTCCAATCGCTGACCTCGCTGGGTCTTGCGCCATGCACCACGCTGAAGGCGCGCATGGTGAGGCCAGCTGCACGCAATTCATCGCCCAATAAATACGAACGCGATCGGGCTTGTGCCACCACAGCTTCGTTTTCGGCCCACATGGTGAGCTCAATGTGCTGTGCATTCATCAGTTGCGTCTTGAGCCACACGGGTCCCAAATCTTCTGTTTTGGAATGCACGTTGACGGTGAGCACGGGTTGCTCGCCTTCTTGTTTGGGGCCACGCCGAACGGTCAGTTCAACTGGATTTGAATCGGCAAAAGGCAAGGTCATGCTGAACAGCACTTCTTGTTGCGCTTGTGCTTGAACGGCCTGAACTTGGCTGGCTTCGATGTCGTCAACCGCTTGGGTGAGTTTTTCCACCACACCGGCATCCACCTCTTCGTCACTGGCCGACACGCTCAGCTCGGCAATGAGTTTGCGCAAGAGTTGCTTGGTGTCTTGCGCCGGTGCTTGCATGCCCCGGGCCAACCAAACTTCTGCGCCCATGGCGCCCATCATGGCTTGGCGCAAGGCACCCGGTGTGAGTTGCGACATGGACAGCTGCAAGCCACGCCATTGCGCTTGCAAATCAGGTCGCTGTACTTTGCTGAGCAATGCATCCAAAGTGCCAGGCTGAAACAGTTGTGGCAATTCAGAGTTGACGTTGGGTCGGTAAAGCAAGGTGGCAATGCGCGAGACCAAGGGCTGCGTGTTGATGGGCACCAAGCTGCCACCTTGCGCACGCAGCCAAATGGACTCACCTACTTGTGAAGCTTGCAAACCTGGCAATGGCAAACTGCGGCCTTGCAGGACCAGCATGGGTTGGCCATGTTGCGATTTGACGGCCGCTTGAATCACTTGGCCGTCTTTCAAACCCAGTTCTGCCGCAGGACTGCCCTGCAAAGGCAGGAGCTTGCCTTCTAGAAAAATGGGATGGATGCGGCCGGGCGCAACAAGCGCCTCGGCCCCAGAGATCACGGGAACCGGACCCATGGCCTGCGAACTGAATAGTCGCGGGCGGCGGGGCCGGATTCTGTGTTGTCTGGAGAGGTGGCAAAAGGCGTGAGGGCCGTGCGCACCACGTGTGCGTGATCGGGCACGGTCAACACGGTGCCTGCTTTGACGCGTTGTTGGGGGTTGCCGCTGATGACTTTGGGGTTGGCATCAACCAAGGCTTGGCGCAACACCTGAATGTTCAAGGGGCTGTTGGCATAAACCTTTTGCACCACTTTATCAATGGCCGTGCTTTGACTTACGGTGTAAGCCGTCGCTGCGCTTGCAGGTGCGGCACCTTCGGCGGCGGGTTCAGCGGCAGCAGCCGCTGTTGCGATCAAACATGACAAGGCGGTCAGCATCCAGCCGGCAATGACTTTGGCGGTGACAGAGGAATCAGGACGTGATGAAGTTGTCATGGCGAGCTCTTTGAATCAGTAGGGCGTCATCACAAAACTGGCGTTGGTGTTCGCTGCAGTTTTGACGGGGCGTTTGGCGGGCGTTGGATTGCGCGGTGTGGGCGCCACATTGGGTTCTTTGATCAAGGTGTCTGTGGGCCATGCGCGCCAGTCGGCTTGTGCGGCTTGCGCAGGTCCTGCCAACACCACCAGTTGTGCGTTGTAAGGTGTGACGGCTTGCACTTTGGCCAACAATGTTTGGGGTGCACCGTCTTTGCCAAGCAACTCGGCTGGGAAGCGTGCAGGGTTGGCCACCAACCATTCATCACCTTTGCGAACGCCTGCCAATGCGCCTGCATTGATTTGAACTTGCTGTGAGTACACGGCGGTCACGCTGGGGTTGATGGCTTGGCAGCTGAGCCATTGCTCTGCTGCAGCGCGCCAGGTTTGCAATTGTTCCTGCACCAAACCCATGCTGGCGGTGCTCACACGAGGGGCTGACCAGGCTGGGCGATCCACTTCAATTTGAAGTGTGGCGCTTTCTTCAAACTTGTCGCCTTGGCCTTCGGTGCTCACCAGTTGAAAATCCAAATTCAACATCACGCCATTGCCCGCTTGGCCCATCAAACCTTCAATGCCTGCGGCTGGCAAAGCCGTGGTGCGAATTTTGAGAAGAGCTTGCCAAGGCAGCGCTGCAGGGCGATTGCCAATGAGCGCACGCTCGTAAGCGGTCATGGTGTTGGCCATGGAAGGCTGCGGCAAATTGTTCACTGCACGCCATGCGCGTGCGTTGCCTGCTGCATTGGCATTGTCAACCCACTGCGTTTGCAACAAGGGCAAAAGTGCTTGGAGCAACACTGCGTTGGCAGACGGATCGATGGCCATGCCAAAGTCGATCACGTGGTTCATGTGCTCGCTCATTTTGGGTTTGCAAGCGGGAGCCTCTGCCTCGGTGGCTTGCGCTGACTTGTCTTTGACGAAGTCGGTTGCTTTGGCCATCAGTTTGCTGAATTTTTCAACTGCGCCTTTGAGGCCCGTCTCGGTCACGCCATTGTTCAGCGGCTTGACTGCGTTGTTGGCAGATGCTGTGTTGTTTGGAAACTGCAAACGCGCTTTGGCTTGGCCGCTGTCATCGCGTTCAAAGCCAGCAACACGAACGCCTTGAACGTCCAAGTTGTTTTGAAAACGGCTGTTTTCACGCAGGCTGCCTTGCGCATCAAGCCACGTGGTGGTGGAGACGCGGGTGGGTGTTTGCAAGGACGCATCGACCAAACTTTGGCGAATGGCATCCAGGCGCTCTTGCGCTGTTAAGGGTGCTTGCGCAGCAGGGACCGATTTGTTGACTTTCAGAGATTGCGCATGCGCCTGCAATCCCAGTAAGCCAGTGACCAAGGCCAGTGCCAAAGCGTTTTTGGAAGATGCAAGCGTGCGCATGATCAACGGCCTCGTGCAGCCATTTGGCCCATGAACATGATGCGCAAATCTTGCACCACATCGCGGTCCAGCGACAGGGTGGTTTCGTAAGTATCTTCGCCCACGGGTGTGATGCTGATCAAACGGGCGCCGTAGATCACGCCTTCTACTTTGGCGCGGAAGGTGTCGTTGGTGACCACCATGTCGGCCACGGTAGAAGTGGCGTCCAGTTGTTGGCCATAAACCTGTTCGGTCAAGTTGCGATATGCGTCTAATTTAGAAGCGCGAATGGCCATCAAGCGCTGCTGCGCAGGGTTCTTGTGGTTTTGCACTGTGACAACGGCATAGCCTGTTGCCGAGATGGTTTCGCGTTTCTCAACCAAGGGCGCCGACATGGCCGTGTTGGCATCTTTGGCCGAAGAGGTGGGCATGGCCAGGTTGATGGATTTGCAACCGGTCAAGGCAGTGACGCCCAGTGTCAGGCAAAGGGTCAGGCTGGCGGTGGTCATGCGTTTCATGTTCTGTTCCTTGTGAGAGGGGTGGACTTGAAGTCCTTCACCCTCTGATTCGGCATCAACTTGAGAAGCTTGAGGGCTGGCCCACCTGCTTGTTGCGAAAACGCGAAGGCATGTGACGGTTTTCCGACATTTCTGTGTTTTTGGCGCCAAATTGCAATACAGTGGTGTCTTGAAACAACTCTTGGGCTGAAAAGCCCTTCTTCATGGCCAAGAAAAGTCCCGCGAAAGCTTTCATTGGCGCCAGTGCTGGCGCTGAGGCCATTCGGCATCTGATCGAACGGGTGGCGTCGTCCGCCGCGACGGTGTTGATCACGGGCGAAAGTGGCACGGGCAAGGAGTTGGTGGCGCGCGCGCTGCACGATCAGTCCGACCGATGTGGCGGAAATTTTGTACCCATCAATTGCGCCGCAATCCCCAAAGATTTGCTCGAAAGCGAGTTGTTTGGCCACCGCAAGGGTGCCTTTACAGGCGCCATGGCCGATCGCATTGGCCGTTTTGAGCTGGCCCATGGCGGCACCATTTTCTTGGATGAGATTGGTGATTTGTCTTTGGACATGCAGGTCAAGTTGCTGCGCGTGTTGCAAGAGCGCACCGTAGACCCTGTAGGCGGCCTGAAGTCAGTGGCGGTGGATGTGCGCGTGGTCGCTGCCACGCACCGAGACCTTGAAGCCGAAATTGAAGCGGGACGGTTTCGCGAAGACTTGTATTACCGACTCAATGTGCTGCCCTTGAACACGCCTTCTTTGCGCCAAAGATGCCAAGATGTGCCTGCGCTGCTCACCCATTTTGCTGAGCACTTTGCGGCCAAAGGGCAAACGCCCATCACCTTCAGCGCCGATTTTTTGGAAGCCCTCAAAGACTATGCGTGGCCAGGCAATGTGCGCGAGTTGTCCAATTTGGTCGACCGTTTCAACACCTTGTTCAGCGGCCAGTTGCTCAGTTTGTCGTCGGTGCCATCGTCATTGTTGCCCAAAGGTTTGCGCACTTTGCAAGCGGAGCGCGTGAGCACACCCATTGCCGATTCGTTGGAAATTGTGGCGCCCTTGAACGCCGCAGACCAGCACCACAGCGCCAATGCCGACGTGATGAACCCTTTTGCCAATCCAGCGCCACCTTTGGCCATGGACATGCACAACGAGGTAGAAGACATCATCATGCTGGCGCAAGGCTTGCCCAGCTTGCCGCCCGAAGGACTATCCTTGAAAGACCGCTTGGCCGATATCGAGCGCGATTTGATTGTGCAAGCCCTCAACCGCACGGATGGCAATGTGTCGCAAACGGCGCGCTTGCTGAATTTACAGCGCACCACGCTGATTGAAAAACTCAACAAGTACGACTTGCGCCAAGGCACCTTGCCCGTGGCCAGCTCAGACACCGACAAAGACGCCAGTTAAGCGCCTGTCGGTTTGGCTTTGTTGACGCGTTGGCCTTGTGGCCTTGTTTGCCGCTTAAGGCTTGGTGCTCAACACGCCACTGGTGCCCGCGGGTGTTGATTCTTGTTGGGTGCGGGGATACTGCACCATGCGCTCTTTTTGTTTGGCTGCGGCAATGGCGGCGGCGTTGGCGGCTTTGGTGGCGGCATCCGACTGCGCAGCCGATTTGGCTGCGGAGGCATTCTCTGCAGCTTGGCGCTCTTTTTGCAAACGTGCCAAAGCTTCCATTTCCTTTTTGAATGTGCCCGTTTCACCCACGGCACCTTGCAGACCATTGACCTGACTGGCCAACGCATTGAGGGCTTTGGATTGCTGCATGAAGCGGCCTTCCAAAGACTTCACTTGTGTGGCCAGAATTTGACCTTTCTCGCCCACTTGTTGCGCCGTTTTTTCTGGCACGCTTTCGGCGTTTTTAATGGCCTCGTTCAGGCGAGCTTCCAAGGTGCCTTGCATTTTGGTGATGTCGTCTTGTTTGGACACCATGGCTTGCAGACCTTCATTGACCGAGCCCACCAGCTCCATGGAGTCGTTCAACTCCACCACGTGCTTGCTCAAAGCGGCAAGCATGGCGTCCATTTGGGTGATGCGCGATTTAAGGCTGAACACCACCGTTGCAAAAATGATGGCCACCAAGACCATCAAGCCGCTTGAAATGCCCAGCAAGAGTTGGGTTTTTTTCTTGTTCTCTTGCATCAAGGCTTCAAGATTTTGAGTGGCCTTTTTCATGTTCTCACCAGCACCCACGGCCAAATTGGCAGAGCGGGTGGCCAATTCGGCCGATTCCAGGGCGACCATTTTGATGCCCTCTAATTCATCGGTGTCGGCCACGACGGGGGCCGGTGCCGCATGGTCATCGTGATGGCCGTGATCGTGGCCACCCGTAGTCGGTTGAGTGCTCATGTCGAGTTCCTTTACTCAAGCTTGTCCAGGCGCGCACGCAACTGGTCATTCTCGATTTTGATGTTGATAACGCGAGCTGGAAAGTCCATTTCTGGCTCTGCTTCGTAAACCGGCTCTTGAATTTCTGCCACAGCCACTTTGGGCGCAGCTTTACTTTCAATAGCATCGGCACCAAGCGCTTTCTCTTGAGGCTTGAGGATGCTGTCTAGTTGGGTGACGTCGATGCTTTTGCGGGCTGCGGGAGGGGTCTTGGCTTCTTTGTCATTGGCCACAAATCGATCGGGCATGTCCGCCGCGCTTTGATGGCCCTTGTAGTTGGGGTCTTGGGCGTTGACGCTGAGGTTTTGATCGGCAGATTTGCTCACGCCACCTTCCATCACCATGTGCTCGACGGCATGCTCATCGGCATCCGCCAACACCTTGCGAACGGCGGGCGCGCCTTCTTCGCCTTTTTTTCCCACCGCGACATTGGTGCCTTCGGGCATGGTGACCTCGTGCGGGCGATCGCTTTTGATGATCAGTGGCTCGTTGGAATGGTTGTTGTCGCTCATAGAGATTCCTGATCTTTAATTCGTCATCAATTTGCCGTTGGTATCAAACAGCATGGAGGCCGGCACTTTGGGTTGTGGCTTGGGCATGGGCGCCACACCTGGGCGGATGTCGGCCAAACTGAAGACATAAGCAATGACCTGCGCCACCGCCAAATACAAAGTTTCGGGTACGGGGTGGTCGACCTCGGTGCTGAAATACAGCGCACGCGCCAAGGGCGGCGCCGCAAACATTTCAACGCCATGTTTTTGGGCTTCTTCGCGAATGCGAGCGGCCATGTGGTCGGAGCCTTTGGCCAGCAGGACAGGGGCGCCATCGCCAGTGGGGTCGTACGACAAAGCCACGGCAAAGTGTTCGGGGTTGGTGATCACCACATCCGCATCTTTGACTTTTTGAATCATGCGGTTGTTGGCCATTTCGCGCTGACGGCGGCGAATTTGTTGCTTCACTTCAGGACGGCCTTCCATGTCCTTCATCTCATCTTTCACCTCTTGTTTGGTCATGCGCATGCGCTTGATGAACGAGTAGCGTTGGTAAGGTGCATCGATCAGGGCAATGACCAACAAGCTCAAAGACAACCACAGCGCCGATTCGCCAATCATCCAACCGGCAGAGGCCAAGGCGGGCTCTAAGGCCATTTGCCCCAGTTGCATCATTTGGTCCATTTGACGGCTCACCAAAGACCACAGCACCGTGGCCACCAGCGTGAATTTCAAAATGGCCTTGATCAACTCGACGGCAGCGCGTGCCCCAAACATGCGGCCAAAGCCAGACATGATGCTGAGCTTGCCAAAGTTGGGCATGATGCTTTTCAAAGAAAAGAGATAGCCCCCCGTGGCACCACTCGACAAGATGGCCAAGATGGCCGTCACCAACAAGACCGGCACGATCAGCAAAAAGCTTTCGCCCAACTGATGGGCGAAGGAGCTCACCATGAGGTCGGGGTTGTCCAATGTTTTGCGATCAAACTTAAAACCTGACGCAAAAATTTCGGCGACTTGTTTCATCCAATAGCCGCCCATCATGAACATGACCAAGATGGCGCCAATGGTGACCGCCGCTGCGGGCAACTCTACTGAGCGCGCTACTTGGCCTTCCTCGCGGGCGTTGCGCAGTTTGCGCGCCGTCGGCTCTTCGGTTTGTTCGGCGCTGGAATTTTCAGCCATGCTTCACATCCTTTAAGTTAAACCGACCAGGGCGCGGACTTGAAAAAAGCCCTGCATCCACAGCCATTGAATGCGTGCGCCAATGCTGGGCAAGGCCAGAATGAGCACACCGTAACCGGCCAGCACCATGGCTGGAAATCCGACGGAAAAAATATTCAAACTGGGCGCAGCACGTGTGGCCACACCCAAGCCAATGTTGATGAACAACAGGGCCACCATCACAGGCAATGCGGTGAGGAGTGCGCCTAAGAACAGCATGGAACTCCAAGCGATGACTTGCTTCATGGCTTCGGTGCTCATCAAGTTGCTGCCAATGGGCAGGCTGTTGAAGCTTTCCACAACCAGGTTCAAAAGCAAAGCATGACCGCCAAGGCCCACAAAAATCAAGGTGGCCATGACCAGTAAAAACTGCGAGATGACGGGCACGTTGCCCATGTTGGGATCGATCATGGTGGCCATCGACAAACCGATGGCATTGGCAATCGACTGGCCCGCCACCACAATGGCGGCCGTGACCACTTGCAGCATCAAGCCCATCAACAAACCAATCATGAGTTGGTTGCAAATTTCCATCAGGCCGCTGGCAGAGAGCGGGTCAATGACCGGCCATGTGTGCATGGGATAGACCAACCACGTGATGGCCATGGCCAGCACAATGCGAATGCGCAGATTTAAAGCGCGCAAAGAAAAGATAGGGGCGGCCACCAGCAAGGCCGAAATCCGCAGCATCGGCCAGAGGAGGCCATAAAAGCGCTCCAACAGTTCGGTGACTGCAATGTCCATATCAGGTGAACAGTCCGGGAATGCGCTGGAAAATGCTGCGCGTGTAATCGACCAAGGTGGTCAACTGCCAACCGCCCACCACGGCCAAGGTGATGGCCAATGCGGCCAGCTTGGGGATAAAGCTGAGTGTGGCTTCGTTGATGGATGTTGCAGCTTGCAAAATACCAATGGCCAAACCCACAAACAAGGCCACACCCAGCAGAGGGGCTGAAATTAAAACGGTCATCCAAAGGGCTTGGCGACCCAGGTCAACAACGGTTGCGGTGTCCATGTTTAAGCTCCAAGGTCAGGTGGCAAAGCTGGCGGCAAGCGATCCCAAGATCAAGCTCCAACCGTCAACCAGCACAAACAACATGAGTTTGAAAGGCATCGAAATCATCATGGGCGACAGCATCATCATGCCCATGGACATCAGCACGCTGGCCACAATGAGGTCAATGACCACAAAGGGGATGTAAATCAAAAAGCCAATGGTGAAAGCGCTTTTCAACTCGGACGTGATGAAAGCGGGCACCAAGGTTGAGAAGGGCACAGCGGCTGCATTGGCGGGCTCGCCTTTGTTGGCCATTTGCATGAACAGGCCAATGTCGTCTTCGCGTGTTTGTTTCATCATGAAGTTGCGCAAAGGCTCTTCGGCTGCGGCCAGTGCCTTGTCAAAGGCCATGCCTTTTTGCATGTAGGGCACTACGGCATTGGTGTAGACGTCGTTCAACACGGGTGACATGATGAACAAGGTGAGGAACAAAGACAAACCTACCAGCACGGTGTTGGGCGGTGTTTGACCTGTGCCCAGGGCTTGGCGCAAGATGGACAACACAATGATGATGCGCACAAAGGCGGTCATCATGAGCAAGAACGATGGCAGCAGCGTGAGCGATGTCATCAAGGCCAACAGTTGCAGCGACAAGCTGTACTGTTGTTGACCTTTGGGGCCGCCTGTGACGTTGAGCATGGGGATGCCCTGTGCAGAAGCCGCAAATGGAAATGCGAACATGGCCAACGCAATGATGGCGCTGGCCAAGACCACGGGTTGTTTGAAAAGTTTACGCAACATGAGCGTCTCCGGTGGCAGACAAGCTTGCGCTGAGTTGGCTCAGTTCACTCTGCAGGGATGAGGTGGGTTGCGCTGCGCCCTCTGGCCACTGGGCCAATGCGGTAATTTGTGAAGCGGTGATGCCCACCATCACTTCGTGATTGCCCACGCGCAGCAACGCGATTTTTTGTCGAGGACCGACACTGACAGATTCAAGAATTTGCAATCGGCGGCCGGGGTTCTGGTTGTTCATGCGCGATTGCAATCGGCGCAAGGCCCACAAAAGCGCAGCCATCAAAGCCAGCACCAGGGCAAAGCTGCCGATCATCCGAAACAGGTCGGCGCTACCAAAGCCGGGTGCCATGAGGTGCTCTTTTCTTGTCGTCTAAGGAGAGGGGTTTATAAGTTCTTCATGCGTTCTGACGCGGGCGCCACACGCGTGAGGCGAACGCCATAGCGGTCGTTGACCAAGACGATCTCGCCTTGGGCCACCACGGTGTTGTTGACCAACAAGTCCAAAGGCTCGCCGGCAATGCGATCGAGTTCAACCACGCTGCCTTGTGTGAGGCGCATCAAGTCGCGAATTTTGATCATGGCGCGGCCCACTTCAATGGACAGCGTGACGCTGATGTTTTGCAACACTTCAGGATTGATTTGGCGTTGGGCCGCTTCGTTTTCGATGGCGGCGTCTGTGGTGGTATCGGTCATGTCGTTTTCCTGAAAATTTATTGCATACCGGGAATACAAGCCCGTTCAATTTGCACAGCGGTTTGCGCGCCAATGGTGCCCACTTGCACATCGAAAGCGGGCAAGCCGTTGACGAGCAAGCGTGCCAATTCTGGTTTTTTGAAGAACAGCACGTCGCCTTCTTTCATGGCTTCAATTTCACCAAACGAAGATTCCACACTGCCCAGCAAAACCCTTGCTTCCAAGCTGGCGCTGTCAACAGCTTCTTCCAGCTCTTCGCGCCATTGCTTGTCGGATTCGTCGTTGCCATCGCCAGATTGCACGCGACTGCGCAGCAATTCGCGGATGGGTTTGAGTGAGGCGTAGGGGTACACGAGGTCAATGAAACCTTGTGCATCCATGTTGCCTTCGGCTTCAAAGCGCGTGAGGATGACCAGGTCATTCTCGTCGGCGATTTGGGCAAACTGGGGGTTGATTTCGGAGCTGACCAACTCAAAGTCGACAGGCAAAACAGCCGACCATGCATCTTTGAGTGAGCGGAAGAAGACTTCCAAAATCATGTGGATGATGCGCGATTCGGTGGGCGTGAACAAACGGCCGGGCGGCAAGTTGCCAACGCCTTTGCCAAAGCCACCAAAGAAACTGTCGAGTGAACTGAAGACCACGGTGGGATCAATCACCACAATCGAATTGCCACGCAAGGGGTTCATGCGAACCACATTGACTGACAAAGGGGCTTTCAAGCTTTTGAGGTAATCGCCAAAGCGAACAATTTCAACCTGGTTGGGGTTGACCTTGGGGCTGGTGCGAAGCATTTCGACCAAGCCCAAACGAAAGGTGCGAATGAAGCGCTCGTTGATCATGTCGATCGAGGTGATGTTCACCCCCAAGCTGCTGTCTTCGCTGGCCAGGTCGTGTTTCTTCACCCGTGCGGTGGTGTTGAAGCCAGTGTCGACTGGAATCGAACCATCCATCACGCCTTCTGCCAAGGCAGAAAGTTCGTCGGGTGTTAATAAAGAAGTGGCCATGAAACTCTAACAATTAAATAAGTTGGTGCGTTTAAAGTGTGCGCAACTTACTGCACGATAAAGTTGGTGAAGTGAATTTCTTCAATGCCACCAAAGTCTTCGTATTTTTCAAGCAAGGTGTTGATCGCGTCACGAATTTTGACCGCCAACTCTTTGCGGAAGTCAGGCTTGACCAAGTCCGCATCAGAGGTGAGGCGCATCACGTCCATCACAGCAGAGCGAATGGCAAAGTCGTGCTTCTTCACGTTTTCAAAAACGCGATCGTCGTAGTGGGTCATGACCGCGATTTGCACAGACATCACTTTTTTGGAACCACTCACATTGACCAAAAATTCACGCTCAATTTGCATGTAGGTGTATTCAAAGCGTGTGAGCTCGGGTGAGTCCTTGGATTTTTTGCTGGGCTTGCCATCGCCTTTTTTGTCGCCATGGCCGCCTGGGGCACCATGCGCGTCGGCAGCTGCTTCAGCATGCTCTGGATCGACCACAGGCTTGGGGTTGAAGTAGCCTGTAAAGAAAAGCGTACCCAACACAATGCCCACGATGAGGACGATCAAACCAACGACGCCCCCAATGATCAGGACGATCGGTTTTTTCTTCTTCGGCTCTTCCGCGACGACTTCTTCTTCTGGAGCTGCTGTGGCCATAGGTCACCTCTATATATAAACAAATTCACTCTGCATTCGGCAGAGATTCAGTTAACTGATCAAGCCAGTGTGTCCCAAGCATCGTTCGATCGGAGATCTTTGATGCGAGTTTCTGTGGCTGCGACTTCCGTCACCGAGGCGTTGACTGTGTTGTCAGACGCTGTGTTTTGACGTGGTGTCGAGTTTCCGCCAGATTCTCGTTGGTTTTCACTGTTCACCCAGACATTAGCAACTGTCATGCCTGATTGTGACAAAGTGTCTTTGAGCTTGGGCATGCCCTGGGCAATCAATTCACGGGTGACCAGGTTGTCGGTTTTGAAGACGGCATCTAAACCGCCAAGGTTCATGTCCAACTCGACGTCAATTTTGCCAAGGTGGCCTGGGTTGAGTTTGAGTTGCAGCTTCCACTCGCCGCGTTCCATTTGGTCTTGCAGTCTTTCCCCCATGGCCTTGCCCAGTTTGTCGGCCAAGTCTTGAATTTGGGCGGCACGGTCGGTCATTTCAGGGTTGGCCAAGGCTGCACTGGTGGCGGCTGCGCCCAGAGCGCCAGTGCTGGCGGTGTTGCGAGCGGAGTCTAAGTTGACCAGGCCATTGTTGCTGGCGTCCAGCATAGCGTCCAAGGCGGACATCAGGTTGGGGTCGTCAGCACCCAAGTCCAACAGCACTTCGGTGGCGTCGCCGCCCTGGCCTTTGCTGTTTAAAAGATTGGCGCTGAGTTGGCCCCAGGCGGCAGCTTGGTCGGTGCCATTGAGCTTGGCCAATTGGCGCGTCATGTTCTCCCATGCGGGAACCATGCGCATGCGCATGGCGTCCAAAGGCCCCATCTCCGGGGCAAATTCGGCCAGGTTGTCTGCGCTGCCCAAGGCTTGCGAGGGTGCGGCTGCGCCCATGCCGCCGAGGGCTTGCAACACGCCTGTGGCGCCAGCGGTTTGCATCAATGCGCTCAAGTCGGAGGCTTTGGGTGTGGTGGCCGACAAGTGCGGCGCTTGGGCCCAAACGGGCGTGGCCACTTGGTCAGAAATGGTCAAGCTGTTGGGGTGGGCTTGAATCCAACCCAAGGTGGCCGCGCTGGGCAGCAAGGTCAGGGTGTTGGCGTCGCCTGCCGCGGTCGTGGCTGGGGCCGTTGTGACGGGCAGGGTCATCAGCGGATTGGTTGGAAAACCCAGCAAGCCCATGTTGGCGCCATTCAAAGCGGCGGGGTCAGTGGCCAATGCCGTTGCCGCATCGGCTGCGGTGCTGGCGCTGAGGTCGCCAAACAGCGCTTGAACCGCCGATTCACTCAAGCCCTGTGCCCGGGCAAATTGCGCCAAGCTGTTGGGGTCGGGCAGCGGCGAGGCTGCGGTGATGACTGAAAACTGGTTGCCCAAATTGAGCGTTTGCAAGGCTGCCGCAGTGGCATCCGTGGCCTCGCCTGGGGTCGTTCCGGCAAGCTCTTGCCGGTCGCCCTTGGCCATCAGGTCGCGCATCACCCCCGCAAATTCCTGCCCATTCATGGGCTTGGCGAGGTTGGGGTCGAGCCCCCCCGAACCGCTGGAAGCCCCTACTGACGTGGGGTTCGAGACAGGTGCGGTCAAAAAGTTGAGGTTGGCGTCCATGGTATTTCCATCTTCCGTTTGATGTTTCAACCCCGGTTTTGAGGCCGGGTACGCCTTGTATTAGCAAAAACCGTGACAGGTTAGGGCTTGCCGCTTTGGGGGCGTGTGGGGAAATGGGGCCAGGTGTCGGGATTCCAGGTGGCATGGACTTTGCTCAACAAGCTGAACTATGGAAGAAAACCATGCAGTTTGATTGTTTTAACCCTGTGAACAGCCTCTTAGGCCACCCATGAGCACCTTGACCCTGTCAACGGTTCGACAGAACCTGTCCAAATTTGATTACACCGGCCTCGGCTTGCCCGCGCTGGTGTTGTTGATCATGGCCATGTTGGTGGTGCCTCTGCCTGCGCTGCTCTTGGACATTTTGTTTACGTTCAACATTGCTTGTAGCTTGCTGATCATCATGATCGCCATCGGCACCCGCAAGCCGCTCGAGTTTTCATCCTTCCCGTCTGTGTTGTTGTTCGCCACCATGCTCCGTTTGGGCTTGAACGTGGCGTCGACCCGTGTCATTTTGGTCAATGGCCATGAAGGCCACGAAGCTGCTGGCAAAGTGGTGGCGGCCTTCGGTGAGTTTGTGATTGGCGGCAACTATGTGGTGGGTTTCATCATCTTCGCGATTTTGATGATCATCAACTTCATTGTGGTGACCAAAGGTGCTGGCCGTGTGTCTGAAGTGAACGCACGTTTTACCTTGGACGCCATGCCTGGAAAACAAATGTCGATTGACGCTGACTTGAATGCTGGCGTGATTGACCAAGAAACCGCCAAGAAACGCCGCGAAGAACTCTCGCAAGAGTCTGACTTCTTCGGCTCCATGGACGGTGCTTCCAAATTCGTATCCGGTGACGCGGTCGCTGGCTTGCTGATTTTGGTCATCAACTTGATTGGTGGCCTCACCATCGGTGTGGGACAACACGGATTGTCTTTGTCTGACGCGGGCCGCATTTACACCTTGCTCACCATCGGTGACGGTTTGGTTGCGCAGATTCCTTCCTTGTTCTTGTCACTGGCCACCGCCATCATCGTGACGCGTGTGACCACCTCCGAGTCGATGACTGAGCAGGCCACGACCCAGTTGGCCAACCCGACGGCTCTGTATATGAGTGCCGGCATCTTGGCCGTGTTGGGCTTGGTGCCTGGCATGCCTCACTTGGTGTTCATCACCTTGGCTTTGGCCAGCGCAGGCTTGGCCTATCGCATCACCCAAAAACAAGATGTGCCTGTGAGCACGCCAGCAGAACAAGCAGCGCAAGCGGCCTTGGAAGAGCCTAAAGAATTGGATTGGGACGACGTTGACCAAGTGGACTTGATCGGCCTTGAAATTGGTTACGGTTTGATCCCCTTGGTGAACCCCGAAACGGGCGGTCAGTTGATGAACCGTGTGAAGGGTGTGCGCAAAAAATTGTCTGCCGAGTTGGGCTTCCTGGTGCAACCTGTTCGCATTCGCGATGCCCTGACCATTGACCCTGATGCGTATCACATTGTGCTCAAGGGCGTGGTTCGCGGCAAAGGTCAGATCAAGGTGGGCAAAGAGTTGGCCATCAATCCAGGTCAGGTGTATGGTCCCTTGGAAGGTCAAGCCACCCAAGAGCCAGCCTTTGGTTTGGAAGCGGTTTGGATTGATCCCTCACAGCGCGATCTGGCGCGTACCTTGGGTTACACCGTGGTCGATGCCAGCACGGCTGTGGCCACGCACTTGAACAAAGTCTTGCGCGACAACGCCTCCGATTTGCTCAGCCACGACGAAGTGCAACAGCTGCTCGATAAGTTGGCAGCCAAGTCCCCCAAGTTGGTAGAAGATTTGGTGCCAGGCAAGTTGTCTTTGGGCGTGGTGACACGGACCTTGCAAAACCTGCTGAACGAGTCGGTGTCGATTCGTGACATGCGCACCATTGCCGAGACCCTGTCTGAAGTGGCCAGCCGTACGCAAGAGCCTGAGCAATTGACTGCGCTGGTGCGTCCGAAGTTGGGCCGCATGATTGTGCAAAGTTTGGTCGATGAAGCCAATGGCTTGTCGGTCATGACCTTGGACCCTAGCCTTGAGCAATTGATTCACAACATCTTGCAGCAAACCGCGCCTGGCCAAAGCATTGCCATGGAGCCCGGTTTGGCTGAGCGTTTGTTTGGTGCTTTGCGCGATGGCGCACGTGCCGTCGAAGAAATGGGTCATCCCGCCGTGTTGGTGGTCTCGCCTGTGA
>JAHEBO010000010.1:23625-52669 GCA_024642215.1 Limnohabitans sp.
CCTGGCCAAAGCATTGCCATGGAGCCCGGTTTGGCTGAGCGTTTGTTTGGTGCTTTGCGCGATGGCGCACGTGCCGTCGAAGAAATGGGTCATCCCGCCGTGTTGGTGGTCTCGCCTGTGATTCGTCCGTGGTTGTCAAAGGCCGTGCGCTACCGCGTGAACGATTTGACCTTGTTGTCGTACAGCGAAATTCCAGACGATCAGACCGTCAAAGTGGTTCACACCGTGCACGCCGAAACGCGTTGATACACGACTGACATACACACACATAAAACCAGATTCAACCCTTAGATTGATGAAGAGATAGCACCATGGAACTCAAACGCATCCTAGCCCGCGACACGCGCAGCGCCACCGAAAAGGCCATGGCTTTGTATGGTCCCGATGTGTTGATCATCTCGAATCAGCGGGTGGACGGTCAGACCGAATTGATCGTGGCTTTGGAAGTGGCAGAAGCCAGTTCTGCAGAGTTGATGGAAGAGGGCGAGCTTGCAACAGCCGCAGTTCAGGCCACTTCATCCAATGCCAAGCGCATCTCCAGCACGCCTTCTTCAGTCAACAGCCCTTTCAGCGACCACTTGCACCATTTGTTGCAACCCGGCGCAAAACAGGACGCCATGACCGAACACCTGGCAGAAGGCGTGGAAGAGCTGACGCAAGGCCGTGAGCAAGTTCGCAGCCAAGAAATTGTGTCTTTGGTGCGCGAAGAATTGGCCGCATTGCGCCAAGAGTTTCGCTTGAGCCAACAAACAGCCAGCTGGCAAATGAACCAATACTGGCCAGCGCACATTCAGCCCCTGGTAGAAGCCATGACGGATGCCGCTGTGCCAACGGCGTTGCGTGCTTTGCTGCAAGAAGGTTTGCGTGAGCAGCCCAGCTTGGACAGCGCCCTGGCCAGCATTCGTTCGCAACTGACACACAATTTAGAGCGTCCACAAGAAGGCTTTCCCAATCGCGGCGTGCACGTGATGGCCGGCTTGTCGGGCTCAGGCAAAAGTTTGATGGTGGCCAAGGCGGCCCAGCAAGTGGCCCTGCATTACGGTGTGGAATATGTGGCGGTGGTGAGCTACCACGACATGCGTGCTGGCGCTTGGGCGCAAACCCAAATGCTGTGCGCCCAATTGGGTGTGGAGTGTTTCCGTGCGGCCAATCCCGAGACCTTGAACTTGTTGCTGAACGAGCTCTCACCCCGTCGCCTCATTTTGATCGACACCCCCGGCGTTCAAATGAATGAGCGCTTGGCTGAAATTTTGCAGGTTTGCCCAGAAGCCGGCTTGCATGCCGTGGTGCCAGCCGATTCGTCTGGCGTGAGCTTGTCCCGCATCATGCTGAAGTCGGGTCTGAACTGGCAAAGTCTCATGATCAGCAAGTTGGACGAATCCCATTCGCCTTGGCCCTTGATCCAGTTTTTGATTGCCGAAGGCGCCCAGTGCGTGGTGTCGGCTGGTGGCGGTTCGGACCGGGTTGCCGATGGCCTGAAATCGTCCGGTTTGCAAAAACTCATCCACATTGCCATGGCCCAATTGACCCCCAGCCCAGAGACTTTGGGGGATGTTTTGCTTGAAGCTGCCGCAAAACCTGCGACACTAGACCCTCAAGTTAACGAGGTAGAGGCTGCCAATGAACCGCTCACCCACACGCTGGGTTTGAGCCGTCCACTTTGGTCGGTCGAAATCCCTCAGAATGAGCTTCATGGATAAAGCAAAAAGTACCCAAGTCATTGGCATAGCCAGTGGCAAAGGAGGCGTGGGTAAAACCACGGTCTCTGTGAACCTGGCCGTTGCACTGCAGGCCATGGGTCACCGCGTCATGTTGTTTGACGCCGACATGAGTTTGGCCAATGCCCAAATTGCATTGGGCTGCCGTTGCCCCTACAACCTCAGCCACTTCATCAGTGGCGAGAAAACACTGCAAGAAATCATCGTCACCACCCGCCAAGGCATCAAGCTGGTGCCGGGTGCGTCTGGTATTCAAGAGATGGCGGCCTTGGGCGACATTCAGGCGGCCAACATCGTGCGCGCCTTCAGTGCCCTCACCGACGACATCGACTATTTGATTGTCGACATGGCCGCGGGCATTTCGCCCGAAGTCTTGTCCTTCATGTCGGCATGCTCGCGTCGCTTTGTGGTGGTGCGCGACGATCCGTCGTCCATTGCCGACGCCTACGCCACCATCAAGGTGTTGATTCAAGACCATGGGCTCGATGAGATTTACCTCATCCCCAATGGTGTGGGCAGTGCCCAAGAAGGCTATCAATTGTTTGAGCGCATCAACCAAGTGTGTGCGCGCTTTTTAAATCGCACCATTCGCTATTTGGGCTCGATTGAAAACGACGAGCTCATTTTGGCCGCGCTGAAAAAATACCAGCCCGTGGCTGAGTTTGCGCCAGGCAGCAGTGGCGCACGTGATTTCCGACGTTTGGCCGAGGCCATTCGCCAGCTCGAGCCCATCGATGAGGCCTCGGGTGGCTTGCAGTTTTTTGTGGAGCGCCTGGTGAAAACCAGCACCTAAGCACATGGCCACCTCCACTCGCCTTTACGAACAGGTTCAAAACAACAGCGAAGCGCTGGTCATGGCCCATTTGGGCATGGTCAAGCGCGTCGCTTTGCACCTGAAGGTGAGACTGCCGCCTTTCATGGAGCTCGACGAGCTCATTCAAGTGGGCATGATTGGCCTCTTGGAAGCGGCCCGTGCCTACAACCCGGGCAAGGGCATTGAGTTTGAGAATTTTGCACACAGCCGTGTGCGCGGTGCCATTTTGGACGAGGTGCGCAGGCTGTCGTTTTTGCCGCGCTCTGCCGTGGCCATCAACAAATCGCACAGTGAAGCCACCCACGAGTTGGCCGCAGAGCTGGGCCGCACGCCCACGCAGGCCGAATTGGCCGATCACATGGGCAAGGACATTGAGCTGTTTCACAAAGAGCGCACCCAGGCGCGTCGCTTCGAAACCTATTCCATGGAAGTGGTCACTGAAGAAGTGATGAACATCGCCACGGACGCTTCTCAGCAGCCAGAGCAAATTGTGGAGCACGAGCAATTCATGGGCGCCCTGACCGACGCCATTGCCGATTTGCCCGAGCGCGACCAATTGTTAATGAATTTGTATTACGTTGAAGAGCTCAACCTCAAAGAAATTGGCGAAGTCTTGGGCGTGACCGAGTCACGCGTTAGCCAATTGCTGTCGGCGGTGGTCAAAAAACTGCGCGGCACCCTCAAGGTCGAGCCTGCGCAAGTGGCCAAACCCAAAGCAGGAAAGGGCGCGGCATGAGTCTGACGTTCGCTTTTTCTGGGGGTTGCCCTGTTCCGCAGCCTTTTATGGCTTCTTTTGCATCTGAAGACTCAAGTTTCCCGGTGTCCCTCCGATTCCTGCTGTGTCAGGATCAAAAGGAACAAGACATCATGCGAGTACATTTCAAAGCGATGGAGAGCTACGGCGAAGGTAACCATGCATCACAAGCCATGGTGGCCGATAAGGTTGAGCTCATTCAGATGCTGTTTGACGGCCTGATCGACAGCTTGGTCACAGCCAAGGGTCACATTCAGCGTGGCTCGATTGAAGACAAAAATAAGAGCTTGGTTCGTGCAGGACGCATTGTCTTGGGCTTACAAGGCGCTTTGGATTTGGACAAAGGTGGCGATTTGGCACGCAATCTGTACGAGCTGTACAGCTACGTGACTCGCCGTCTGGTGCATGTGAATGCGCGCAATGACCTCGATGCATTGCAAGAAGTTCACACCTTGTTGAATGAAATTCGCCAAGCCTGGCGTGATGTTCCCAACTTGTTGCCTAAAACGGCACCTGCCTCAGGTGTTGCAATGTCTTCAATGCATTGAGCTTTTGCCTGTAAGGGCAAGGCTATGAAGGAACAATGACGGGCGCAGCTGGGAAGCCAGCCGCCCGTTTGGTCGTTTTTGGAGAGAAATATGGTTGCGATTATTGGTATCGTTGTTTTGATGGTCTCTGTGTTCGGGAGTTATATCCTGCACGGTGGCGATATGCATCCGATTATCAAAGCGGCGCCGCTTGAAATCATGTGTATTTTGGGCGCCGGCATTGGCGGTATGTTGGTCGGCAATTCCATGGACATTTTCAAGGGGGCCATGGCCGGCATGGGCAAAGTGTTCAAAGGCCCGGCCTACCATAAAGAAGATTATTTGAGCACCATCTTTGTGGTGTCCAAAATCATGAAGACGCTTAAAACCGAGGGCCCGGTGGCCCTTGAAGCGCACATTGAAAACCCCGAGTCCAGTTCTATCTTTGCCGAATACCCCAAAATTTTGCACGACCATGCGCTGCTCGATTTGGTCTGTAACACCGTTCGCTTGATGGTGGTGTCCACCAGCCCCTTGAGCCCCTACGCCGTAGAAGACGTGATGGACGCCTCTATCAAAACCCACCACCATGATGCCTTGATGCCGCAAGCTGCTTTGGCGACTTTGGCCGGTGCGTTGCCTGCGCTGGGTATTGTGGCTTGCGTGTTGGGTGTGGTGAAAACCATGGGTGCGATTGACCAACCGCCAGCCATTTTGGGCGGCATGATTGGTGGCGCCTTGGTGGGTACCTTCTTGGGCGTGTTCATGGCCTACGGTTTTGTCGAGCCGATGGCTTCACGTTTGGCGCAGATCATCGAAGACGAAGGTCAGATTTTCAAAGTGGTGAAACAAATCATCATTGGCACTTTGCACGGTCACCCGATGCCCTTGATCATTGAAGCCGCAAGGGCCAGCATCAGTCACCACAATCAGCCAAGTTTCGCTGAAGTGTTTGACGGCTTACGAGGCTAAGCACCATGGCTGAAGCAGTTTTAGAAGCCCCTACAGAAGACGCGCTTGTCGCTGACGCCCCAGCGCAAGCTGGTGCCGAGGCGGGTGCTGTCGCTGAAGGCGCGCCTGAAGCTGAGGCGCAGGCCGAAGCTGCGCCCCTCATTCCTGAAGAAGCAGATCCCGATGCGCCTGTGGTGGTGGCACCGTCCATCACCATCAAAAAGATCATGGACGATGGCCATGGTGGCGCGCACGGTGGTGCTTGGAAAATTGCGCTGGCCGACATGATGACCGCCATGATGGCCTTCTTCTTGTTGATGTGGCTGTTGGGTGCGTCCAACGCCGACCAACGCAAAAGCATTGCCGACTATTTCAAGCCCACCTCACACAGCAATGTGACCATGGGCAAATTGGCAGGTTCCGACGGCATGTTGGGCGGCCGCTCGGTCATCGACCCCGATGGTTTCCCCTTCTCAGCCAAACAAACCAGCGCTTTGAACATGGTGACGCCGCGCTCTGAAGGCGGCCCTACCGAAAACGACCCCTCACCCAAAGGCTCCGACAGCAAAGAGTCGGGTCAAGACGGCGATCCAGGCAAGAAGGCGGCAGAGGCTGCCGACAAAGCCAACTTTGACAAGTTGGAAAAAGAAATCAAAGAGGCCATGGCCAAGAATCCGAAGCTGGAAAAAATGAAAGACCAGGTTTCATTTGCCAGAGACAAAGATGGCTTGCGCATTGAGATCCTCGACAAAGCCGACTTCGCCATGTTTGGCTTGGGCACCACCAACATGACGCCCAAGGCGCAAGCCTTGTTGAACGAAGTGGCCAAAACATTGCAGGGCATTCCCAACAAAGTGGCCATTCGAGGGCACACCGACAGCATTCAGTTTGCCAACACGGACGACCGCAACAACTGGTCCTTGTCAGCAGAACGTGCAGAAGAAACACGCAAGATCATTGAGAAAAAGGGCATTCCCAACAGCCGGTTTGCCAAGATTGAGGGTGTGGCCGATACCGCGCCATACAACCCGAACGATCCCAAAGATCCTCGAAATCGACGGATCGGCATCACGGTGATGAACCAGTAACACTTCCCAAAAGCAGCTTTTCGAAGCTGCTTTTTTTTGATGCCTTGACGCCTTTGCTTGGATTGGACATAATTATTTTAAGCTTCAACTATTGAAGCTAAAACAATTGACCATCAGGGACAAGGAGCATCGTCATGAACATCGTCTGCCTAGGGGGCGGCCCCGCCGGTTTGTACTTCGGCCTGTTGATGAAACTGCGTCATCCAGAACACAAGATCACGGTGTTAGAGCGCAACAAGCCATACGACACCTTTGGTTGGGGTGTGGTGTTTTCGGATGCCACCATGTCTAAGTTGCAAGTGGCCGATCCTGTCACAGCTGCTGAAATTTTGGATTCGTTCAACCACTGGGATGACATTGCGGTGCATTTCAAAGGCGAAACCATGCGCTCAGGTGGCCATGGTTTTTGTGGCATTGGACGCAAGCGTTTGCTGAACATTTTGCAAAAGCGCTGCGAAGCGCTGGGTGTTGAGTTGGTATTTGAAGCAGAGGTCGATGCCAATGCCGACATTGCCGCGCAATACAAAGCCGACTTGGTGATTGCGTGCGACGGCATCAACTCCAAGGTGCGCACGCGTTTTGAGACAACCTACAAGCCCGACATCGATGAGCGCCAATGCCGTTTTGTGTGGTTGGGCACACGCAAGTTGTTTGATGCTTTTACATTTGCCATTGAAGAAACTGAGCACGGTTGGTTTCAGGCGCACGCGTATCAGTTTGATGGCGACACGTCCACCTTCATTGTGGAAACACCCGAGCACGTGTGGAAGGCTGCCGGCTTTGAAAGCATGACGCAAGAAGCGTCGGTGGCATTTTGCGAAAAGTTGTTTGCACCCTATTTGGATGGCCATCCCCTCATGACCAATGCCAAGCATTTGAGAGGCTCTGCGCATTGGATCAAATTTCCGCGCGTCATTTGCGATCAGTGGGTGCACTGGGATACGTCGGCCGATGGTCGCGAGGTGCCCTATGTATTGATGGGCGATGCGGCACACACCGCGCATTTCTCGATTGGTTCGGGCACCAAGCTGGCGCTTGAAGATGCGATTGAATTGGCCGACACCTTTGAGCGTGTGGGGCACGGTGTGAAGGGCATGAAGGACGTCATGACGTCTTATCAAGCCACACGCTCTGTGGAGGTTCTGAAGATTCAAAATGCGGCGCGCAATTCGACAGAGTGGTTTGAAAATGTGGCGCGCTATGTCAATTTGCCACCCCAGCAATTTGCCTATTCACTGCTCACACGCAGTCAGCGCATTTCGCATGAAAACTTGCGCTTGCGTGATGGCAAGTTTGTAGCCGCTTATGAACGGTTCATGGCGTCGCTGGCCAGTTTTGATGACAGCTCGCGTGCCAAGTCCACACCGCCCATGTTCTTGCCCTTGCAAGCACGCGGCATCACCTTGAAAAACCGTGTGATGGTGTCGCCAATGGCGACCTATTCTGCGGTGGACGGTGTGCCGGGCGACTTTCATTTGATGCATTACGGTGCACGCGCCATTGGCGGTGCGGCCATTGTGTTCACCGAGATGACCTGCGTCACGCCAGAGGGCCGCATCACGCCAGGTTGTCCAGGCTTGTGGAATGAAGCGCAGCAAAATGCATGGGCGCGCATTGTGAATTTTGTCCATGCGCAGTCCGATGCCAAGATCGCTTTGCAACTGGGGCATGCCGGGCGCAAGGGTTCAACGCGTCGCGCTTGGGACGGCATCGACATGCCCTTGAACGATACGGCACGCGATGGCGCCAATTGGCCCTTGATGGCGCCATCGGCTTTGCCGTACATGGACGGTGTGAGCCAAGTGCCGCACGAAATGACACGTTCCGACATGGATGCCGTGTTAAAGGCGTTTGTGGCTGCCGCAGAGCGTGGCGTTCAAGCTGGTTTTGATTGGCTGGAATTGCATTGCGCACACGGCTATTTGTTGTCTGGTTTTATTTCACCGTTGACCAATCAGCGCCAAGATGAATTTGGCGGATCATTGGAGAATCGACTTCGATTCCCTTTGGCCGTGTTTGCCGCATTGCGCAAGGTGTGGCCGCAAGACAAACCCATGTCCGTTCGTATTTCTGCACACGACTGGGTCGAAGGCGGCATCACACCAGACGATGCCATTGAAATTGCCAAACAATTCAAAACCGCAGGCGTGGATTTTGTGGACTGCTCATCAGGTCAAGTCGACAAGCGCGAAAAACCTGTTTATGGTCGCATGTTCCAAACGCCGTTTGCCGATCGCATTCGCAATGAGGCGGGTGTTCGCACCATTGCCGTGGGGGCTATTTCGGAGGCGGATCATGTCAACAGCATCATTGCCGCAGGTCGTGCTGACTTGTGTGCGGTGGCCCGGCCGCATTTGGCCAATCCCTCCTGGACGATGCAAGAAGCGGCGCGCATTGGCTACACCGATTTGAATTGGCACCCAGCCTACGTGTCGGGCAAGCGTCAGATGGAATCCAACTTTGAGCGTGCTGCCGCCATGGCGGCGATGAGTGTGTCGCCTTCGGCGGCCAAAGGAGAAAACTGATGCGGCACGTGTGGGTGACGGGCGCAGGTCGTGGCATTGGGGCCGCAGTTGCGCATGCGTTTGCGCGTGAAGGCGCAGCGCTGAGTTTGTCGGGGCGCAACATGCAGACCTTGGAGGCACAAGCGGCTGAATTGCGCAAGGCCAGTCCCGGTGTGAAGTTGCACCTGAGTGCCATGGACTTGAGTGACCCCGAATCGGTGATGGCCGCACATCTGTCAAATCAAACGGCATTAGGTCCGGTCACGGTGTTGGTCAACAACGCAGGGCAAGCCCTCAGCCAGCCCTTTGTCAAAACCGATTTGCAGCTGTGGCAACAGATGTTGAGTGTCAATTTAACGGGAACCTATTTGTGCATTCAAGCGGCCTTGCCTGATCTCTTGGCCGAAGGTGCCAAAGGACAGGCCGCGCGAATTGTCAACATTGCCAGCACAGCCGGTTTGAAAGGCTATGCCTATGTGTCTGCCTACGCTGCGGCCAAACATGGTGTGATTGGCTTGACGCGCAGTTTGGCATTGGAGTTGGCGCGCAAAGGTGTGACGGTCAACGCCGTGTGCCCAGGCTTTACCGAGACCGATATCGTGCGCGACTCGATCGCCAACATTGTGGCCAAAACAGGCCAAACAGAAGCGCAAGCGCGCGAGGCACTGGTGGCACACAACCCACAGAGAAAAATGATTCAACCAGCGGAAGTGGCGCAAGCTGTGATGTGGCTGTGCAGCGATGCTGCTGCATCGGTCAATGGTCAATCAATTGCCGTCGATGGCGGGGAGACGATGTGATGCACTATGAGAGTTTGAAAATCAATGCCGACCATGAATTTAGAGCGCATGCAGATCAGCATGCCTCACTGCGTTTGTGGCTGCGCTTGTTGTCGTGCACCACGCGTGTGGAAGACAAGATTCGCCAAAACTTGCGGGAATCATTTGACATCACCCTGCCGCGCTTTGACCTGATGGCGCAACTGGAGCGTCATCCCGATGGCCTCACCATGGGCGAGTTGTCACGTCGCATGATGGTGACGGGTGGCAACATCACCGCCATTGTGGACCAGCTCGAAAAAGAAAAATTGGTGCTGCGACAAGTAGGAGTGACGGACCGTCGCTCCTATACCGTCAAGTTGACCAAGGCCGGGCGCGATGCCTTTGCCGACATGGCGGTGGCACACGAAGCATGGGTTGCCAACCTGTTTGCCGGTTTGTCTGAGAACCAACAAAGTCAGCTTTACACCCTTCTGGGTGCGCTGAAAAAGAATTTACAAAAACAAGAGGAGATGACATGAGTCAGAAGTATTTACCCGGTGAGCCGCACCAATTGCCACGCCATGGCAACAAACTGGCCAACTACAAAGCCGAGCATGTGCTGTTTGAAGTGAAGGATGGCGTGGCCACACTCACGCTCAACCGACCCGAGCGCAAAAATCCTTTGTCGTTTGAATCGTATGCCGAGATGCGTGATTTGTTTCGTGCCTTGTCGTATGCAGACGATGTGCGTGCGGTGGTGGTCACGGGTGCGGGCGGCAATTTTTGTTCGGGTGGCGACGTGCATGAAATCATTGGCCCGCTCACCAAGCTGGACATGCCTGGCCTTTTGACATTCACACGCATGACCGGCGACTTGGTCAAAGCCATGCGTGCTTGTCCGCAACCCATCATCTCTGCCATCGATGGCATTTGCGCAGGTGCTGGTGCTTTGCTGGCCTTGGCATCCGACTTGCGTTACGGCACTGCCCGCAGCAAAACTTATTTCTTGTTCAACAAAGTGGGCTTGGCGGGGTGTGACATGGGCGCCTGCGCTTTGTTGCCCCGCGTGATTGGCCAAGGCCGTGCTTCGGAGCTGCTGTACACAGGTCGTGGCTTGCCAGGTGAAGAAGCTGAACGTTGGGGTTTTTACAACCGAGTGTGCACACCCGAGAGTGTGTTGGCCGAAGCGCAGAGCATGGCGCAAGTGCTGGTGAGTGGCCCCACATTTGCCAATGGCATGACCAAGAAGATGTTGCAGCAAGAGTGGAACATGGGTGTCGACGAAGCCATTGAAGCAGAAGCGCAGGCACAAGCCATTTGCATGGCCACCAACGATTTTCACCGGGCCTATCACGCCTTTGTGGCCAAGCAAACCCCTGTTTTTCAAGGAGACTGAGCATGAATTCAGCGGCACATTTGGCTTGGCCATTTTTTGATGAATCGCATCGCACATTCAAAACCAATTTGCAAACGTGGACAAGCAAACAGTTTGCGGGCTTGCAGGGTCACGATGAATCGCGCGACGCCATTGACCGTGAATGCGTCAGCTTGGTCAAAGCCTTGGGGCAAGGTGGTTGGCTCAAGCCGGCCATTGCAGGCAAGACGCACGGCGGTGCTGCAGATGTCATCGATACACGCACCATTTGCATGCTGCGCGAAGAATTGGCTTGGCACCACGGCTTGGCTGACTTTGCATTTGCCATGCAGGGTTTGGGGTCGGGGGCCATTAGCTTAAAGGGCACACCAGAACAACAAGCAGAATACTTGCCCCGCGTGGCCAAAGGCGAGGCCTTGGCTGCGTTTGCTTTGAGCGAACCCGATGCAGGCTCGGATGTGGCGGCGATGCAGTGCAGCGCTGTTGAAACGGCTGAAGGTTATCGCTTGAATGGTTTCAAGACTTGGATATCCAACGGCGGCATTGCCAACTTTTATGTGGTGTTTGCCCGAACGGGCGAAGCGCCGGGTGCACGGGGTATCAGCGCCTTTATTGTGGATGCCAACACGCCTGGTTTGGAAATTGCCGAGCGCATTGATGTGGTGGCACCGCACCCCTTGGCCAAATTGCATTTCAACAATGTGTTGGTGCCGCATGCCAAACGCATTGGTGCTGCGGGTGAAGGTTTCAAAGTGGCCATGGCCACCTTGGACGTGTTCAGAACCTCGGTGGCGGCTGCGTCATTGGGCTTTGCGCGTCGTGCGCTGGACGAATCAATTGCATGGGCCAAGCAGCGCAAGATGTTTGGTCAAGCTTTGGGTGATTTTCAAATCACGCAAAGCAAGTTGGCGCAAATGGCCACGCTGCTCGATGCCGCCACCTTGCTCACGTACCGCGCTGCCTGGCTGCGCGATCAAGGTCAACGCATCACGCAAGAGGCCGCCATGGCCAAAATGACCGCCACCGAAAACGCCCAGCAAATCATCGACATGGCCGTGCAAATGCACGGCGGCATGGGCGTTAAGAAAGGTTGCATCGTCGAGTCTTTGTACCGAGAGATTCGGGCCTTGCGCATTTACGAAGGTGCCACCGAGGTTCAGCAACTGATCATTGGCCGCGATTTGCTCAAGTGAGGTCACACATGACGCCATCTCTTTCAACTTCTTTGGCACCCTCCTCGCACGTGGACACTTTCACGCGCGATCGCTTGCCCCCGCCAGACCAATGGCCTGTGTTTGTGTTTGATCGCCCTGAGCTTCAATACCCAGAGCAACTCAACTGTGTGCAGGGCTTGTTAGATGTTCATGTGGCCAATGGCCAAGGCGATCGCGTGGCTGTGCGCGGCAAAGATGCTAGCGGCGATATTTGTTGGACCTATGCCCAGTTGCAAGCCAAGGTCAACCAAATTGCACAAGTGCTGGTCAAAGACATGGGCATGCAGTCTGGTCAGCGTTTGCTGCTGCGGGGTGGCAACAGCCCCATGATGGCGGCTTGCTTCCTGGCTGCGCTCAAAGCAGGTTTGGTGGTGGTGCCCACCATGCCCTTGTTGCGCGCTGCCGAGTTGAAGCAAATCATTGACAAAGCCCACGTCAGTGCCGCGTTGTGTGACAGTTTGTTGGCAGAAGAACTCAGTCATTGCACAGATGCAGCACATCCACACCATGCGGCTGCGTTAAAGCAGGTGCGGTGGTTCAGATCTGATGATGCCGAAGGCGTAGAAGCGCACATGGCCAAGCATGCTGCAACTTTTGAAGCACACCCCACCAGTCGTGACGATGTGTGCTTGATCGCCTTTACCAGTGGCACCACTGGCCAGCCCAAAGGCACGATGCATTTCCACCGGGACATACTGGCGATGTGCGATTTGTTCCCGCGCCATGTTTTAAAAATGGACGCCAACGACATTGTGTGTGGCACACCGCCTATTGCGTTCACATTTGGACTGGGCGGCTTGCTCGCATTCCCATTGCGCTTCGGTGCTTGTGCTGTGCTGCTCGAAAAGTACACGCCCGAATCTTTGTTGCATGCCGTGGGGCAGTACGGTGCCACGCAGTGCTACACGGCGCCCACCATGTACCGTCAAATGGCCATGCTGGTGACCGACAAGCCAGGAGCCTTCAATTTAAAGTCTTTGAAGCACACGGTCTCCGCCGGTGAAGCCTTGCCAGATGCCACCCGTCAGTTGTGGAAAAAAGCCACTGGCTTGGAAATGACCGATGGCATTGGCGGCACCGAAGTGATTCACATCTACATCTCTAGCGCGGGACACGATGTGCGCGCCGGCAGCATTGGCAAAGTGGTGCCAGGTTATCAAGCCCAAATTGTGGACGAAGACATGCAACCCGTATCGCCCGGTGTGGTGGGGCGCTTGGCTGTGCGCGGCCCAACTGGCTGCCGTTATTTGGACGATCCGCGTCAAAAGGATTACGTCAAAGACGGCTGGAACTTGCCCGGTGACACCTTCATGATGGACGCTGATGGCTACTTCAGTTACCAAGCGCGCAACGACGACATGATCATTTCAGCGGGCTACAACATTGCAGGCCCCGAGGTGGAAAGCGCCTTGATGCAACACCCCGCAGTGGCTGAGTGTGGCGTGGTAGGCGCAAGCGACCTTGAACGAGGTCAAGTGGTGATGGCTTTTGTGGTGCTCAAACCTGGGCATGCAGGATCGCCTGCTTTGGAAAAAGAAATTCAAGAGTTTGTGAAACAAACCATTGCGCCTTTCAAGTATCCACGTCGCGTGGTCTTCTGCGACGCTATGCCGCGGACGGAGACCGGCAAGTTGCAGCGCTTTAAATTACGGCAGCAAGCGCCTGCGTTCAATTCAGAAAAATAAGGAGCAGAAGATGTCACACGAACTGTTGAAAGTCCTTCAGCCCGAAGGATGGGCGCCCGCAAAAGGGTATGCCAATGGCATTGCTGCGCGCGGTGAAATGATTTTTGTGGCTGGCATGATCGGCTGGAATGGCCAGTGTCAATTTGAGACCGATGACTTTGTGGCGCAGTGCAAACAAGCGCTGCAAAACATTGTGGCCACGTTGGCGTGTGCCGGCGCCGGTCCTGAGCACATGGCCCGCATGACGTGGTATGTGAAGGATAAAAAAGAGTACGTGGCCCGTGGACGTGAGTTGGGCAGGGTTTACCAAGAAGTGATGGGCAAAAACTACCCGGCCATGACCTTGGTCCAAGTCGCCGACTTGGTGGAAGACCGCGCTTTGGTGGAGATAGAGGTGACGGCCGTTAAACCGTGACGACCAGTTTTTGCAAAATGGTTTTGAGCGACGTACTGTGTGTGTGGCCCAAAAGTTTCAAAACTTGTTGTTCATGCAGCGCTGCTTTTTTCAACAGAGGCGTTACGCGTTTTTTGCCTTGCGGGGTGAGACTGACCCAGGCTTGACGCTTGTCTTGTGTGCAGGCCGTGCGTGTGAGCAAGCCGTCGGCTTCCATGCGCAGCAGCATTTTGGTCACGGTGGGTTGTTTGGCAAGCACAATGGCGGTTAATTCACCCACGGTGCGTTGCTTCACACCCGACAATGCAGCCAAGATACGCCACTCTGACACTGTCAAGCCAGCGGCTTCTACTTGGGCATGAAACTCTGACGAGATGCTGAAGCTGGCCCGTGCCAGCAGGTAGGGCAAATAACTGTCAACGAACTCGACCGGTTGCACGCGGCTCAACCTGCTAGCTTTTGGACGCTAGAAAAGCCGCCCTGCTGGTACACCAAAGGCGAGCCGTCAACAAAGCCGCAGCGCTCAACCTCACCCACAAAAATGATGTGATCCCCTTCAGGGTATTGGCTTCGGTTGCGGCATTCAAACCATGCCAATGCACCCTTGATGACTGGCAAACCTGTGGCACCCAATTCGTAGTCAATGCCGTTGAAGCGGTCGCCTTGACCAAATGCAAATTGCTGACAGACCGCCAACTGTTGGTCACTCAGGACATTGATGACATAGTGCGACGCTTTTTGAAACGAGGGCACAGTGCGTGAGCTCAGGCCCAAGCTCCACACCACCAAAGGCGGTGTGAGCGAGACACTGTTGAATGAGCTGGCCGTGAGCCCCACGAACGAGTGCCCCCACTCGGCTGGATTGGCATCGCCGCCTTGCTGGGTGGTGATGACAGACACCCCGGTTGGAAAGCGTGACAAGGCTTGTTTGAATTGCGTGGTGTCGAAGGGGTGGCTAGGGGAATTCATGAGGTGATTGTATGAAATTTCATATAAACTGGCTGACATATTTCAAAACCACTTTGAAAAGAGTGGCATCGCAAGGAGTTGGCATGCTGATCGAGCAAATTGAACACCGGTGGTTAGACGCATTTGAGCGCACCTTCACCCTCTGCAAAATTCAAGAAGGTGACGTGGTGGCTTTGCTGACTGAAAGTCAGTCTCGCCGCGTCAATGTCGACTTGGCCCGCCTCACCTTGCAGCGCATGGGCGCCAAAATCTTTGAAGTCTGCTTGCCAACGCCTGCGCTGACGGCGCCTGCGCCTGTTCGATCGACGGGTGCCACCGATGTCATTCAACAGCTGGTGCCCGTGGTGGCAGCCCTGCAGCGCGCCAATGTCGTGATCGATTGCACGGTAGAAGGCATGTTGCATGCGCCAGAGCTGCCAGCCATTTTGAAGGGCGCCGACGGCGTGGTGCCTCGCTTGTTCATGATTTCCAACGAGCACCCTGAAATCTTGGAGCGCACTGTGCCCGATCCCGCGCTGGAGTCGGTGGTTCGCAATGCCATGAAGAAATTGCGCGGCACACAGCACATGCACGTGACTTCCAAAGCGGGTACCGATTTGAACATTCAGTTGAAGTCGGCTGTGGTGGGCGGCGTCTGGGGGTTTTGCAGCAAGCCTGGCATGGTGTCGCACTGGCCCGGTGGCTTGGCCTTGGCCTTTCCAGCAGCGGGCAGTGTTAACGGCACCTTGGTGATGGCGCCTGGCGATGTCAACCTCACCTTCAAGCGCTATCTGCGCGACACCATCCGCCTTACCATTGAAAACGACACCATCACGCGCATTGAAGGCGAAGGTGTGGACGTCGACATGATGCGTTCGTATTACCAAACCTGGATCGACAAAGAAGGCCATCGCGATGCGTGTGCCGTGTCGCACGTGGGCTTCGGTTTGAACCCCGCTGCGCGCTGGGATGCCATGACTTTTTACGACAAGCGCGATTGCAATGGCACCGAGCTGCGTGCATTTGCAGGTAACTTCTTGTACTCCACAGGCGCCAATGAGGTGGCCGGACGCCATACCTTGGGCCACTTCGATTTGCCCATGCGGGGCTGCACCATTGCGTTGGATGACCAGTGCGTGGTGAACGAAGGTGCGTTGGTGGCAGGTGTGTTTGAAAGTCCTGCAGCATGACGACCGACACACCTGCTTGGATCGAGGCTGGCCCTGCGGATGCCAAAACCACACTGGTGTTTTTGCACGGCATTGGTGGTGGCAAAAAAGGATTCCAATCTGCCGTCGACGACTTTGCCAGATTGGGATACCGCGCCTTGGCGTGGGACATGCCGGGTTATGGTGACAGCCCTCTCACGGGCACACTCAGCTTTGCCAGCTTAGCGCAATCCCTTGAGCAGCTGCTAGACCGTGCCCACGTTAAAAAGGCGGTGCTGGTGGGGCACAGCATGGGCGGCATGGTGGCCTTGCAAGCGTGGACCCATTGCCCGCAACGCATCGAAGGCTTGATCATTGCCGCTAGCAGCCCAGCCTTTGGTCAACAAGCGGGCGACTTTCAGCAGCAGTTTGTGGCGCAGCGATTGGCCCCATTGAATGCAGGCAAAACAATGGCCCAAGTGGCCGATCGATTGGTTCCTAGCATGGTGGCGCCCGATGCCTTGCCGGCAGGTGCCACCCTCCCAGATTACCCGCCAGGCTTGGCCTTGGCCCATGCTTGCATGTCGGCTGTGCCGCCAGACACCTATCGCGCATCCTTGCAAGCCCTGGTGACTTTTGAGCAACGTGCGGCTTTGCCCAGTATTTCGGTGCCCACGCTGTGCCTGGCCGGCGAGCACGACAAAACAGCACCGCCCGAAGTGCTGCGCCGCATGGCCCAAAAAATACCTGCCGCGCAATATGAATGCATACCCGGTGTCGGCCATTTGATGGGCTTCGAGCAAGAAGCGCCATTTCATGCGGCCGTCTTGAAATTTGTCCGTCATTATTTTTGAGTTGAAGGAAACCTTCATGAGCAACAGCACAACCCTCCCTGCTTACAACAGCACAGCCAACTACATGCCCATCAGTGGTGAAGACTACCCCCTGACCGACAAGCAGAAAAAGTTGATGGCCTTGGCCTACGATTTGGGCAAGAACAAATTTGCACCTCGCGCCGCGCAACTCGATCGCGATGCACAGTTTCCCTTTGAAAATTACAAGGACATGAAAGACAGCGGCTTGCTGGCTTTGTGTGTGCCCGAAGCGCATGGTGGTCTGGGTGCCGACTACGCCACCTATGCCATGGTGTCTGCCGAAATTGGCCGCTGGTGCGGCGCCACTGCGCTCACGTTCAACATGCACGTCTGCACCATGATGTGGAGTGGTTTGTTGTCTGAGGATTTGGACATGACGCCCGAGCAGCGTGCCCTGCACCGTGTGCATCAAAAGGCGCACTTTGCACGCGTGGTAAACGATGGTGCCATTTATGCGCAACCCTTTTCTGAAGGCGGTGCGGCTGCTGCAGGCGCGCAACCTTTTGGCACGCAGGCCGTCAAGGTTGAAGGGGGTTGGCGCATCAATGGCAAAAAGATTTTTGCTTCCTTGTCAGATGCCGCAGATTTTTTTGGTGTGCTCTGCACAGAGAAAAAACCCGATGCCGATTTGTCGCGCCGCGACACCCTGTATTTGGCTGTGCCCCGCACGGCACCAGGTTTGACGGTAGAAGGCGATTGGGATCCGCTGGGCATGCGTGCCACGGTGTCTCGTAATTTGATCTTCAAAGATGTGTTTGTGCCAGACGATGCGGCCCTCATGCCGCAAGGCGTGTACTTCCAAGCGGCCAGCCGCTGGCCGCACATGTTCATGACCTTGTCGCCCACTTACATGGGCATTGCGCAGGCCGCTTATGACTTCACGGTGGCTTATTTGCGCGGTGAAATTCCGGGCACCGGTCCGGTTAAGCGCCGTCAATTTGCGACCAAGCAAATCGCCGTGGCGGAAATGTTTGTGAAGCTGGAACAAACACGCAATTTGTTTTTGCGCGCCATTGAAGACGCCAAAATTGACCCGCCCAAGTCATCGCGTCTGCGCGCCTACGCAGCGCAGTACACCATCATGGAAAACGCGCAAGACATCGCGCGCTTGGCCATTCGCACGTGCGGTGGTCAGTCGATGCTGAAGTCTTTGCCGCTAGAGCGTTTGTACCGCGATGCACGTTGTGGCTCCCTGATGTTGCCTTGGACTGCGGAGTTGTGCCTTGACAGATTGGGTCGGGAAACACTGTACGAAGTTGGCGAAAAAGACGAATGAAAGAAAGCTCGACATTGGCCCAACGCTTTCAAGCGTTGGCGCAAAGTCAGCCGTCGCACTTGGCCATTCGCTTCGGCATGCCAGGGCAGACGGAGGACATTGACTTTGCCAAATTTTGGCGGCGTGTTGAACGTGTCACTGGCCATCTGCAAGCCACTTTCGGTTTGCAGCCGGGACAACGGGTGGCCTGGCTTGGTTTGAATCACGAATTGCAATGCGTCGCGCTGGTGGCGTGTGCGCGACTGGGCTTGATTTTCATGCCGCTCAATTTTCGATTGGCGGTAGCCGAGCTCAGCACCGTGATACAGGATGCGCAGCCCAGCTTGTTGGTCTATGACGACATGCACGCCGAGGCGGCCAAGACCTTGGTCCAAGAGGGGCACGTCTTTGTACTCAAGGCCTGCCCCTTGGATGATTTGATTGCCACAGCCTCATCCAAAAACTTGAATTTGCCTGCCGTATCGGCCGATGCTGATGTGTTGTTGGTCTATACCTCCGGTACCACCGGTTTGCCAAAGGGCGCCGTGCATACGCAAGCGGGCCTGTTGGCCAACGCCAAGGCCAGCCAAGAAGCGCACGCGTTCAAGTCGCAAGACATTGTGTTGTCTGCCTTGCCCTTGTTTCATGTGGGCGGTCTGTGCATTCAAACCTTGCCGGCCTTGTTGTCGGGTGTGACGGTGCATTTGCATCCCCGGTTTGAGGCCGCCGCTTGGCTTGCTGCGGTCTCGCAAGGCAACTTGGCACAACGCCCCACGCTGTCCTTGCTGGTGCCTGCTACCTTAAGGGCGGTGCTCGAGCACCCTGAATGGGATCAAGCAGATCTCACAAGCTTGCGCGGCATCATGGCGGGATCTTCAACATTGCCCGTTTCGTATTTGGAAAAGTTTCATGCGCGCGGCATTCCCGTAGGGCAAATTTATGGGACCACTGAAACCGGCCCAGTCAGCGTCATTTTGAAATTTCAAGATGCTGTGGCGCGTATCGGTTTCGCGGGTTGGCCACATGCCGATCTGTCCTTGAAGCTCATCGATGCGCAAGGCCATGAAGTGGCGCAGGGCGAAACGGGTGAAGTGTGCGTGCGAGCGCCCAACGTCATGCGGGGTTATTGGCATGTTGGCAATCCCAACGAACTGACGGGTTTGCAAGACGCTTGGTTTCATTCGGGCGATATGGGTTACCTGGATGCGCAGGCTTGCTTGCAAATTGTGGGACGCAACAAGGACATGATCATTTCGGGCGGGGAAAACATTTACCCTGCAGAAATTGAAAACGCCTTGGCCTCGTTCCCGGGTGTGGCCGAATGTGCCGTGGTGGGCTTGCCCGATGATCGATGGGGTGAGGTGCCTGTGTTGGTGCTGGTTCGCCAGAATAATGCGGAGGGTGCAAGCTTGCAAGCCGATGCGGTGTTGTCGCACTTGCAACATCAGATTGCGCGCTTTAAATTGCCAAGGCGTGTGTTGTTCATGCCGCAATTGCCCAAAAGTGCTTTGGGCAAAGTGCAAAAACCTTTGTTACAGCAGCAGCTTCAGACCTCGATTTCCTAGACAATGCTTGCACTGCCCTGAACAGGAGTTCACATGACTTGGTTGATTTTCCATTCGCATGGGCCATTCCATGGCCTTGTCGGTCAAAGTTTGGGCATTGGCACACACCGCTGATTGCCAACTGCGCCAATCAACTGCAAAATCACGCTGACCATGAGCACACTTCCAACAAGCACCTCACCTGCCGTTTCACCTGCCGTTGCATCAGACACGCCCAGCGCTTGGTTTGATGGTTTTGAGAAACGCCAATTCAACGTCAACGGCGTGGTGGTGTGCGCGCGCATCTCGGCCAACTGGCAGAACCACCTGGACAAGCCGGTGTTGGTCTTGCTGCACGGTTTCCCGCAAACGCATGTCATGTGGCACCGCGTAGCGCAGGCCCTCAAAAACGACTACCGCTTGGTGTTGCCCGATTTGCGCGGCTATGGCGACTCGTCCCATGCGCCGGGTTTGCCAGACCACAGCAATTACAGCAAGCGCGCTATGGCGCAAGACGTGGTGGGTTTGCTGGACCAGTTGAACGTGGACGATTTCTTTTTGTGTGGTCACGACCGCGGTGGCCGTGTAGCGCATCGATTGGCTGTGGACTATCCTGCACGTGTGCGTCGTCTGTGCGTGCTCGACATTGCGCCTACGCTGGACATGTACAAGCGCACCGACATGGATTTTGCCCGTGCCTACTACCACTGGTTCCATCTCATTCAGCCCGCACCCTTGCCCGAGCGCATGATCGGCGGCAACGTGCTGCATTACTTGCATGCCAAGTTGGGCGGTTGGGGTTCAGGCAGTACGTCGTTCATTGAGCCCGAGGCCATGGCCGAGTACGAGCGCAGCCTCACCTTGGCGCCAGAGCAAGCCGGTGATATCTTGCCGGCGGTGCACACGGCTTGTGAAGATTACCGCGCCAGTGCGGGCATCGATTTAGCGCACGATCAAGAAAGCCGAGCACAGGGGCAAAAAATTCAGTGCGACTTGCTTGTCTTGTGGGGTGACCGCGGGGTGGTGCACAAAATGTTCAAGCCGGTTGAGCTTTGGCAGGCGCAATGCGCTGCGCAAGTCACCGGTCATGTGGTGTCTTCAGGTCATTTCATTCCAGAAGAGTTGCCCGACCTCACGGTGCAAAGTCTTCGGGTTTTCATGGTTTAAGAAGTTAATTGGCGCCGCAACACTTTTTGTATTTCTTGCCACTGCCGCAACTGCATGCATCGTTGCGACCGGGCGTGGCTTCTTTGATCACTTGTGTCACACGCGGGCCAATGCTGCGCCAAATTTCGCGCAAGTCATACACGGCCCACAAGGCTTCACCATAAGCATTCAGGCGTGACTCGCTGACGCTCAACGGGCCATCTTCGCTGAGTGCCGACAGGGTGGGTTCGTCGGTATCGTCTTCGGTCAAGGCCACGATGGCTTCCAGGGCTGTGTCATGCCATTGCGCGGCTTCTTTGTCCTTGGGGGCCGTCCATTCATCGGGCCAGTTTTCGACGGCAAACATAAAGCCCAAGGCCCAGACTTGCGCAAAGGCGGGAATTTCTTCGCTGTCAATTTCGGCGCGCTCTTCAGGTGGCAGGCTGGCAATGGCGCCCCGCACATCCATCACTTCGGGCGCGTAGGCGCTGTCTTCGTCAAGGGCTTTGATTTCTGTGTCAAGCGACACTTTGACTTCGTCATAGCGCTGTTGCCACAGGCTCAAGAATTTGACTTTTTGTGCTTCGTCCGAAAAGCCTGCGCCCTCATCGTCTAGGCCCAGCAGCACAGGCAACCATTCTGCTTCAGGCAAGGCGCGGCGGCAGCAAATGAGCGCGACTAAAAAGCCTTCACAAAACTCCCATTGAGGTGTTTCTTCGTAGCGTGTGCGCAAGTCGTCCAAGATGTCGTCAAGGGCGTCGAAGTCTTCGGGTTGCAGGCCGGTCATGGAAAGTTCCTGTGGTAAATGTGAGGTGTTGTGGGCGAAGCTTGCGCAATCACTGCGAGGGTATTTCGGTTGGGTTCAGCATCACGCCCGATTGAAACAAACGTTTCTTCATGCACAAAATGGCGGCGTCTTTGCTGAGCAAAGGCACGGCATGTTCTACGGCTAAATCGATGAACTTTTGATCATCAGGATCTTTGCAGGTGCACGGCGCTTTGGCGGCAGGCTCAGCGGCCACATGGTACTGGTCAAAGCGATTCAAGATGTCTTGCGCTTGGATGTTGGCCTTGGCCATGCGCTTCACGATGTGAGGGTAAGTGAGCACGCGCTCAAGTTCGTCGCGCATGCTGCAGGTGGCCAGATGCGAAATGCGGCCACTTTGCAAAGCGGCACGCAAAGGCACGGTGGCTGGATCTTCAAACAACCACAGGTCGAGCACGATGTTGGTGTCGATGACCCAAGGCTGTGAATGGACCGTCTGATGCGCGGGGTTGTTCACATGCGGCTCAGACCTTGTCACGCGCCGAGCCCTTCATGAGGTCGAAGCGGAACATGCGGCATTCAATGGGGCCATTCCACATGGGCACGCGGCGCGATTCTTTCAAACGCATTTTGGACGGCAATTTCAAATCGGGCGTCAGCATCCAAGCCGTCCAGCCGTTGTAATTCTTTTTCCAATGCGAGGCCAGTTGCGAGAAAAATTCGCCACCCTCATCGCCTTCGGCAATTTCACGCGCGCGGCTCAAGTCAACGCCTTCTCGTGCACGGCTAAAGTCGTTGCTGTCGCGGTTTCTGTCTCGGCTTGAAACACCGGCGACACCCGCGGCTGCAATACGTTCGCCATAAGGCGGGTTGAGCAACATGATGCCTGGTGTTTCGCAAGGTGGCATGCGCTGCAATGCGTCGCCACCACGGGCTTGCACCACTTGTCCTACGCCTGCGCGCTCGGCATTGCGCTGTGTGAAGTCCACCATTCGGAATGCCACATCGGAGGCGTGAATTTCGGCGGTGGGCGCGTGCTCTTGCGCGCGCGCATCGTCTTGCAGGGCTTGCCAAACGTGCGGTTGGAAGGGGAGTAATTTTTCGAAGGCAAAACGGCGCATGATGCCCGGTGCAATGCCGCAGGCAATTTGCGCGGCTTCAATGGCAATGGTGCCGCTGCCGCAGCAGGGGTCGTACAACGGGGTGTGCGCATCCCAGCCACTGGCGGCCAACATGGCCGCTGCCAAAGTTTCCTTCAAAGGCGCATCGCCTTTGTCTTCGCGCCAACCGCGCTTGAACAAGGGTTCACCTGACGTGTCCATGTACAGCGTGCAACTGTCGGTGGTGAGGTGCACATAAATGCGCACGTCGGGCCACTGGGTGTTGACGTCGGGTCGCTCGCCGCGTTTGGCGCGAAAGCGATCGGCCACGGCATCTTTGATTTTGAGCGCCGCAAAGTTCAGGCTGGTGAGTGGGCTGTGCTGCGCCGTGATTTCAATCTTGAAAGTCTGCTTCGTGGTGAACCAAATTTCCCAAGCCACGGCGCTCGCCGCGTCGTACAAATCTTTTTCATTGCGGTAAAAAGTTTGTGACAGTTGAATCAGCACGCGTTGGGTGAGGCGGCTGTGCAGGTTCAGGCGCAGCGCATCGCGCCACGACGCATTGGCCATCACGCCGCCTCGGCCCGTGAGCAAGTCGTTGCCGGTGAGGCCCGTGAGTTGATGGACCTCGTCGGCCAATAAGCCTTCAACGCCGGCGGCGCAAGGCATGAAAAGTTGTAGCGAGTTCACAGTGTTTTACGCAAGTTGGCGGGCGCGATTTTGAGCGCCTCGCGGTATTTGGCAACGGTGCGACGCGCGCAATCGATGCCTTGTTCTTTGAGCATTTCAGACAGTTGGTTGTCTGACAACGGTTTGTTGGGGTTTTCGGCGGCCACCAATTGTTTGATGAGCGCACGCACGGCGGTACTGGATGCCGCACTGCCGCTGTCGGTGCCCAGGCCCGAGCCAAAGAAATACTTCAACTCGAAGGTGCCCATGGGCGTGGTCATGTACTTGGCCGTGGTGACGCGGCTGATGGTGGACTCGTGCAAACCCAATTCATCGGCAATTTCACGCAAGACCAAGGGGCGCATGGCCAATTCGCCGTGGATGAAGAAGTTGCGCTGACGCTCCACAATGGCGGTGGACACACGCAAGATGGTGTCAAAGCGTTGTTGAATGTTCTTGATAAACCAGCGGGCTTCTTGCAGGCGTTGTTGCAGGCCTAAGTGACCTTCACCTTTGCCGCCGCGCAGGGCGTTGGCATAAATGTCGTGCACGCGCAGTTTGGGCATCACATCGGGATTGAGCTGCACTCTGAAGTGAGGCTCGCCGCCTTTGCGGGTGCCAATGACCAAGACATCGGGCACGATCACGTGCTGCTCTGCGTTGGCAAAGGGCCTGCCGGGTTTGGGCTCAAGGCGCGTGATGAAGGTCAGCGCTTGCTTGACCAGCGTTTCGTCTTCGCCGCACTGCACCGCCAAGCGTTTGAAGTCGCGTTTGGCCAACAACTCCAGGGGCAAGGCGCAAATTTTGAGACCTACGGCGGCCACTTCGTGGTCGGGTTCATCCTTCAAAATGGCTTTGAGTTGAATGCGCAAGCATTCGCCCAAATTGCGAGCACCAATGCCCACAGGCTCGAGCGATTGCAGCAAGCTCAAGGCCACCGTAAAACGGTGCACCAGTTCTTCCAGTTGCTCAATGTCGTCGGTGCCGGCCAAGCCTTGCGCCAAAGACTCGAGACTGTCTTCCAAATAACCGTCGTCATTCAAGGACTCAATCAGGAATCGCAAGGCTGCGCGGTCAATTTCGGACAGGCGCATCGACAAAGCTTGTCGGTGCAAATACTCGGTGAGTGAACCCAAGCCGCGCGCCAACTCAATGGCATCAGCACCTTCGGAGTCGTTGTTGGTGTTGTTCTTTCGCGCGCCGGCGTCGGTGCCCCACTCGCTGTCGTCGGGTGCCATGTCGACGCTGCCGTCGCCATCCCAGCTGTCGGCCACATCGGTCACAGCCTCATCGTTGGACACCGAGGCAGAGGATTCGCTGGCGGCATCGCGTGAATCGGAGCTGGCATCGCTGGCTGCCTCCGATACACGATCGCCTAAGCTCACACGCGCATCGGCTTCGGGCAAGCCAAAATCTTCTTGGGGTGCGTCGTCGGTGCTGCGTTCTAGGAAGGGGTTTTCGTCGAGCATTTGCTCAACTTCTTGGCTCAGCTCTAAGGTGGAGAGTTGAAGCAGCCGAATGGATTGTTGCAACTGTGGCGTCAGCGCCAAGTGCTGGGACATCCGAAGGGAAAGGCTTTGCTTCATAGGAGTTTGGCCATCACATTCGGAAGTGTTCGCCCAAGTAGACGCGGCGCACATCGGCGTTGTCCACGATCTCTTGGGGGGTGCCTTGGGCCAACACGCGCCCTTCGCTGATGATGTACGCGTGGTCGCAAATGCCCAGGGTTTCGCGCACATTGTGATCGGTAATCAACACACCAATGCCGCGTTCTTTTAAGAAGGCAATGATGCGTTGAATTTCAATGACGGCAATCGGATCAATGCCCGCAAACGGCTCGTCCAGCAAAATGAAACGAGGCCCTGTGGCCAGTGCCCGCGCAATTTCAACGCGTCGGCGCTCACCACCAGACAAAGCCAAGGAGGGTGAGTCGTGCAGATGGTCGACACGCAAGTCTTTCAAGAGTGCTTGCAGTCGGTCTTTGATGTCTGTTTCGCTGAGTGGCTTGCCTTCGGCGTTGTGTTGCAACTCAAGTACCGCGCGCACGTTTTCGGCCACGGTGAGTTTTCTAAAAATAGACGCCTCTTGTGGCAAGTACGACAAGCCCATGCGTGAGCGGCGATGGATGGGCATGCGTGTGACGTCTTCGCCATCGATCAAGATTTGGCCGCCATCGGTGCGCACCAAACCCACAATCATGTAAAAGGAGGTGGTCTTGCCGGCACCGTTGGGGCCCAGTAAGCCCACCACTTCGCCTTTTTGCACTTTGACCGAGACGTCAAACACCACTTGGCGGCTGCCGTAGGACTTTTGCAAATGACGCGCTTCTAAGCTGCTGATGTTGGCGTCTTGGCTCATGGTTTGTCGTTGCCGATGCGCGAGCTGGATTTCAAAACCGTACCAGGTTGCGCGGTTGGCGCATCTGTCGACTTGGCCCGCGGGGTGATGGTGGCTTTAACCCGCTGACTGCCTGCGGCTGTGTTGGGCTTGCCATCGACCGTGAACACCTCGGTGGTGTTGTTGACCAAAATTTGTTGGCCTTGAATGCGATCGGCCACCACGCTGCCACGCAACATGCGCAGTTCGGCGCGGTTGGTGAGTGTGAGGGTGTCGGCTTGGCTGTTGTAAACCGCAGTTTCGGCTTCGCCTTCAGTGAATTCTTCAAGGCCTTCGCGTTTTTGGCGGAAGAAAATGCGGTCGCCTGCTTCGGCCCACAACTTGGCCACTTGATGGCCTTGGCCGTCTTGCTTCACTTCCATGCGGTGAGCTTTCAGGACCAGGCTGCCCTTGGTCATTTGCACTTTGCCCGTGAAGGTGGTGAGTTGTTGTTGATCGTCGTGCTTGAGCGCGTCGGCCTCGATGTTCATGGGCTTGTCGCGGTCGGCCTTTTCGGCGTGCGCGCCTGTCGCCGTGAAGACGGCGGCCAAACTGCTGAACAAGAGGATGAGGTGAATTTTCATAAAGGCGCGAATCTTGCTTGATTGTAGGTGTTCAATGCAGAGTCAAGCCCTTTTGCAAGAAAAAACGCACAAAAAAGCCCGCCGAAGCGGGCTGATGAACAACACCTTGAAAAAGATCAGGCGCGGCCTTGGCGAACTTGGACCAGCAAGGACTCGGCCACTTGCAAGGCACGCTCCATGCTGCCAGCCAAAGTGCCATCGATGTAGTACTTGCCTGCCACACCCAAGGAGGGCACGCCTTCAATTTTGAAATCGTTTTGCAGTTGCACGGCACGTTTGAGCTTGCTGGCCACGCCAAATGATTTGGCCGTGTCTGCAAACTTGGTTTTGTCGACGCCTTGTTTTTCGATCCAGGCCAAGATGCTGGCATCGGTGTTCAATGGCAAACGCTCGACGTGAATGGCTTGAAACACCTTTACGTGTAACTTTTCCAACAAGCCCATGGCTTCGAGCGCAAAGTACAAGCGTTGCTGAGGTGCGAAATCGTCGCGGAAAGCCACCGGCATGCGGTGCACCACCACATCTTTGGGGGCATTTTTAACCCATTGCGCAAAGGCCGGTTCAAACGCATTGCAATGGGGGCAGCTGTACCAAAAGAATTCGATCAGTTCAATTTTGCCGGCATCTGCGTCCATCGGGACGCTGCGGTCCAGCTTGAGATAGTCTTTGCCAGCTACAAATTTGGCGGGGCCTTGTGCCAATGCTGGGGTGCTCCAAGGGAGGCTGCCCATTGCAGCGGTGCTCAAGGTGGCAAGTGAAAAATCACGGCGTTTCATGGTGACTCCTGAAAATTGAAGTGAACTGAAGTGAACTGAACGGATCAGTGCGGGTGATCAGCGTTGCACGCGAACCAAAGCGGCATCGATGCCGCTGGCGTCCAGACGGGTCTTTATTTTTTCGGCTTGTTCTTTGTCGTCAAAAGGACCGCTGCGAACTCGGAAGATGGTGCGGCCTGCTTGGTCGCGTTCGCTGACTTTGGACTCGATGCCCATCATGGACAGCTTGGCTTTTTGCGCATCTGCATCGCCTGCACTTTTGAACGCGCCCGCTTGTACAAAGTAAGTGAAGGGGTCGTTGGCAGCGGCAGTTTTGCTGTTGGCTGGAACGGGTTGCGGCGTGGCTGCTGGCGGTGGCGCTGAGGCAGGGGCTGCGCTCCCTGCCGAGCTCGGTGCAGAAGAGGTGCCGTTGCTGGATTTTTTGATCAAGTCGGCCAAGGGGTCGGCTGTGACGGCAGGCGCAGGTGCGCCAGGTGGTTGGCTGCTGGCTGCAGCGCCGTCGGCGGGCGTTTCTGCTGTGGCAGGCTTGCTTTGCAAAGCACCGTTGGGATTCCAGTCTTTGTTCTTTTGCGACTCCACCGCGTCTTGTTCAGCCGAACGCGATTGGTTTTTGTTGCTGAAGGGCATGGGCACTTTGGTGACGTACATCGCCACACCCAGGGCCACTGTGAGGCCAATGACCAGACCCAGAATGAAGCCGAGCAAGGTGCTGCCTCGTTGGCTTTGAAGTTGGGAAGTTGACATGTTGTGTTGGTTTCTCAAAGTGGCGTCTGTGGGGTGATTTACATCTGCTCGGGCGCAGACACACCCAAAATCTTCAAGCCATTTTGCAAGACTTGGGCGCATGCTGCAACCAAGGCCAAACGCGCCAGTTTTTGAGTTTCGTCGTCGACCAAAATGCGCTCGGCATCGTAGTAGCTGTGATAGCTGGCGGCCAAATCGCGCAAGAAGAAGGTGACATCGTGCGGCGCAAAATCTTGTGCAGCCGCCGTGAGCATCTCGGGGTATTTGGCCAACAGCAACATGAGGGCTTGCGCTTTGGGGTTCTCCAAGCTCGACAAGTCGGCCTTGGCCAAACTGGCCACATCGCCACCCCACGTGCGCAAGATGGAGTGAATGCGCGCGTGCGCATATTGCACGTAGTACACCGGGTTGTCGTTGTTTTTGGCCAAGGCCAAATCGATGTCAAACACGTACTCGGTGTCGGGCTTGCGGCTGAGCAAGAAGAAGCGCACGGCGTCTTTGCTGGTCCACTCGATCAGGTCGCGCAAAGTCACGTAGCTGCCCGCGCGTTTGGAAATTTTGACCTCGACGCCACCGCGCATCACGCGCACCATGGTGTGCAGCACGTAGTCGGGGTAGCCCTCGGGAATGCCCGCGCCAGCGGCTTGCAAGCCAGCACGCACACGGGCAATGGTGCCGTGGTGGTCAGTGCCTTGAATGTTGACCACCTTGGTGAAACCGCGCTCCCACTTGGTGATGTGATACGCCACATCAGGCACAAAGTAAGTGTAGGTGCCGTCGCCTTTGCGCATCACGCGGTCTTTGTCGTCACCGTAATCGGTGGACTTGAGCCACAGCGCGCCGTCTTGCTCGTAGGTCTTGCCGGCTTCTTGTAATTTCTGAACAGCACTGTCAACACGGCCGCTGGTGTAGAGGCTGGACTCGAGGTAGTAGTTGTCAAACTTGACGTCGAAGGCTTTCAAGTCCAGGTCTTGCTCGTGACGCAAATAGGCCACGGCAAATTCGCGCATGCCGTTCAAATCGTTGAGGTCACCGCTGCCGGTAAATTCACGGTCGTCGGACTTGACGGTTTTCTTCGCCAAGAAATCTTGCGCAATGTCTTGGATGTAGTCACCGTTGTAGGCGGCTGCGTTTTCGCCGCTGGGCCACTGGGCATCACCGGGCTTGAAACCTTGCGCGCGCAATTGCGTGGACGTGGCCAAGGTGTTGATTTGCACGCCCGCATCGTTGTAATAGAACTCGCGGTAAACGTTCCAGCCTTGCGTGGCAAATAAATTGCAAATGGCATCGCCCAAAGCGGCTTGTCGGCCGTGGCCCACGTGCAAGGG
>JAHEBO010000021.1:0-9058 GCA_024642215.1 Limnohabitans sp.
CAGAAAGAAGTTTTATGCGCGTGATCTTTGCGGGCACCCCGGAATTCGCTCGCAGCGCATTGGCCGCTTTGCATGCGGCAGGCCACGACATTGTGGGCGTGTTCACACAACCCGACAGACCGGCTGGTCGGGGTATGAAGCTGCAAGCGTCTGTTGTCAAACAATATGCAGTTGCGCATGGTCTGCCTGTGGTGCAACCGCACAGCTTGAAGCTGGATGGCAAATACCCCCAAGAAGCCGCTGCAGCACAAGCCTTCATTGCGCAAGCGCAAGCCGATGTGATGGTGGTGGCGGCTTATGGTTTGATCTTGCCACAATGGGTGCTCGATGCACCCCAGCACGGTTGCCTCAACATTCACGCCTCCTTGTTGCCTCGCTGGCGCGGCGCAGCCCCCATTCACCGCGCCATTGAGGCGGGTGATGCACAAACAGGCGTCACCATCATGCAGATGGATGCAGGCCTAGACACCGGCGACATGCTGTTGGAAGAAACAATGACCATCTTGCCGCAAGATACGACGGCAAGCTTGCACGACAAGTTGGCCGACATGGGTGCCGCGTTGATTGTGAAAGCATTGACGCAAGTGGGCCAATTCAAGCCTGTGAAGCAACCCACCGAAGGCGTGACCTACGCGCACAAAATTGAAAAAGCCGAAGCGGCCATCGATTGGACTTTGAGTGCGCAACAGTTGTCACAACGCATTCGAGCCTTCGACCCGTTTCCTGGCATGACTGCTCAGATGGCCGGTGAAATGGTCAAGGTGTGGCAAGCCCATGTACTTGCCAATGCGCTTGCAGATACGCTGACAGATGCGCCTGCGCATGCAAGCACTGCCAAGCCAGGAACCTTGCTGGCCATCGATGAGTCTGGCTTGCAGGTGGCTTGTGGCGCAGGTGTGCTGTGCCTCACGCAATTGCAAAAACCAGGCGGTAAACGTCAACCCGTGGCCGATTTCGTTCGCCATTTCAAGGGCACGGTGGGCGATGTTTTTCAAAGCTGAAAATTACCGCCATCCTGCCTTCATGGAAGGCCTGCGCGATTTGGCACCGCAAGCACCGGGTGTTGCCGCTTGGGGTTTGATGACGGGCGTGGCCATGGTCAACTCGGGCATGAGTGTGTTCGAGGCCATTGCCATGACGCTTTTTGTGTATGCCGGTAGCTCGCAATTGGCGGCCTTGCCTTTGATTGTGGCGGGTGCGCCGGTCTGGGTGATTTTGGCCACCGGCTTTTGCGTCAACTTGCGCTTCATGGTGTTCAGTCTGCACTTGCGTCCTTACTTGATGCATTTGCCACGTCTCGAAAGAATGGTGCACGGTTATCTGACCACCGACATCAGTTATGTGTTGTTCACACGTCGATTTGCCAAACCGAGCGAAGATCCGGCAGAACAAATGACGCAAGCCGCATCCCTTGCAGGCAACACCTTCATCGTGTGGGTGAGTTGGATGGTGGCCAGTTTCTTTGGCATCTTTTTGGCCAAGATCATTCCAACGTCTTGGGGCTTGGGCTTTGCTGGCACCTTGTGCTTGGTGGGCATTTTGTGTTCATTGGCCAGCACACGCATGCGCATCTTTGCAGCAGGTGTGGCCGCGGCAACGGCCATCATGGCCTATCACTTGCCTTTGAAGTTCAACATTGTGTTGGCAATTGGCGTGGCCGTGGTGTTGAGCATGTCACTTGAGCGCTTTCAAACAAAACGTGCAGGAGCGGCGACATGAGTTTTTTTGAAGGCACCGATCTGTGGACCTTGGCGGTCATTGTGGGTTTGACGGGCGTGACGATTTTGACGCGCAGTTTCTTTTTCTTCTCAAGTGAAGAATGGGCCTTGCCCGATTGGGCGCAGCGGGGGTTGCAATATGCGCCCATTGCAGCCATGGCGGCGGTGGTCTTGCCTGAAATTTTGATGCAACAAGGCGAGTTTTTGCACACCTGGATGGACGCCCGGTGGATGGGCGCCGCAGTGGGCGCCGCCGTTTACTTTTGGCGCCGCAACGTCCTCTTGACCATTGTGGTGGGCATGCTGACTTTCTTGCCCTTGCACTTGCTCGCAGGTTGGTAAATGACCCCTTGTTACAAAAGCGGCGGTTAAGTTAGCGCAAGCTTGGCCGACTAAAATTCTGTTTGTTGTGAAAAGTCTCTGAGGGATCAGAAGACGGCTCATTCATTTTTGTTATCCAAGAGAATTTCCATGAACGTCATTCGTTTTTCAGATTTGTGCCAACAAGGCAAAGTCAAAGGTCAACGTGTTTTCATCCGTGCCGATTTGAATGTGCCGCAAAACGATGCCGGCGACATCACCGAAGACACGCGCATCCGCTCCTCGGTGCCTTGCATTCAAATGGCACTCGATGCTGGCGCTGCCGTCATGGTCACCAGCCATTTGGGTCGTCCCACAGAAGGCGAATTCAAGGCCGAAGATTCTTTGGCGCCCGTTGCCAAACGTTTGGCTGAATTGCTGGGCCGTGATGTGGCGCTCAAAGCCAATTGGGTGGACGGTGTCGACGTTGCGGCAGGCCAAGTGGTGCTGCTTGAAAACTGCCGTGTGAACAAAGGCGAGAAAAAGAACAACCCCGAGCTGGCGAAGAAAATGGCCGCACTCTGCGACATTTTTGTGAACGATGCGTTTGGCACGGCTCACCGCGCAGAAGGCACCACCTACGGCATTGCTGAATACGCCAAAGTGGCGTGCGCAGGTCCCTTGTTGGCAGCAGAAATTGACGCCATTACCAAAGCCTTGGCCCATCCTGCACGTCCCTTGGCCGCCATTGTGGCCGGCAGCAAAGTGTCGACCAAACTCACCATCTTGAAGAGCTTGGCCGACAAGGTGGACCAACTGATTGTGGGCGGCGGCATTGCCAACACCTTCATGCTGGCGGCTGGTTTGAAAATTGGCAAAAGCTTGGCCGAACCCGACTTGCTGGCAGAAGCCAAAGCCGTGATCGACATCATGAAAGCGCGTGGCGCCGAAGTGCCCATCCCCACTGACGTGGTCACCGCCAAAACTTTTTCAGCCGACGCCGTGGCCACCGTGAAGAAAGCCACAGACGTGGCCGATGACGATTTGATTTTGGACATTGGCCCCGAGACAGCCGCCAAACTGGCCACGCAACTCAAAGCGGCCGGCACCATTGTGTGGAATGGTCCTGTGGGCGTGTTTGAGTTTGCCGCGTTTGAAAATGGCACGCGTGTCATTGCCGAGGCCATTGCAGAATCGAAGGCATTCAGCATTGCCGGCGGTGGTGACACCTTGGCCGCCATTGCCAAATACGGCATTGAACAACAAGTGGGCTACATCTCCACCGGTGGCGGCGCGTTCTTGGAAATGCTGGAAGGCAAGACCCTGCCTGCCATTGAAATTTTGACAAAGCGCGCGCAATAAGCGCCGCCCATCTCAGCCTGCTTCCACAGCCAGAGGACACAAAAAAGGCCGCTGATTCAGCGGCCTTTTTTTGATCAGTCCGAGTTTTCTCGAAGCGCTGACGTTTAAGTTTTTGCGGGCAAATTGCCGCGCACAGGACTGGTCATCTGACCTTGGAAGTCGGTCCAGCATTCACGCGTGAAGTCGTACAGCTTGCAAGCCTTGGCAGTTTTGAAGTACCAGCCCCAAGAGAACGGCTGAACAATGATGCGGCCAGGCAACATTTCTTCTAACTTGGCTTGCGCTTGTTTCAGGCGGTACAACGGAATGCTCATGTCCACGTGGTGTGCGGTGTGCTCCATGATGTGGTGCACCATGTTGCCAATCTTCATGGGGAAGGTGAGGTGCACGGTGGTGGACACAAAGGGCTGCGCCTTGACCCATGCAGATTTTTCATTGTGCCAGGACACACGCACATGGGTGTGGTGAACATAAACCACAAAACCAATCATGGTGTTCCAAAACAAGAAAGGCACCAACACGCCCATGAGCAAAGTCAGGGCGACCGATTGACCCGTGGCCACAGCGGCATAGCTCATGACGGCCACCCACAAAGCGCCAAACACGGTCACCAACATGCTGTCTTTGAAAAAGATGGGGCGACGCGTGGGCATGTGTGTTTTGTTGGGGAAGAACTCACGCTTCCACCAAATTTCAACGAGGTAGTACAGGCCAGGAGCCCAGCCACTGCGATACAAGTACTGCATCAGACGGTCTACAGGGCCGAGGGCTGCAAACTCTTCTGCGGTGAGCGGTGTCCAGACAAAGTCGACGCCTTTTAAGTTGGTGTAACCGTGGTGCACCACGTTGTGACCCGTGTCCCAAAGGCTGTAAGGCGTGAGTGAGAACAAAAATGCGTAGCGGCCAATCCACTTGTTCAGCTCGCGATGCGGTGTGAGGCTTTGGTGGCAAGCATCATGGCCAATGATGAAGAGTCGGCCAATGACGAAGCCCGCAGCCAAGCCGCAGATCAACTTGAGCCACACAGATTCGAGCGCCACTGTGGCCGCAATCAAACCCACAAACAAGGCAGTGTCAATCAGCAAGAGCACAAACGCGCGCAAAGTGGACCGTTCGGACAAAGGCAACAGCCATTGACGAATGATTTTGCGGTGCGGCATGTCCTGATCCAAGGGGATCGGTTGCAAATTGTCAGAAGTAGAAGATGTAGTCATAAATAAGGCGCATCAGCAATGCTTGGCAGCCATCAGAAGAGATGCACCGAGTCTAAACCGAGAGGCTTTTCCTCTGACTGACATGGGTCAATGAGGCGTGTGAACTTTTGCGGGCCACTTGTCTGCTTGGGTGCCCTTTGCAATGTGAGGAAAACTCAAGCAAATTGGCGTGCATTCGGTGATTTTGTCCCTGTTCTCTGTGAGCTGATCTGCGAAAAATCTTCGATTCCCCTATGATCGGCGCTCCATTTGGTTTAATTTTTATGAGGCGATAAGCCCTTTTTGACATGACTGCACGTAACACGACCGTCGTTGCCGACGCCAACGCTCCCGCGATTACCCAACTGTTGGCTGAATTTGTCGCCACTCACCCTTCAAAAGGCTGGTCTGATGCCGTGGAGGCGCAAGCGCACCGCACCTTTGCCAACTGGGCTGGCTGCGCTGTGGGCCCTAGCACCCATGAAACCATTGAAGCCGCTTTGGGCGCCGTGAAAGAGTTGGCCCCTTCTGCGCAAGCATCCGTTTTGGGCCGCAGCGACCGCGTTGACATGGCCAATGCCGCTTTGCTCAATGGCATCAGCTCGCACACCTTTGACTTCGACGACACGCACCTCAAAACCATCATTCACCCCGCCGGTCCTGTGGCTTCTGCCATCTTGGCTTTGGGTGAGCATTTGGGCTCTACCGGCCGTCAATTGATCGACGCCTTGGTCATTGGTGTGGAAGTGTCTTGCCGCGTGGGCAATGCGGTGTACCCCAACCACTACGACCGTGGCTGGCACATCACCGGCTCCACGGGCATGTTGGGCAGCGCAGCCGCATGCTCACGCCTGTTGGGCTTGAACGCCAAGCAAACGCAAATGGCTTTGGGCATTGCCGCATCGCAGCCAGTCGGCTTGCGCGAACAGTTCGGCACCATGACCAAACCCTTCCACCCCGGTGGCGCAGCCAAAGTGGGCTTGATGTCTGCCTTGATGGCCAAGCATGGTTACACCGCATCCCCCCGCGCATTGGAAGCACCGCGCGGTTTGATGCAAGTTTTCTCTGACAAAACCGATTGGAAAGAAGTCACTGAAAACCTAGGCAAGTCTTGGGAAATTGAACTCAACACCTACAAGCCATTTGCTTGCGGCATTGTGATTCACCCCGCCATTGATGCGTGCGTGCAATTGCGTGAAAAGCACAACTTGAAGCCCGAGCAAGTGGCCAAAGTCACTTTGAAGGCCCACCCCTTGGTGCAAGAACTCACGGGCAAGAAAACACCGACCGACGGCTTGTTGGCCAAGTTCAGTGTGTTCCATTCATGCGCCGTGGCATTGATCTACGGCCGCGCCGGCGAACACGAGTACGCCGACGACGTGGTGCGTTCACCTCTGGTGATTGGCGTGCGCGACAAAGTGGAATTGATTGTGGACCGCAGCATTCACGAAGCTTCTGTGGACGTGACCTTGGAAACCACCGACGGCCAAAAGCACCACATCTACATTGAGCGTGCCATTGGCAGTTTGGAAAAGCCCATGAGCAACGAACAACTGAAAGCCAAGTTTGTTGACCAAAGCACACCCATTTTGGGTGCTGCCAAAACAGAAGAAGCTTGGAACTTGTGCATGAGCTTGGCAGCGCAAAAAGATTTGAAAGCCTTGCTCAAAAGCTTGACCCAGTAAGCTGGCAAAACCCAATCCCGATGGCACCTGCCTCGGGATTTTTTTTCGTAAAACGGAGACACACATGAAACGCATTGTTGGTTTGAAAGCGGCTTTGGCATTGTCGATGGCATGCTGGAGCCTGTCCCCTGCGATGGCACAAAACGCTGCAGCCGGTGCAGCACCTGCGCCCTACCCCGTGAGTCGCGTGACCTTGGTGACGCATTCCAGTCCAGGCGGTGGCACTGACGTGTTCTTGCGAGACTTGAGCAAGCACTTAAGTGGCGTGATGAAAACCAATTTTGCAGTGGAAAACATTCGCGGCGGCAGTGGTGCCAAAGCCTTGGCGCATGTGGCCAAGGCGGCACCTGATGGCGCCACCTTTTATGGCACCACGCCGACCTACATTCAAACCACCTTGCTGTCGAAACCCAGTGTGGGTTATGAGGGCTTGGACCCCATGTTGATCGTCTTCATCGACCCAGAAGTGGTGTTCACCCGTGCCGACTCGCCCTACAAGTCGTTGCAGGATGTGATGGCATTTGCCAAAGCCAATCCTGGCAAATCTCGTTGGGGTGCCGCCAATCCAGCTTCACTGGAACGCATTGGCATGGAGAAATTGGCGCGTGCGGCCAACGTCAAAGTACCCATCGTGAGCCATGAGGGCGGCGGCGACATGATGATTGGCGTGCTCAATGGCACGTATGACATCGGCATTGGTGAGATGCAGGAGTTGCAAGGACAGTTGGAAGCTGGCAAGGTGCGTTTGTTGGCCACTTTGTCCGAAAAACGTTTGACGGGCTTGCCTCAGTTGCCAACGGCCAAAGAGCAGGGCTATGACGTCGTCATTCGCAAATTCCGCGGCATCGCCAGTCCCAAGGGTGTGCCCGACAGTGTGGCCAAAGCTTGGGAAGATGGCGTGCGCAAAGTGTTGGAGTCACCTGCTTACAAAGCCGAGTACACCAAAGACAATTTGACCCCCATGTTGTTAGGCCGTGAAGCCGCGCGCAAGTTCACTGCCGATGTGGCGGTTGAAACCGCGGCTTCGTTCAAAGAGATGGGATTGCTCAAATGAACGACGCTTTGGTAGACCGTATTTCTGGTGGACTTGGCATGCTGCTGGCTGCCAGTTACATCGCAACGGCGCAATCGATTGAAGACAGTTTGTTGGCCGATGCGGTCGGTGCTTCTGGTGTGCCCACTGGCGTGGGCGTCGTGCTGTTGATCGCGTCATTGTTTCTGTTTGCAAAGTCCTTCAAAACCAAAGCGGGCATGTTGACCGAAACAGAAGGTGAAACAGCTGAAGGCGGCAGCGAGCATCCGCACGCCATGGCGCTCGGCTTGCTGCTGATTTTGGCGGCCTATGTTTTCTTGTTGCCCATTTTGGGTTACGTCTTGTCGGTTGGCTTGTTGGTCGGTGCCGCCGCATGGTTTGCGGGCGCAAGGCGTTACACCTCTTTGGTGTTGTGCGCGGTTTTGGCAGGACCCGTTCTGTGGTTTGTCTTCGATTGGACGCTGGAAATTAGATTGCCCGTCGGCCTTTGGCCCATGTGGTTGGGGAAATAAGCATGGACAGTTTTTTGACAGCGATGTCCAACCTGGCTTCAGGTTGGATCATTTTGTCTGCGTTTGCAGGCGTGTTGTGGGGCATTTTTGGCGGTGCGTTGCCGGGTATTTCGCCCTCGATTGCCATGGCCTTGTTGTTGCCGTTTACCGTCGGCATGGAAGCGACCAATGCCTTGGTGCTGCTGGCCAGCGTTTACGTTGGCGCTGAATACGGGGGTTCGATCCCTGCTATTTTGATTCGCACGCCGGGTACCAATTCGGCCTCAGCCACGGTGATTGATGGTTACGAAATGGCCAAACAAGGTCGCGCAGGCGAAGCTTTGGGCATCTCCCTGATGTCGGGTTTGGTGGGTGGCCTGTTTGGTTTGCTTGTGCTGGTTTTGTGCACCGAGAGTTTGGCCAAAGTGGCCTTGGCATTTACACCTGCAGCTTATTTTTCTTTGGGCATTTTGGGGCTCTCTGTCATCGCTGGATTGTCTGGCGGCTCGTTGATGCGCGGTTTGATCGCAGCATGCATCGGCTTGATGATTGCCTTCATCGGCAGTGATCCGGTCTCAGGTGTGCAACGCTTTACCTTTGGTTCTGAAGATTTGTTGGACGGCGTGAAGCCCATCCTGATCATGGTGGGCTTGTTTGCCGTGACAGAAATGCTGGTGCAAATTGGCGAGCCTGCTTGGGCCAGTGGCGGCAATGCATCGACCAAACTCAAGTTGCCTAACTGGGCCATGACCAAGCGTCTTTTCAAACCGCAAGCGATTGGCGCAGCCATTGGCACCGTGGAGGGCGTGACGCCTGGCGCGGGTGGCACCATTGCCGCCTTCATGGCGTACTCGGAAGCCAAACGTTGGTCCAAACACCCTGAAGAATTTGGCAAAGGCTCACCGGAAGGTGTGGCTGCACCCGAATCAGCCAACAATGTGGTGACCGCCACAGCCTTGGTGCCCTTGCTCAGCTTAGGCATTCCAGGTTCTAACTCTGCTGCGATTTTATTGGGCGGTTTTTTGATTCACGGTTTGCAACCGGGTCCGATGCTGTTTCAAAAAGCGCCTGAAGTGGTTTACGGTTTGTATGGCGGTTTGTTCATCGCCAACATCGCCATGCTCTTGATCGGCTTGGTGATCTTGTCGCCATGCATGTGGTTGGTGAACCGGCCTAAACCTTATTTGATTGCGTTCATTTTGGCCTTGGTGATGTCGGGCGTGTTTGCCATTCACCAAAGTATTTTTGAATGCGGCTTGGTGTTGGGCATTGGTGT
>JAHEBO010000021.1:9158-50492 GCA_024642215.1 Limnohabitans sp.
GTGGCCATTGGTGTTGAAGTGATGTGCCGTTTGTGTGCTGTGGCGCCCACGCGTGTGCACAAAGCGGGTTTCCACCCCACTGCCATTTTTGGTGTGATGGGTGGTGTTGCGGGTTTGGGTGCAGCGCTCAATTTGACAGAAGAACAGCTGGTCAATGCCTTTGGCATTGCAGGCAGCATGGCGGGCGGCATCATTGAGTATTTGGCCGATGGTTCTTGGACCAAACGCATGCACCCCGGATGGGCTGCGCAATCGGCTTACCGCGCGGTGCGCATGGCACAAGCCGGCTTCAAAGGCCCTGCCACTGTGTTTGAAGGTCACCATGGCTTGTTCCATGGTTTTGCCAACACCACCGATGGCAACTTTGACGCCATGATGAAAGACTTTGGCCAGTCTTGGATTTGGACCACCATTGCTTTCAAGCCTTACGCTTGCGGCACCATGGCGCATCCTTTCATTGATTGTGCGCGCTTGATTCGTCAAGATTTGGCCAAGCAAAACGTGGCCTTGAGTGAGATTGATCGCATCGAATGCGACACCGCAGAAGGCATCGTGCATCGCTTGTGGGAACCTTTGTCGCTCAAGCATTCACCGCCCAATGCGTATGCGGCCAAGTTCAGCATTCCTTATGCCATCGCTGCCGGCTTGATGTTGGACGATGCAGGCCTAGAGGCTTATACAGAAGAAGTGGTGCAAGGTGCCGACATTCGCGCGCTGGCCGCCAAGGTGAGCTACATCGTGGATCCTCAAAATCCTTACCCCAAACAATTCACAGGCCATGTGCGGGTGCATTTGAAAAACGGTCAAGTGCTGGAGCAACGACAAGGTTTCTTCAAAGGTGGTGTGGACCATCCCATGTCCGATTCAGACCTGTTGCAAAAGTTCAAAGCCAATTGCAAATTTGGCGGCTTGGATGCCGAGCAAACGCAAAGCATTTTGTCGCAAGTACAGGGCATGTTCAAAGCCAGCACCGTGTCCTTGAGCAGCTTGGCGGTGAAGTAAGCCCATCGCCTTGAATTAAATTGAATTTAGCAGTATCGGAAACAAACATGACAACTCTGAAGCCTGATCAGAAAGTGGCCTTGGTCACCGGCGCGGGTCGCAACATTGGTCGCGCCATTGCGCACACCCTGGCCAAGCAAGGTTTTGCTTTGGCCATCAATGTGCGTGCGTCTGTGAGCGAAGGCCAAGCGGTGGTCGATGAATTGTTGGCTTTGGGTACACCGGCTTTGTTGTGCGTGGCCGATGTCACCGACCGACACAGTGTGCAAAGCATGATGGATTTGATTCAAACCACATGGGGTCGCTTGGATGTGGTGGTCAACAATGCCGCCATCCGCCGCGAAGCCCCCATTGATCAAGTGTCGGTAGAAGATTGGCGCAACACGCTGGCCGTGGTGTTGGACGGTGCGTTTTATTGCAGTCAAGCTGCACTGCCTATGCTGCGTCAGTCACCCATGGGCGCGGTCATCAACATTGGCGGCTTGACGGCGCACACTGGCGCCATGAACCGCCCACATGTGGTTACCGCCAAATCAGGTTTGGTGGGTTTGACGCGCGCCTTGGCGCATGACCTGGCGCCGAGCATCACGGTCAACTGCGTATCGCCCGGCATGATCTCTACCCAACGCAACAGTGGCACTGCTTCGGCCGAGCCCAATCACCATGCCAAGCACCATCCTTTGATGGACCGCCGCGGCACAGCCGACGAAGTGGCGGGCATGGTGGCATTTTTGGCGGGTGACCAAGCTCGCTTTGTCACCGGCCAAGTGATGCATGTGAATGGCGGCACTTATTTAGGCGCGTGATGAGTTTCGATATCGAACGCTGGCAACGCCTGGCCCTCACCGTTGGCTTTGCGGTGCTGGGAGGTTGGAGTGCATTTCATCTGCACGTGCCACTGCCTTGGGTCTTGGGCCCCATGGTGGCAGTGGCCTGTGTCAGCATGGCCAACCGTGTTCACAAGCAACCGGTATTGGCGCGCAAGTCGGCGCAAATTTACATTGGCGCTTCAATTGGTTTGTATTTCACACCCGCGGTGTTGGCCCTGATTGGTGGCTTGGCGCCATGGATGGTGTTGGGTGCCTTTGTGGGCATTTTCATGTCGGTGATGTCGGCCCGTGCTTTGCAAAAGTTGGCCAAGGTCGATGGACCCACCGCCATTTATTCAGTGGCCTTGGGGGCTTCTGCGGAGATGTCGGTGCAAGCACAGCGCGCCGGCGCCGATGGTGCTGTGGTGGCTTCTGCACATGCGGTGCGCATCATGATGGTCACCTCAACGGCCTCTTACATCGCGTGGGCCAGTGGTGCCACGCCCATCATGCCAACGCCTGGCGTTGGCGTGTTGAGTTGGCCTATCACGATTGGCCTGTTGACCACCGCCACCTTGGTGGGTTGGGGCTTTCAAAAAATCCGCACACCCAACCCTTGGGTCTTGGGCGCCTTGTTGATTGCGGCCATTTGCGCCAACCATGACATCACAGGCCGCTTGCCCGACCTGGGCTTGATTGCGGCGCAAGTCGTGATTGGATGGGGCTTAGGGCAACACATCAATCGCGCCTTCTTCACACGGGCTCCACGCACGTTGGCATCGGTTGCTGTTGTGACCTTGGGCATTTTGAGCGTGTGCATGGTGGCCGCATGGGTCATCTCACAAGGCGCAGGCATTGCGATCATGACGGCGTTTTTGTCGATGGCCCCAGGCGGCATGACCGAGATGGGCATCTTGTCCAAGGCCTTTGGATTGGGCGCGCCCATCGTCACGGCGTTTCACTTGACGCGCATTTTGACGACCATCTTTTTAACCAAGCCCGTGTCTGAGAAGATGATGTCGACGGGTTGGGTGAAGCCTTGAGAGAATTTCTCTACAGACGCATTCGCTGGGTTCACAGCGTCATGGTGGACGGCGCAGTTTCCTGATTTAGATCAAATCAGTGCCCTCGCAGCGGTTCTAAGATTGTTTCTTATGAGGGAACGTTGTTCTTTCATGTAGAACAACTTTTCCATATGGGAGACCGCACATGTTAAAAAAAGAGCAAAACGACCTGGTGACACAAACCGGCCCTGGCACCGCCATGGGCAACTTGTTCAGGCGCTATTGGATGCCTGCGTTGCTGTCGCAGCAATTGCCCAGCCCCGATTGCGATCCGGTTCGTTTGGAGTTGTTTTCAGAAAAAATGGTGGCGTTCCGCGATACGCAAGGTCGCTTGGGTTTGATCGATGAATTTTGCGCCCACCGCGGCGTGTCCTTGTGGTTTGGACGCAATGAAGAGAACGGCTTGCGCTGCCCCTATCACGGCTGGAAATTTGACATCAAGGGCCAATGCATTGAAGTGCCTTCCGAGCCCACATCCGGCTACTGCGACCGCATCAAACTGAAGTCATATCCCATGATTGAGCGCGGCGGCGTGATCTGGGTTTACATGGGCCCGGCTGACAAGCAGCCGCCCTTGCCTGAATACGAATTTGCCACAGTGCCCGCAGCGCAGTCGTACATGTCGAAGCGATATCAGGAATGCAATTGGCTTCAGGCTTTAGAAGGTGGCATTGATTCCAGCCACGTTTCCTTCTTGCACAGCGGCAGTTTGAACACAGACCCTCTGTTCAAAGGCGCCAAAGGCAATCAATACAACCTCAGTGATTTGAGCCCTGTGTTTGAAGTGGCAGAAGCCACCGGTGGTTTGTACATCGGTGCGCGTCGCAATGCGGAAGACGACCAATATTACTGGCGCATCACCCCTTGGCTCATGCCCAACTACACCGTGGTGCCACCACGCGGTGATCACCCTGTGCACGGTCACTTTTGGGTGCCCATCAATGACCATGCCTGCTGGGCTTGGAGCTTTGACTACCACCCCACCCGTGCCTTGACGCAAGCAGAGCGCTCGGCCATGGAAGGTGGTGCCAGCGTTCACGTGAAAGTGGATGCCGACTACAAACCTTTGCAGCGCAAAGAAAACAATTACGGCATGGACCGTGATGCGCAACGCAAGCGCATTTTCTACAGCGGCATTGAAGGCATTGGCATCCAAGATGCGTCACTGCAAGAAAGCATGGGCAGCATTCAAGACCGCACCAAAGAGAATTTGGTGTCGACCGACAACGGCATCATCATGACGCGTCAGCGTTTGATGAAGGCCGCCAAAGCTTTGGCCGAAGATCCCCATTACACATTGCCTGGCATTGATCCTGAAGAACAAAAAGTGCGATCTGCTGCGATTCTGTTGAAGCGTGATCTGGTGTTCAAAGAGGCCGCCAAAGAGGCTTTGCGGGCAGAACCTGGCAAGCCGCACAGCTCCGTTTAAAGCAAGCCAAGCTGTGAGAATTGCTCGTTCCCTTATAGGGAACGTCGGTTCTCTATGCTTGACAGCACGGTGCGTTTCGCCGACAGTTCGAGGCATTCCAACCTGTGGTTTGCTTGAAGGATTTGAACTTGAAACGCTTTTCTCTGATTCTCGAATTCGCGCGACATAACGCCAGTTCGTCGGTTGCAAGTGCCGTGCGCGCCAGCGTATGTTTGTTGGTCGGGTTTACTGTCTCTGCCGCCATGGCGCAAGATTCGGCATGGCCACAGCGTGCAGTCAAGGTGGTCGTGCCTTACGCCGCTGGCGGGAGTTCGGACACCTTGGGTCGGCTTGTTGCAGTGGGCTTGACCGAGTCCCTTAAGCAGCCTTTTGTGATTGAAAACAAAGGCGGTGCAGGCGGCATGATTGGTTCGCAGCAAGTCTCCAAGTCCGCGCCTGATGGCTACAACTTGGTGATTTCGGGTGTGGCATCGCACGTCATTGGCCCTTCTGAGAATCCCAAAACCTACGATCCCATCAAGGACTTTACGCACATTGCCATGTTGGGCGGTCCCCCTATTGTGTTGGCTGTCAATGCACAGCTGCCCGTGACGGATTTGAAAAGCTTCATGGCCTATGCCAAGGCCAACCCTGTTAGCTGGGGCTCACCCGGCAAAGGCACACACGGTTATTTGATTGGTGAAGCGTTTGAGGTGATGTCCAAAACGCCTATGCAACATGTGGCTTACAAAGGCGGCAGCCCCGCTGTGGCCGACACCATCGCGGGCCATATCCCCGCCCTGTTTACCACCTTGTCCACGGCCAGTGCGCAAATCCAAGCCGGCAAGTTGCGCGCCTTGGCCATCACATCGTCCAAGCGCATGCCGGAGTTTCCAAACGTACCCACTTTTGCAGAGCAGGGCTATCCCAAGTTGGTTGCACTGACATGGTTCTCTTTGTCTGGCCCGCCCGGCATGCCTGCCCCAGTGGTCGACAAGTTGAACAAAGAAGTTCGCAAGATCATGCAAAGCCAGATCGCCAAAGACACCTTGGCAAAGCAATCCATGGAAACCTTTGATTGGGATTCGGCCAGGTTCACGCAATATGTGGGCGAAGAGCTGAAGCAGTGGGCGCCCATGATCAAAACGGTGAAGCCTGAAAACTGATCCCTGACGGTGTCGCCAAAGACCCACAAAAAAGGCCCTGAAAAGGGCCTTTTTTTTCACGCTGATGTGAGAAAAAGGATTGCGCCTTTGTCCCAAATTCAGGTTTCGATTTCGATTTCGTCGCCTTGCAAACGGGCTTTGTAGGTTTTCAAGGGGATCATGCAGGGCGCCGCCACCACCGCACCTGTTTTGATGTTGAAGGCACCGTTGTGGAAATCGCATTCGACCACATCGCCTTCAATGGGGCCCTCTGACAGAGAGCCCGGACCGTGTGTGCAGGTATCGTCAGTGACGTAATATTCACCGTCGATGTTGAACACAGCCAAGGTCAGGCCGTCTTTTTCGACCTTGATGGCTTTACCTTCTGCAACTTCTGCAGCTTTGCACAAAGAGAGAAAACGGCACGCACCCGACATAAAGAATCTCCAGTTGACAATGACAAGTCGCTGATGATAACCTCGTTTCTAATGAAAGAACAATGTTCCTTTATATGGAACGTCTTCATCAGCGGAAATTTCACACAGAAATAAAGACCATTTTAGGACCCCGTGCGAAAGCACTTGAGGAGAAACTTGCATGTTGAAAAAAGAACTCAATGACTTGGTAACCCAAACTGGCCCCGGCACCGCCATGGGCAACTTGTTCCGCCGTTACTGGTTGCCCGCTTTGTTGTCCGAGCAATTGCCCGGCCCCGATTGCGAACCTGTGCGTTTGGAGTTGTTGTCAGAAAAAATGCTGGCCTTCCGCGACACCGAAGGCAAGTTGGGCTTGATCGATGAGTTTTGCGCCCACCGCGGCGTGTCCTTGTGGTTTGGTCGCAATGAAGAAAACGGCATTCGTTGCCCCTATCACGGCTGGAAATACGATGTGAACGGCAATTGCACCGACGTGCCTTCCGAACCCACGTCTGGTTACTGCGAGCGCATCAAGCTCAAGTCTTACCCCATGGTGGAGCGCGGTGGCGTGATCTGGGTTTACATGGGCCCTGCAGACAAGCAGCCACCTTTGCCTGAGTGGGAATTTGCCACGTTGCCCAAAGAGCACTCTTACATGTCCAAGCGTTTGCAAGCCAGCAACTGGTTGCAAGCGTTGGAAGGCGGCATCGACTCCAGCCATGTGTCTTTCTTGCACAGCGCATCGCTCAGCCGCGATCCTTTGTTCAAAGGCGCCAAAGGCAACCAATACAACCTGAACGACTTGAGCCCTGTGTTTGAAGTGGTTGAGGCCGATGGTGGTTTGTTGGTGGGTGCGCGTCGCAATGCAGAAGACGACCAGTACTACTGGCGCATCACGCCTTGGATCATGCCTTGCTTCACCATGGTGCCCCCACGCGGTGACCACCCTGTGCACGGCCACTTCTGGGTGCCGATCAACGACCACGCCTGTTGGACATGGAGCTTTGACTACCATCCCACGCGCGCACTGACCACCGCAGAAGTCGATGCCATGAAGGGCGGCGCCAGCATTCACGTGAAGGTCGACAAAGACTACGTGCCCTTGCAGCGCATGGACAACGACTACCTGATGGACCGCAAGGCTCAAAAAGAAGGGTCCTTGTACAGCGGCATTGAAGGCATTGGCATGCAAGACGCATCCTTGCAAGAAAGCATGGGCTCCATTCAAGACCGCACCAAAGAAAATTTGGTGTCCACCGACAACGGCATCATCATGGCGCGTCAGCGTTTGATCAAAGCGGCGCGTGCCTTGGCAGAAAACCCCGATTTCGAATTGCCCGGTTTGAACCCAGAGCATCAGAAAATTCGCTCTGTGGCCATGTTGATCAAACGCGATGTGCATTACAAAGAAGGCGCCAAAGAGCACTTCAAGTCTGCACCTGGCAAGCCACACTCCAGCGTTTAAACCAGCGATTTAAAAGGACCACTCATGGGACAAACATTCAAGGCCGCCGTGGCCATGCCCAACGGCACCATCGAGATTCAAAACTTTCAAACGCCCGATCCCAAACCGGATGCAGGCTTGTTGAAGGTGGCGGTCACCGGTGTGTGCGGCAGCGATTGGATGTTTTTCCAAGACTTTCCCAAGCTGCAAGGACCGGCCATTTTGGGCCATGAGACCGTGGGGTACGTTCAGGAAGTGGGCGCCATTGCCGGCCCTAAATGGGGTGTCAAAGAAGGCGACTTGGTGGCCTTGGAAGAGTATTTGCCGTGTGGCCATTGTGACTTTTGCAGAAGCGGCGATTTCCGTTTGTGCAATGCCACCGATTGGCGCTTGGGCGGGCCGCGTTATGGCGCCACAGGTCTGAACCGTGGTTCTGGTTTGTGGGGTGGTTTTGCACAGTACCAAGAACTGCACATGAACACCGTGTTTCACAAGGTGCCCGCAGGACTTGAGCCCAAGTACGCGGCCTTGGCCTTGCCCATGTCCAACGGCATTGAGTGGACTTACCTGCACGGCGGCGCTGGCCCTGGCCAAACAGTGTTGATTCAAGGTCCAGGTCAACAAGGCTTGTCTTGTGTGGTGGCAGCGCGCGAAGCGGGTGTCGACAAAATCATTGTGACGGGCTTGAACACGCCGTCGGACAAAAAACGTTTGGCCATGGCCAAGCACCTGGGTGCCAGCCACACCGTGGCCATTGGCGACGAAGATTTGCTGGAGTCGGTGGCTGAAATCACCGGCGGCCAAATGGCCGACTTGGTGATTGACTGCGCATCCGGTGGCCCGGGCTCCGTGATCAGCGCCATTCAATTGGCACGCAAAAAAGGCCGCGTGATTTTGGGCGGCATCAAGCGCCAAAAAGTGCCGCAGTTTGACAGCGACATGATCATTGCCAAATTCTTGACCGTGAAGGGCATGCGCGGTCACAGCTACGAATCTGTCGAGTTGGCACTGCAATTGATTGCGGGCAACCGTCACAACGTGAAGTCCATGAGTACGCACATGTTTGGTTTGGACCAAACCGAATATGCCATCCGCTCACTGGTGGGTGAAGGCGCTGAAGACGCCATTCACATGACCATCGACCCTTGGAAATAAAACCTTGACCATGACAAGGCTTGGCCACAAGTCTGGTCTCTTGTCTGGTTGGGTGTGACTTTAAGCGCCAAGGCTAGAAATGCCGTGTTGCGCAAGCCATTGCGCTGAACCGGCAGACAACTGACTGCTCACAATCACGGTGCAGCCACTGCGCGTGGTGTCTGACCAAGGCAGTTCGTCTGCACAAACTTCTGCTTGTGTCTCAAACGGTGCCAACTGAACCACGTACCGGCCGTCTGTTGTTTGGACGCGGCCTTTTAAGCGCAGCAGTTCAGACCCCAATTTGCTTTGGAGCATCTGCACGTGTGCTGACACTTCTTCAATGCCCAGAGGGGAGGCAAGAGGCCACCACAGCGCTTGCGCTGCATGCGCAGAGGCCTGCGTGCCCTCGCAAATGGCACAGTGCTCGCCCGGTTTGTGCAAGTGCAAGCCGTGAGTGGGTGAACTTACGGCTGTGAAGGCAAGGTCCTTCGCAGGTGTCTGCACCGCTGGGTTCACGGACGGCGCACGAAGTGCCAAGCTCTCCAGCAAATCATCTGCCGATAGCCGAGCCTGCGCCGACGTGAGCAAATGCGGCGGCTGTTCAAGTTCCAAATGGGCCAGTTGATGTTGCACGCGCGCTGTCAGCGCTGCTAAATGGTCGGCGCTGACCAAGTCTGTTTTGGTCACGATCAACACGTCTGCGCCCGCCAATTGCGCACGGGCTTCCGCGTGTTGTTTGAGCACGGCATCAGCCGTGCTGGCGCTAAGGCAAGTGATCACACCAGCCAAGCGATAACGTTCGTTGAGCAAATCGCTGCTGCGCAAGGCCTCGGCCACAGGACCGGGTTCTGCCAAGCCGGTGGTTTCAATGACCAAGTTGGGAAAGCGTGGCATGCGCCTTTCAAGGCGTGCCCAGAACAAGTCTTCGAGTGCTTCGGCCAAACCAGGCAAACCCGTGCAACACACGCAAGCACTGGCCACCAGTGCGGCACTTTCGGTGGCGCCACTCAGCAGCTGGTTGTCCAATCCGACCTCACCCAACTCATTGATCACCAAGGCGGCCTCTTTGAACGCATCTTGACCCAGCCAAGATTTGAGGAGGCTTGTTTTGCCGCTGCCCAAATAGCCTGTGAGCAAATAAACGGGAATGCGTTTGTCGAGGGGGGTCATGGCCTGGAGGTGTTTCTTCTGCGTATCATGCTGACATTGACTGACTATTTCTGCAAGGCACTTTCATGGAACGCATCACCATCTCACTTGAAACAGAGTTGGCTGCCATTTTGGACCAATTGACCGACAAAAATGGCTACGCTTCACGTTCGGAGGCCATTCGGGATTTGATTCGCGGTTGGCATTCGCAAGAAACCTTGCGACAAAACGAGAGCGAGCATTGCATTGCGCATTTGGGTTATGTGTACAACCACCATGACCGTACCATGGCCGAGCGCATAGCCAATTTGCAACACGACCACCATGACCTGACCGTGTCCAGCATGCACTTGCACTTAGACCATGACAATTGTTTGGAAGTGGCATTCTTGCGCGGTAAAACCAAAGAGGTGAGACAGTTTGCACACCGCATCGTGGCGCAAACAGGCGTGCGCCACGGCTCGGTTCAAATTGTGCCGGTTACTTTGGAAAAAGCAACGAAGGGGCACGACCATGGTGATGGTGTCCACCACGTGCACTTACAACCTGCCAGTTAGATTTTTGAGAGCGATACAGGCGAGCGCTGATCAAATACACCAGTACCGCCATGCCTGTGACGCTGATGCCAATGTAGGCGCCCCAAGCGTCCCACAGGGCGTCGAGGTGTTCAAAGTGTTGGCTGGTGTGGCCCACAGCCACCACCATCAATGACAGTGCAGCAATCACGCCACTCATGATGCGCCCAGCGTTGTGCGCCAGGTCGTGGCTGCGGTTGACCAACCAGTGCATGAGCAGACCATTGCTGGTATCGGCCAGTGTCATGCCAACACCAAAACTACCGGCCATTGCAACGATGGCCAAGAGACCACCCAGCTCGTGACCCTTGGCTGCCATGAGGCCAGCTTGCGCCAGTGAGTCGAACGAAATGGCAAAACCAAAGCCCACCCCCATGGGGTGGGCAAACGGACCCATGGCTTGCAAAATTTTGCGTTGCACAGGGCTGCCTGCATGGTGATGATCGTCGTTGCCTGAAAAGCAAAACTTCAAATTGCGATAAGCCAGCCAAACCAAAAAGAAGGTGGAAATCCAAAGGCCAACGGCATCTAACCACTCAGGCAATTGGATGCCGTAGAGATAGAAGACAAAAGTGGCCAACAAAATGGTGAGGCTGTGGCCACATGCAAACTGAAAACCGGTGAGGCGTGCTTTCCAGTAAGCGCTGCCGTTGTGACGCAGCCGCGTCATGCCGTCCACCACGGCGATGTGGTCGGGATCGAGGCCATGCCTGAAGCCCAATGCGAGCAACAAACCAGACGTGGCGAGCAGTGACGTGGTATTTAAATCCATGGTGTGATTTTCTTCTAATTCGTCATACTTGGGTGCGAAAAAAAAGCACAGGGGCTGCGCTTTTTAGTGGCGAAAGTCGCTCAGAGCTTGGCCTTGTGGGCCAAGTTCAACGCGTGTGGTGTGTCGTGTGAATGACTGTGTCCGTGGTCGTGGTCGTGGTCGTGGTCATGTCCATGCCCATGCCCATGCCCATGTGAATGCGCTTTTTTGTGATCATGGCGGTGCATCTTGCCATCTTCGTGGGCATGCCATTCACCAGGGTCGGACTTGCCATGCGCACGCGGGTCTTCATTGAAGACCAGCGACTTGACAGTCACAGGAACGGTCCAGGAGGGCATGCGGATGCGGCCCAGGTCGACAAAGTCAAAGCCCCACAGGGTGACGCCATCAATCACCAACACTTCACACTTGACGCGTTCGTCTTCTTTGAAGAGGTGGCCTAAGTTGTGAGCAATGTCGCCGTCCGTCACGATATACAGATGGCGTTGTTGTTTCAAGGTTTCGGGCAGGCCACTCAGAATGCCTTGCGACAGCGCATGAAGACGCGTGAAAGAGGGCGCACCCAACCAGCGCAGAGAAATGGCCACATCTTGAGCGCCTTCAACCAAATCGTGCCGGCGGAAAGATTTGCCAAGAGCCGCCGCAATTTCTGCGGGGTCGATGACTTCTTTGAGCTCGAGGTTTAAGGGGATGACTTGCAGATTTTTGCGTGGCAACAACGCTGCAGGTTCAGAAATGAAGGTGGTGTTGCCACTCAATTGCACACTGTATTCAGAGGCACCCAAGACGGTGGCACGAATGCATTCGCCAGCTGGCAGCAAGGGGACGGGTACCGCGTTTTGGTCTAAACGCTGGCGCACCGCTTCGCCAAACAATTTACCCAAATCGCCGAAGTCACGCATTTCGCGGCGATACACATACTCGCCTACGCCGCCGGAGAACATGATGCCGTCCAATTGGCCCCAGTCGTCGACAGGGTCGGTGAGGTAGAGGTTGGACAAGTCTTCGCGCGTGAAGGTTTGGGTTAGCACGCGCACCAGTGCATCGGCCATCCACTGCGCCACTTTGGCCAAATCTTGGCGCGTTACTTGATCGCCTAATTTCCAATCAAAGCCCGCTTGTTTGGCCAGGTAGGCGCCTGCAGGATCGAGGCGTGTGAGTACATTTTTTTCGTTCACCACCATAAGGCGGCCGCCCAAATGCACGGCGGCTGTGGCGATCAATTCACCGTTTTGTACCAAGCCTAATTTGGTTGTGCCACCGCCAATGTCAATGTTCAAGATGCGGTGCTTTTCGTCGTAAGAGCGTTTGGCTGCGCCCGATCCATACACGGCCAACATGGCTTCCATGTGGTGGCCTGCAGTGGCGCAAACGAACTCCCCGCCTTGCTCAGCCAACACTGCTGCAATCGACTCGCTGTTTTCACGGCGAAGTGCCTCACCTGTCAAGATCACAGCGCCTGCATCGATCTCATCAGGGTGTAATCCAGACTCTTGATAGGCCTTGTCAATGATGGTGCCCAATGCTTTGGCATCCATCAAACTGTCGTTCAAATAAGGCGTGAGAGAAATGGGTGACTGGTAAAGCGCAGTGCGTTCTACGACGGTGTAACGGCTGGACAAATCTTCGGCAATGCGGCGCAAATGGATGCGCGAAAACACCACCTGTGTGCCCGAGGATCCCACGTCAATGCCCACGCTGTGCAAGATCACATTGTCTTGACGCCACAGCGATTCTTGTGAAGGATCGTCACCTGCAAAGTCGTGATCGTGGTCATGGTCGGCTTCGCCGTCGTGTGTGTGATACGTGTCAGCGCCGTATTGGTGGTCTTGTACGCTGTGTTTGTTTTTAAGGTCTTCGTTGCTCATACGCGCTGTTCAATAAAACTGGTCAAAGTGCACTTGGTCCATGGGCACTTTCAGATCAATCAATGTTTTCAAAAGAGACTGGCCCATCAGGGCCGGACCCGCAAAATAGATTTCCATTTGCTGCAAACGCTCGCCAAATGTTTGGGCCACAGCATCGTGCGCAAAGCCGCGCAAATAGCCGTCGAGCAAAGTGTCGGCTTCGGTGGCACCCGAGACCACGGCTTGATAGGTGCCGCGGTCTTGCCAGTTGGGCAAGGTTTGCAGCATGTCCAGGCCGCACACATCTTGCAAAGCCCTAGCACCATAGAAAAAACTGAGTTTTCTGCCGGCCATGCGCGGGCTGCTGAATGCGCCTCGCGCGATGGAAATCATGGGCGCCAAGCCAGATCCGCCAGCGATGCACAGAATGTCACGCTCGACGCTTTCGCGCAAATACGCCATGCCGTAGGGACCATCAATTTCGACCACGGCGCCAGGCTTTAAGTGGTCAAACAAATGAGCGCTGCCATGTCCGCCGGGAACGCGGCGCACTTGAAACTCTATCAAGTTGCCTGCTTGTGTTTCTCCGCTGAACATACCCACATTGCTCATGGAGTATGCGCGGGGACCTGCAATGCTGTCCATTTGAATGAGCGCGTATTGGCCACTCAAGAATGGCAAGGGTGATTCGGTTTGAAATGTGAACTCGGACAAGTCGTGTGTGATGACGCGTGATGCAATGAATTTTGCAGAGGTGCGAACAGGCGGAAATTGAGGTGCGTATTTGTCGCTGGTTCTGAGTTTGATTTGCAAAGGGCCAGTGGGACGGCTTTGGCAACCCAAGCCTCTGTTTCTAGCGCGGTCTTTGTCGGAAAGACCAGGCGCTTCTGGCCAGCACGAGGCCATGACACCCTCTAACAATTCAAATTTGCAATTGCCGCACGAACCAACATTGCACTCATAAGGAAACGCAATGCCACTGCGAAGAGCGGCTCGCAGCAAGGTGTCGTTTTCTGCGCAAAAGAAAGACTGGTCGGTGCCAGCCAGTTGAATGGTGTGAACTGCTTGTGACATGGTGTCTTGGTGGTGGCGAAGACGCTATTTAGGCGCGATAGCCCAGTTGGGTGGAAATGGCTTCAGCCGTGCTTAAGAGCACGGGCGCTAAGCCGCGTAATTTCTTCAAGGTGAGGCGTTGGCTGGGGCCACCAATGCCGATGGCAGCCACCACTTGACCTGTGATGTCGCGCAGAGGTGCGCTGATGCCGCGCATGCCTTGTTCAGATTCTTCGTCGTCTATGGCATAGCCATGGGCGCGAACTTCAGCAAACATTTTGACCAACTTGGTCGGGTCTGTTTGGGTTTCGGGGGTGCGCGCTGTGAGCGGGCTGCTGAGCACTTTGTTCATGAGTTCTGTGCCACCAAAGGCCACGATGGCGCGACCTTCGCAAGTACAAAACGCAGGTTTGATGGTGCCGATATAGCTCTTCATGCGGATGGCTTGTCGGCTTTCCAAGTTGTAGAGGTACAAGATATTGGTTTCGTTCATGACGGCCAAATGGATGGTCTCGCCGGTTCTTTCGCGCAACACATTCAAGAAGGGTTGCGCCATGTTGGACACGTCAAGACGGCGACGAACCAAGGCACCCATCACAAACAAATTGATGCCCAAGCGGTAGCGGCCGGTTTCAGGGCTTTGTTCTAAAAGACCTTCGCTGGTGAGGGTGACGGCCAAACGGTGAACCGTGCTTTTGGCCAATGACAAACGCTTGGCCAAGCTGCTGATGCCAATTTCCGGCTCCACTTCGGAGAAACATTTCAGCACACGAACAGCGGCGGCCACGGACGATAGACGTGAGCTTTTGGATGAGGTGGTTTCTGTGGTCATGGGCGTTGCTGTTTTTCTAGCGGAGGTGATGGCGTATGTAAGCAGTGTTTTCTTGAGGGTGTGCGCAGAACAACCAGGGCAACCAAAACCCCTTTGTTTGATTGCATCCCTGGCTGTTAAATGACATCATATCTATTTCCCGCACAAAAGAACATCGTTCCTCATAAAAGAATGATGAGCCAAATCAAAGTTTCTGAAAAGAGCGGCGTGAGAATCTCTTACGAGGCTTGTGAGAGGAAAACTCTTGATAGGGTAAACCCGTCAGAGCTTTGCTTGACACATTCAAATGAATCCCGCCTAATGCAGTTTGTGCCTTCATGTGGACTGCGGTTCCATATAAAGGAACGTTTAAATAAGTTCTGATTCGGTCGACATCATTCTGGAGAACTCATTCGTGCAAAGTTCAGTTGCGGTAACAGCCAAACCCAAAATTGGGGCGGGGTTTGACGCCAAATGGTTGGTGATTGGTGTGTGTTTGGCCATCGTTGCCGTTTTGGCGTTGGTGCCTTTCTGCTTCATGATTTGGCAGAGTTTCAACACGGCTGAAACGGCCGATGTGCCAGCGGTCCTCACGTTGGGGAACTACGTCACGGCCTACACCAATCCTGAGACGGTGGTCACGTTTTGGAATTCAGTGCAATTTGCATTGGGTGGCTCGCTTGTGGCGTTCGTCATTGGCACGGCTTTGGCTTGGATGAATGAAAGAACCAACACGCCCATGCGTCGCTTGTTCTTTGCGTTGTCCATCGTGCCTCTCATCATTCCCAGCATTTTGTTCACCATCGCGTGGATCATGTTGGCCAGTCCCAAAATTGGTTTGCTCAACACGGTGGCCATGTCGTGGTTTGGTTTGGATGCGCCCCCATTTAACATTTACTCCATGTGGGGCATGATTTGGGTCGACGGTTTGCACTACTCGCCCATGGCCTTTTTGTTGATGTCTTCGGCCTTCAAAGCCATGGACCCTTCGCTGGAAGAGTCGGCTGTGATGAGTGGCTCTAGCGTGTTCAGCACCCTGTACCGAATTACCTTGAAGCTGGCATTCCCTGCCATTGTGGCCACGGTGCTCACTTTGTTTGTGCGTGCCATTGAATCCTTCGAGGTGCCGGCCCTGTTGGGCTTGCCAGCCGGCATTCAAGTCTTTACCTCTGCCATCTATCAAGCGATTCATCAGTACCCCAGCCAAATAGGATTGGCCGCGGCTTACTCGGTCATTCTCTTGGTGTTAACAACGGGTGGCATTTACGTTCAAGCGCGCATTTCTGCTTCGGGCAGCAAGTACGCCACAGTCACCGGCAAAGGCTTTCGCCCCCGCACCATCGATTTGGGTGCCTGGCGCTATTTCACCCTGGCCATCTTCATTGTGTATTTCTTGTTGATCGTGGTGATGCCATTTTTGGTTTTGCTGTGGTCTTCTTTGCAGAAGTTTTACGCGCCACCTTCCATGGAGGCTTTGTCCCGAATCACGTTGGATGGCTATCGTTACATCTTGGGTTCAGACACCATTCGTGCCGCCGCATTGAACAGTTTATGGATGTCCATCACCACAGCCACGGTGGTCATGTTGCTGGCCTCTGTGGTGTGCTGGATTGTGGTGAAAACCAAAATTCCAGGCCGCTGGATGTTGGACAACTTGGCCTCATTGCCCATGGTGTTTCCGGGCTTGGTCTTGGGTGTGTCCATCATGATTTTCTATCTCACGTTTGACATCGGCATCTACGGCACCTTCTGGATCATTTTGCTGGCTTACATCACGCGCTTCTTGCCCTATGGTTTGCGCTACAGCACCACGTCCATGTTGCAAATTCACAAAGACTTGGAAGAGTCGGGTGGCATGAGCGGTGCAAGCTGGTTAACAGTGTTCAGACGCATTGTGTTGCCCTTGCTCAAACCCGGCTTGGTGGCGGGATGGATTTACGTGATGATTGTTTCAATCCGTGAGCTGTCAACGTCCATTCTGTTGTACAGCCCAGGCAATGAAGTGATCTCTATTGTGATTTGGGAGTTGTGGGAGAACGGTCAGTATGTGGAGTTGTCTGCGCTGAGCGTGATCTTTATTTTCATGTTGCTCGTGCTGGTGGGCTTGGCCCAAATGGCGGGCAAGCGATTTGGCGTCAAAGATAGTTGATAGAGAAAAGTCGAACGTCACCAGACCCCAGACAACTCTGAAGTTTTAACGAGGAATCAACGTGTTAAATGTAAGTGGATTGCACACTGAATATGTCAGCGACAAAGGCGTGGTGGTTAAAGCCGCGCAAGATGTCAGCTTTGAAGTGCCAGAAGGCCAACTGTTTACTTTGTTGGGCCCTAGCGGTTGCGGCAAAACCACCACCCTGCGATCGATTGCGGGCTTGGAAAAGCCCACGCAAGGCACCATTGCTGTGAGCGGTACAACGGTCTACAGCGCGGCACAAAATGTGTTCGTGCCGCCTAACAAACGTGGCTTTGGCATGGTGTTCCAGTCGTACGCCATCTGGCCGCACATGACGGTGTTTCAAAACGCCAGCTTTCCATTGGAAGTGGGCCAAAAAAATTACAGTCGAAAAGAAATCGAAACCAAAGTCATGCGTGTTTTGGAATCGGTGGAATTGGCGCAATATCACGACCGCGATGCCACCCGTCTCTCGGGTGGTCAGCAACAACGCTTGGCCTTGGCGCGTGCCTTGGTCATGGAGCCCAAGCTCTTGCTGTTGGATGAGCCCTTGTCTAACTTGGATGCCAAATTGCGCGAGAAGATGCGTTTCGAGTTGAAGAAAATTCAACGCGAGTTGGGCATTACCACCATCTATGTGACGCACGATCAATCAGAAGCCTTGGCCTTGTCGCATGAAATTGCGGTGATGCGCAATGGTCGAATTGTTCAATTGGGCACACCTCGTGATATTTACGAAAAGCCAAACAGCGAATTCGTCGCTGACTTTGTGGGCACCATCAATTTCGTCAAAGCCACAGTGCGCAGCATCGATGCAGTCAGCAGCACCATGGTGGTCGACTCCGAAATTGGCGTCATCAAAGTGCCCATGATCAACGACTTCCATGTGGGCGAAGAAGTGCAAGTGTGTGTGCGACCCGAAGACATTCACTTGAGTGATTCAACCCCACCGGTGGACCACGGCAACCACTACCTGGGTTCTGTGTTTGCCAAGATTTTCTTGGGCGAAGTGCTCGACTTCCAAGTTCAAGTGAACGAGAAAGTGATGTTGGCGCGCGTTCACCCCAGTCAAAAAACGCCTGTGGGCGCGCCCATCCACATTGTGGTGGACCCCTCAAATTTCATCGTTTTGAAAAACAAATAATTCAATCATTTACTTAAAGGAAAACCATGAGTGCTGATGACAAAAAAGCGCCCTCTGCGGAATTCGTTCCCAATGAGTCGCACTACCACAGCAAAAAAGACCGCACATTTGTGCGTGCGATTGCAGGCCCGTACAACTTGGGCGATGAGCTGAAGCGTTTGCGCGCCATGCCCCGTGTGCGCAAGGGCAAGGACATCAAATTCAACGACGGCCCGCAAGCCTTCAGCCGCCACTACGTGGAGCCCAAAGACGGCATCACGCAAACATTCCACATGCACTTGGAAGAGTACGGCCCAGGTGGCAACTCACAAAAGCATGGCCACGTGAATGAGGCAGCCTTCTACATTCTGGATGGCACAGGCTACGAAATTCACGATGGCATTCGCTACGACTGGAAAGCTGGCGACATTGCGGTGGTTCACAACAACTGCGTGCACCAACACTTTAACGCCAGCAACGAGCGCCCTGCCCGTGCCTTGGTGATCAAAACCAAACCCATGTACATGTTCATGAACATGTTGTTCCAACACCAAGTGGAACCCCGCCCAAGCGAACCCGCACCTGGCGGCGAAGGCTTTGTGGCCCGCAACGACGAAGAAGACTTTAATCATCCAAAGGGAGGCTACTGAGATGGCTTGGGACGAATCAAAATCATGGTTGCAAGGCAACCAGCAAGGCAAGTACTACCAAGGCTTGTTGGACGATGCAGAGCAAATGCCTGCACGCAATTCAAAGCGTCACAAAGTGGTGCACCCCGAAAACATGCCCTGGGAAATGGCGCGTCAAGGTTTGCTGAAGCACTTGTTGAATGAGTCCATGAACACACGCATCGAAACTGTCGATGCGTACATGCAAGTCATTCCACCAGGCAGCAAGTCGGGCAAGCACCGTCACTTGGCTGAAGAGTGCGTGTATGTGCTCGAAGGCCGTGGCTACGATTTGCACCAAGACTGCGACGTGGAAATTACAGACACTTACCATTGGAAACCACAAGACGAAGTGAAACGCTACGAGTGGGAAGCTGGCGATGTGATCTACATACCACCAAATACCATTCACCAACACTTCAATGCCGATCCCGATCGCCCAGTGCGTTTGATCTCCTCCATCAACCGTATTTTCAAATACTGCGGTTTGAACGACTTGGAGCAAATTGAAAATGCACCTGAGTTTGATCCCTCGGTGACATTGGATGGCGAAGCCATTCTGAAATATTTGCGCAAATAAAAAAACCTTGTGGGCGCAGTTTGCGCCCGCATCGATTCACAAAAATATAAAAGAGCAGCACATGGCAAAAGACGCCCTTGTATCGGAAGACCTCGCTTCCAAATTCGCCACTGAAAAAGAAACACCCTACACACGTTGGGTGAAGAACGAAGGTTTGGACATCATCAGTGCTCATTACATTCGCAGTTTGAACACCGTTGACTTGAAGCCGTGGGCACGCCGCGGTGGCAAAGGTGTTTACATCAACCACGAAGCATCTCGCACGTCCAACGATTGTTACGTGTGTGAAATTGCCCCTGGCAAACAGCTTGAGCCCCAGCGTCAAATTTTTGAAGAAATGATTTATGTGTTGTCTGGCCGTGGTTCCACCACCGTCTGGAACGACCAAGGTCATCGCATCACGTTTGAATGGCAAGCGGGCGCTTTGTTTGCCATTCCTTTGAACTGCATGCACCAGCACTTCAACGGTTCAGGCAAAGATGCTGCACGTTTTGTGGCCGTGACCAACGGCCCACCCGTTATCAACTTGTACGAAGACTTGAACTTTGTGTTCAACACGCAGCACGACTTTGCCAACCGTTTCAACGGTGAGCCTGATTACTTCAGCGGCAAGGGCGAGCAAAAAGGCTTGCTGCTCGAAACCAACTTTGTGGCCGATGCTGTGAACTTGCCTTTGATCAGCGCCAAAGAGCGCGGCGCCGGCGGTGGTCACATTCGCTTCAACATGGCGCGTGGCTCTATGAACAGCCACATTTCACAATTCCCAGTGGGCACCTACAAAAAGGCCCATTGCCATGGTCCAGGCGCGCACGTGATCATTTTGAGCGGAGAAGGTTACAGCTTGATGTGGCCTGAAGGCGAAGAGCCACGCCAATACGATTGGGAAGTGGGTGCCATGGTTGTACCGCCTAACATGTGGTTCCACCAGCACTTCAACACAGGCAACACACCTGCACGATACCTTGCCTTCAAACATGAGGTTGTGTCGGTTCGCAATGCCCAGGGTGTGCCTAAGGCTTGGATCAGCCGCCGTGTGGGGGGTGACCAAATTGATTATGCTGACGAAAGCCAAGCAGTTCGCACACGTTTTGCAGACTCATTGGCCAAGCACGGCATGGCGCCTCGCATGGAAGAAGCCTACGAAGCCGAATTGCCAACATTGCCACCTAAGTCTTAATTGGAGCATTCCATGAGCGTTTCTCGTTTTTCTCGTCGCCAAGTGATTCAAGTCGGTGCCGCCTCTTTGGGCGCGGCTACATTGGGTCCTTTGATGGCGCAACCTTCAGCCGCCAACACTGCAGCCTTGGCTGCTTTATCCGGCCCTGATCGCTTGAAACGTTTGGTGGAAGGTGCCAAAAAAGAAGGTGTTGTCAGCATTTACACGTCCATGCCACAAGATGACATGGCGGCCCTAACCTCCGCATTTGAAGCCAAATATGGCGTCAAAGCAAAGGTCTGGCGCAGTGGCTCTGAAAAAATCTTGCAACGTGGTTTGCTGGAAGCCAAAGCCAATCGCTTTGAGGTGGATGTGTTTGAAACCAACAGCCCAGAGATGGAAGTGCTGTCACGTGAGAAAGTTCTCATTGCCGGCAACTCACCATTTTTGAGCGAATTGATTCCACAGGCCATCCCTTCTCACAAGGAATGGATTGCCACACGCTTGAACATTTTCACTTGCGCCTACAACACCAAGTTGGTTCGCAAGGAAGACTTGCCCAAGACCTACCAAGATTTGCTCGATCCCAAGTGGAAGGGCAAGTTGGCCGTTGAAGCCGATGACAGTGATTGGTTGGCCGAAACGGTCATGAAGATGGGCGAAGAAAAAGGCATTGCCTTGTTCAAAGAGATTGCGCGCAAAAATGGCGTCTCAGTGCGCAAGGGTCATACGCTGTTGGGCAACATGGTGGCCTCCGGTGAAGTGCCCATGGCGCTCACTTTGTACAACTACAAAATTGAGCAAATGAAAAATTCGGGTGCGCCCGTGGATTGGTTCTCTTTGGACCCCACCATTGCGCGCCCCAACTCCAACGGTGTGGCACGCAGTGCACCCCACCCCCATGCTGCGCTCTTGTTCCAAGACTTTGAACTGAGCGAAGGGCAGGTCATTTTGGGCAAGCGGGATTTCATTCCGACCAGCACCAAGGTGCCTTCTACCTTGAACAAAATGCCACTGACCTTCGCAAATCCTAAAACGACTTTGGACGACGGTCACAAGTGGAACAAGATTTACGACGAAATTTTCAACCGCAAGGGTTGAGTTGATCTGACGTTATTTTCGTTCGCACAAAAGGCGAACGATGGAGGAGCTTCCCATGATTCGCAAAGCATTTGGTGTTTTAGCATGTCTGAGTTTGTGGGGGCTGAGCTTCAGCGCCTTGGCGCAAACAGACCTTAATTTGCTCCGCAGTACAGCGCCCGATCGCACGGCCAAATTGGCCGCTGCGGCCAAAGCGGAAGGCGCCATCACGCTGTACACCTCCATTGCAGAAAAAGACCTGAAGCCTTTGATCGAGCCGTTTGAGAAAAAATACGGCGTGAAAGTGAACACTTGGCGCGCCAGTGGCGACAGCGTCATGAACCGCACCCTGAATGAAACCAAGGCCAAACGTTACAACGTGGACTTGGTGCATGCTGGTGCGGTGGAATTGGAAGTGTTGCACCGCGAGAAAATGCTGCAGGCGGTGGCGTCACCACACTTTGTTGATTTGATGCCAGGCAGCGTGCCCGCGCACAAAGAATATGCCACCACCATTTACTCCATGTGGGTGCAGGCCTACAACACGGCTGCTGTGAAAAAAACAGACTTGCCCAAAACCTACCAAGACTTGCTCGATCCCAAGTGGAAAGGTCGCTTGGGCTATGAGGTTGAAAACATCGATTGGTTTGTGACCGTGGTGCAGTCCATGGGCGAAGCCAAAGGCCTGCAATATTTTCGAGATCTGGCCACCACCAATGGCATCTCAGTTCGCAAAGGCCACACCAACCTGACCAACATGGTGGCCGCTGGCGAAGTGCCTGTGGCCCTCACGGTCTACAACTACATGCCTGAGCAGTTGAAGAAAAAAGGAGCACCCATTGATTGGACGGTGCTCCAGCCTGCGGTGGTGCGAGGCAATGCAGTAGGTGTGATGAAGAACGCTAAGAACCCCGCTGCTGCCGCACTTTTCATGGATTACTTGTTGGGTGAAGGCCAGCAGGCCTATGCCGACCTTGAGTACCTGCCAGCCAACACCAAAATTGCCAGCGCTTTGCGCAATTACAAAATGCTGGTGGTTGACCCCGAGGAGAGCTTGGACCGCCGAGACAAATGGCGCAAGCTGTACGATGAAATCATCATGCGTGGAGCTAAGTAAATGAGTGCCAGCAACGCAGCCGTGGCGGACGCCACCCAGTTGTCCAAATTGGACATTCGCAACATGGGCCTGATCACTTTAGGCCATTCACTCACCCATTGGTATCCCGCCACTTTCTTCATGTTGCTGCCCCTCATCGGCAATGAGATGGGACTCACCTACAGCCAGATTGGTTTCATCATGACCTGCCAGTACGCGGCAGGTGCCGTGTCCAATGTGCCTGGCGGCATGTTGGTCGACATGTGGGGTAAGAAGGGTCAGTTGATGGCCCTTTCGCTTTTTTGGGTGGGTTTTCCGTATTTGATGATGGGGTTTTCATCGCAGTACTGGATGCTGCTCATTTGCGTCATGCTGGTGGGCATAGGCAACAACTTGTGGCATCCCACCGCCATTCCTTTGCTAGGCAGCATGTTTCCAAAGCGCAAAGGCTTGGCTTTGTCATTGCATGGTATGGGCGGCAATGTGGGTGATGCGTTGGCACCCTTGGCCGTAGGCGCTTTGCTCACCACATTGTCGTGGCGTGAAATTGTGGTGCTCAACGTGGTGCCCGGTGCGGCCATGTCGATGCTCATTTTGTTCTTCTTGGGCACCATGACCTTTGCCCCTAAAAAGAAGTCTTCGTCCGCGCCTGAATCTGCTGTGGTGGCCGCTGACGCCAAGGGTCAGAGCATGCGCAGTTATTTGCAGGGCGTGAAAGATTTGATGCGCACGCCCGGCTTGTTTTTGCTCACGCTCAGTTCGGGCTTTCGCTCGATGACCCAAGGCACTTTGCTCACTTTCTTGCCCTTGTACTTGGCCAAAGAAATGCACTACGACGTCTTCTGGGTCGGCGCTGGCATGGCACTGCTTCAACTGGCCGGCTTCATCGCGGCACCCATTGCCGGTCACTTGTCGGATACCATGGGACGTAAAACCATTTTGATGTCGTCCTTTGGCATGAGTGGCGTGGTCTTGTTGATGATGACCTTTGTCGGTGGCTCACCTTGGTTTGTGTTTTTGATTGCTGTGCTCGGTTTCTTTTTGTATGCCGCGCGCCCCATCATGCAGGCTTGGATGCTAGAAGCCACGCCCAAAAACATGGGCGGCACCGCCATTGGATTGATGTTTGGCATGCAATCGGGTGCGCAAGCCGTGGCGCCGATTTTGGGCGGCATTGTGGCCGACCATTACGGCCTGTTGGCCGCGTTCTATTTGCTCGCTGCCACCATCATCATTGCCAACATCATGGTGGTTTGGATCCCTGCTCATACAAAGGATGTGTCTCATGTCTGACTCAAAAAATCAAACCTCCGCCCATGAAAACACAGAAAAACCAGCAGCCCCTGCGGGCCGTCGAGATTTTCTAAAAGGGGTGGCCACGGCCTCCGCAGCAGGCGTTGCCATGGTGCAGCAAGCGCAGGCTGCGGCACCCGCTGCGGCGGCTGTACTCAGCCCAGCAGATGCCAAAGCCGAAGCGAGTGGACGTTTGATTCCACGTCCAGGCTCAGACTTCATGGTCGATGTGATCAAGAGCTTGAATGTGGAATATGTGGCCGCCAATCCAGGCTCCAGCTTTAGAAGTTTGCACGAGTCAGTGGTGAATTACGGCGGCAACAAAAGCCCAGAGTTCATCACGTGTTTGCATGAAGAATCTTCTGTGGCCATTGCCCATGGCTATGCCAAAGCAGCAGGCAAACCCATGGCCGTGATGGCGCATGGTAGCGTGGGCTTTCAACATGCGGCCATGGCGGTGTACAACGCCTGGTGCGATCGTGTGCCCGTCATCATGTTTGGTGGCAATGGCATTGATGCCGACAAACGTCGCCCTGGTACCGAGTGGTCGCATTCTGTGCAAGACCCTGCACTCTTGTTGCGCGACTACGTGAAGTGGGACGATGCGCCCGGTTCTCTGCAGCACTTTGCAGAGTCCACAGTACGTGCCTACCGTGTGGCCACAACCGGCCAGATGGGCCCTGTGGTGATCATGGCCGACATCGATCTGCAAGAAGATGCCATTCACGGCAAAACACCGACCATTCCAAAGCTCCGGCCTACACTGCCGCTACAAGGTGACACCGGTTCATTGCAAGAGGCCGCCAAATTGCTTTTGAATGCCAAGAACCCCGTCATCATGGCCGATCGCGCTGCGCGCAACCAAGATGGCGTGAAGGCTTTGATCAAGTTGGCTGAAAGTTTGCAAGCCCCCGTCATTGATTTGGGTGGGCGCATGAATTTTCCCAACACGCATCATCTGTGTCTGAGTGACATGAAACGTGCCTTGGTGCGTGATGCCGATGTGATCTTGATGCTCGAGGTGTATGACCCCTGGGGTCAGGTCAATGGCCTCAGCGATCCTTTCAAAACGGTTCGCCCAGAAGCCAAACCCGATGTGAAAATCATCACCATTGGCATGAACGATGTGTCGATTCGTTCCAACTACCAAGACTTCCAAAGATTCTTGTCGGTTGAGATGGCCATTCCGGGTGAGGCGCAAGCGTCTATGCCCGTGCTCACCGACTACATCTTGAAAAATGCCACGGCTGCGCAAAAGACAAGTTTTGAAGCACGCCGTGAGGTGATGAAGAAGCGTTGGGACAAGCAACTGCAAGACGCCAAAGAAGGTGCCGCTTTGGGTTGGGATGCCTCACCCATCAGCACGGCCCGATTGGCCATGGAAACTTTTGAAGTGATCAAAAACGAACCCTGGTGCTTGGCGGTCAGCGATCGCATTGCGTGGGCGCGCAAACTCTGGCCCACCACGCAATATCACCAAATGTTGGGGGGCTCGGGCGGACAAGGTGTGGGTTATGGCTTGCCAGCATCCGTGGGTGCAGCGTTGGCCAACAAATCATTGGGCCGGATGACTGTCACGTTTCAGCCTGATGGCGATTTGCTCTATGCGCCTGGCGCGCTCTGGACTGCGGCGCATCACAAAATTCCATTGTTGATGGTGATGCACAACAACGGTGGCTACTACCAGGAAGTGATGCACTTGCAGCGCATGGCCTCCATGCACAATCGCCGAACGGATCAAGCCTGGATTGGCAACAGCTTGCGCAATCCCGACATTGACTTTGCCAAGATTGCCCAAGGCATGGGCGTCTGGGCTGAAGGCCCGATCAAAGACCCTTCGCAACTTAAAGGCGCGCTGCAGCGCGCACTGGCCGAGGTGAAACAAGGACGTCCAGCTTTGTTGGACGTGGTTTGCCAAGCGCGTTGAGCCAAGTGGCAGCAGTGCGCTTGCACAGCGCACTGAAGCTTCTGCGCATCAGCGCATTGCGTTGTTGATCAAGGGAATCTGCGCCACAGCAGGGCTGGTGCGCATGTTCTCAACATACGCATACAAATCTTTCAACTGCACATCGTTGATGCTCTGCACTGCGTAGCGGGGCATCAGGTTACGTGGTGTTCGCAGTTGCAATTCAAACGCAACGAAGGGCGTTGGATTGGGAAAAATTTTAGGTCCTGCGTTGCGTTCCCCGCCTTGGCCTTCAGTGCCATGGCAGCTGTAGCATTGGTGCTGCATGAAAAGGCCTTTGCCCCTTTGAATAGCATCTGCATCGGCGGAATGGGCGCACAAGCTGAACAGCGAGAGCACACCGGCAATCATTGACTTCATTTCAGATTCCTCTAGTCCCCAAAAAAAAAGCAGGTGCTCTTTTCAGAACACCTGCCTGGTCATTGCACCAAAGTGCTTTGATTAGAAGCGAGCTTGGATACCAACTGCTGCAGCGTTGATCGTGCCGCCCACTGCTGTTTTGCCAGCGCCACTTCCGAAGGAGATCACTGCACCAGAATTGGCTGCGCCCTTAGCGGCCAATGCGAAGATGGCGAAGTTCTTGTCCAAGTTGTACTTAGCACCAAAGCCCACCAAGTTGCCACCCAAACCTGTAGTTGAGCAAGAGATGGTGCCATTCAATGTGCAATTGCCCGCAGCATTGTTGGCGTATTGAGCGGCCAAAGTGATTTGGCTGTTCAAATCGTACTCACCAGTCACTTGGTAAGTGGTGGTTTTGTAGCTTTGGAAGCCATTGGCTTGAGTGGACGTCTCTGTGTATTTCAAAGTAGAAGTGTCAGCGCCGATGCGCATGCCGGAGACGCGGTATCCAAATGACAAGCGTGTTGCTGTGTCTTGTGAACGCAAACCTGCTGCGGCGTTGTAAATTGAGCCAGCAGTTGCTGTGGAAGCTGTACCGGAAACTGCAAAGTAATCATTGTGAGTTTCTTGTGCCAAGCCGACATAGTATTTTTTGTCAGTCCAGTTGATGCCCACAGAAGACAAGCTGGCGTTCTTTGTAGCTGTTTTTGTAGGGTCTTGGCGCAAGGAGTAGCCAACTTCAAAGCCATTGATGCGTGGGCTGGCCCACAACAGTTGGCCATTGATACGGGTGTTGAAAGATGTAGAAACACCTTTATTGCCCCATGTTGGGTTGGATGCGACGTTGGCGCTGGACACAAAGTTGCTAGAAGAAACGCCCAACATGCGAACCTTGTCGCCGTTTTGTTTGTAATAAGTGTCTTGTTGACCTGCTGTCAAAGAACCCAGTGTTTTGTGTTCAACAAAAACGAAAGCATCACGTGGCTCAGACAAGAAGGAGGAACCATTGGAATTGTCAATGTTCACAACGCCTTGGACGTCGTAGCCCAATGTCAAGTCGCCAACGGTTTTTTGACCTTTGAAGCCAATGTAGGAGTTCACGGGTGTGAATTTTGTAGCACTTGCAGCGCCGGCCGCAAAGGTGTTCGTTTGTGCGCCCGTTTTGCCTTTGGTCATGGTGCTGACTTCAGCGCCAGTGGCAGATGAGTCACCAAACGTCACAGTTTGGTACTGTGGGTAAATGTTGCCGTAAACCTCCAGCATGTCGCCAGCGATTTTGACGGCATGTGCATTGCCAGCCAAGGTCATGGCTGCGAAGCAACCCAAAGTCAGTGCGCGGTATTTGAAAGTCATGTGTATCTCCAAGTGATAAAAAGTGAAATCGTTGAGCCCAGTGGTCTGGGTGGTTCAGCCGCCTGTTCCGGCATGAAGAACACTGTTCTCTTTTGAAAGACAGTGGTGTTATTAAGCGAAAAATTGGCAATGCACCACATTCGTAAATACCCTAGCCACCCCTTTATTTGGTGCGATAACAACACTTTTTGGTAGAGCGCGTTGTGAGAAAAAGCCACACCCTAGGCCGACCTTTACAAGGGGAACCCTGTTGACGCTCTGGGGGTGCTGGTTTAGCATAGTAGAACGCTGTTCAATATAGAAGAACGACGTCAGCAGCCCCTCAAAACGCTTTTTAGATGGACCTTTTGCATGCCTCACGATAAAGACACTAGCCACTGGCACGAGCCAGCAGGCAACAAGAAAGCCGGTTACGGCGTCTTCAAAAAACAGCCCACGCCTTACGACGCCTACATGGAGTCCGAGGGCTTGCCCGTCTTTCGGGATGTCGGCATTAACAAGGTGCAAAACTTGCCTTTGGTGCCTTGGAAGCGAACGGGTGGCAAGGGTCACTTCATTCAACTCTATGGCACGGAAACCAAGTGGGGTTGCTATGTGGTGGAAGTGCCTGGTGCTGGTGCACTGCACCCCGAAAAGCACATGTACGAAGAAATCTACTTGGTTGTAGAGGGGCGCGGCACCACTGAAGTTTGGCAAGAAGGCGACACCAAAAAACACGTGTTCGAGTGGCAAGCCGGCTCGATGTTCTCAATTCCAATCAACGCCTGGCACCGCATTGTGAATGCAACTTCCAGCGGTGCTTTGTTGTTGGCAGGCACCACCGCGCCCAACGTGTTGAACATGTTGCAAAGCACCGAGGCGGTGTTCAATAACCCCTTCGTGTTTCGCGATCGCTTCAATGGTGCAGACGATTTTTACCAAGCACGCGATGAAGTGGAAGCCGATCCAGTTCGCGGTTTGGCCATGCGCAAAACCAACTTCATTCCCGATGTGATGAAGTGCGAGTTGCCTTTGGACAATCGCCGCTCGCCTGGCTATCGCCGCATTGAACCGTTCATGACCAACAACTGTTTCTACTTTTGGATTGGGCAGCACGAAAACGGACGTTATTCACGCGCACATGCCCACACGTCTGCCGCCGTGCTCATTTGCTTGAACGGCAAAGGCTACACCTACACCTGGCCAGAAGACGAAGGTGAAACACCTTGGAAAGATGGCAAAGAGCATTTGGTGCGCCGCATCGATTACGAACCCGTCGGTTTGGTCTCTGCTGCACCTGGCGGCGCACGTTGGTATCACCAGCACTTCAGCTCGGGTGAAGAGGCGCTGCGTTTGACGGCTTGGTTTGGCCCGCACAACCCCGGCCGCGATCCGGGTGCGCCAGGCGCAAAGCACACCGACTACACCGCACAAGATGTGACGGAAGGCGGCACCACCATTCCTTACTGGTTGGAAGATCCGCACATTCGCAAAGAGTATCAAGAACTCTTGAAGAAAAACAGCGTACCCGATCGCATGGACCCTGATTGGTACAACATTCCAGCCGAGTTCATGGCCAAGTTTGGACCCAAGAAATAATGCGTGAAGCGACGACACAGCCCACTGCGCAAGAAGCGCCAGTGGGCGGTCGCGTGTTCTTCAGCAACGTGCGTCGCAGTTTGGAAGGCGAAGACGAAATCATTTTGGTCAGTGTGGGCGTTGACATTGGCTCGTCAACTTCGCATCTTGTGTTTTCGCGCTTGGTGCTGGAGCGTTTGGACAATCGTTACATCGTCAGTGAGCGCACGGTTTTGCACGAGTCGGATGTGTTGCTGACGCCTTATACGTCCGATCAAAGCATTGATGCGGTGGCATTGGGGGCATTCATCGAGGCGCAGTACGCGCAAGCCGGTATTGCGCCCGACAAAATCGACACTGGAGCATTGATTCTGACGGGTGTGGCGGTGCGCCGCAGCAACTCGCGCGCCATTGCAGACTTGTTTGCTGCACAAGCTGGCAAATTTGTGTCGGTGAGTGCGGGCGATGCGCTTGAGACCACCTTGGCCGCATTTGGTTCTGGCGCTGCAGCGCGATCCGTGCGCGAAACCGCACGAGTCATGAACATCGACATTGGAGGTGGCACCACCAAAATTGCAGTGTGCGAAAACGGCGAGTTGGTCGATTTAACAGCTGTTGACATTGGCGCTCGCATCGTGGCTTTGGATGCACAGGGCTACTTGGTGCGTTTGGAAGAAGCGGGTCGAAAATTTGCCGAAGAAGTGGGCGTGACACTGACCTTGGGCCAGCCTGTCGCACCCGAAGATTTGGCTCGCATGGTCGATCGCATGGCCGAGCGAATTTTTGATGTGGCAGGCAACGCAGCGCCCGATGCCATCAGCCAATCTTTGCTGCGTTTAGAGCCTTTGCGCGCCAGCCAGTTGCCCGACGTGCTGACCTTTTCTGGCGGCGTGTCGGAGTATGTGTATGGCCGCGAAGCACAAGCCTACGGCGATTTGGGCCCTCAGTTGGCCGCAGCTGTCAGGCGCAAAGCGCAAGCTTGGGGCCCTCGTTTAGAAGTGCCCGATCAGGGCATTCGAGCCACCGTGATTGGGGCCTCGCAATACACCGTGCAGGTGAGTGGCAGCACCATTTACGTCGAGCCCTCCAACATTTTGCCGGTGCGCAACGTGCCTGTGATTGCACCGCAATTGGATTTGGCCGCAGATGATTTGAACGTCGCTGAAATTGCCGACAACATTCGCCGCGCCTTGCGTCGACTGGATTTGCATGAAGGCCATCAAGCGGTGGCCGTGTGCTATCGCTGGCAAGGTTCGGCCACGTTTCACCGCTTGGATGCGTTTTGTCGCGCAGTGTCTCAAGGCATGTCGGCTGTGCTGGCGCAGGGCCATCCTTTGCTCTTGGTGGGCGAGGCCGATTGCGGCGGCCTGATTGGCATTCACTGTCACGAAGAGCTGCACTTGAGCAGCCCTGTGCTGTCGATCGATGGCATTACCTTGAAGGAATTGGACTTCATTGACATAGGCGCCATGCTTGAAACTTCAGGTGCTGTGCCGGTGGTGATCAAGAGCTTGGTGTTTCCTGGCTCTGCCGGCTTAGGTCGAACGGCATTGAAAGCTTGAGCTTTTGAAGAACGCCCTATGAGCCATCTATACCCCCCTCTGACACCCCATCGCTCAGGTCACATGGCGGTGGGGCACGGCCATGAGGTCTATTGGGAAGAGTGTGGCAACCCCATGGGACGTCCTGTGGTGTTTCTGCACGGTGGACCTGGTGGTGGCTGCTCGCCCACCGCCAGAAGATTGTTTGACCCCCGTCGCTATCGCATCATTTTGATGGACCAGCGCGGCTGCGGACGTTCCACCCCACATGCTGAAACGGCGCATAACTTCTTGGCCCATTTGGTGTCAGACCTCGAGCAATTGCGACTGCTCATGAACGTGGACAAGTGGCTGTTGTGTGGGGGTTCTTGGGGCTGCACCTTGGCTTTGGCGTATGCCAAGAAATTCTCGCAGCATGTGTCGGGCATGGTGCTGCGCGGTGTGTTTGCTGCGCAAGACCATGAACTCGACTGGCTTTACAAAGCGGGTGGTGCCAGCCGAGTGTTTCGGCGTGAATGGCAGGACTATGTGATGGCCATTCAAGCGCACGGTCACATCGATGCCGCCAACTTGCCAACGCACAGCGGCCAAAGCAGCGTGCTTTTAAATGCCTATGACCAGGTCTTGCAAGAAGGCACAGAAGCACAGGTCTTGGCCATGGCCCGCGCATGGTGTACGTGGGAAGATGCACTCAGCAGCGTTTACCCCAGCGACCCTGTGCATGCCTTGCAAGCCAGCCAGGAAGAAGATTTGAAGTGTTTGGCCATGGCCAAAATATCTGCGCACATGTTTGCGCACGATCCCGATTTAGGCACCAAGGGCAGCATTGTGCCGTCAACAGCGCATGACTTTTTGACAAACATTCCCGGCATCATTGTGCAGGGCCAGTTTGACATGGTCACGCCTGCAGAAACTGCGTGGCAATTGAAACAAGTGTGGCCCCTGGCGCAGTTGCGCGTGGTACACACTGCTGGCCACTCCAGCCAAGACCCCGAATTGCAGAGCGCGCTGGTGACAGCGTTGGACGACATGCTCACAGAAGTTTGAAAAAATTGACACAGGAGACAACATGGCTTTAACCCCCTTCATGGTTGACGGTAAGTCCGTCGAAATCGACAGCGATCCGCAAATGCCTTTGCTGTATGCGTTGCGCGATGATTTGAAATTGAACAACCCCAAATTTGGTTGTGGCTTGGCGCAATGTGGCGCCTGCACCGTGCATTTGGATGGGCACGCGGTGCGCTCTTGCGTGCTGCCTGTGTCGGCCGTGAAGGGCAAGAAGGTCACCACCTTAGCGGGCTTGGGAACGCCAGACAATCCACACCCTATTCAAGTGGCATTTTTAGAGGAGCAAGTGCCGCAGTGTGGTCATTGCATCAATGGGTGGGCCATGACTTCGGCTGCGTTTTTAAAACGCAATCCCAAAGCCACCGATGCCGAAATCAAAACGGCACTGGAAGGCTTGAAGTGCCGATGCGGCACGCATGTGTCCATTTTGCGCGCCATCAAGCGCGCACAAACTTTGATGGCTTGAGGAGGACTCCATGCACAAGAATTCAAATACAAATGTGAACACCGTCGAGGTGAATTCAAGCGCTTACGGCGACAAGCTCAATGGCACAACACGTCGTGATTTTCTCAGTGCGGCAGGTGCCTTGGTGGTGTCGGTTGCAGGTGGCGGTGTGTCAACGCAGGCCATCGCGCAAACCGCAGGTGCAGCATCAGTCGGTGCCTCTGCTGCCAGCGGCTTGGGGACCACCTTGGCCACCATCAGTGCCATCAAGCCCGCACTCAAAGCCGACGAGCTCGATTCATGGGTGGCCATTCAGCCCGATGGTTCGGTGGTGGCTTACTACGGCAAAGTCGACTTGGGCCAAAGTTTGGAAGTGGCCATTGGGCAGATCGTGGCCGAAGAATTGGATGTGTCGTATCGCAAGGTCAAAATTGTGATGGGCAACACCGCCAGTTCTTTGAACCAAGGCGGTGCCTCCAGCGCACTGGGCATTCAAGCCGGCGCCAAGCCGCTGCGCAATGCCGCTGCAGAAGCTCGTCGCATTTTGTTGAATTTGGCCAGTGAAAAACTGGGTGTCCCTGTGGCCAGCCTGGCGGTAGACGATGGCGAAATTTCTGTCAAAGGCAACAGTGCCCAGAAGGTCACCTATGCCGAATTGATTGGTGGCAAGTTTTTCAATGCCAAAGTTGAGTGGAATAAAAAAATTGGCAATCCCTTGGAGGTCAAAGGCCTGGCCAAACCCAAATCACCTGCAGAGTACAAAGTGGTGGGCTTGTCTCTGCCGCGCACTGATGTGGCTTGGAAAGTGTTTGGCACACGTGGCAACATTGCCGACGTCAAAGTGCCTGGCATGTTGCATGCGCGTGTCATTCGCACGCCCGTTGCAGGTGGCTTGGCAGAGAAAGTAGACGAAGCATCGATCAAGCACATTGCCGGCGCCCGCGTGGTTCGCGAGAAAAACTTTTTGGCCGTGGTGGCCGAGCGTGAATGGGATGCTGTGCGTGCAGCCAAAGAACTGAAAGTGACTTGGAGCGCATCGCCCAAACCGTTTCCTGAGTTTGAGAAATTGCATGCCCACATTCGTCAGGCACCCACACGCAAGCGCACCGAAGAACACAAAAACGGTGACGTTGCTGCAGCCCTCAAGTCGGCGGTCAAAGTGGTGGAGGCCGAATATTTGTGGCCCTTCCAATCGCATGCCAGCATGGGCCCTGCCAGCGCGGTGGCCGATGTCAAAGCCGACAAAATCACGCTTTGGACAGGCTCTCAAAAACCACACTACGCGCGGGATGGCGTTGCTGCGTTGCTCAAAGTGCCGGTTGACAAAGTAGAAGCCATTTGGGTGCAGGGCCCTGGCTCTTACGGGCGCAACGACGCTGGCGATGCGGTGATGGACGCTGCGTTTATTTCTTCCAAAGTAGGTCAACCAGTGCGCGTTCAAGGCATGCGCCATGACGGTACCGCATGGGACCCCAAAGCACCGGCTTCGGTGCACCGTGCCCGTGCCGCCATTGATGCCGATGGCAAGGTGGTGGCTTATGACTTCACCACGCGTGCATTTTCAAGGGCCACCATTGACAGCAACGAGTCCGATCCGCGCGACAGCTTGGTGGGCATGGAGCTGGGCTTGCCACCCAAGGGAGGCATCACCTTTGGCATCCCTGAAGAAAGTTACGGCTTTGACAACAAGTTGATGGCTTGGGAAGTCATTCCGGATTTGATTGCCAGTGCCTCGCCCATGCGAACCTCGCACATGCGCGATCCAGTGGGCTTGCAAATTCAATTTGCCAGCGAGCAGTTCATTGACGAGTTGGCCTATGCAACCGGTGAAGACCCCATCGCCTTTCGCGTGAAATACGCGAAGGCTCCTCGCGACATTGCAGTGCTCAAAGCAGCAGCCGAAAAATCGGGTTGGGAGCCGCGTGGCAATGCCAAACGCAATCGCACGGGGGCTGTTTTGTCAGGCCGTGGCATTGCGTATGCGCAGCGCGCTGGCACCATCGTGGCGGTGGTGGCTGAAATTGAAGTGGAGCGCAAAACTGGCCGCATTTGGGGTCGTAAATTTACCGTGGCACATGATTGCGGTTTGATCGTCAACCCACAGGGCCTGCGCTACACCATTGAAGGTGGTTTGGTGCAAGCGTTGTCACGCACCTTGTACGAAGAAGTGCAATTTACCCCCGATCAGGTCAAGAGTGTCGACTGGCGCAGTTACCCCATTTTGGAAATCAAGGACACGCCGGAGACCATCGACATTGTGTTGATCAATCGGCCTGAAGCTCCGCCCACAGGCGCCGGTGAAGCCACGTGCCGTGTAGTCCCTGCGGCCATTGCCAATGCTTTCTTTGATGCCACCGGCGTTCGCATGCGCCAAGCCCCATTGAATCCTGCGCGCGTGAAAACAATCTTGAGCAAAGCTTGAAGGAGCGCAACATGCAACAGTTCAAAACTCAACTTGGATTGACGTTCAAGCAGTTGCTCATGACGTGTTGTCTGGGGAGCGCCTTGGCCCTGCAAGTTTGCCTGCCTGCACACGCGCAGGGACCTGCGCCGCAACAGGCAAGTCCACATGAAGCAATTTTCATGAACAAGGCAGCAGACCGAGAAGCTTGGTTGCTTGAGCGCGCGAAGAAAGAAGGCGGACTGACCCTTTACACGTCCTTGGCGCCCACAGAATCGGGCCCCTTGTTGGCGGAGTTTGAAAAGAAATATGGCATCAAGGTGACCGTGTGGCGAGGCCTCAGCGATGGTGTGGTGCAGCGCGTGGTGAACGAGGCCCGTGCCAAACGCCATGTGGTGGACGTGGTGGAAACCAACGGCCCCGAAATGGAGATGTTGGCGCGCGAAAAAGTGCTGAGCGAGTTTCACAGCCCGCACATTGCCGACTTGCCTCAAGGCATGATTCCCAAACATCGGCTGTGGATGCCAGACCGTGTGAATTTCTTTGTGGTGGCATTCAACACACAAAAAGTTAAACGCGAAGACTTGCCCAAACACTATGAAGGTTTTACAGAACCCAAATGGAAAGGTCGTATCGCCATTGAATCGACCGACGCGGAGTGGATGGGCGGTTTGGTCAACGCCATGGGCGAAGCACGTGGCATGGCCTTCTTCAAAAAACTGTCGGATCAAAAACCGGATGTTCGCAAAGGTCACATTTTGTTGGCACAAATGGTGGCTGCAGGCGAAACCGATGTGGGCCTTACCATTTACAACGCCAACGCACAATCTTTGAAGCAACGTGGCGCACCCATCGACTGGGCGCCCATTGAGCCTACGTTGGCTCGCCCGCAAGGCTTGGGTGTGGCGCGCATGGCTGCGCACCCTCATGCGGCTGTGCTATTTGCTGACTTTCTTTTGTCGCCAGATGCACAAGCCTTGTTCAACAGCTTGGGACGGCCGCCCTCCAACCAAAAAGTTAAATCCAATTTGAACAATTTCAATTACGTCCTCACCGAGCCCGGCATCGTGGTGGATGAAGCCGAGAAATGGAACCAACACTGGAACCGTTTATTTTTAAGCAAATAATTCAAACAACCTGTTGACCGAGAAAAACCATGACCGTATCCATAGCACAACTCATCGAAGACTTGGCAACCGCCAATCAAATCCTGGCCAACGAAGGCGTCTTCGATGGCTTTGGCCACATCAGCGTTCGCCACCCCGAGAACCCCGAGCGATTTTTCATCGCTCGCAGCATGGCGCCTGCCTCTGTCACAGCACAAGACATTGTGGAATGTGATTTGAACGGTGAAGTGCACGATGCTCAGGGCCGCAAGTCATATTTAGAGCGCTTCATTCACAGTGCCATTTTCAAAAAACGCCCCGATGTCAATTCGGTGGTGCACAGCCACTCGCCGGCCATCATTCCGTTTGGCGTCACCGGTGCGCGACTGCGCCCCATCTGCCACATGAGTGGCTTTTTGGGCAGCAATGTGCCCACCTTTGAAATTCGCAACACATTGGGCGAAACGTCGGACATGTTGATTCGCAACCAAAGCATTGGCGAATCTTTGGCCGACACCTTGGGCAACAACACCGTGGCTTTGCTGCGCGGCCATGGCAATGTGGTGGTGGCCGACTCCATTCAATTGGCGGTGTTCCGCGCTTATTACACGGAAGGCAATGCCAAACTTCAAGCTGAAGCCATGCGCATGAGTTTTGGCATGGGTGCTGGTGAGCCCGTTTATTTGTCAGAAGCCGAAGCACGCAATTCTGCAGAAACCAATGCCGGTCAAGTTGAGCGTCCTTGGAATGTTTGGAAAAGCAAATTGCCAAAGTAAGTGACGCAGTCGATTTTGACGTCATTGCCCCAGATTTAGATAGAGAAAGTAATTTGCCATGTCGCACCTCAACGCTCAACCCGTTTCATTTGCTCGCCGAGGGACTTTGTGTTTTGCCGCGATGGCTTTGTGCAGCACTTTGTGGAGCGGCCAAGCCAGCGCGCAAAACACACATGCCACCTACCCATCTGGCCCTGTGACGCTGTTGGTGCCTTTCACCACCGGTACGGGTGCCGACTTGCTCGCGCGATTGCTTGGCCCCAAGTTGGCTGACAAATGGAAGGTCTCTGTGGTGACCGACAACAAGGCGGGCGCCAGTGGCTCGATTGGCACCGGCGCCGCAGCCAAGGCGGCACCCAACGGCTTAACCGTCTTGGTCACAGCCACTGCACATGGCACCTTTCCAGCCCTGATGCCTAAGCTGCCATTCAACCCACAGCAAGCTTTTACGCCCGTGATTTTGTTGGGCACCAGCGCTTTGGGTGTGGCCACTTCTGGCAAGTCGCCTTTCAACACGTTCAAAGATTTTCAGGAGAGCGCCAAGAAACAACCCGGCGTGTTGAACTACTCATCTCCCGGCACAGGTTCACCTCAACACTTGGCCATGGAATTGTTGGCCCAAGAAACCAATGTCAAACTGTTGCACGTGCCTTACAAAGGCACCGCAGGTGCTCTGACTGATTTAATGGGCGGCCATGTCGACGCCAGCATTGTGGCGCTGCAAACCGCCGCGCCGCATTTGCAAAATGGTTCATTGCGCATGTTGGCCTTGATGAGTGCTGAACGTTCGCCCGCATTCCCCAATGTGCCCACCTTGAAAGAGTTGGGCGTGGCCAATGGTGTGGTGGAAACTTGGTATGGCGTGTTGGTTCCAGCGGGAACGCCGGCCGATGTGGTGGCCAAACTCAATGCAGACTTCAACAGCTTGCTGCAATTGCCCGATGTCAAAGAAACCATGAGCAAGCAAGGCATGGTCGTTGTCGGTGGCAAGCCAGAGCGCATGGGTGACTTGGCCAAGAACGAACTGAGTCGTTGGGCACGGGTGGTTGAAAAAGCAGGCATCAAGGCCGAGAACTGAACATTTGTTCTCCGCATGTAACCCATTTCGTGGGAAAATTGAAATTAAATTACATCGGAGATCTGACCTCATGCCCAGTCGCGCTACCAAAATTGTTGCCACCTTAGGCCCTGCATCGAGCGAGCCCGCATTGCTCGAAGCCATGATCCGAGCCGGTGTCAATGTGGTTCGTTTGAATTTCAGTCACGGCAAAGCGCAAGACCACATTGACCGTGCGCGCTTGGTGCGCGAAGCGGCTGTGCGCGCAGGTCGTGAAGTGGCCATCATGGCCGATTTGCAAGGCCCCAAAATTCGCGTCGGCAAATTTGCAGACGGCAAAGTGATGCTCGAACCTGGCGCCAAGTTTGTGCTCGACGCATCGCGTGCCGAACTCGGTGATCTCACAGGTGTGGGCCTGGACTACAAAGAGTTGCCACGCGATGTGAAGTCTGGCGATGTGCTCTTGCTCAACGATGGCCTCATTGTGCTCACCGTCGATTCTGTGCAGGGCGAAAAAGTTAACACCACTGTCAAATTGGGCGGTGAGTTGTCCAACAACAAAGGCATCAACAAACAAGGTGGCGGCTTAACGGCGCCCGCCCTCACCGGCAAAGACATGGAAGACATCAAAACAGCGATGAGCTTCCAAGCCGACTATGTGGCAGTGAGTTTCCCCAAAAACGCCACCGACATGGAAATGGCCCGTCAGTTGGCCAATGTGGCGGCTGCCCAATACAACCACAAGCCTGGTTTGATTGCCAAGATTGAGCGCGCAGAAGCCATTCCCCGTTTGGAAGAGATTTTGCTGGCCAGCGACGGCATCATGGTGGCCCGTGGCGACCTGGCGGTTGAAGTGGGCAACGCAGTGGTGCCGGCTTTGCAAAAACGCATGATCAAGTTGGCACGCCAGCACGACAAAGTCGTGATCACGGCCACGCAAATGATGGAAAGCATGATCACCAACCCCGTGCCCACACGCGCCGAGGTGAGTGACGTGGCCAATGCCGTGCTGGACGGCACCGATGCCGTCATGCTGAGTGCCGAAACAGCCGCTGGCAAATACCCGCTCGAGACGGTGGAAGAAATGGCCAAGATTTGCTTGGCCGCTGAAACCGCAGAAGAGTTTGAACTGGACGGTGACTTCAGTGGTCAAACTTTCAGCCGCATTGACCAATCGATTGCCATGGGCGCTTTGTTCACGGCCCACCACCTCAATGCCAAAGCCATTGTGGCGCTCACCGATTCAGGCTCTACCGCTTTGTGGATGAGCCGTCACCGCGTCAACATCCCCATTTATGCGGTGACCACCAAATTGTCGTCACAGCGCAAAATGGCGTTGTACCGCAATGTGCGCCCCTTGTTGATGGACACCAGTGCCGACCGCGATACCGCCTTGGTTCAGGCTGAAAATCATTTGAAGAGCCGTGGCATTGTGTCGGGCGGTGACATTTATGCCATCACCTGCGGCGAACCCATGGGTGCGCCAGGCGGCACCAACATGCTCAAGATTTGCCGCGCAAGCGACTGAACAGCCAGTGGCTGAGCCAGCCCACGGTCCAGCAAAGCCAAGCGGTCCAAAGGGTGTGGCTCATGAAATGAGCGCCGCGCATTTGTTGTGAAATGCCCAAGATCAAGCCTGCTAAGACGGCACCGATCAGCCACCAGCGCGCAAGGGGTACACCGCTTTGGCGAAGGCTGAAGTAGGCGGCCATGAAGGCAAAGCCGGTAGAGGCATGACCGGCTGGAAAGCAATGGCCGCCGCCGCCATCGCGCTGAAACAAATCCCAATGAGAAATGTAGGTGGCGGTGCCGCCAAACACTTGCAGATCCCACGGGCAACTGGTTCTGCTGAAGCCCTTGATCAGCGTCACCGCCAAGAGCGCACACAGCACAGAGAAAAACAAGCTGGCGCGATGGGCGGTGGCCAAATGGCGCAAACTTCCCCAGGGCCGCCAAATGCCAGCTGCCAAAGCCAGAAGCAGCAACCATCCGGCATTGCGGGTGCCCTCGTGCATCACCTTGACCATCCACCAGTCGTCGCGCAGGGCAAAACCGCTAGCCTGACCCCACCACTGCGCCATTTGCATGTCGCCACCCGAGAAGTCCCAGGCCAACAACACGAACAGGCAGACCAGGCTGACCAAGGCGTCTGACCGCCAAGTAGAGGAACGGTCAGGGTTGGAAAAAAGGGAGCGCTCTTTGAACATGACCGAAATCATAGTCGGACTGGCCAAAAAAACAGCCAAGATCGCTTCCAGTTGTTAAAATCCTTGCCAGTTACAAGCGGGTTACGCGAACTCAGAATGAGCTGGTTCATCCTGACAGGGCTGCAGCCAAATCGCTTGAAAATGGTTTTTTAACTTTGGGACTTTTCATCATGGCACTCGTTTCTATGCGCGAGCTGCTGGACCATGCGGCCGCCAACGGCTACGGCATTCCAGCTTTCAACGTCAACAACTTGGAGCAAGTCCAGGCCATCATGGAGGCTGCCAAAGAAACCGGCGCGCCTGTGATCATGCAAGCGTCTGCGGGTGCCCGCAAGTACGCTGGCGAAGGCTTTTTGAAGTTGCTCATCCAAGCCGCTGTCGAGTCCTACCCCGAGATTCCCGTGGTGATGCACCAAGACCATGGCCAAAGCCCCGATGTGTGCCAAGGCGCCATCAATTTAGGTTTCAGCTCCGTCATGATGGATGGCAGCTTGGAAGCCGATGGCAAAACCATTGCCAGCTACGAATACAACCTCGAAGTGACCCAGAAAGTGGTCAGCATGGCCCACAAATTGGGCATCACCGTAGAAGGTGAATTGGGTTGCTTGGGTTCTTTGGAAACCATGCAAGGCGACAAAGAAGACGGTCACGGCACCGATGCCGTCATGACCCGCGAACAGCTCCTGACGGACCCTGAGCAGGCGGCTGATTTTGTGAAGCGTACGCAGCTCGATGCCTTGGCCATCGCCATTGGCACCAGCCACGGCGCCTACAAATTCACACGCAAGCCCACAGGCGATATTTTGGCCATCGACCGCATCCAAGCCATTCACAAGCGCATCCCCAACACCCACTTGGTGATGCACGGCTCCTCTAGCGTGCCGCAAGATTTGCTGGCCATCATTCGTGAATTTGGCGGCAACATGAAAGAAACCTACGGCGTGCCGGTGGAAGAAATTCAAAAGGCCATCCAGTTTGGCGTTCGCAAAGTCAACATCGACACCGACATCCGCTTGGCCATGACCGCCGCCGTGCGCAAATTCATGGTGCAAAACCCCGAGAAGTTTGACCCCCGCGAATGGCTCAAGCCTGCCCGTGAAGCGGCCAAGCAAATTTGCAAGCAGCGCTACCTGGAGTTCGGCTGTGAAGGCCAAGCCGCCAAAATCAAAGGCCACAGCTTGCAAGTGGTGGCGGCGCAGTACGCAAAAGGTGAGCTGGCGCAAGTCGTTCACTGAAATTGGCGGGATAATCGCAGCAACATGAACACTGCTGCTTTACATACCTCCGCTTTGACATCCCTCACCTTGCTCGCGCGCGGCAAGGTGCGTGACAACTACGCTGTAGGCACCAACCGCATCCTGATGGTGGCCTCCGACCGCATCAGTGCCTTCGACGTCATCATGGGTGAGCCCATCCCGGGCAAAGGCGTGCTGCTGACGCAAATGGCCTTGTACTGGTTTGACAAGTTGGGCCCCAAAGGCTTGAACCTGTGCCCCATTCACCTCACCGGTGACGCCCCCGAGAGCGTTGTCAGTGCAGAAGAAGTGCCTCAAGTCACGGGCCGCTCAATGCTGGTCAAGCGCTTGCAGCCTATCCCAGTCGAAGCGGTTGTGCGTGGCTATTTGGCGGGCAGTGGTTGGAAAGAATACCAAGAAGGCCAACAGGTCTGCGGCGTCAAACTGCCTGCCGGTTTGAAGAACGCCAGCAAATTGCCCGA
>JAHEBO010000007.1:0-45161 GCA_024642215.1 Limnohabitans sp.
GCTCTTCGGCCGGCACCATGTCCAGCTTGTTGAGCACCAACCAACGGGGTTTGTCGTACAAGGCTTTGTCGTATTTTTTGAGCTCGCCCACAATGGCTTTGGCCTGTGCCACCGGATCGACGGCTTCGTCAAAAGGCGCAAAGTCAATGATGTGCAAAAGCAAACGTGTGCGCTGCAAATGGCGCAAGAACAAATGGCCCAAACCAGCGCCGTCTGAGGCACCTTCAATGAGGCCTGGCACATCGGCTACCACAAAGCTTTGCTCTGGGCCCACACGGACCACACCTAAATTGGGGTGTAAGGTGGTGAAGGGGTAGTCGGCAATTTTGGGACGCGCGTTGGAGATGGCAGCAATGAGCGTGGACTTGCCCGCATTGGGCATGCCCAGCAAGCCAACATCGGCCAACACCTTCAACTCAAGTTTGAGTTCTTTTTTCTCACCAGGCCAGCCTGGTGTTTTTTGGCGTGGCGCGCGGTTGATGGCGCTCTTGAAACGCATGTTGCCAAAGCCACCATCACCGCCTTTGGCAATCATGATGACCTCACCCGGCTGGAGCAACTCATACAAAACTTCGCCTGTTTCGGCGTCGGTGATGATGGTGCCCACGGGCATTTTGAGGGTGACATCGTCGCCCATGGCGCCGAACATGTCGGAGCCCATGCCGTGCTGGCCGCGCTTGGCCTCGTGGCGGCGTGAGTAACGGAAGTCAACCAAGGTGTTGAGGTTGGGGTCGGCCACGGCAAACACGTGGCCGCCTCGGCCACCGTCGCCGCCATTGGGGCCGCCAAACTCTTTGTACTTCTCATGACGGAACGAGACGCAGCCGTTTCCGCCATCGCCCGCGGCGATGTCAATATAGGCTTCGTCAACAAATTTCATGAGAAATCCAGTTTATGTTTTGGGGTTTGAACTCTGGAACAAAAAAGCCCCGACTTGGCGGGGCTCTTTGCGCAAAGGCTCACGCTGTTTAAGCAGCAGTGATGTTCACCATTTGCTTGTTCAGAGCACCCTTTGTGCCGAACGACACGTGGCCGTCAACCAAAGCGAACAATGTGTGATCTTTGCCGATGCCGACATTGGTGCCAGCGTGGAACTTGGTGCCACGTTGACGAACAATGATGGAGCCAGCGCTGATGAGTTCACCACCGAAAGCTTTCACACCGAGCATTTTGGGCTTTGAATCGCGCCCGTTTCGCGTAGAGCCGCCGCCTTTTTTCTGTGCCATGACCTAAGCTCCTTAGCCTGCAATCGCACCGATTTGCAGTTCTGTGTACTGCTGGCGGTGACCTTGACGTTTTTGATAGTGCTTGCGACGGCGCATCTTGAAGATGTGCACTTTGTCGTGCTTGCCGTGTGCCAACACAGTGGCTTTAACAGTGGCGCCGGACACCAGGGGCGTGCCAACCTTCAGATCTGCGCCGTTGCCGACTGCCAGAACCTGGTCGATCACGATTTCCTGGCCCACGTCCGCAGCAATCTGTTCTACTTTAATTTTTTCGCCAGCAGCAACACGATACTGTTTGCCGCCGGTTTTTATGACCGCGTACATAATGACCTTTTTGATATTTTTTGATATCTGGAATGAAAGTTCCCTAGGACGAACCCTAAGGAACCGCGGATTTTAGCACGGACTTTTAGGACTTGCCAAGCCCCCCGTCAAGAAGTACGTTTCAGGGGCCCAAGCCAGCTTTTTCGCTCTCTATAATCAGCTCGAACACTGATATTTCACCCAAAATCCAGGTCAAACCCAGAAAAATCCGGGAAATTTGGAATCCTGGCCCCTGACACCTTGTTGAGCTAAGCCATTTTGTCTACCACCGCGTCCACTGCATCTGCCTCTCCAGCCACCGCTTTGGCCTTGGTGGCCCAAGACATGGCCAAGGTCGACGAGGTCATCGCCGAAAGACTGAGCTCCGGCGTGCCTTTGGTGGGACAAGTGGCCCAGTACATCATTTCGGCTGGCGGCAAGCGCTTGCGACCTGTCATTTTGTTGCTCACTTGTGGCGCCTTGAATTACCAAGAGGCCCACAAATTCAGCATGGCTGCGGTGGTGGAGTTCATTCACACAGCCACGCTGCTGCACGACGACGTGGTGGACGAGTCCACGCTGCGCCGCGGCAGGCCTACTGCCAATGAAAATTTTGGCAACCCCGCCAGTGTATTGGTGGGCGACTTTCTGTATTCCCGCGCATTTCAAATGATGGTCGACGCCGGCAGCATGCGCATCATGCAAGTCTTGGCCGACGCCACCAATGTGATCGCAGAAGGCGAAGTGCTTCAATTGATGAACATGCACGACGCCTCCTTGGACGAAGAAGCGTATTTGCGCGTGATTCGCTCCAAAACCGCCAAGCTGTTTGAAGCCAGCTCCCGTTTGGCCGCCATTTTGGCCAAAACATCGCCCGAGCTGGAAGAAGCCTGCGCCGAATACGGTCAAGCCCTTGGCACAGCCTTCCAAGTCATTGATGACGTGTTGGACTATGAAGGCAATGCCGCAGAAATGGGCAAAAATCTGGGCGATGACCTGCGCGAAGGCAAAGCCACCTTGCCACTCATTTTGGCCATGCAGCGCGGCACACCCGCACAAAAAGAACTGATTCAAAAAGCCATAGAAACCGGCTCAGTTGATCAACTGAGTCAAGTCATTGCCATCGTTCGCGAAACAGGCGCCTTGGATGGCAGTCGCCAAGCCGCCATGGCTGAAGCACAGCGCGCCATCAATGCAGCGCAACATTTGACAAATGGTCCTTACAAAGAAGCGCTGATAGCGCTGGCCTCTCAACTGCTGGTGCGCAGAACCTAAGCCCATCGTGCTGGCTTAGGGCTTTACTTCACGCAAGAGGCGCATGCCCAGCAGTGTGTAGCGACTGTCCGGGGCATTGATGTTGCGATAACTGCAGCGCGCATAAATGGGCCAAGTGTGCCAAGACCCACCCCTTCGAACTTTCAGATGCCCGGCGTCGGGGCCCAGTGGATCCGTGGCTGGTGAAGTTTTGTAATAGCTTTCTTCATAGTGATCGCTGACCCACTCCCAAGCGTTGCCCACCATGTCGTGCAAACCAAAGGCATTGGGTGGAAAACTGGCCACGGGTGAAGTGAACGCATAGCCATCGTTGCCCGGTAGCGCTTTGTCTTGCCAACGCTGCCAATGCGGCGTCGCGGATGCATCAAATAGATTGGCCCACTTCGTCAATGACTGTGGGTCGTTGCCGTGTGGGTAACGCGTTTGTGTGCCTGCTTTACAAGCGTACTCCCACTCGGCTTCAGTGGGCAGTCGATACGTCACGCCTTCTTTTTGTGTAAGCCAGTTGGCCATGGCCATGGCATCGTGCCACGTGACGTTAACCACAGGATGGTGGTCAGCTTGATCAAATCCAGGCGTTTTCCAACTGTAGGCAGGATCTCTGCCCGCAAATGCATCGGCTTTTTCGGGTCGATGGCGATCGTGACTGACGCTGTAGCCATAGCCCCCCGTTTTGTCACGAATAGACTCGGGAATGTAGCCTGAGAGGGATAAGAATTTTTCAAACTGCGCGCGTGTGACCTCTGTCTTACCGAGATCAAACGCGCGAGAAATTTTGACGCGATGCAAAGGCATTTCGTCAGACAACTCGTCCAAACGTTTGACTTCTAACTGAGGAAAATCCCTTTGCAATGATGCGACTGTTTCGTCGCTTCCCATCATGAATTCGCCAGCAGGAACGCGTACGAATTCCATGCCCAATGAATTCACACTGACCAGCCTCACAGGCGATTGAGTGGCTTGTGCAAACACCCTCATTGGCACACCACCTGCAAGGCCCGTTGACACCATCAAGGACAGCAAAGCTGGCAACAAGGGCGGCTTGAAATTCATAGCGATGACGTCAGTAATTGGGCGAATCTGGCCAAATCGACATTGCCACCACTGATGATGACACCGACTCTTTGGCCCTTTAAACTTGATGCCGCTTGAATGGCGGCCGCCAAAGACAAGCAACCTGTGGGCTCAACCACCATCTTCATGCGCTCAGCGTAAAAGCGCATGGCCTCAATCAACTGCGCATCGGTGACGGTGTGAATGTCATCGACCAAGGCTTTGATGATTTCAAAAGTGATGGCGCCCACCATCGGTGTTTGCGCACCATCGGCAATGGTGACGGGGGTTGGAATTTTGACGCGTTCACCTTTGCGAAAAGACTGCTGCGTGTCGTTGCCCGCTTCAGGTTCTACCCCATAAATTTTGCACAGTGGCGATCGTGCTCTGGCTGCCAAGGCGCTGCCACTGAGCAAACCACCGCCCCCTAAACAGACAAACAAGGCATCGAGGTCGCCCACTTCGTCAAACAACTCCAAAGCGGCTGTTCCCTGCCCTGCCAATACATCGGCATGGTCAAACGGTGGGATGAAGGTGAGGCCTTTTTCTTGCGCCAATTGCATTGCTTTGGCGCTGGCATCTTCTGAATAGCGATCGTAGCCAATGACCTTAGCGCCATAGCCTTGGGTGGCCGCCAATTTGGCAGGCGACGCATCATGCGGCATGAAGAGGGTCGCTGGAATGTTCAAGATGCGCGCAGACAAGGCCACGGCTTGCGCATGATTGCCCGACGAATAAGCCACCACACCCGCTTGGCGCTGCGCCGCGTTTAATTTGGCCAAGGCATTGAAACCACCCCGAAACTTAAAGGCACCCATGCGTTGAAAGTTTTCACACTTGATAAAAACCTGCGCATGCAGTTGTTCATTCAAGGTGGTGGACTGCAGCACAGGCGTCTTATGTGCAATGCCTTTGAGCCGCGCAGCGGCTGCAAGAACATCATCAAAGGTAGGCAGAGCTTGCAGCATGAGTTTTACTCTCTTGAACCAAAAATTAATATTGTTTAAGCTTGATTTACATCAAATCGAGGAGACTTTGTGATCAGTTTCAAACTCAATGGTAAACCGACTCAGTCGAATGCCGATCAGTCAGAACCCTTGCTGCACATTTTGGCCAATGACTTGGGGGTCAATGGCCCCAAGTTTGGCTGCGGCTTGGCGCAATGTGGCGCCTGCACTGTTTTGGTCAACGGCGACCCCATGCGCAGTTGCGTGGCCCCCGTCTCTTCGGTTGAAGGCCGCTCCGTTGTCACACTGTCTGGATTGACGGCCAATGGCCAACCCAGCAAATTACAACAAGCTTTTATTCATGAGCAAGCTGCGCAATGCGGTTACTGCACTTCAGGAATGATCATGCAAGCCCAGTCTTTGTTAGACCGCAACCCCAAACCCACAGAGTCTGAGGTCAGAACCGCACTGGATGGCAACCTTTGCCGCTGCGGCGCCCATCACAGAATCGTTCGCGCCGTCATGCGTGCGGCCCAAGGAGTTTGAGATGCATCACACCCAAACTTCGCGCCGTCAATTTCTCCAATCAGCTGGTGCACTGACCTTGAGTTTTGGCATCCCCTTGATGGATGTCCATTCGCAGTCCGCTGTTGCCCCAGACAAACCCAGGCTGGCGGGTGACTTGCACATTCACAGAAAACTCAATGCTTGGATTCGGATTGACAGCGCCACCCAAATGGTGGAATTGCGCATTGGCAAAGTAGAACTTGGCCAAGGTATCTTGACCGCTGTATCGCAAGTGTGCGCCGAAGAATTAGATGTCGACTTTGCCAAGATCAAGCTCATTTCGGGCGATACGGCCTTGGTCCCCGACGAGGGCGTCACGGCAGGCTCTTTTTCAATGCCCTACTGCGCAACAGCGGTCCAAGCAGCGGCAGCAGAAGTGCGCGCCATTTTGCTGAACTTGGCCGAAGCCAAACTGGGTCAACCCGCGCTTCAAATGAAAGTGCAAAACGGTGTTATCCGTGCCGGCAATGGTGCCCAAACAAACTATTGGGAATTGGTCATCGGCGAATCGCTCAATCGAGAAGCAACTGGTCTGGTTAAACCCAAGCCCATCAGCGAGCATCGCTACGTAGGGCGCTCCGTTCCAAGACCTGACATTCAAGCCAAAGTGATGGGCGAGGCTATTTTTGTTCAAGAACAAAGGCCCAAGGGCATGTTGTTTGGTCAGATTGTGCGTCCGCCAAACCATGGCGCCAGATTGCAATCGGCCAACCTCAGTCGCATCGAAAAAATGCCCGGCGTGGTCAAGGTGGTTCGCAACGGCAGTTTTTTAGGTGTCATTGCAAAACGCGAAGCACAGGCCCAAGCAGCTGCGCAAGCGCTTCAAAGCGTTTGTGAATGGCAAGTTCCCCACACCTTGCCCAAAACGCAGGAAATGCAAACTTGGTTGTTGCAAACCAAGCCGGATGTGGTCATTCCAACCAAAAAACAGGCCAGAGCAAACACCGGCAGTGCCACAACAGCCGTCGCCCGCGTTTTAGAAGCCCAGTACTACCGGCCTTATCACATGCATGGCTCTATTGGCACCTCCGCGGCCATGGCCACCCTTGGAGAGGATGGCGTGTTGACCGTGCAAACCCACAGTCAATCTGTTTTTCAAACGGGCGAAGCCATTGCCAAAATGTTGAACCTTCCCAAGGAAAAAGTTCGCATGCAGCACGTACAGGGCTCGGGCTGTTATGGCCACAACATGGCCGATGATGCGGCGGCAGACGCGGCTCTGTTGGCCATGCAAGTGCCTGGACAATCTGTTCGATTGCAATATTCCCGAGAACAAGAACACGCCTGGGAACCTTACGGCTCTGCGATGGTCATGAAAACCAAGGCCAGCCTTGACGCACAAGGCAATGTGCTCGATTGGGACTTTACTTTGTGGTCTACCCCGCATGGCACAAGGCCCAGTGGTCAGCCTGGCAATTTGTTGTCGGCGGCTTACCTTGAAAAGCCCTTTGCAATGCCCAAGCCCACCAACGGTGGTGGCCCCAACTACGCTGCAGACCGAAACGCCATTGCCCTGTATGACTTTCCTGGCCACAACGTCACCACAAACTTCATCACAGAAATGCCCTTGCGCGTTTCATCAACCCGCGGACTTGGGGCTTATGCCAATATTTTTGCCATTGAGTCGTTCATCGACGAGCTAGCCCATGCAACAGGCGCAGACCCGGTCGATTACAGATTGCGATTTTTGAAAGACGAGCGTGCAAGAGATGCCATCGTAAAAGCTGCCGAGAAATTTGGTTGGTCACAGTGGCGGAAAACACCTGGACGAGGCCGCGGCATTGGTTTCGCAAAATACAAAAACATTGCAGGCTACTGTGCTGTGGCCTTGGAAGTGGAGGTCAATCGACAAAATGGTCGAATTCGCGTTTTGCGCGCAGTGGCCAGTGCCGACTGCGGTCACATGGTGAATCCAGATGGTGTCAGCAATCAAATTGAAGGCGGTTTGATTCAGTCGCTGTCTTGGACACTCAAAGAGGAAGTTCAAATGGACAACACCCGCGTCTTGTCGCGCGATTGGAACAGTTATCCGATTTTGACCTTCTCGGAAGTGCCACCCGTTGAGGTTGTTTTGATTGACCGTCCTGGACAGCCATTTTTGGGCACAGGCGAAGCCTCTCAAGGACCCACTGGCGCCGCATTGGCCAATGCGGTGTTTGATGCCACAGGTGTGCGATTTAGAACGCTGCCCTTGACACCCGATCGGGTGTTGCAGGCTTTGTGATTTGCAGGTGCCGCAATTGCGGCACCTGGATCTTAGGATCGGATGGCGGAAGTCATGAGCTTACCGAGCTTGTCAAAATAATCGATGCTCATTTGCGTGGGCACTAAAAATTTGATCTTTTGATTTTGCTCGGTTTGCATCACTTGGATCAGGCCGGCCTTTAACAAGACAGCTATTCGGCGATGAATGGTGGCAGGGCTGGCGATGTCGCTCAACTCCATGGTTTGGGTCACCACCAAAGGCTGACCTTGGGCGCTTCGAATGGCAATGATTTCCAGCAATTTCTTGCCCACATCGTCGATGCCAGAGAGGTCAATGCTTGATTTTCGCAAGGCTTCAGCCAACACCAAATAGCGCAGGTAAATTTGTTTCATGATGAATGGCTCTGGTTGTAAGGTGCGTTGACTGAAATGGACTCAAGAATCCAAACCGGATTTGGACTTTGCAGCACCCTGAATCAACAGCTTGAAAACCATCAAGACAAGCAAAGTGCCCACCCAATTGCTCAATGCCATGACACCTAGGCTGAACGCAAAGTTCTCAGTTAACCCCTGCGCATAAAACCATATTTGATGCAAAAGCGCGCTAAGCGTAGCGAAAAGAAGAGATATTTTCAACAGGGTTTGAGGGGAGACAACTTTGAACTCATGGTCCAAGTGCAAAAACTTCACACTCAACATTCTGGCGAGCCAGGGGGACAGGCCCGCCACACAACCTGTGATGAAGGCGAATTCCAGCCCTAAGTCGGGGTGATCTTGAAAATTCCAAAGCATGCCGCCCACCGCAATGCCCATGGCACCAAACTCCAATGCCAGCAACACCAAAATGAAGCGAATGCCACTTGGAAAAAAAACCCAATGCACGTCAAATGAAAACTCTGTCTCGCCCCAGAGCAGTTCGTTCATCCAAAGAGACAAGTAATACAAAGAAGCCGCAACACCAATGATCAGCAGTTTCTTGATGTCCTTCATGTGGCTTCTTTTGAAATCTTTTGAAACAGCAGGCTTGAATATTGTTCGATGAGTGCCGAGGGCTCTTCTGGCGGTTCTGTCACCACACCTTGTGGCGGATAAAACCATTCCAGCATGGCGTTGTTGTCGAGTCTAGCGCGAGAAATGAGTTGCGTGGTGACCATGAACCTTCTTGCGACCACCACCCAGGGGACTTGAACACCTAGTTTCACTTCCAAATTTTGCGTCGCCGCATCGATGATGACATTGCCTGCTCGGCAAACCACATGGCCATTCCACTCTGCCGTCGGCGCCTGGTTGTTCAAAAAACCGACCACATAGTTTTGCGTTTGGTTGGTGTACCAAAGTTGGCAAGGCATCAGCTCATTCACGATGGAGAATTTGCTCAAAACAGCCTGTGAAATTCGAGAAGTGAGGGCGCAAAAAGTTCTGAACTCAGCAGGCACCACTTCGTAGTAGGCCAAGCGAAGCCGATCTACGATTTGGTTTTCAGCGTCAGTCAGGATGTGCATGAATCAAATAGTCATCAAATATATAAGGAAACAATTATAGATATGACAACAACGTGAATGGCAACTTTACACAAACTTAAATGAAACTGAGCTATTTAACCTGTGCAAGGCATTGTTGCTTCATGTCATGAGACTTGATGCTGTGGCAATAGCTTTGCTGGGCCATCACATTGGCCAGGCACATGTTCTTGGTGTCGTGATCCTTGACCGAGTGGCAGTAAGAATTTTGTTTTTTGGACATGGCCAAGCAAACATTCTTTCTGTCGGGGTCATGAATTGCGTAACAAGCAGCATCGCCACCCTGCGCCGAGCCAAAGCACCAAACCCCCAACAAACCCAGCATGTAAAGGTGATATTTCATCCAAGACTCCAATTTGTTCTGCAATTCTGATTTAACTCAGCCCCAGCGGGTTGGGTTGACAGCCGGATTGCATGCCATCCATTAAACTCAAGTCTTCAACATCTCGCAAGAAAGTAGACCCCTATGGGCGCGCAGTGGAAAGCAAAAGGCAAGGCACAAGCCGCAGATGCCAGAGGCAAACTGTTTGGTCGATTGGCCAAAGACATCATGATGGCTGCCAAAAGCGGCCCCGATCCTGCCGCCAATTCCAGACTGCGTTTGGTGGTTGAGCAAGCCCGCAAAGTGTCTATGCCCAAAGACACCCTGGAACGCGCCATCAAAAAAGGGGCCGGATTGTTGGGCGACCCTGTGAATTTTGAACGCGTCATTTACGAAGGGTTTGCGCCGCACCAGGTACCTGTCATGGTGGAAGCACTGACCGACAACCTGAATCGCACGGCTTCTGAAGTTCGCGTGTTGTTTCGCAAGGGCCAACTGGGAACCTCAGGTTCTGTCTCTTGGGACTTTGACCATGTCGGCATGATTGAAGCCGAGCCTGCTCAAGCCGATGCCGACGCAGAACTGGCCGCCATTGAAGCAGGCGCACAAGACTTTGAAGCAGCCGATGAAGACGGCATCACTGTGTTTATCACCGACCCCACCGATTTGGATTTGGTCAGCAAAGCGCTGCCAGACCATGGCTTTACCGTGCTGTCCAACAAACTGGGTTACAAACCCAAAAACCCAGTCAATCCTGCCAATCTTTCCGCCGAGCAGCTTGAAGAAGTTGAAAACTTCTTGGCTGCCATTGACGGCAATGACGATGTGCAAAACGTGTTTGTAGGCTTGTCAAACTAAACTTTTTGCTGTCAGTTCAACCCTGCGCTTCAATGCGCGGCTGGCTTGGGTTTGTCAGCGCCTGTGGCTTTTTGCAAGCAGACAATTTTTCCGGGCTTTTCTTTGTATTCAAACTTGGGGCAGCCATCGGGATGGCTGCCTTTGGCAACAGCTTGAGGCAAAGAATCGGGCGTTGACTTGGGGCGCGTGATTTTTTCAGGCACAACTGAGCGCTCTGGTTTTTTATCGTCGGCCTTTGGGGCATCGTTTGCAAATGCGTTGACTGCGCAAAGCATGGCCAAGATCAATGCATATTTCATGGGTACCTCGTGACTCATTGGCTTCATTTCAAGGGAATGATTGTGAACGCAATTTGCTTGCGCGTCACGCATTCGACACCGCTCTGTGAACCACAGTATAAAAAAGCCCGGCCAGTTCTGTCTGGTCGGGCTCGACGATGGGCACTAGACGCCCAAAGTCTGATGCGACGAAGGCGGCGCTGAACGCTGCCTTGCCGCGAAGCGGCATAGATACCGCTTGGAGGTGTATGCGAACTAAGATTTCTCAAAGACGCAAGGTCATCTTAGGACTGCCACGAATTGGCGTCAACACTTGCTTTAACATCCGCAGTCCGAAATGCGATGATTTTGAGAAAAATCAAACAAAAGAAGTTTGCGATGTCGTGATGAAAACATTTCAATTGATTGCACAGGATTCAACAAACAACATGTCCAAAGAAGTTAAAGGCGCCGCCTATTGGGATGAAAGATTCCAAGCCCCTAGCTACGCCTATGGCGAAGCACCCAACGATTTTTTAGCATGGGCTGCGCCACAAGTTAAATTGGGCAAGGCTGTGTCGCTGTGCGAAGGTGAAGGTCGAAATGCGGTGTATCTGGCCAAGTTGGGCTTTGAAGTCACTGCCGTGGACTTCTCTAGCGTAGGACTGGCAAAAGCAAAAGCACTGGCCGACCTGCACAAGGTGACGCTGCACTACGTGATCGCTGATTTAAAAGAGTTCCAACTGGAAAACAATGCTTGGGACTTGGTCGTCAGTGTCTTTGCACAACCCGACGCAGCAATTCGCCAACGGCTTTACGCCCAACTTGGTCAGTCTTTGACATCAGGGGGGGCCTTCATCTTGGAGTCTAAAGTCAGTGAGGCAGACAGCAGCAACCGGTACCCTGGTGTTGCAACGCTCAGTGCTGACATCAAGCCTCTGCAGATCGCGTTTTCCCAGCAAGGCGAACGTGAATTGAATGAAGGCAGTTATCACGTGGGCATGCACACCACCGCACAAATTCTTGCATTTAAAAACTAGTTGATTTTCTGTTGTCGTTTGGGCGCATCATGACCTTCCCCGACATGATGAAACGGTACGCAGATGGAACGCCCTACTTCCGAGACGCAACGCACAGCCGTTGACGCACCTGTTGTTCATTACTTGCAGCAAGCATGGGAAATGGCCTCACAACTGCGTGCCTCCGATCTTCATTTCGAACCCTTCGAGAACTTCTACCGTGTCCGCTTGCGTGTCGATGGCGTGCTACAAGAGATAGCACCACCACCCTATGAATTCAAAGATCAAATTGCCTCACGCATCAAGGTGTTGGCCAAACTAGATATCGCCGAAAAGCGATTGCCACAAGACGGGCGCATGACGGTGGGCTTGCGCAATTTGCAGCGTTTGAATTTGCGCGTTAGCACATTGCCCACGTTGTATGGCGAGAAATTGGTCGTGCGGGTTTTGGCCACAGACATCACACAATTGCATTTAGACCATTTGGGATATGGTCCTCAAGAAAAGCAGCGCATGCTTGAGGCCATTCACAAAACGCAGGGACTCATTTTGGTCACGGGCCCTACTGGCTCGGGCAAATCGCAATCACTCTATGCCTGCCTGCACCTCTTAAACCGTCCTGAGATCAACATCGCCACGGTCGAAGATCCGGCTGAAATTCAGCTCAGCGGCGTCAATCAGGTCAACGTCAAAGAGCAAATTGGCCTCAACTTCTCCAGCTCCCTCAAAGCCTTTTTAAGGCAAGATCCAGACGTTCTCATGGTGGGCGAAATCAGAGACCCCGAAACTGCTGACATCGCCATCAAAGCATCACAAACTGGCCATTTGGTCTTATCCACTTTGCACACCAATGATGCGCCAGGTGCGATCGTTCGTCTTCGCAACATGGGGGTGGCCGCGTACAACTTGGCCGCCAGCATCAGTCTGATTTCTGCCCAACGACTCATTCGGCGCTTGTGTTTACATTGCCGTCAACCCATGCACGTGTCTCACCAAGCGCTCATTGAATTGGGTTTTCAAACGCCCCTCCAAGACTTGTCTTTCGAACCCGTTTTTTACCGCGCACAAGGGTGCCCGCAATGTCACAAAGGCTATTGGGGTCGAATTGGACTTTTTGAGGTGATGCCCATGAGTGCAAGTCTGCGGCAATTGGTATTGACGGATGCCAGCCACACCCAACTGTCAACACAAGCGCAAAAGGAAGGTGTGCATTCCCTTCGCCACGCGGGCTTGATGCAAGCTGCCACTGGCATCACATCCATGGCTGAAGCTTTGTCACAAACCGAGTGCATGACATGAACGCGCAAGCGGCCATGGCACGCGCTATGGCGCGCCGAGCGCCGCCCTCACATGCTGCACAAGCTTCTTCGCACAGCATTTCCCCACATACCTTGGCCGTGTTCACGCGGCAGTGGTCGGCCTTGATGAGCGCCGGCATTCCTTTGGTACAAGCCTTTGAATTGCTCAGTCAAAGTGCCGTGGGATCGGTTCGTGCGCAACACGCATTCGTTCAAATCCTGCAACAACTCCAACAAGACGTCAGCGCCGGTTGCGCATTGCATGTCGCCTTTCAAAAACACCCGCATGCATTTGACTCACTTTATTGCAGTTTGCTTCAAGCGGGCGAGTCGGCAGGTATTTTGGACAAGCTCTTGAACCGCTTGGCCAACACACTGGAAACCAACAAACTGTTGAAGACCAAAGTGCAAAATGCACTGATCTATCCTGCTTGCATTTTGGCAGTGGCCTTGGGGGTTGTGATGGTCATCATGGTGTGGGTGGTACCTCTGTTTGAAGAAGTGTTTAAAAGCATGGGCGCATTGCTGCCGCAGCCCACGCAGTACTTGGTTGGCATCAGCCGTTGGCTGGTGCAATGGGGCCTGCTTGTATTGGCAGCACTTGGCGGTGCTGGGGCACTTTCATGGCGCGCATACCGTCGTTCACACGCCTTGAAACTAGGGTGGGAAACTGTCATCTGCAGATTGCCGCTCTTAGGACCTCTGGTACAAGGCAGTCGCACGGCCAAATGGTCCTTCACCCTCGCGGCATTGCTAGAAGCGGGCATTCCTCTGTCCGAAGCCTTGATGCCAGCGGCAGCAGCTTCGGGATCTGTGCAGCTGCAAGTCAATGCGCGCCAATTGATTCGGCACATTCAAGAAGGTAGCGGTTTGAGCGTGGCCATGTCAAAATCAAAATTGTTTCCGCCCGTCCTTGTTCAAATGTGCGCCATTGGGGAAGAAACGGGTTCAATGGCTGGCCTATTAGAAAAAGCAGCCCAACTCATGTTGGCCGATTTGAATCAGCGCATTGCCCAGCTCACCACCTTGATCGAGCCCGTTCTCATGGTGCTCTTGGGCAGTGTCATTGGCGCGATGCTGCTGGCTTTGTATTTGCCCATCTTCAACTTAGGACAAGTCTTTTGATGCCACCTTCTCAATGGCCCAATTTGCTGACACCGCCGGGTGCCATGGGCTGGGTCTTGCCTCAGTTCGAACATGTCACCCAGTGGCAGGTGCTATTTTTTGCAGCACTCGGACTGATCTTGGGCAGCTTTGTCAATGTCCTCATTCACCGCCTGCCCCTCATGATTTTGGGCACAGAACCGCCTGTCGAGTCCCCCTTTAACCTCAACACACCCAATTCACATTGCCCCCATTGCCAGCATGCCTTGCAATGGCATGAACTCATTCCTGTTCTGTCCTTTGTCTTGTCCATGGGCCGCTGCAGGCATTGCGGGGCCAGCATTTCTTGGCGCTATCCCATCGTAGAAATAAGCACCAGCCTGTTGTTCACCCTGTGTTTGTTTCAATTTGGTTGGTCGGTTCAAGCGCTGATGGCTTGCTTCTTCACTGCAGCCCTGTTGGCCTTGGCTTGGATCGATGCCGAAACCTTTTTGCTACCCGATGTGATCACCCAAGCTCTTTTGTGGATGGGGCTCATTGGCAGCGCCATGTCACTCACCCCCACGCCACTGATGCATGCCTTGTCAGGCGCTGTTTTGGGATACAGCATTTTGTGGGCGGTGGGCTGGGCCTTTGCCACTTGGGCTGGCAAAGAGGGCATGGGTCAAGGCGATCTCAAACTCTTGGCCGGACTGGGCGCATGGGTGGGCATTTGGAGTTTGCTGCCGGTGCTTTTGCTGGCCTCCGTTTCTGGACTGATTTTTGGGGTCATCCAAAAAATGCGGGGGCAACTGGGTGACAATGGACACTTCGCTTTTGGACCTTTTTTAGCCCTGTCTGGATTCGCATGTTTCTTTCTAGGAATTTCCATGGGAGTGTGAGCCTTTGAAGCCCCAGCCTGTTCGTTTAGGGCTCACAGGGGGCATCGGCTGCGGCAAAAGCACTGTCGCGGCATTGTTGGCCCAAGCAGGCGCAGCTGTGATGGACGCAGACGCCATCTCCCGATCACTCACCCAGTCAGGGGGGCTGGCCATTCCAGCCATCTTGGCAGAATTTGGCGAGACGCTCATCACCCCCGAAGGCGCCATGGACCGAGATGCCATGCGAGCTTTGGTTTTTTCAAACCCCCAACACAAGCGACAACTGGAAGCCATCATCCATCCCTTGGTTGCGCAAACCCTGAAGGCGCAAACGCAATCGGCCATCGATGCGGGTCAAACATGCTTGGTATTTGATGTGCCTTTGCTGGTGGAATCGGGCGAGCGGTGGCGCCGGCAAGTCGACTGGGTCTGCGTGGTTGATTGCCAAACCGAAACTCAAATACAGCGTGTCATGGCCCGCAACCCACTGGCACGGCCAGAAATTGAGCGCATCATGGCCCAGCAGGCCAGCCGTGCACAACGACTGGCCTGTGCCGACGCCGTCATCTACAACGATGGCATCGATTTAGTCCAACTCCAGACGGTGGTGCATGAAATGATGGCCCGCTTCGGGCTATGATCTTGCTACTGAAAGACGCAGCGTGATACTTTACGAATACCCCCTCAACGAACGCATCCGGACTTATTTGCGCCTGCAACATTTGTTTGCTCGCTTCAACAAGCTCTGCCAACGTACCGAGGCTTTGGACCATCACTACGCACTCACCACGATTTTTGAAATCATGGAAGTGTCTTCACGCTCCGAACTCAAATCTGAAATTCTCAAAGACATTGAGCGTCACAAACAACAGCTCAATGCCTACCGTGGCAATCCGTCCATTTCTGAACAAGCACTCGACCTGATCATCGAGCAGCTCGATCAACGCTTTGAAACACTCAACAGCATGGTTGGCAAAATGGGCAGTGCACTCAGCGAAAGCGAATTCCTCAACAGCATTCGCAGCCGCACAGCCATCCCAGGGGGCACCTGTGAGTTTGATTTACCGGCTTACCATGCATGGCAGCACCACACGCCTGCAGCGCGTCAAGCCAACCTGTATGAATGGTCCCAACACTTTGCGCCTTTGGCCACCTCGATTCAGCTCATGCTCAAAATGTTGCGTGAATCGGGCAGCACCCAAAAAGTCATGGCCACTGGCGGCCAGCTACAACAAAACTTGCCCCAAGGTCGTAACTTCCAATTGCTGCGCTTGCGCATCGACGACAGCTTGAACCTCACGCCCGAGATCAGTTGCAACCGCCTGTTGGTGGTCATTCGCCTGATGCAACAGCAAGAAGATGGCAAGCTGATCACCAGCCGCGACGACACCCCGTTTGAAATGACGCTCTGCGCCTAAACCGCAGAGGCGATACCACCCGATCTGTGAGACGCCGATGAGCGAACCTTTGTCCAAACCCAAACACGTGAAGTGCCCCACCTGCGGCGGCCCCAGCTTGTTCAGTTCACAAAACGCTTACCGCCCTTTTTGCAGCGCGCGCTGCAAGGGGATTGACCTAGGTGCTTGGGCCAATGAAAGCTTCAGGGTGCCCGAAGACAACCCACCCGATCAAGAAAATTTTGGCGATCCCAAGCTGCAGTAATTCAACTTGAATGCGTGGCGCCCACAAAGCCACGTTCTTCGGCCAGCAGGGCCAGCACCGGAATCGTGCCAGGCAATACAGGCCCCACCTGCACGGGCAAGGCTTGCCAAGCAAAGCTCTGGCCTTCGCGCATTTCCAACTCACCTTGCCACTGTCGCACTTTGCAAAAATTAAGCCGCACCAAGGCATGGGGGTAGTCGACCAATTGCTGTTGCCACAATTGCACATCGCCAATGTGCAGGCCCAGCTCCTCATGCAGCTCTCGCGTTAATGCCTGAGCCACGGTTTCACCCGCTTCCAGCTTGCCGCCCGGAAATTCCCAATAAGCTTCGTACACCTTGCCGGGTGGGCGGGATGTCAGCAAAAACTGATCCTGTGCATTGATGAGAATGCCCACCGCCACATCGACAGTGGCACGGTCTGCGCCCCCTTCACGTTGCAAGTGCGCATCGGCCACCAGCAATGACTTGGGGCTGTCCATCAAAGGTCTGCTCACAAACTGCGGAAGGCGCCAGCGCCGGCTGCCTGCCCCGTGCGACCCATGTAATCACGCGCAAATTGATAGGCCACACGACCGCTGCGTGAACCACGCTCCAAGGCCCAGACCAAAGCCTCGGGGCCAGACGTTTGAATGACCGCCTCTGTGGCGCCAAGCGATTTGAGCCACTGGGCCACGATGGTGAGGTATTCGTCTTGCGAGAAGGGGTAGAAACTGATCCACAAACCAAATCGCTCAGACAAGGAAATCTTTTCTTCAATCACTTCACCGGGGTGAACTTCACCATCTTCGGTGTGGGTGTAGGTGAGGTTGTCCTTCATGTGCTCGGGCAACAAATGACGGCGATTGCTGGTGGCGTAAATTAACACATTGGGTGTAGAGGCCGCCACCGAACCATCCAGAATGGATTTCAAAGCTTTGTAGCCACCTTCGCCATCTTCAAAACTCAGGTCATCGCAAAAGATGATGAATTTTTCAGGGCGTCCTGCCACCACATCCACAATGTCTGGCAGGTCGGTCAGATCTTCTTTGTCAACTTCGATGAGGCGCAGACCTTGTGCGGCATAGGCGTTCAAACACGCCTTGATCAAAGACGATTTACCGGTGCCGCGTGAGCCCGTTAAGAGCACATTGTTGGCAGGCAGTCCTTGCACAAATTGCAACGTATTTTGTTGCAATTTTTCTTTTTGACCGTCGATTTCTTGCAAGTCTTGGAGACTCATGTCGGAGACATGACGAACACCCTCCAGCACACCATGACCCGATGCGCGTTTGCGATAGCGCCAAGCAATGGCCTCGCTCCAATCAGGTTGACTGAGGGGCTGCGGCAACACACGCTCTAAACGCTCCAGCATGAGCACAGCGCGCTCTAAGAGTTTTTCAATGTTGTTGCTCATGAGCGGTAGTCTGCGTTGATGGACACATAGTCGTGGCTGAGGTCGCAGGTCCAGACTGTATCGACAGCGTTGCCGCGACCCAAATTGACGCGAATGGTGATTTCACTTTGTTTCATCACACGCTGGCCATCGGCCTCTTGGTAGGCAGGATTGCGGCCACCGTTTTGAACCACACACACATCGTCTAGATGCAAGCCAATTAAATCTTGATCGAGGTCGTGAATGCCTGCGTAGCCCACTGCGGCCAAGATGCGGCCCAGGTTGGGATCGCTGGCAAAGAAAGCTGTTTTAACCAACGGTGAGTGCGCAATGGCATAAGCGGCCAAACGACATTCTTCCGAAGTTTTACCCCCCTCTACGCGAATGGTGATGAACTTGGTTGCGCCTTCGCCGTCACGCACAATGGCGTGGGCCAATTGTTGTGCAACGGCCAACAAAGCCGTGCGCAAAGTTTGACCATCAGCTGAATGCCAATCCATGATGGCGGGGTGCGTGGCTTTGCGCGTGGCCATCACCATGAACGAGTCATTGGTGGATGTGTCGCCATCGATGGTGATGCGATTGAAAGACGCGTCGGCCAAGTCGGTGGCCAACGCTGGCAACAACGCAGGATCGATGTTGGCATCGGTGGCCAAGAAGCCCAGCATGGTGGCCATGTTGGGTCGAATCATGCCTGCACCTTTGCTGATGCCGGTGATGGTGACTGTTTGGCCCGACAAGACCACTTGCTGGCTGAAGGCCTTGGGCACCGTGTCGGTGGTCATGATGCCCTCGGCCGCTTTGGCCCAGTGCGCAGCTTGTGCGTCGGCCACGGCAGCAGGCATGCCTGCGATGATGCGATCGACTGGCAAGTTTTCCATGATCACGCCTGTCGAAAAAGGCAAAACTTGTTGTGGTTTGATTTTTAACAAACTCGCCAAGGCCTCAGCCGTAGCGCGAGCATCGGCCAAGCCTTTGGCACCTGTACCTGCATTGGCATTGCCGGTGTTGATCACCAGCGCGCGAATTTGCGTGTCAACAGCTGAAGTCACTTGCTTCAAGTGCTCGCGGCAAACCTGCACAGGGGCCGCACAGTATCTGTTTTGAGTGAACACGCCGGCCACTGCACTGCCTTCGTCTAACAAGATGACCGTCAGGTCTTTGCGCCCCACTTTGCGAACACCTGCTTCGGCAATGCCCAAACGCACGCCGGGAACAGCCAAGATGTTGGCGGGATTGGGGGCTTGCAGGTTCACAGTCATAAATGCCTCTTATGCCAATTTGCCGTGGCAGAACTTGTATTTTTTGCCGCTGCCGCAGGGGCAAGGGTCATTGCGGCCAACGGGCGCCAACAAGCTGCTTTGGAATTCAGATTGCGTCTGTTGTTCGCCTTGCTCATCGGGCGCGGTGTAAGTCACATTGCTGATGTTTTCAGCGCGCTCTTCCAGTACTTGGGCGGCTTCTTCAATTTGCTCGCTGGACTCAATTCGCACATTCATCAGCACGCGCGTTACTTCGTTTTTCACGGAGTCGAGCAACTGACCAAACAACTCAAACGCTTCGCGCTTGTATTCTTGTTTGGGCTGCTTCTGTGCATAACCACGCAAGTGAATGCCTTGGCGCAAATAATCCAAGGCACTGAGGTGCTCACGCCAATGGGTGTCAATGCTTTGCAGCAAGACCACACGCTCAAAGGGCACAAAGTTTTCAACGCCAACTGCTTCCAACTTGACTTTGAATGCACTGTTGGCAGCGGCCAAGACCATTTCCAAAATTTCATCGTCGGTGATGGCTGTGGCTGCTGAGACTTTTTCGCGCAAGGGCAATTCAATTTGCCATTCGTCTTTCAACACACGCTCAAGGCCCGCCAAGTCCCATTGTTCTTCGACGGTTTCTTCGGGCACATACTGGCGCACCAAATCGGTAAAGCTGCCTTCGCGCAAGGCTGTAATTTGCGCGTCCATTTCGGTGGCATCCAAGATGTCATTGCGCTGTTGGTAAATGACCTTGCGCTGATCGTTGGAAACGTCGTCGTACTCCAGCAATTGTTTGCGCATGTCAAAGTTGCGCGCTTCGACTTTGCGCTGCGCGCTTTCAATGCTGCGCGTGACCATGCCCGCTTCGATGGCTTCGCCTTCTGGCATTTTCAAACGGTCCATGATGGCGCGCACACGGTCACCCGCAAAAATGCGCATCAGGGGATCGTCCAAGCTCAAATAGAAACGTGAAGAACCAGGATCACCCTGACGACCCGAACGGCCACGCAATTGGTTGTCAATGCGGCGCGACTCATGACGTTCGGTGGCAATGATGCGCAAACCGCCCAATGTTTTGACTTGCTCGTGCACGGCCAACCATTCGGTGCGCAAGGCTGCGATTTTTTCTTGACGTGCTTGATCGTCCAAACCTTCATCGGCCTCAACCGTTTGAATGTCTTTTTCAATGTTGCCACCCAACACAATGTCGGTACCCCGGCCCGCCATGTTAGTGGCAATGGTGATCATGCCTGGGCGACCGGCTTGGGCCACGATGTCGGCCTCGCGCGCATGCTGCTTGGCATTGAGCACTTGGTGCGGCAACTTGGCCTTGGTGAGCATCTCAGAAATGAGTTCTGAATTTTCAATCGACGTGGTACCCACCAACACAGGCTGACCGCGCTCAAAACATTCGCGGATGTCGTCAATGGCGGCGTTGTATTTCTCAGGGGCTGATTTGTAAACGCGGTCGAGTTGATCTTCGCGGCGGCTGATGCGATTGGGTGGAATGACCACCGTTTCCAAACCGTAAATTTCTTGGAACTCGTAGGCTTCTGTGTCGGCCGTACCGGTCATGCCGCCCAACTTTCCGTACAAGCGGAAATAGTTTTGGAAGGTGATCGACGCCATGGTTTGGTTTTCGGCCTGAATGGCCACGCCTTCTTTGGCTTCCACCGCTTGGTGCAGGCCATCGCTCCAACGACGACCCGTCATCAGACGGCCTGTGAACTCGTCCACAATCACAATCTCACCCTCTTGCACCACATAGTGCTGATCGCGGTGATAGATGTGATTGGCGCGCAAAGCCGCTGTGAGGTGATGCATCAGCGCAATGTTGGCAGGGTCGTAGAGGCTAGCGCCTTCAGGAATGAGGCCTGCACTGGCCAAAATGCGTTCGGCGTTTTCGTGACCTTGCTCGGTCAAAAACACTTGGTGAGATTTTTCATCGACCGTGAAGTCGCCGGGCTTGGTGATGCCCTCGCCTGTGCGTGGATCGGCTTCGCCTTCTTGGCGCGTGAGCACGGGCACCACTTGGTTCATGGCCACGTACTGCGCCGTGTGATCGTCGGCTTGACCGCTGATGATGAGGGGCGTTCGCGCTTCATCGATCAAGATGGAATCGACCTCATCGACAATGGCGTAGTTGAGGCCACGTTGTACGCGGTCTTTGGCTTCGTACACCATGTTGTCGCGCAGGTAATCAAAACCAAATTCGTTGTTGGTGCCGTAGGTAATGTCTGCGTTGTAGGCGGCTTGCTTTTCTTCGCGTGAGAGCTGTGGCAAGTTGATGCCCACACTCATGCCCAAGAAGTTGTAGAGCTTGCCCATCCACTGTGCATCGCGGCTGGCCAAGTAGTCATTGACGGTAACCACGTGCACACCTTTGTTGGCCAATGCATTGAGGTAGACCGCCAAAGTGGCTGTGAGGGTCTTGCCTTCACCGGTGCGCATTTCAGAAATTTTGCCGTTGTGCAAAGAAATGCCACCCAACATTTGGACATCGAAGTGGCGCATCTTCATGATGCGCTTAGAGCCTTCACGAACCACTGCAAATGCTTCTGGCAGAATTTTGTCCAAGGTTTCGCCTTGCGCCACACGCGCACGGAACTCATCCGTCTTGGCGCGCAGCTGCTCGTCGCTCAGCGCTTCGTAGTCGGCTTCAAGCCCATTGATCAATGCCACAGATTTGCGGTATTGCTTGATCAAGCGGTCGTTACGACTGCCGAAGATTTTGGTCAGAAAATTGGTCGCCATGTTGACTCGAGCCTGCCTCAGGCTTTAAGGCCCAACACAGCTCGACAATCCTGTCTTAAAGTGGATTCAAAAGTACAAGCGCACAAGGCGCATGTGAAGGCGCCATTTTAACTGCTGGGCAAGCCCAGATTGCCAAGATTTCCCGCAGAACATCAGGGTTCTCGCATAATGGCGCCATGGTCAAAATCAATCAAGCGGTCACACTCATGGAAGCGGCTCAGGAGTCACCAAGTTTGGCGCACCTGACGGCACTCACGCGTGTCTCAAGTCAGCGGCTTAAACTTCTGAACACCCTCATTCCAGGTCCGCTTCGAACAGCCATTCAAGCGGGGCCCATTGAAGGCACAGAATGGTGCTTGCTGGTGAGCTCCAACGCGGCAGCGGCCAAATTGCGTCAAATGCTGCCAGCGTTGCAGGCCCACTTAAACAGCCATGGCCACGATGTTGAAAGAATACGTTTGAAGATTCTTCAAAACCCGCGCTAAACCACCCACCCGCCAAGCTGCCCAAGGGGCATTGACCTTAGATGTCTGATCAGACAGCTGGAAAAGTACAGGCGAAAAAAAACCAACACAACTGTTTTTGCAGAAGGCTGGTTTTATGAATGGTGCCGCTTGTCGGATTCGAACTGACGACCTACCGCTTACAAGGCGGTTGCTCTACCAACTGAGCTAAAGCGGCACGGGCTGAATTGTAATTCAATAATGGCTGTTTTTCAGCACAGTCCGAATTTTTGATGATGCTTATTTAATTCGGGTGAGCGTTGGGCGTGTCGGTGCTGGTGGTACCGGCTTGTCCTCATGCACTGCAGTTTCTGAACTGGCCGTGGCTGTCAGGTCTGAAGACGCTGGCACCTTGTGCAACTTGTCCATGCCCAACACCGTATTGTTCAAGGGCGAATCGGTGACTGGGAAAGACATGCCTTGCCCATTCTCTCTTGCATAGATGGCCATCACACGGTGTATGGGCACCATGATGTCACGCGGCTTGCCACCGAATCGGGCTTTGAATTCAATGAACTCATTGCCCAATTGCAAAGAACTGGTGGCGTCAAAACTGATGTTGAGCACAATTTCGCCACCTTGCACAAACTCACGCGGCACTTGAACCGAGCCATCCACCTTCACGGCCACATAGGGCGTGAAGGAATGGTCGGTGCACCATTCATACATCGCCCGAATGAGGTACGGGCGTGTAGAGGGTGATTCGAGCGCGTTCATGACCATGGTTGCTTGCCGTTCTTAAAGCGTCTGGCAATTACTTGCGCATGACCTTTTCGGAGGGCGTGAGCGCTTCGATGTAGGCAGGGCGAGAGAAGATACGCTCTGCGTACTTCAACAAAGGCGCCGCATTCTTGCTGAGGTCAATGCCGTAAAAGTCGAGACGCCAAAGCAAAGGTGCAATGGCCACATCAAGCATAGAGAAGTTGTCGCCCAGCATGAACTTGTTCTTCAAGAACACGGGTGCCAATTGGGTCAAGCGATCACGGATGTGTGAGCGCGCTTTTTCCAAAGCTTTGTCGTTGCCTTTGAGTGTGCGGTTTTCCAACGTGGCCACATGCGTGAACAACTCTTTTTCGAAATTGAGCAAGAACAAGCGAACGCGTGCACGGTCGACGGGGTCGCCTGGCATGAGTTGTGGGTGCGGAAAGCGCTCATCAATGTATTCGTTGATGATGTTGGATTCGTACAAAATCAAATCACGCTCAACCAAAATTGGCACTTGCCCATAAGGGTTCATGACATTGATGTCTTCAGGCTTGTTGTACAGATCGACATCACGGATTTCGAAATCCATGCCTTTCTCAAACAGCACAAAGCGGCAGCGGTGAGAAAAGGGGCAGGTAGTTCCTGAGTAAAGCACCATCATGGTGAAGGCTCCTAAAAATCAAAAAGAGTGGGAAGCCACCGGGTTGGCGGGCCTGCCCACTCCATCAATTCGGGCTTGCGCCCGAATCACGAGTTCTTACTTGATGTCTTTCCAGTAAGCAGCGTTCAAGCGCCATGCAATGTACGTAAAGCCTGCCAAGAACAGCAAGACCCACACGCCAAGGCGAACACGGTTGTTTTGAGCAGGTTCAGCCATCCATTGCATGTAATTGACCAAGTCACCCACGGCTTTGTCATATTGCTTTGGAGAAAGCGTACCTGGCGTCACTTGCTTCCAACCCACAAAAACGTGATTGGTTTGACCGTGGTCTTTGTGCTCTTCATAAACGGGCTCGCGCTCGCCTTGCAGCTGCCACAAAGGATTGGGCATGCCCACATTGGGGAATGCCAAGTTGTTCCAGCCCGTTGGCTTGGTTTCATCACGGTAGTAAGTACGCAGGTAGGTGTAAAGATAATCTGCACCTGTACCACCATGGCCAGAGCGTGAACGTGCCACCAATGTCAAATCGGGAGGTACCGCACCAAACCAATCTTTGGCTTGTTTAGGATCAATGTTGGACTTCATGGTGTCGCCCACTTTGTCAGTGGCAAACAACAGGTTGTCTTTGATTTGTTGGTTGGTCAAACCGATGTCTTGCAAGCGGTTGTAACGCATGAATGCCGCAGAGTGGCAGTTCAGGCAGTAGTTGACAAACAGCTTGGCGCCATTCTGCAAAGAACCCAAGTCGCTGGTGTTAACAGGGGCTTTGTCCCAAGCAATGGCGTTGCCGCCAGAAGCTTGTGCACCTGTTAAGGATGCAACAGCAATACACAAACCCAGTGCAAATTTTTGAATTGATTTCATTTTCAAATACTCCTGGGCTTAGTGCGCAACGAAAGTAACGCGGTCAGGCACTGCTTTAGGTGTACCCAACTTGCTCCACCAAGGCATCAACAAGAAGAAGCCGAAATAGAACAGGGTGCCCACTTGTGAAACACGCTCACCAATGGGTGAAGGTGGTTGCACGCCCAAGTAGCCCAAGATCAAGAAGTTGATCACGAACACAGCGTACACATATTTGTGCCAGTCGGGACGGTAACGAATGGACTTGACAGGGCTGTTGTCGAGCCATGGCAAGAAGAACATGATGACCACAGCACCGCCCATGACCACCACACCCCAGAACTTGGCGTCGATGGCAAGCATCATGGCAGCAATCACCACAGCGCCGCCCACAATGCCAGCTTTCAAGATGCTGGGCAATGCGTTTTTACGAACAGCCAATAAAGCACCCAAGACCACGCAGATGATCAAGACGTACATCATTTCGCTGGTGATGGCACGCAGCATAGAGTAGTAAGGCGTGAAGTACCAAACAGGTGCAATGTGCAGAGGTGTCTTCAGGGGGTCGGCTGGAATAAAGTTGTTGTATTCCAAGAAGTAACCACCGAACTCGGGCGCAAAGAAAATGATGGCCGAGAACACGAACAAGAACATGCTGACTGCAAAGATGTCATGCACGGAGTAGTAAGGGTGGAAAGGGATACCGTCCAAAGGATGACCGGCTGCATCTTTTGGTGCATTGGGGCCTTTGATTTCGATGCCATCGGGGTTGTTGGAACCCACTTCGTGCAACGCAATGATGTGCGCCACCACCAAGCCAAGCAGGACCAATGGCACTGCAATGACGTGGAAGCTGAAGAAGCGGTTCAGGGTGGCATCGCCCACCACGAAGTCACCACGAATCAGCAAAGCCAAGTCGGGGCCGATGAAAGGAATGGCAGAGAACAAGTTCACGATCACTTGGGCGCCCCAATAGGACATTTGGCCCCAAGGCAACAAGTAACCCATGAAGGCTTCGGCCATCAGGCACAAGAAGATGGCACAGCCAAAGATCCAAACCAATTCACGTGGCTTGCGATAGCTGCCATACATCAGGCCGCGGAACATGTGCAGGTAAACCACAATAAAGAACGCAGAAGCGCCTGTGGAGTGCATGTAACGAATGAGCCAACCCCATGGCACATCGCGCATGATGTACTCGACGGAGGCAAACGCGATGTTGGCATCGGGTTTGTAATGCATCACCAAGAAAATACCGGTGACGATTTGGATCACCAAAACCAACAGTGACAAGGATCCGAAGATGTACCACATGTTGAAGTTTTTGGGCGCGTAATACTCGCTCATGTGCTCTTTGTAGAGCTTGGACGCTGGGAAGCGGTTGTCGACCCAGTTCATGAGTTTTTCGCCAGCAGAGGCGTTGGGGGAGATTTCCTTGAATTCAGCCATGATGGTTTGCCTCAAGCCTTTTTGTCTTCACCGATCAGCAATCTGCTGTCGGACAGGTACATGTGCGGTGGCACTTCTAAGTTGTCTGGCGCAGGCTTGTTCTTGAACACGCGACCCGCCAAGTCAAAAGTAGAACCGTGGCAAGCACACAAGAAACCACCTTGCCAGTCGTCTGGCAAAGAAGGCTGTGGGCCGGCCTGGAATTTGTCGCCAGGCGAGCAACCCAAGTGGGTGCAAATGCCCACAGCCACCATGTATTCCGGCTTGATGGAACGGTGGCTGTTTTTGGCGTACTCAGGAATGGGGTAAGCCTTGCGCTCTGAAGTAGGGTCAGCCAATTGGCCTTCTACTTTTTTCAGGGCGTCGATTTGCTCGGGCGTACGGCGAATGATCCACACGGGTTTGCCGCGCCATTCCACAGTGAGTTTCTCACCGGGTTTGATCTCGGAAATATCGACTTCCACAGCAGCACCGGCGGCCTTGGCGCGCTCAGATGGCTGGAAAGTGCTGACAAAGGGGGTGGCGACGAAGCCTGCGCCTACGGCGCCAGCACAGGTTGAGGCAATCAGCCACGTCCTTTTGCTGTTGTCGACTGGGGTATCACTCATGAGAATCCTCTAGCGAATCGGTATCAGGGTTAACCGCCGATTGTAGCCGACTGGCGAGGGTTTTTTCTAGGGGTGCTAGGCAATCAGTTGGTGCGCCATGCGAATTGCAGCGACCAAACTGGCGGCATCGGCCACCCCCTGGCCCGCGATGTCGAAGGCGGTGCCGTGGTCTGGACTGGTTCGAACCAAAGGCAGGCCCAAGGTGACATTGACGCCCTGCTCTAGGCCCATGTATTTGACAGGAATGAGGCCCTGGTCGTGGTACATGGCCAGCACCACATCAAACTCGCCAGGGCCATTGGCTTTGCGGCGAGCCCGCATGTAGATGGTGTCTGGCGCATAGGGGCCATGGACGTTCAGTCCTTCAGAAATGGCTTGGCCGATGGCAGGTTGAATGATGTCGATCTCTTCACGCCCAAACAATCCCCCTTCTCCAGCATGGGGATTGAGGCCTGCCACGCCAATTTTGGGAGGACGCCCCAGCAGACGACTCAAGGCCTGGTGCGTGATGCGCAGGCTTTGGAGAACATTGTCGTAAGTGACGGCATCGAGCGCTTGCCGCATGGACACATGAATGCTGACCAACACAGTTCGGAGCTCGTCATTGGCCAACATCATGCGCACGGGCATTTTCGAGACCGGTAAGCCCAAGTGATGCGCAGCTTCTGCTTGCAGCAACTCTGTATGACCTGGAAAGGCATTGAAAGGGGTGCCAGCTGCCGACAAGGCTTCCTTGTGCAATGGCGCAGTCACCATGGCGGCAATTTTGTTTTGCAAAGCGGCGCGCGCAGCCCACTGCACGCACTCGCCCGCAAACCGGCCGGCTTCCGCCTGAATTTGACCCCAGGGCAATGCGCTGGGCAACTTGGCCACCTGCAAGACGGGCAATACCCCCACAGAAACATGACAGGCTTCTTCGGGATTTTGAATGAGGCAGACGCGCAATTGCTGGCCCGCAGGGTCAATCAACTGAGCCGCTCTTTCCATCAAATGCAAATCGCCAGCCACAAAGCAGTGCCTTGTGATGGCGGTGTGGTGCAGCACCTGAGCATCTTGCAGAAAAGCTTTGGCAATGATTTCGGGGCCAATGCCACAAGGATCTCCTGGCGTGATGGCAATGGCTTGCAACTGGGTCATGGCTTTAGGCAGGATTGTGAATGTCAATGAACTGGTGTTCTAGGCCCAACGCTGCAGCCACGTGCGCTGCGACTGCTGGTGCGCCATAGCGTTCGGTGGCATGGTGACCACAAGCCAAAAAAGCCACGCCGGTTTCTTTGGCAATGTGGGCCTGCGGCTCGGAAATTTCACCCGTGAGGAAAGCGTCTATGCCTTGTGCAATGGCCGCTTCGAAATAAGACTGGGCACCGCCTGTGCACCAGGCCATGCGGCGAATGGGCTGGCTCGAGGGCGCAATGCACGTGACCTGACGTCCAAGGACAGACTGCACATGGCTCGCAAGGGCCGCAGCATTGACAAAGACGTGGCCGTTGAGTGATTGCCCCACACTGACCAAGTTTTGATCGCCACACCAGCTTTGCGCTTGCAGGCCCAAGACTTTGCCCAACTGCGCGTTGTTGCCCAATTCTGGATGAGCATCCAGTGGCAAATGGTAGGCATACAGGTTGATGTTATGGGCCAGCAGGCGTTGCAAACGCTCTTTCATCCAGCCGACCACCCTGCCGTCTTGGCCTCGCCAAAACAAACCGTGGTGCACAAAGATGGCATCGGCTTTGGCGGCAATGGCCGCATCAATGAGCTCGAGACTGGCCGTGACACCTGAAACCAGTTTTTGAACCGAATGCTTGCCTTCGACCTGCAAACCATTGGGTCCGTAGTCTTTGAAGCGCTCGGGTTGCAAAAGCTGGTCAAACGCCTGTCCCAGCGTCTTGAAATCTGTCATGGCAATCTCATTTAGGATGAAAGGCTATTGTGGCGCATCTCAAGGCCTTGGCAGAGATTCAAGGCTTACGACACAATGCAAATCATGAAAAGAATTTGGCTCCTATTTTCTCAAGCTGTCACGGTGTTGGTCGCCGCATGGTTTGTTGTGGCAACACTTCAACCTGGGTGGCTGAAGCGCGCAGCAAGCACCCAAACGGTGTCCCTCACGCAAACCAAAGATGATGGCAATACGGGGGCCGCACCAGGCGGCAGCTTCAGACACGCGGCACAACAAGCTGCACCCGCGGTGGTCAGCATCAATGTGCAACAAAAAGCACGCGGCAAATCGCGCAAAGCCGATCCTTGGTTTCGGTTTTTTGAAGAACCCGAGGACGATGCACCCAGTGGTGGCATGGGCAGTGGCGTGATCGTCAGCCCCGAAGGCTACATTCTCACCAACCACCATGTGATCGAAGGCGCTGAGGCCATTGAGGTCTCCTTGAACGATGGCCGATCGGCGCTTGCCAAAGTGATTGGCACCGATCCTGAAACAGATTTGGCCTTGCTCAAAATTGACCTGACCCAATTGCCGGTCATTGTGTTGGGGCGTGTTGAAGCCTTACAGGTGGGCGACGCTGTCTTGGCCATTGGCAATCCTTTTGGTGTTGGGCAAACCGTCACCTCTGGCATTGTGAGCGCCTTAGGCCGCAAGCAATTGGGCATCAACACCTTTGAAAACTTCATTCAAACAGATGCCGCCATCAATCCCGGCAACTCTGGCGGCGCTCTGGTCGATGCCAATGGCGCGTTGATGGGCATCAACACTGCCATTTACTCGCGCTCCGGAGGCAACATGGGCATTGGTTTTGCGGTGCCGGTTTCCACAGCCACTCAAATCATGGATTCTTTGATCAAGGAAGGCAAAGTGACCCGCGGCTGGATTGGCGTAGAGCCGCGGCCCCTGAATGCCGAGTTGGCTGAAAGTTTTGGCATTGCCAAAGACAAAAACTCGGGCGAATTGCCCAAGGGTGTCTTAATCAATGGCGTGTTGCAAAACAGCCCTGCAGCCAAAGCAGGTGTTCAACCGGGTGATTTGATTTTGAAAGTGGCAGGCCAAGGCGTGACGGATGTGCCCGAAATGCTGTCGCGTGTGGCAGCTTTGCAACCGGGAGAAGCAGCCGTGATCGTGCTGCAACGCAATGGCAAAACCATGGAAGTGCGCGTCACACCTGGCACACGGCCGGTTCGGCGCTAAGCCAAATTAGGAAGGCGCAGAAGCCGACTCAGGAAGAAGAAGCTTCTTCTTCCTTGGGAGGCTGGGTGTACTTGATGAAAAACTGCGCCGCCCAAATGCCCAACTCGTACAGCAAGCACATGGGAATGGCCAAGGCCAATTGAGACACCACATCGGGTGGCGTGACAACGGCGGCAATGACAAACGCCAGCACCACAAAGTAACCCCGAAAGTCTTTGAGCTTGGCAATGCTGACCACGCCCAATCGGGCTAACACCACCACCGCTATGGGCACCTCAAACGCCAAACCAAAGGCCAAAAACATGTTGAGCACAAAGCCCAAATAGGCCTCAATGTCAGGCGCGGCGGTGATGCTTTTGGGGGCAAAGCTTTGAATGAATTTAAAGACTTGGCCAAAAACGAAAAAGTAACAAAACGCCACGCCAATGAAAAACAAAACAGTGCTGGAGATGACCAAGGGCATGACCAAGCGTTTTTCGTGGGTGTACAAACCAGGCGCAATGAAGGCCCAGACCTGATAAAGAACCACTGGCAGGGCCAACAAGAATGCAGCCATCAGCAAAATTTTGAGTGGCACCATGAAAGGTGAAATAACCGAGGTGGCAATGAGGGTGGTGCCAGCAGGCAAGTTGGCCACCAAAGGCGCTGCCAACAAATCGTAAAGCTCGGCGGGACCAGGGAAAATGGCCAAGATGGCCGCCGCCACGCCGATGCCTGCCATGGCACGCACCAAACGGTCGCGCAATTCCATCAAGTGGGACACGAAAGGCTGTTCGGTGCCTGCCAATTCGTCTTCAGGCTTTTGGGATGGGTCGGACACGGGGAATTAACTCAGTTGGGTAGGCCGGTAGCGCGCCACACGTGCAGCGCCCGACAAAGTTTTGGTCCGCACACCCGCGCGGGCTTTGTACCACTGGGGCACAGCGGCTTGCTTCAAACGAAACTTTTTGCCTGGGTGCTTGTAAACAGGTGGCGGTGGCTCCCAAGGCGTGTGATTGGACTCGGTTGAAAGACCTGCTGTGGTTTCATTCCATTGCTTTTCAAAATCAATGGCCGTGGATTGCACGGAGCCTTCGACATCACGCGCAGCATCCTCCACCGTGTCTTTCATTTTCTTCAACTCTTCCAAATCCATGGTGCGGTTGACCTCAGCCTTCACATCTGCGATGTAACGCTGGGCTTTGCCCATGAGATTGCCGAGAGTGCGCGCGACACGCGGCAACTTCTCGGGGCCGATGACGACCAGGGCCACGACCCCGATCAGGGCTATTTTGGAAATGCCAAGATCGATCAAATCAGGACTTTGTCTTTGCTTCCACGTCGATCGTGGTTTTTTCAGAAGCGCTTGAGGCTGCTACTTGACCGGCTGGCTTTTCTTCGGTGGTGGGATTGCCGTTGGCATCTTTCATACCATCTTTAAAACCTTTGACCGCGCCGCCCAAGTCTGAGCCGATGTTTTTAAGCTTTTTGGTGCCAAAAACCATGACCACGATGAGCAATACGATCAGCCAGTGCCAAATTGAGAATGAACCCATGAATGTCTCCTAACAATTAAATGAGATTCTAAGCGCTTAACCTCGAAGCCAAGGACGCGGTCCGCCCATGACATGGAAATGCAAATGGTGAACTTCTTGTCCGCCTTCCGAACCGGTATTGGTCACAATTCTGTAACCACCATCGGGATAAGGACGGCAACCCTGTTCCAAAGCCAGTTTAGGCGCCAAAGCCATCATGTGCCCCATTAATGCCCCATGTTCTGGGGTGATTTGCGCCATGGAAGGAATGTGCAGCTTGGGCACCATGAGGAAGTGAACCGGGGCCCACGGCGCGATGTCGTGAAAAGCGAACACATGCGCGTCTTCGTAGACTTTCTTGGAAGGTATTTTTCCTTCGATGATTTTGCAAAATAGGCAGTTGGAATCGTGCATCACTCACCTGAATTTTCACGTTGAACAGCTTTACGGAGGGCTTTTTCCTCCAAGCCACTGAGGCCTTCGCGGCGGCTGAGTTCGGCCACCACATCGGCGGGCGACAAACCGTAGTGCGCCAAAGCAATCATGCTGTGGAACCATAAATCGGCCACTTCACCCACCAGTTTGTGCGCTTCACCGCCATGGTCCATGTCTTTGGCCGCCATCACTGTTTCGGTGGCTTCCTCGCCAATTTTCTTCAAAAAGGCATCGGGGCCTTTGTGCAGCAAACGCGCCACATAACTCTTTTCGGGGTCGCCGCCGTTGGCCGGTTTGCGACTTTCAATGACGGCCGCTAAGCGGGCCAAAGCATCGGTTGAACTCATGATTTTGGCAACGAGTGCTCACTTGTAGATTGATTCGGGGTCTTTCAAGACCGGTTCGGTGGCGTTCCATTCGCCTTCTTGGTACTGCTGATAAAAACAGCTGTGACGGCCTGTATGGCAAGCAATGCCTGGCTCGTGCCCCAGTTGCGTCACTTTGAGCAGCACAACGTCATTGTCACAATCGAGGCGCATGTCGTGCACAGTTTGCACATGGCCCGATTCTTCACCTTTGAACCACAACTTGTTGCGTGAGCGGCTGAAGTAAACCGCGCGCTTGAGCTCTGCCGTCTTGGCCAAGGCCTCGCGGTTCATCCAGGCAAACATCAGCACATCGCCGGTGCTGGCCTCTTGCGCAATGACGGGCACCAGGCCCTGCGCGTCCCATTTGATTTGATCAAGCCATGTCATGCGTTGAATCTACCACTTGCGAGGTGCATTGTGAAAAGGCAGTCAGCAGAAGATTACAAGCGAACAGGAATGCCGCGCTCGCGCATGCGCTGCTTGGCCTGTTGCACGGTGTATTCGCCGTAGTGAAAAATGCTGGCGGCCAGTACGGCATCGGCACCGCCTTGTTGCACACCATCGGCCAAGTGGTCTAAAGTGCCCACGCCCCCCGAGGCAATGACAGGCACTTGTACGGCATCGCTCACAGCCTTGGTCAGGGCCAAATCAAAGCCTGACTTGGTGCCATCACGGTCCATGCTGGTGAGTAAAATTTCGCCGGCGCCAAATTCGGCCATTTGGGTGGCCCATTTCACAGCGTCGAGCCCCGTGTTTTGTCGACCTCCATGGCTGTAGACATCCCATCCTTCACCCCGCAAAGCCAAGTCATTTCCCTGACGGCGCTTGGCATCAATGGCCACCACGATGCACTGCGCGCCGTACTTTTGCGAGGCATCGCGAATCACTTGGGGATTGGCAATGGCCGCTGAGTTGAAACTGGTTTTGTCAGCACCTGCATTGAGCAGTCTGCGCACGTCGTCGACGGTGCGGACACCGCCGCCCACCGTGAGGGGGATGAACACCTGAGACGCCACCGCTTCAATGATGTGCAAAATGAGGTCGCGACCATCGCTGGTGGCTGTGATGTCCAAAAAGGTGAGTTCGTCGGCACCCTGCTCGTTGTAACGTGCCGCAATTTCGACAGGATCGCCGGCATCGCGCAGTTCGACAAAATTAACGCCTTTGACCACACGGCCGCCGGTGACGTCAAGGCAAGGGATGATGCGTTTGGCTAGCATGGTGACTCACAGGTTAAATTGTTGCCAGGCTTCCCAAGATTGAAAAGCAGGGACTTCGATGGGCGTGTTGACGCGGGCCGCTTCAACGCAAAGCATTTTTTGATACGCATCGGCCGGCATGTCTTGAAGTTGGGCAGCTTTTTCAGCACCAGGGTTCCAAACCACGCTTTGACCCCATGCCGCGCTTTGCGAAATTTTCAAAGTCTGCGCGCCTTCTTGTAGCAACCATGTGGGCATGACTGGGGCTTGTGGGTCTGGCAAGGCCACATCGTAGACACGGTCAAATTCTGAATTGAAATGCAACTGGCCACTGCACGCTTGATGCGTATCTTGTACAGCATCCCATTCAGGTTGCGCGGTCTGCCCTCGCAAACCAACTTGGCCAATGGCCTTGACCGCCAAGTAGGTGTGCAATGCGCCTGTAAATGTCAGTGCACGATCACTTTGATTGTCAACACGCATAGAAATTTTCAACTGATGGGCTTGCAAGTCAACGGTGAGCAAGACCCGAAAATTGACGGGCCAAATGGCGCGTGTTGCGTCGTTGGCTTGCACCTCAAAAACTTGGGCGCTGGCTTGCGCGTTGCCGTCTAGCAAACGCCAAGTCATGTTGCGAACAAAACCGTGTTTGGGCAAATTGCCGCGCTGATTGAATTGCGGAAAGCACACAGGCACACCGCCACGAATGGCGGAACTGCCATCGCAGGCCGCGGTGGGACTGAGGAAAAGGCGCTCGGCGCCAGCGGCATGCCAAGACAAAACCTGAGCACCTTGTTGTGCCACAAACACGCTGTCGCCGTTGGGCAAGGACCAGCGCCAACCGGCGTGGCCTTGAAAGGTATCAACCGTTAAGTTCATCGGCCCGGGCCTGGGCTGCTTGGAAATCCAGGTCGCCAGAATAAACGGCGCGGCCACAGATCACGCCTTCAACGCCTTCATCTTCCACTGCGCAGAGTTGCTCAATGTCGGCCATGTTGGACAAGCCGCCCGATGCGATCACTGGGATGGTGAGTGCTTGCGCCAACTTGACGGTGGCGTCGATGTTGATGCCGCTGAGCATGCCGTCGCGGCCAATGTCGGTGTAAATGATGGACTCGACGCCCCAGTCTTCAAACTTTTTGGCCAGGTCGACCACTTCGTGACCGGTGAGCTTGCTCCACCCGTCGGTGGCCACTTTGCCGTCTTTGGCATCGAGGCCCACGATGATGTGCCCCCCAAATGCAGTGCAGGCATCGCGCAGAAAACCCGGATTTTTGACAGCTGCCGTGCCAATGATGACGTAGCGCAAACCGCCATCGATGTACTTCTCGATGGTGTCAAGGTCGCGGATGCCGCCGCCCAATTGGACGGGAATGTCGTTGCCCACGGCTTTCAAGATGGACTTGATGGCTGCAAAGTTTTGGGGCTTGCCAGCAAAGGCACCATTCAGGTCAACCAGGTGCAATCGACGAGCACCTTTGTCAAGCCAACTTTTGGCCATGGCCGCAGGGTCTTCACCGAAGGTGGTGGCTTGGTCCATGTCGCCTTGTTTGAGGCGAACGCAGTGGCCGTCTTTGAGGTCAATCGCAGGTATCAGAATCATGGCGAATTGCTAGCGCTAGAGTGGAACGAAAAAGTGAATAGAAACGACAAAAATCAGGGTTGCCAGTGCAAAAAGTTTCGATACAAGGCCAAACCTTGGTCGGCACTTTTTTCGGGGTGAAACTGCGTGGCAAACAAATTATCGCGCGCAATGGCACACGCAAAGGGACCACCGTAGTCGGTTTCCCCTGCTACTTGGGTGGCATTGTTGGGTTTGGCGTAAAAACTGTGCACAAAATAAAAGTAACTGCCGCTGGGGATATCGCCCCAGACTGGGTGCTGCAGGCCTTGGTGGCGGCTGAAATTGACCTGGTTCCAGCCCATTTGTGGCACCTTGAATCGGCTGCCATCGGCTTGAAGTTTGCCAGCCAAATCGAACTTGATCACGTTGCCATGAATCAGGCCCAAACCAGGCGTGTTGCCTTCATCGCTGTGGTCCAGCAGCATTTGCATGCCCACGCACACGCCAAACAAAGGCTTTGTGGCGGCAGCTTCCAACACGGCATCCATGAGGCCAGATTCACGCAGCTCGCGCATGCAATCGGGCATGGCGCCTTGGCCAGGCAATACCACCCGTGAAGCGTTGCGAACATCTTGCGGGTTGGACGTGATTTTGACTTCCACGCCCGTGTCTTGTGCAGCATGAATGACCGCCTGCGCGACTGAGCGCAAATTGCCCATGCCGTAATCGACCACCGCCACTGAATTGACAGACATGCTTAGAGCGATCCCTTGGTGGAAGGAATGATGCCCGCAGCGCGGGGGTCAATTTCGAGTGCGGCTCTCAAAGCACGTGCAAAGGCTTTGAACACGGTTTCGGCTTGGTGGTGCGCGTTGTCCCCGCGCAAATTGTCAATGTGCAAGGTGACCAAGGCATGGTTCACAAAGCCTTGGAAAAATTCGTGCATGAGCTGGGTGTCAAAGCCGCCCACCATGCCGCTGGTGAAAGGCACATGGTTGACCAAGCCAGGACGGCCCGAAAAATCGATGACGACGCGAGACAGCGCTTCGTCGAGAGGCACATAAGCGTGGCCATAACGGCGCAAACCCTTTTTATCGCCCACGGCTTGGGCAACGGCTTGGCCCAAAGTGATACCCACATCTTCCACGGTGTGGTGGCCGTCAATGTGCAGATCGCCTTTGGCATCGATTTCCAAATCGATGAGGCCGTGACGCGCAATTTGGTCCAACATGTGGTCGAAGAAACCAATGCCAGTGGACAGGCTGGCTTGACCAGTGCCATCTAAATTCACTTTGACGCGAATTTGGGTTTCTGCAGTTTTGCGCGTAACTTCTGCAACGCGGGGTGAGCTCATAAAGATTCCTTGAGTGCTGTCAACATGCGTGCGTTTTCGTCGGGGGTTCCGACAGTGAGACGCAAGCAGTTGCCAAGCAATGGGTGCATTTTAGAAACGTTCTTGACCAAAATGCCTTTCGTTTTCATACCTTCGAAGCACTTTGTGGCGTCAGGCATACGAACCAGCAGCATATTGGCCTGACTTGGGAAAACTTGGACACCTGGCAAAAGGGCCAGTGCTTGACTGAGTTTTTCTCGTTCTTGGCGAATTTGCACCGCTTGTTCGGCAAATACAGCCGCATGTTCCAGCGCAAACAAAGCACATTCGCAATTCAAAACGCTGATGTTGTAGGGCGGCCGCACTTTGTCGATTTCGGCAATCAAAGCCTTAGGCCCCACCATGTAACCCAGACGCACACCCGCCAAACCAAATTTGGACAGGGTGCGCATCAGCAGCACGTGGCCATGTTTCGCAACGCGGTCCATGTAAGTTTGGCTGGCAAAGGGCTGGTAAGCCTCGTCCATCACCACCAGGCCGCCTTGCTCGCCTTGGGCCACCACGATGCGTTCAATGACATCAGCATCCCACAAAGTGCCCGTGGGATTGTTGGGATAAGCCAAATAGACCACCGCCGGTTTGTGTGTGGCAATGGCGCTCAGCATGGCGGCTTCGTCCAACTCAAAGTTGGGGGTGAGGGGCACGCCGTGAAAGGTCACGCCTTGCAATTGCGCGCTCATGGCGTACATCACAAAGCCTGGCAGTGGCGCCAAAATGCTGGCCCCGGGCACATCGCAGGCCATCGAAATCAGCGTGATGAGTTCATCCGAGCCATTGCCCAGCATGATGTCAAAGCCTTCTGGCATGTGCGCATACTTGGCCAATTCGGCGCGCAAGACATTGATTCGATCGCCTGGGTAACGATTGAGCGCCAAAGCGCCCAAACGCTCGCCCAATTGTTTTTGCAATGCGCTCGGCAAGCTGAAAGGATTTTCCATGGCGTCAAGCTTCACCATGCCGGTTGAATCTTGAATGGCATAGGCGTGCATGGACTGCACATCTTGACGAATGTGTTTCAGCCAAGCGGCGGAATTTTGGTTGGCACTCATGGTGTTTCTCTTTGCGGTGGCACTGGGTTCAGGCGCAACTCTGCAGCGCGGGCGTGGGCTTGCAAGCCTTCACCGTAGGCCAGCTCGGCAGCAATCAGACCCAAACTTTGCGCGCCTTTTTCGCTCACCTCAATGAGGCTAGAGCGCTTTTGAAAATCGTAAACACCCAAGGGCGATGAAAATCTTGCGGTGCCGCTGGTGGGCAACACGTGGTTGGGGCCTGCGCAGTAATCACCCAAGGACTCGCTGGTGAACGCGCCCAAGAAAATAGCACCCGCATGTTTGAGCAAAGGCTCCCACGCATGCGGATTGCGGCTGGACACTTCCAAGTGTTCGGGGGCAATGCGGTTGCTGATGTGGCAGGCCTCTTCCATGCTGCGCGTTTGAATGAGCGCGCCGCGGTCGTTCATGGACTTGGCAATGATCTCTGCGCGCGGCAAGGTGGGCAGCAACTGATCGATGGCGGCTTGCACCTTGTCGATGTAGGCTGCATCGGGGCACAGCAAAATGCTTTGCGCCAACTCGTCGTGCTCGGCTTGTGAGAACAAGTCCATGGCCACCCACTCGGGCGGTGTGCTGCCATCGGCCAACACCAAAATTTCGCTGGGACCCGCAATCATGTCAATGCCTACCGTGCCAAAGACACGTTTCTTGGCGCTGGCCACATAGGCATTACCGGGGCCTGTGATTTTGTCGACCTTGGGCACCGTGGCCGTGCCAAATGCAAGCGCTGCAACGGCTTGCGCGCCACCGATGGTGAAGGCACGCGAGACGCCCGCCACATAGGCAGCTGCCAAGACCAAGGGATTCTTCACGCCTTGTGGTGTGGGCACCACCATGATGATTTCTTCAACGCCGGCCACATGTGCCGGAATGGCGTTCATCAAGACCGATGATGGATAAGCCGCTTTGCCGCCGGGCACATAAATGCCCACGCGATCGAGTGGCGTGACTTTTTGGCCCAGCAAGGTGCCGTCTTCGTCTGTGTAAGACCAGCTTTCGCCCGAAGCTTTCTTTTGCGCTTCGTGGTAACTGCGAACACGCCGGGCCGCAGCTTGTAAAGCGTCTTTTTGCGCTGCGGGCAGGCCGTCAAAAGCGGCCTTGAGTTCTGCCTGCGTCAGCATCAAGGCCTGCATGTCTTTGGCATTGAGGCCATCGAAACGCTGGGTGTACTCAAGCACGGCCGCGTCACCGCGTTGTTGCACGTCGGCCAAAATTTCGGCCACGCGCGACTCAATGGCTGCATCGGCATCTGCGGACCAATGCAAGCGCTTTTGAAACGTGGCTTCAAAATCGGCATCGGTGGTGCTTAAACGCAGAGCTTTGGCAACAAGCGCAGTCATTGGTTTTCTCTTCAGTGTTGAAATGTTCAGGCTGCTTTGGCAGCTTGTCCCGCCGCCACTGCGCCTGCAAAGGCTTCAATGATGGCGCGGATGGGTTCTTGTTTGAGCTTGAGCGACGCTTGATTCACCACCAAGCGTGAGCTGATGTCCATGATGCGCTCCACTTCAACAAGGTGGTTGGCTTTCAGGGTGCTGCCGGTCGACACCAAGTCAACGATGGCATCGGCCAAGCCTGTGAGGGGTGCCAACTCCATGCTGCCATAGAGTTTGATCAAATCAACGTGCACACCTTTTTGCGCAAAAAATTCCCGCGCAATGTTGGTGTACTTGGTGGCCACTTTCAAGCGTGAACCCGAACGCACAGCTGTAGCGTAGTCAAAGTCTGCACGAACGGCCACACTCATGCGGCATTTGGCAATTTGCAAATCGAGGGGCTGGTACAAACCTTGGCCGCCGTGTTCAATCAGCGTGTCTTTGCCAGTGACGCCCAAATCTGCGCCGCCATATTCCACATAAGTCGGCACGTCAGTGGCACGCACCAAGACCACCCGAACGTTGGCTTGGTTGGTGGGCAAAATCAGTTTGCGCGAGGTTTCGGGATCTTCCAAAACTTCGATACCAGCGGCTTTGAGCAGCGGCAATGTTTCATCAAAAATGCGTCCTTTGGACAAGGCCAAGGTGATCATGTCAATTCCTGTTGTGAAGAGCGTTCACTTAAAGTTGTCACTTGGTGCGCTCAATCTGCGCGCCCACTTTGCGCAATTTGGCTTCCATGCGGTCATAGCCGCGGTCGAGGTGATAGATGCGATCAACAATGGTTTCGCCTTCTGCCACCAAACCGGCAATGACCAAACTGGCGGATGCGCGCAAGTCAGTGGCCATGACGGTGGCACCCGAGAGTTGGGGCACACCCTGCACCACAGACACCTTGCCGTCAATTTGAATGTTGGCACCCAAACGCACCAACTCGTTCACATGCATGAAACGGTTTTCAAAAATGGTTTCTGTGACTTTGCTGGTGCCATCGGCAATGCAATTGAGTGCCATGAATTGGGCTTGCATGTCGGTAGGGAACCCTGGGTATTCGGTGGTTCTGAAACTCTGCGCCTTCATGCGGCCTGTGGCTTTGACACGCACAAAGTCGGCGCCGACTTCAATGGTGGCACCGGCATCTCGCAGCTTGTCGATCACGGCATCCATGTGGTCACCGCGCGCATGCTTTAACACCACATCGCCACCTGTGGCAGCCACTGCACACAAAAAGGTTCCGGCTTCAATCCGATCGGCCACCACGGCGTGATCGCAGCCCGTCAAGGACTCAACGCCTTGAATGTGGATGCGACTGGTGCCGTGGCCTTCGATTTTGGCGCCCATGCGAATGAGCATTTCGGCCAAGTCTGGAATTTCGGGTTCTTGGGCGGCGTTTTCTAAGACGGTTTCGCCTTCAGCCAAAGCAGCCGCCATCAGGAAGTTTTCAGTGCCCGTGACAGTAACCATGTCGGTGGCAATGCGGGCGCCCTTCAGACGCGTGCGACCGTTGGCCAAACTGGCCACCATGTACCCATGCTCAACGGCAATTTGCGCACCCATGGCTTGCAAGCCTTTGATGTGCTGGTCTACCGGACGCGACCCAATGGCACAACCGCCAGGCAATGACACGCGGGCTTCACCAAAGCGCGCCAGCAAAGGGCCCAACGCCAACACGGAGGCACGCATGGTTTTCACCATCTCGTAAGGCGCTTCGGGATTGTTCAGGGCGCCGGCGTTTAAATGGACCGTGCCATCTTCTTCGTGCGAGCAAGAAACACCCATGTTGCGAATGAGCTTGAGCATGGTGCTGACATCTTGCAACTTAGGCACATTGCGCAGCACCACAGGCTGTGCGGTGAGCAATGCCGCACACAGTTCTGGCAAGGCTGCATTTTTGGCGCCTGAGATGTCAATGACGCCATTCAATGAATGACCGCCTCGAATGATGAGTTTGTCCATGTTGTCTGTGTTTGGTATTTCGGTAAAAGCGAAGGATCAAGCCTTCGCTTTGGCCCATTCAGCGGGCGTGAAAGTTTTCATCGACAAGGCGTGCACTTCGTCGTTTTGCATTTTGTTGCCCAGGGTGGCATACACCTTTTGATGGCGCGCAATGAGTCGCAGGCCTTCAAATTGGTCAGACACCACCACGGCTTGCCAATGCCGGCCATCGCCATCCACTTCGAGGTGTTGGCATGCCAGGCCTGCGGCAATCATGGCTTGAATTTGTTCTGCTGTCATGTTGAGTGGCGGATGGTGAATCGAATCAGCCTCGGATCTTGTAGCCGGTTTTCAGCAATTGAATTGCCAAAGTACCTACAGCCAACAAGGCCACAGAGACCACGGCCAAACTGGTCCAAGGCGACACATCGCTTTGACCAAAGAAGCCGTATCGAAACCCGTCGATCATGTAAAAGAAAGGGTTTAAATGACTCAAGCCTTGCCAGAAAGAAGGCAGGGAATGAATGGAATAAAACACGCCGGACAAGAAGGTCATGGGCATGATCACAAAACTTTGAAAGGCTGCCATTTGGTCAAATTTTTCGGACCACAAGCCTGCGACCAATCCTAAAGTGCCCAGCAAAGCAGCACCCAGAAAGGCAAAAACAAAAATCCAAACCGGCGCTTGATATTGCAAAGGTGCAAACCATACTGTGACGGCAAACACACCCAATCCAACCGCCAAACCACGCAACATGGCAGAGCCCACATAGGCCACAAACCAATGCCAGTGCGACAAAGGCGTGAGCAACAAAAATACCAAGTTGCCCATGATTTTGCTTTGAACCAAACTGGACGAACTGTTCGCGAAGGCGTTTTGAAGCACACTCATCATGATGAGACCGGGCAACAAAAAGGCGGTGTAAGGCACGCTGTCGTAGACCTTCACATGGTCTTCGAGCACATGGCCAAAAATCATCATGTACAGCACGGATGTGAGCACTGGCGCTGCAATGGTCTGAAACGCGACCTTCCAGAAACGCAACACTTCTTTGTAAAACAACATGCGCCAGCCGTTCATGCTTGCCCCTCAGCCATCACATCCAAAAACACATCTTCTAAATCGGCCTTGCGAATTTCAACGTCTTCGGCCACAAGGCCGGCTTGTCGCACGGCTGCCAAATAGGTTTCAATTTCAACCGCATCATGCGCAGGGAATTGAACGATGCGTCCCGTGATGCGCGCCTTGGCCGCTAACTCAGCAGGCAACTGGCCATCAATTTTGAAACGCAACACATTGCTGGAAGCAGACTTGAGCAACTCGGACGTGCTGGCCAAGGCCAACACGCGCCCTTGCTTGAGCATGGCCAAACGACCACACAAGGCTTCTGCCTCTTCCAAATAATGCGTGGTGAGCAGCACTGTGCTGCCTTCGCGGTTGAGCTTGGCCACAAACTGCCACAAGGTTTGACGCAACTCGACATCCACACCGGCTGTGGGTTCATCCAACACAATGACACGGGGTTTGTGCACCAAAGCTTGAGCAACCAGCACACGGCGCTTCATGCCGCCCGACAGTTGACGCATGTTGGCATTGGCTTTGTCGGCCAAGCCCAGGCTTTCTAGCAATTCATCAATCCAGGCGTCGTTTTTCTTGACGCCGAAATAACCCGATTGAAATTGCAAAGCCTCTCGCACAGAGAAAAAGGGGTCGAACACCAACTCTTGTGGCACCACACCCAAGAGGCGGCGGCTTTGGGCATAGTCGGCTTGAACATCGTGACCATGCACCAAGACACGGCCCTCGCTGGCTTTGGCAAGACCTGCCAAGATGCTGATGAGCGTGGTTTTGCCGGCGCCGTTGGGGCCAAGCAGGCCAAAAAATTCACCCTCTTCAATGTCAAAACTGACATTGTTCAGAGCCTTGAAAGGCGCACTGCCAGCAGATTTGGCAGGGAATGTTTTGGAAACGGATTGAAAAGAGATGGCGGGCATGAGCCCTCTATTTTACGGCTATGCGCTTTCGACCAAGAGCTCTGAGACCCCATAAAGCGTAGCCAATTCACGTAATTTGACCGGGAACTGCTTGAATTTCAGAGTTTTGGTCAAACTTTCGGCTTGGCGACGGCATCCCAGCAGCACAGCCAAGGCGGAAGAATCGAAATTGGCCAATTGGCCAGCCTCAATTTCGACCTCTTGTTCGGGGCTGTTTTGAATTTGCACCTGCAACTGTGCCAAACACGCCGCAGCGTTGCCATGGCGCAAGTCAGCAGGAAGAATCAGGCGTGCAGTGGACATGCTGTCAGACTTGGGTGATTAAGCTTTTTTGGCGTTGGACTTGTTGCGATCCGACAAGCTTTTGATCAAACCGTCGACGCCGCCCGCGTTGATTTCTTTTGAAAACTGCGAACGGTAGTTTTCGACCAGCCAAATGCCCAAGACGTTGAGGTCAAAAATTTTCCAGCCTGCGCCCTCACCTGGTGTTTTTTCCAAGCGGTAGTCGAGTTGAATGGGTTCGCCCTTGCCTTTGACTTCGGTTTGAACCACCAAGTTTTTGTCGTCGCTGGCACCACGCAAGGGCTTGACTTCAATGACTTGGTCGTTGATTTGGCTCAGGGCGCCCGAGTATGTGCGAATCAGCAACAATTTGAATTCTTCTTGCAAACGGTCTTGCTGCTCGGGTGTGGCTTTGCGCCAGCCAGGTCCGGTGGCCAAAGCGGTCATGCGGCGAAAATTGACGTGTTGCATCAACTTGCTGTCGACCAATTGCATGGTTTTGTTGATGTCACCGGCTTTGATGCCTTTGTCAGCACGAACAGCATCCAAGGTTTCATTGGAAATGCGTTTGACAAAAGCATCGGGCGCCTCGTCGGCAGCCAACACAGTGCCAGCACCGCACATCAGGCCCAGCACCATGAAAAAACGGAAGAGAGAGTTCAGAAAATTGCGATTCATAAGGGTCCATCATAAAGAGCGTCTTGCTCTTTAACGCGCCAGCTTTCAAAAAGTTGATTAAACCACTGGCGGCAATTCAAATTTGGACTAAGGTTTTACGGCGGGAGGCTCAGGCACTGGCGGCACGGCAGAACCTGCAGTCGGCTGATTGGGTGCCACCATGGGAGCAGGTTGATCGGGGTCGTCAAAGTCGTCCATCATGGGCGGATTGCCATCGTAAATGTCGTTCAGTCGCTTTTGCAAATAGGCATCACGCGTGAAGGTATAGGGGTCTAAAGAGGCCTGTTTAACGGCATCTGACAAAGACAAATAACGCTCGCGCTTGTCGGTGAGGCGCAGCATGGTGAGGGTGTTGCGGGCCCCAATGTCGCTGACTTGTTGGTTCACATCTGTTTTGGTGTCGACCCACAAGCCCACACTGTCGCGAACAGTAGATGGGCCAAAAAATGGCAATACCATGTAGGGGCCAGATGACACGCCCCAAAACGCCATGGTTTGGCCAAAATCTTCCTTGTGCTTGTCAATGCGCAACTCAGTGGCCCAATCGATGATGCCGCCCAAGCCTGCTGTGGTGTTGATCGCAACGCGCATGGCATTGCGGGAAGCAGCTTCCAACTTCAACTGTGCCAGGCTGTTGAAAACAGACATCACGTCACTTTGATTGCTGAAAAAATTGCTGATGCCCTTTCGCACCACCGTGGGCAATACCTCGCCGTAAAAAACAGCCACAGGCCGCAACACCAAATCGTCTGCCAAGTCGTTGAAAGCCGTGACTTTGCGGTTCATGGGCTCCAAGGGGTCGCTGGGATCGGGACCTCGCAAAGAGGCGCACCCTTGCAACAGCAAGAGTGCCACTGCTGAACAGACAAGGCGCCAACGCATCATCATTTACTTTCCGGCTGCGGGCGTGGCAGCGTCTGATGCTTTGCTGTACAAAAATTGGCTGATGAGATTCTCAAGCACCACGGCAGACTGGGTAGAACCAATGTTGTCCCCTGCGACCAAGTTTTTCTCATCGGCCCCCGCCACAATGCCCACATATTGCTCGCCCAGCAAACCACTGGTGAGGATTTTCAACGAACTGTCTTTGGGAAATGCGTATTTGTTTTCCAACGCCAAACTGACCTTGGCTTGGTAACTGTCGTCGTCAAATTGGATACTGTCCACACGCCCCACCACCACGCCGGCGCTTTTCACCGCGGCACCTTTCTTGAGACCGCCGATGTTGTCAAACTTGGCCGTGACGGTGTAGTCTTTGTTCCAACTGAACTGCAGCAAATTGGCCGACTTGAGAGCCAAGAACAGCACTGCTGCCAAACCAATCAACACAAACAGACCAACCCACACATCATTTTTTGAACGTTGCATCACGTCCTCCTTAAATGCTGAACATCATCACAGTGAGGATGAAGTCCAGCCCCAACACTGACAAAGAAGAAATCACCACGCTGCGCGTTGTTGCGGAAGCCACACCTTCTGGCGTGGGTTGTGCCACATAGCCTTGCAGCAGCGCAATGAAGGTGACCGCAATGCCAAACACCACACTTTTGATCATGCCATTGCCAACGTCTTTGAAGACATCGACGCCGCTTTGCATTTGGCTCCAGA
>JAHEBO010000007.1:45261-48192 GCA_024642215.1 Limnohabitans sp.
TGTGCCACATAGCCTTGCAGCAGCGCAATGAAGGTGACCGCAATGCCAAACACCACACTTTTGATCATGCCATTGCCAACGTCTTTGAAGACATCGACGCCGCTTTGCATTTGGCTCCAGAAAGCACCTGCGTCAACACCAATCAGCAAGACACCCACAGCATAGCCACCTAAGATACCCACAGCACTGAAGACGGCCGTGAGAATGGGCAACGCAATGATGCCGCCCCACAAACGGGGCGCCAAAATGCGCAATTTGGGATCGACCGCCATCATCTCCAAAGCCGTGAGTTGCTCGCCTGCACGCATCAAACCAATTTCAGCCGTGATGGAGGCGCCTGCTCGCCCGGCAAACAACAAGGCCGCAACCACAGGACCCAATTCACGGACCAAACTGAGCGCAACCAGCAAGCCCAAAGCTTCAGAGGAGCCATAACGCTGCAAGGTGTAGTAGCCCTGCAAGCCCAACACAAAGCCCACAAACAAGCCAGACACCGTGATGATGGCCAGGGAGTAGTTGCCCAAGAAATGAACTTGATCTCGAACCAAACCAAAACGCTTTAAGCAGGCACCAGACAACACCGCCAGCTGCGCAAACAAGCGTGCGCCATACCCCCAGTCGGCCAAAGCTTTGCGAACCGAAAAGCCCAGTTCGGCAGGATGCAAAAAGTTCATCGTGCATGCCCTCCAAAGTCTTCTGCCACGGACGTTGCCGGATAGTGAAAATGCACAGGACCGTCACTCAAACCATTCACAAATTGGTGAATGAGCGGATCGCTGGTTTGACGCAATTCATCGGGCGTCCCTTGCGCAGCCACCTTGCCGTTGGCCAACACCACCACGTGATCGGCAATCTGAAACGTCTCGTCCACATCGTGCGACACCACCACACTGGTAATGCCCAAGCTGTCGTTCAATCTTCTGATGAGCCGCGCAGCTGTGCCCAAAGAAATAGGGTCGAGGCCGGCAAAGGGTTCGTCATACATCATGAGGTCGGGGTCGAGGGCAATGGCGCGCGCCAAGGCCACACGCCGGCCCATGCCGCCTGAGATTTCAGAAGGCTTGAGATGCCTGGCACCGCGCAAGCCCACCGCATCCAACTTCATCAAGACAATGTCGCGCACCATGGCTTCGGACATTTGGGTGTGCTCTCGCAAGGGGAAGGCCACGTTGTCAAACACGTTCATATCGGTGAACAAGGCGCCAAACTGAAACAACATGCCCATGCGCCTGCGGGCTGCATAAAGCTGTTCGATGTTCATCTGACCCACATCTTGGCCATCAAAAGTCAGGTGACCTTGTTGCGCCGTGTATTGGCCACCGATCAAACGCAGAACGGTGGTTTTGCCCCCCCCCGACACACCCATGAGGGCCGTGACTTTGCCGCGTGGAATGCCAAACGAGATGTCGTTCAAGATGACACGGTCCCCATAGCCGAAGCTGAGGTTTTTGAGTTCAACCAGCAGTGGAGAGTTGGGCAAGGTCATGTCTGAAATAACAAAAGCCGGGATCGCCGGCTTTTGAAGGATAAGGCGTTCAGGTGAAGCTTGTGTAAACCTTTTTAGATTTGCACACTTCCCTGTCTGCGGTCATTTTAACGGGGTAAGTCGCTGGTTCCCATTAAGAACTCGTCAATTGAGCGAGCTGCCTGGCGGCCTTCACGAATGGCCCAAACCACCAAAGATTGGCCGCGGCGCATGTCGCCAGCCGCAAACACCTTGGGCACGTTGGTGGCATAGCCGCCTGTGAAGTCGGTGGTGGCTTTGGCGTTGCCGCGGTTGTCTTTGTCCACGCCAAAGGCGTCCAAGATGGTGGCAACGGGGTTCACAAAGCCCATGGCCAAGAACACCATGTCGGCGGGGTAAGTCTTTTCGGTGCCAGCCACATTGACCAATTTGCCGTCTTTGAATTCCACTTCCACGGTTTTAAGACCCGTCACTTTGCCTTTTTCGCCAATGAATTCTTGGGTCGAAATGGCAAATTCGCGAGTGCAACCTTCTTCATGGCTGGAGCTGGTGCGCAATTTGAGGGGCCAGTAGGGCCATGTCAAAGGACGGTTTTCTTCTTCGGGGGGCTGGGGCATCACCTCAAACTGCGTGACGCTCTTGGCGCCATGACGGTTGGAGGTGCCCACGCAATCGCTGCCGGTATCGCCGCCGCCAATCACAATCACGTGCTTGCCGTCAGCGCGCAATTGGTCTTTGAGCTTGTCGCCCGCGTTCACTTTGTTTTGCTGTGGCAAAAATTCCATCGCAAAGTGAATGCCTGCCAAATCACGGCCAGGCACGTTCAAGTCGCGTGATTGCTCTGAACCGCCGGTGAGCAACACTGCATCAAAGTCTTTTTGGAGTTGCTTGGGGCTGATGGTTTCTTGCGACCAGTTGGTCACTTTGGAACCTGCTGGCAATTCGCCCACCATCACACCGGTTTTGATGGTCACGCCTTCGGCCACCAACTGCTCTGCACGGCGGTCGATGTGTGACTTTTCCATTTTGAAATCGGGAATGCCATAACGCAGCAAGCCACCGATGCGGTCGTTCTTTTCGAACAAGGTGACATCGTGACCTGCGCGAGCCAATTGCTGGGCAGCCGCCATACCGGCTGGACCAGAGCCCACCACCGCTACTTTTTTACCAGTCTTGTGCGCTGCAGGACGGGGCTTGACCCAACCTTCTTGCCAGGCACGGTCAATGATGGCGTGCTCAATGGATTTAATGCCCACCGCATCGCCGTCGACATTCAAGGTGCAAGCGGCTTCGCAAGGTGCTGGGCAAATGCGACCCGTGAACTCTGGAAAGTTGTTGGTGCTGTGCAGCACTTCAATGGCGTTTTTCCAATCACCTTGGTACACCAACTCGTTGAAGTCGGGGATGATGTTGTTGACAGGGCAGCCGTTGTTGCAAAACGGGGTGCCGCAGTCCATGCAACGTGC
>JAHEBO010000012.1:0-12449 GCA_024642215.1 Limnohabitans sp.
CCCGAGCGCGTGGTGCGCATTGGTGACAACAAAGGCGGACGCTACATGTCCGACAATTTCTGGATGATGGCCGACACCGGCCCTTGCGGTCCTTGCTCCGAAATCTTCTATGACCACGGTCCTGAAATTGCGGGCGGCCCACCCGGAAGCCCTGACGAAGACGGTGACCGCTACATTGAAATCTGGAACAACGTGTTCATGCAATTCGACATGCAGCCTGACGGCAGCGTGAAGAATTTGCCAGCACCTTGCGTTGACACTGGCATGGGCCTCGAGCGCCTGGCCGCCATTTTGCAGCACGTGCACAGCAACTACGAAATCGACATTTTCGATTCGCTCATCAAAGCAGCCTCCCGTGAAACAGGCTGTACCGATTTGGCAAACAAATCATTGCGCGTGATTGCCGACCACATTCGCGCCACCGCATTCTTGGTGAGCGATGGCGTGGTGCCCAGCAACGAAGGCCGTGGTTATGTGCAGCGCCGCATCGTGCGCCGCGCCATTCGTCATGGTTACAAGCTGGGCCAAAAAACACCGTTCTTCCACAAGCTGGTGCCCGACCTGGTGAAGTTGATGGGCGCGGCTTATCCAAGCCTGGCCTCACAAGAAAAACGCATCACCGATATCTTGAAGGCTGAAGAAGAGCGCTTCTTTGAAACCTTGGAAGTGGGCATGCAAATTTTGGACGCAGCGCTGGAAGGCGGCGTCAAAGTGTTGCCCGGTGAAGTGGCTTTCAAATTGCACGATACCTACGGCTTCCCATTGGACTTGTCTGCCGACGTTTGCCGCGAGCGCGATTTGAGTGTGGACGAAGCCGGCTTTGCCGCCGCCATGGAACGTCAAAAAGCCCAAGCCCGTGCCGCTGGCAAATTCAAAATGGACCGCGCCCTGGAGTACACCGGCGCAGGCAACACCTTCGTGGGTTACGACGAACTGCAAGCCACCGCCAAAGTGTTGGCACTGTATGTGGAAGGCACGCCTGCCACAGAACTCAAAGCCGGTCAAAACGGCGTGGTGGTGTTGGACACGACACCTTTCTATGCAGAGTCGGGCGGCCAAGTGGGCGACCAAGGCTTGTTGCAAACAGCAGGCGCCAAGTTTGAAGTGGCCGACACCTTGAAGATCAAGGCCGATGTGTTTGGTCACCATGGCGAGTTGTTGGAAGGCAGCCTCAAAGTGGGCGATGCAGTGCAAGCTCAAGTGAACACCGACGTGCGCGCGGCCACCGTGCGCAATCACTCAGCTACACACTTGATGCACAAAGCCCTGCGCGAAGTGCTGGGCGACCACGTGCAACAAAAAGGCTCCTTGGTGAATGCAGAGCGCACACGCTTTGACTTTGCGCACAATGCACCCATTACCGACGATCAAATCTTGGCCATCGAAGCCAAAGTGAACCAAGAAATTTGGGCCAATCCCGCCACGCAAGCCCGCGTGATGGACATTGAGTCCGCACAAAAAACGGGCGCCATGATGTTGTTCGGCGAGAAGTACGGCGAAACTGTGCGCGTGTTGGACATCGGCTCCAGCCGTGAACTGTGCGGCGGTACCCACGTGCACCGCACGGGCGACATCGGTTTGTTCAAAGTGGTGGCTGAGAGCGGTGTGGCCGCAGGTGTGCGCCGCATTGAGGCCGTCACCGGTGGCAATGCCTTGGCCTACTTGCAGTCTTTGGAGGCCACCGTCTCCAAAGCAGCTGGTAGCCTGAAAGCCTCGCCTTCAGAACTCAACAGCCGCATCGCCCAAGTCTTGGACCAAGTGAAATCTTTGGAAAAAGAAATGGCCGCGCTCAAAGGTAAATTGGCCTCGTCACAAGGCGACGAGCTCATGACGCAAGCCACCGATGTGAAGGGCGTCAAAGTCTTGGCCGCCTTGCTGCCAGGTGCCGATGCCAAAACATTGCGCGACACGATGGACAAATTGAAAGACAAACTGAAAACCGCTGCCATTGTGTTGGCTGCGGTGGACGGTGACAAAGTTCAATTGGCCGCAGGCGTGACCGCTGACACCACGGGCAAAGTGAAAGCCGGTGAGTTGGTGAACTTTGTGGCCCAGCAAGTGGGTGGCAAGGGTGGCGGTAAGCCCGACATGGCCATGGCTGGCGGAACGGATGCGACGAACCTCAATGCGGCATTGGCCAGCGTACAAGCTTGGGTCACCGAGCGTTTGTAATACTTCAAACCCACTGACCCAATTTAGGTTAGACGCTTGATATTGAAGAAAGCCCCGCAAGGGGCTTTCTTAATGGGTGACTCAATTGAATTTGAGAACTCTGCGGCTTTCAAACCTTCTTGTAACACCCGTCAGCGGATCCTTGAAAGCAATCGTCTTTGCAAGAAGTTGCAAAGGCGAGCTGAAATCATCGAGTTCATCCGCAGCGCGCTTGACCACCGGATAAAACTGATCGCCTACCAAGGGCAGACCCAGCGCGTTCATGTGCACACGCAATTGATGGCGCTGGCCTGTGATGGGTTTTAAAACATAACGCGCCAAGGCAGGCGTCGATGGAGTGATTGTTTGCATGGCTGAATCTCGGCCATCCAAGCGCTCAACACAGTCTATCCAAGTTTCGCTGTTGAAAGGTTCCCCCTCTTGTATTTCATCAGTGGCAAGTTCACACATTCTGAAAAACTGCGCATCTTCCACCATCATGCTTTTATGTGTCAGTGGAAATTCAAGCCTCAATGGTGATGACTCAGGCACCCCCGCAATTGCCTCATATGTCTTCTCAACTTGCCGCAGTCTGAACAAAGCTTGATACGCATCACGGTCTTGCGCTCGAACACTGAACATCACAAGACCCGCTGTTTCTCGATCAATCCGGTGAATGGGTGAGAGCTCTGATAAGTTCAGCTGCTGCTTGAGTTGCACCAGCAAACTTTGTTGCACATACTGACCGCCCGGCGTGACAGGCATGAAGTGCGGCTTGTCGGCTACCACCAAGTGCGCGTCTTGAAAAATGATCTGCGCTTTGAATGGCAAGGTGGGTTCATCCGTCACCTCGCGAAAGTAAAGCAAGTGCGATTCGCCCAACAAACGCTGTGTGGGTTCAATGCGTTGCCCTATGGCATTCAGCACGCGGCCTTCGTCAAATCGCTTCAGCCACGCTTCGCGTTGAATTGCCGGAAATCTTGCACACAAAAAATCAATGGCCCTCAGTTGCGTGTTGGCAGGCACGCCCACTTTGCTGGGGCTGACGCCATTGACGAGCAGCTTAGACGCGTTGGAAGACGACATCCCACACACCGTGCCCCAATTTCAAGCCGCGGTTTTCAAACTTGGTGAGCGGGCGGTAGTCTGGCTTTTGGGCGTAGCCACCGTTGGAGGCATCTGCAGTGTTTTTCAGCAAAGGCTCTGCACTCAGCACTTCCAAGATTTGAACCGCATACGGCTCCCAATCGGTGGCGCAGTGAATGTAAGCGCCAGGTTTCAGGCGTGCGGCCAGTTTGGCGATGAGGGGCGTTTGGATCAGGCGGCGTTTGTTGTGACGCGACTTGTGCCAAGGATCGGGAAAGAAGATGTGCACGCCGTCAATCGACGACAAGGGCAACATGTTGTCGATCACTTCCACGGCATCGTGCTGCAAGATGCGGATGTTGTGAATGTCTTGTTCGCCAATGCGTTTGAGCAAGGCGCCCACACCGGGTTCGTGCACTTCGCAGCACAAGAAATGATCGTGTGGGCGAACTTTTGCAATGTGCGCAGTGGCCTCGCCCATGCCAAAGCCAATTTCCAAAATGACAGGTGCTGGTGTGGCGTCTTTGCCGTTCAAGCCAAAGGCTTTGGCCATGTTCAAAGGCTCGGGTGCGTACTGCAGCAAATACTGAGGACCCCACACTTCAAACGCTTTGGCTTGACCGGTGGTGGTGCGGCCTGCGCGCTTCACGTAGCTTTTGATATTTTTGGGAAATGCCACATCGGCAGGCGCTTGGTTGGGGGTGTCTGAAGTCATCCCCCGATTTTAGTGGCTTCGCGCTGGGCCCATTGCGCAGTCCAAAATGCCAAAACAGATGGCCGTTCTGCCAATGAATTCAAAGGGGCAGAGCGTGTGTCCAGTCCCAATGCAGTGGCGGCCTGATTCATGGCCTGGCAAACCGCCGCCTCGGTGCTGAGGTCTAGGGCCTTGGCACCGTTTTGCTTGGAGAGTTTTTCGCCGTTGGCGCCCAGCACCAAAGGCGTGTGCAAATATGCAGGCTGTGGCAGACCCAAGGCCTCTTGCAGCAAGATTTGCCGGGCGGTGTTGTCGGTCAAGTCTTGGCCGCGCACCACATGGCTGATGCCTTGGGCAGCATCGTCCACCACCACGGCCAGTTGGTAGGCCCACAAACCATCGGCGCGTTTGAGCACAAAGTCGCCCACTTCGGTCAAGACGTTTTGCGTTTGGGGCCCCAGTCGTCTGTCGGTCCAGTGCACCACAGAGCTGCCGCGCAAGGCGCACCATTGCTGCACATTGAAGCGCCAAGCTCTGGCCGGTTTGCCATGCAAGCCGTTGCGGCAGGTGCCAGGGTAGACCGCTGCTTTGTGGCGCGCAATGTCCAAACCCAACAAGGCCTGGCTTTCTTCAATTTCTTTGCGCGAGCAGCCGCAGGGGTAAACCAAGCCCTTGGCCAACAAATGATCTAAGGCCTGTTGGTAGACCGTGTCACGTTGCGATTGGTAGACCACCTCACCGTCCCAATGCAAGCCGCATTGTTGCAGTTCTTGCAGGATGGCAAGGTCTGCCCCGGGGATGCAACGTGGACCATCGACGTCTTCGATGCGCACCAGCCACTCACCCTTGTGCGCATGCGCATCGAGGTAACTGGCCAAGGCGGCGACCAAAGAACCTGCGTGCAATTCACCGGTGGGTGAGGGCGCGAATCTGCCGCGAAACATGCCGACTTAAATGACGGCGAGGGCCAATTCCAAACCAGAAACAAAAGCGTCTTCAACGCGATGGCCTAAGCACCAGTCACCGCACAAGCCAATCCCTTGCTTCTTGCTGTGCATGTGAGTGGCACCCAAAGGCTGCAAGGTTTTGGCATAGCGCCAACGGTGCACATCGGCATGTGCCGGTGTGGCGCGAATGCCTGTGATTTCCGAAAAGGCTTTGAGCAATTTGGCTTGAACGCGTTCAGGCGCATCTTCCAAATGTTCTTGCGACCACGCGGCACTGGCTTGCACCGTCCAACGTTCAACTTGTTCACGGCCAGGCTTGGATGACTCGCGCGCCAGCCAAGCCACTCGGTGATGCACGCTGCGAGCTGCATTCCACTGGGGGCCGAGTGTGATGAGGCCGGGCTGAACGGCATTAGGAAAGGCCACCATGAGAGTCCAGCAGGGCGCCACTTGCACTTTGTTCAAGGCGGCCGCTTGTTCCATCTTGATGCCCGAGTTGCGCAACAAGTCAATGGCTTGATCGGAAGGAATGGCCAGCAGCACTTGGTCAAAACCACTGAACACCGACTGCGCACCTTCGGGCTCTTCACTGTGCAATTGCCACAGGTCGGGGTGCAAGGTGTCGCGTTCAATTTTGAAGACCTTTGATTCAAAGTGAATGGTGTCGTTTTGCACCAAAGGCTGAGCCCATGCTTTGACCAAGGCGTTCATGCCGGGGGTGGCCACCCAATGTTTGTCTTGCGTGTTGCGCGCGGCTTCCACCACGCGGCCCATGGCGTCCAGCACGCGAACCGCGTTGGCACTCCAGGGCTTGCAAACGTTGGGTGTGGTGGCCAGGGCTTGCGCAAAGCGCGCATCGCGCACCGTGAAGTATTGCGCGCCATGGTCGAAGCTGCCAAAGCTGGAAGATCGGGTGGACAGTCGGCCACTGGCGCCTTTGCTTTTTTCAAAGACCGTGACACGGTGACCGGCTTGCATCAAGGTGCGCGCGCAGGTGATGCCTGCCATGCCTGCACCAATGATGGCGAAATTTTGAACAGGTTTTGTCTGGGTATTTGTTTTGGTCATGGGGCTACTCTACACGCGATGGTGGGGTTGGAGCAATGCTTGTTTGGTTCTGTCTTGATGCAACTGCGACAACCACCAACTTAAAGCATGCCCGAGGCTTTTGCCTTGCGGGTTGCGCCAAGCAAATTCCACTTGGCTAATGCGCTGCACACGGCTGACTTTTTTGGCCACCAAGCGGCCGCTGTCAAGGTAGGGCTTGGCCATGCTTTCGGGTAAGAAGCCGCCTCCCAAACCGCGCAACTGTGCTTCCAATTTGCTGGGCATGTCGGGTACTGTGAAAACATCTTGGCCGCCCAAGAGGCCAATGGTGACGCCTTCGCCGCGCTGCACCGAGTCGGCTACAGCCACGGCGCGGTGTTGCTGAAGCACAGCGTCAGTCAAGGGTTCTGCGGCCGTGGCCAAGGGATGGTGGGGTGCAACCGCGTAGACAAAATTCACTTGCCCCAAGGTCTCATGCAACAACTCGGCATGGCTGGCAGGCGTGATGAACACACCGATGGCCAAATCGGCTTGGCCCGATTTGAGCGCTGCCAAAGTGCCTGACAAGGTTTCATACCGAATGCGCAAACGGGTGGGCGGCTTGAGCGCCAAGAAGCCTTCGCACAACTCCATCACCACCGACCTGGCAATGATGCTGTCGACGGCCACCGTGAGCACCGACTCCCAGCCCGTGGCCACGCGCTTGACGCGATTGGCCAATGCGTCCACATCTTGCAGCAGGCGCTTGGCTTCTCGCAGCAATTCTTTGCCAGCCTCGGTCGGTTTGGCTTGGCGGCTGCTGCGGTCAAACAACAGGACATCCAGGGCGTCTTCAATTTGGCGTACGCGGTACGTGAGTGCGCTGGGCACCAAGCCTCGCTGGCGGGCGGCGGCTGCAAAGCTGCCCGTTTCTTCGATGGCCAGCAACAGGCTGAGGGCATCGGGGGTGAGGAGGTCACGCGAGGTGGCAGACATCGTGTCAGGTACTTTGGGTATTCAAATAATTTGAATGATAACGACAAATTATCTTGGTTCTATTGAAAGCATTGCAATTTAAAGTTCAGCCATCAACTCTTCCAACAAGTGAGGCACCGCATGATTCAAATTCGCCGTTCCGCAGAGCGTGGCTATGCCGACCATGGCTGGCTCAAGTCCTTTCACAGCTTTTCGTTTGCAGGCTACTTTGACCCAGCCTTCATGGGCTGGGGCAATCTGCGCGTGATCAATGAAGACCGCATTGCCCCCGGCACCGGCTTTGGCACGCATGGCCACAAAGACATGGAAATCATCAGCTACGTGTTGTCGGGCAACTTGGCACACAAAGACAGCATGGGCAATGTGAAGGGCATCCCGCCCGGTGATGTGCAGCGCATGAGTGCCGGTAAAGGCGTGATGCACAGCGAGTTCAACCATGCAGAAGGACAAGCCACGCATTTTTTCCAAATTTGGATTGAACCCAATGTCATGGGCATTGCGCCCAGCTACGAACAAAAGACAGTCCCACCCGCAAGTAAACGCGGCGCCTTGAAAGTGGTGGCCTCGCCCCAAGGTGAAGGCGATGCAGTGAAAATTTCGGCAGATGCCACTTTGTATGCAGGCTTGTTGGATGGTTCAGAACAAGCTGCACTGACTTTGAACCCTGCTCGCAAAGCCTATGTGCATCTCATTCGTGGGGAGCTGCAAGTGAATGGACAAGCATTGAAGGGCGGCGATGCGGCCCTGATTCAGGCGGAATCTACTCTTGAACTGACCCATGGCAAAGATGCCGAGGTCTTGGTTTTTGATTTGGCTTCTTAATGATTTAAGCAGCTTTCATTTTTTATTTCTTTAGGAGAACTCTCATGGCTAAAACAGTCGTTATTTACCACTCAGGTTACGGTCACACACAACGTGTGGCGCAGTTTGTTGCACAAGGCGCCAGCGCCGCATTGATAGCCATCGATGCCGACGGCAACATCAACGATGCCGATTGGGAAACATTGGACGCCGCTGATGCCATCATCTTTGGCTCACCCACTTACATGGGCATGGCCTCTTGGCAGTTCAAGAAATTTGCAGACGCCACCTCCAAGCGTTGGTTCACCAGCGCCTGGAAAGACAAAGTGGCCGGTGGTTTCACCATCTCTGCCAGCCCCAGCGGTGACAAACTGTCAACCATTCAGTACTTCATGACTTTGGCCATGCAACAAGCCATGGTGTGGGTGGGTCAGCCTGCCATGAACGATGGCACGATCAACCGCATTGGTTCCAACTCAGGTGTAATGGCGCAAGTGGGTCCCACCAGCCCCGCAGAAGACATTCCACAAGGTGACTTGGACACAGCGAAGGCTTATGGTGCGCGCGTGGCAGCTGTGGCTGCTAAGTTGCGCGGTTAATTCAAAGAAGCCCTTCAGTGGGCTTCACTGTTTCTAACGAGACATCGACGGCGCGGCGCTCGTCAAAGACAAAGCAGCCACCGTCGTAGTGCGAGCCATCGGTCTCTTCAAAGTATTTCAAAATACCGCCCTCTAACTGGTACGTGTGGGGCAGGCCGTTTTGTTGCATGAAGATGGCGGCTTTTTCGCAGCGAATGCCGCCCGTGCAAAAACTGATGATGGTTTTGTCTTGCAGTTCTTCTTTGTGGGCCATGACCGCATCGGGAAACTCAGTGAACTTGGTCAAGCGCCAGTCAATGGCGCCCTTGAAGGTGCCTTCGTCCACTTCGTAATCGTTGCGTGTGTCCAAAATGACCACGGGCCGGCCGTTGTCGTCAAAGCCTTGGTCCAGCCAGCGTTTGGCAGTGGCGGGTGTGACGGCTGGCGCACGGCCTTCGGCAGGGCGAATGGTAGGGTGGTTCATGCGAATGATTTCGCCTTTCACCTTCACCAGCATTTTTTTAAACGGAACTGTTTCAGACCAACTTTCTTTGGGCGCTATGTCCGAAAAACGAGGATCTGTGTGCAGTTCAGCCACAAAACCGCGCACAGCCTCGGCTGGGCCTGCCAAAAACAAATTGATCCCTTCCCCGGCCAGCAAAATCGTGCCTTTAAGGGCTCGCGACAAGCAGCGTTCTAGGAGGATGGGGCGCAGTTCGGCCGCATCCGGCAGGGGCACAAACTTGTAGGTTGAAATATTCAGAATATTGTTCACCCCCCTATTGTAGAAAACATCTGAAGCAGCTTCTACAATGGCTTCATGTTTGTTCATTTGCGCCTTCACACCGAGTTTTCCATCGTCGATTCCACCTGTCGCATTGACGATGTGGTTCAGGCGGCGGCAGACGACCAGCAGCCGGCTTTGGCCATTACTGACCTGAGCAATTTGTTTGGGGCCATCAAGTTCTATAAAGCCGCTCGCGGCAAGGGTGTGCAGCCCATTTTGGGCGCCGAAATCTTTTTGGAAGGGCTGGGCGCCGACCCCCTGGCGTTGTCGCGGGTCATGGTGCTGGTGCAAAGCGCGCAAGGTTATTTGAACCTCTCTGAATTGTTGGCGCGGGCTTGGACTCAAAACATGGTCAAGACCAACGCCGTGGTCAAGCTGGCGTGGCTTCAAGAACTGTCTGAAGGCCTCATCATGTTGTCGGGTGCGCAAGCCGGCCCGGTGGGGCAGGCCTTGGTGCAAGGTGACACCTCGCGCGCAGCAGAAGTTGCGCTGCAGTTGGCGTCCATTTTTACGCACCGGTTCTACTTAGAAATTCAACGTGCGGGCAGGCCCGAAGACAACGCGCATGTGGTGGCCGCCGTCAAACTGGCGTCGCGTTTAAGCTTGCCTGTGGTGGCTACGCACCCGGTTCAGTTTTTGACGCAAGACGATTACGAATCGCACGAAGCCCGTGTGTGCATTTCTGAAGGTGAAATTCTGGGCAACCAGCGCCGAGTGCGCAAGTTCACCCGTGACCAGTACTTCAAGTCGTCTGCCGAAATGCAGGCTTTGTTTGCCGATGTGCCCAGTGCCTTGGCCAACTCGGTTGAAATTGCCAAGCGCTGCAATTTGTCTTTGGTTTTAGGCAAGCCGCAACTGCCCAATTACCCTACGCCACTGACCGATGGCAAGCCCATGCCCATCGAGGACTATTTCCGCTTGTTGTCGGTTGAAGGCTTGGAAGAGCGCTTGGTGCATTTGTACCCAGACCCTGCTAAGCGAGAGGCCGAGCGCGCCCGATATGCGGAGCGTTTGGAATTTGAGATCAACACCATTTTGAAGATGGGTTTCCCAGGTTACTTCCTGATCGTGGGTGACTTCATCAACTGGGCCAAAAAGAATGGCTGCCCTGTGGGGCCGGGCCGTGGTTCGGGTGCCGGTTCTTTGGTGGCGTATTCTTTGAAGATTACCGACCTCGATCCGCTGCAATACAACTTGTTGTTTGAGCGTTTCTTGAATCCAGAGCGGGTCTCCATGCCCGACTTTGACATTGACTTTTGCCAGACCAATCGCGACCGCGTGATTGACTACGTGAAAGACAAATACGGCCGCGATGCCGTCAGCCAAATTGCCACCTTCGGCACCATGGCCGCTCGCGCGGCCATCCGTGACGTGGGTCGTGTGCTCGACATGAGCTACATGTTCTGCGATGGCATCAGCAAACTCATTCCCAACAAGCCAGGGCAGCACATCACCATCGATGGCGCCATCAAGGCCGAGCCTATTTTGGCCGAGCGTTTGGACAAAGAAGACGAAGTTAAAACCTTGTTGGCGCTGGCCCAAAAACTCGAAGGCATGACCCGCAACGTGGGCATGCACGCGGGTGGTGTGTTGATTGCGCCGGGCAAGCTCACTGATTTTTGTCCTTTGTACCAACAGCCTGGCAGCACGTCTGCGGTGAGTCAGTACGACAAAGACGACGTGGAAGCCATTGGTCTGGTGAAGTTTGACTTCTTGGGCTTGGCCACCTTGACCATTTTGGAAGTGGCACGCGAGATGATCGTGAAGCGCCACAAAGGTCAAGAAAACTTCGCCTTTGAAAACATACCGCTCGACGATACCGCCACGTACAAGTTGTTCTCGGATGGCCGCACCGAATCCGTGTTCCAGTTTGAAAGTCGCGGCATGCAGGGCATGTTGAAAGATGCGCGGCCTTCACGTCTGGAAGATTTGATTGCGCTCAACGCCTTGTACCGTCCAGGCCCAATGGATTTGATTCCCAGTTTTGTGGCGCGTAAACACGGCCGTGAAGTGGTGGAGTACCCGCACCCCTTGGTCGAAAAAGTGCTGTCCGAAACCTACGGCATCATGGTCTACCAAGAGCAGGTGATGCAAACCGCGCAGGTCTTGGGTGGTTACAGCTTGGGCGGCGCCGACTTGCTGCGCCGTGCCATGGGTAAGAAAAAAGCCGAAGAGATGGCCGAACATCGCGCCATTTTCCGTAAAGGCGCAGAAGCCAATGGTTTGTCGGAAATCAAAGCCGACGAAGTGTTCGACTTGATGGAAAAGTTTGCAGGCTATGGTTTTAACAAATCACACGCCGCAGCCTATTCCTTGTTGGCGTATCACACCGGTTGGTTGAAGGTTCATTTCACGGCGGAGTTTTTCTGCGCCAACATGACCATTGAAATGGACGACACCGACAAGCTCAAAGTCTTGTTTGAAGATGCCCTGAAGTTTGGCATGACCTTTGATCCACCCGATGTCAATCGCGGCACACACCGCTTTGAGCCGATGTCGGACAAAGTCATTCGCTATGGCCTGGGTGCTATCAAGGGCACTGGGCAGCAAGCCATCGAGGCCATTGTGAAAGCGCGCGAAGAGGGCGGCCCCTTCACCAGTTTGTTTGATTTCTGTGTGCGCGTCGACCGCAGTCGTTTGAACAAGCGCACTGTCGAAGCCTTGGTTAAGGCTGGCGCCTTTGACTCATTGCAACGCAATCGTGCATCATTGGCCGCGTCCATTGACCGTGCGTTTGAATTCTCTACGGCCACAGCAGCCAATGCCAATCAGGGCGGCTTGTTTGACATGATGGGCGATGACGCGCATGGCTCTAGCACCCAAGAGCCCGATTTGGTCGATGTGCTGCCTTGGGGCGTTAAAGAGCAATTGACCAACGAAAAAACAGCCGTTGGTTTTTATTTGTCGGGTCATTTGTTTGATGCCGTAGAGCGCGAAGTCCGCTTGTTTGCCAAGCGCAAAATTGACGATCTGATTGACAGCCGCGAGCCACAATTGTTGGCCGGTATTGTGAGCGACCTTCGCATCATCAATGGCCAGCGCGGCAAGTTGGCCATCTTTAAATTGGACGACAAGAGTGCGGTGATGGAAGCTACAGCCGACGAGGCCATGATCAATGCCAATCGCCATTTACTCAAAGATGACGAGCTTGTCATTGTGATGGCCAAGATGCAGGCCGACCGGTTTTCGGGTGGCTTCCGTTTGTCGATTCAGCAAGTCTGGGATTTACCCTCGGCACGTTGCCGTTTTGGCAAGTTCTTGCGCGTGGCTGTCAATGGTCGTGCGCCAGAAGTGGCGCGTTTGGTGAAAGATTTTCCACCGCAGCGCGAAATGACCGAGCAGGGGGAGTTGCTTAGAGGTTTACCGGTGCGCTTGAAACTAGA
>JAHEBO010000012.1:12549-46893 GCA_024642215.1 Limnohabitans sp.
TGACCCCAATTAAATTAATCTTTGGGGCGGAAGCTGATTTCTAATACAGACGGTACGCGTCCGTCTTCATCTCGGGGGAGGGTGGCGGTTTTGTCGATGGCTTTGAGCACGGCATCGTCCCAGGCTTTGTTGCCGCTGCTGGACAATAACTTGCGACTCAGGATAGTGCCATCGGGTGAGGTGCGCACTTCCACTTCGGCTTTGGGATTGCCGGCCACATCTTCTGTGAACGTGATGTTGGGTTTGATGCGCGCACGAATGCGCCCCGCATAGCTGGCCGAGGGGCCCGATGCTTTCAAGGCAGTACCTTTGGCATTTTCATCGCCTGTTGCGCCGGCCATGCCTTGCATGCGTTTCAAGTTTTCATTGCGAAGTGCTGCTGCACGCTTTTCTTCCGCGGCGGATTTCTTAGCGTCTTCTTTGGCTTTGGCCGCAGCTTCTTCTTTTTTCAGCGCCTCTTCTTTTTTCTTCTTCTCGAGTTCTTTGGCCTTGTCTTTTTCTTTCTCCTTAGCCTTCTCTTTGTCTAATTTTTCTTTCTCGAGTTTCTCTTTCTCCAGCTTTTTCTTTTTCTCTAAGTCAGCCGCTTTTTTCTCTTCGAGCTTCTTCTTCTCTTTTTCTTTTTTCAGCGCGATGTCTGCTGCTTCACGCTCAGCTGCGGCACTCACTTTGGGGGGCGCAGGGACAGGCTTGGGCTCTGGCTTGGGCTCAACTTTTTGAACAGGCTCGGGCGGTTTGACCGGTTCGGGTGGCGTAGGTTCAGGTTCATTGGCCGCAGGCGCAGCTTCTGCCGGCACCGCAGACCACAACTCTGCCGACGCAGACAAGGTGTTGGGCTCGGTCTTCCAATGAATGCCCCACGTGAGCCCAGCCAACAGCAACAAGTGCATGAACAATGCAAATGACAACGAACGACCCAATCCACCCACCGGTGGTGGCGCAAATTCGTTGTAGGCAGTGGCGTTCATGCGTTCAGAGTGACATCAAAAGGGCAGGCGCTTAGCCCCATCAGGGTGCCAACTGCACAGACAAGCCTACACGCTGAATGCCTGCGCGCTGCAAGGTGTCCATCACCTTGACCACCATTTCGTACTTCACATTGCGATCGGCACTGATCACCACGGCAGAGTTGGCCTGGCCGGTCTGCGCCATGCGCACGTTGTTGGCCAGGCTGTCCAGATTGATCTTTTGTGTTTTGCTGTCGTTCACCATCTCAAGGCTGTCATCCTTTTGAACCACAATTTGGATCACTTGATCGGGTTGCTTGGCGGCCTTGCCCACACTGGGCAGGTCTACCATGCTGGGGGTGATCATGGGCGCTGTGACCATGAAAATAATCAGCAGCACCAACATCACATCGATGAAGGGCACCATGTTGATCTCATTGATGGTGCGACGGCCGCGGCCGCGAGAAGAAACAGCTGGCATTTGCTTGCTCCCTGTTGATCAGTGACCGGAAGCTGAAAGATGTGAGCCTGCCGTGACGCTGGTACCCGCACCTGCCGAGCCGCCCAAACTTCTTTGCAGAATATTGGAAAACTCTTCAATGAAAGTTTCCAGTTTGATGGCGATGCGATCGATGTCGCGAGCAAATCGGTTGTAAGCCACAACCGCAGGAATGGCCGAGAACAGGCCAATCGCGGTTGCGACCAAAGCTTCTGCAATGCCTGGCGCCACTGTGGCCAAGGTCACTTGTTGCATGCTGGCCAAACCCGTGAAGGCGTGCATGATGCCCCAGACCGTTCCAAATAAGCCGACATAAGGCGACACAGAGCCAACAGAAGCCAAGAAGGACAACTGCGCCTCCGCCACATCCATCTCACGCTGAAAGCTGGCACGCATGGCGCGGCGTGCACCGTCCAGCAAAGTACCTGCATCAGAAATGCGTCGCTCACGCAGTTTTTGATATTCACGCATGCCGCTTGCAAAAATGCGTTCCATGGGGCCGGCCAATTTTGAATTTTGCACAGCCGCAGCAAACAAGTCGTTCAAGCTGGTGCCAGACCAGAACTGTTGTTCAAACTCTTCGTTCAAAGTTTGAATTCGTTTGATGGCTGTCAGCTTGCGCACAATGGCCGCCCAGCTGGCAATCGAGATACCCATGAGGATCAACATGACCAGTTGCACGACAAAACTGGCATGCAACACGAGTTGGATGATGGACATGTCTTGGTTCATTGAAGTGCTTCCAAAATGGCGGCCGGAATGCGGCCAGGTTTCATGGTTTGACTGTCGACCCATCCAATGCGGATGGTGCCTTCGGCCAATAATTTTCGTTCACCGTCAACCGCAAGCCAAGCTTGCTGTGACAAGACCAAACTAGCGCGACCCGCTTCAGCCGTCCGTGCTGTAACTTCCAAGAGGTCGTCTAATCGCGCTGGTGAAAAGTATTTGATTTGTGTTTCGCTCACGACAAACATGCCGCCGCTTTCCACTTTCAAGGATTGCTGCTGAATACCGAGAGAACGCAGCCACTCGGTGCGTGCGCGCTCAAAAAACTTCAGGTAATTGGCGTAAAAAACGATGCCACCGGCGTCGGTGTCTTCCCAGTAAATTCGAATGGGAAAAACAAAGCTGGGTGTCATGCGCGGGCGCGGCCAGCCTGGCGGTCGGCTTGAACTTCGTGTGGCCGCAGATTTGGCGCCAAACCTTCGAGCACTGCGTTGACATATTTGTGGCCATCGGTGCCACCAAATTCTTTGGCCAGCTCGATGCATTCGTTCAAGCTTACGCGCCATGGCACGTCCAAACAATGTTTCATCTCGAACACCCCAATCCACATGGCTGCGCGCTCAATGGGGGAGATCTCGGCCATGCTGCGGTCGAGCAAAGGCAAAATCATTTTGTCGAGTTCAGTGGCTTGCTCGGCACAGCCGTATAACAAGGCGTCATAGTGTGCGGAGTCGGCTTTGTGAAAGCCAGACAAGTCGCGTGTGAACACATCTATGTCGGCGGCTTCGTTTTTGCCAACGATCACTTGGTACAAGGCTTGTAATGCAAATTCGCGGGCACGGCTTCGCGCTGACTTGCTGGCCGACTTGCCAGGCTTGCGACCAGCGGGTTTGGTGCTGCCGGGTTGCTCGTCGCCAGCGGCGGGTGCTTGCGTCTCGCTCATGCCAGTTCCTCGTCGTCCAAATCTTCTTCGCCAACCGACAGATCTTCCAACAGCATGGCCATCTCCACAGCCACTCTTGCGGCATCACGGCCTTTTTCGGTTTGACGCGCAATCGCTTGTTCCAAGTTCTCGGTGGTGAGGATGGCGTTGGCTATGGGCACGTTGTAATCGAGGGCAATGCGGCTGACGCCTGCGCCTGATTCATTGGCCACCAATTCGAAGTGATAAGTTTCACCGCGAATGATGCAACCCAAAGCGACCAAGGCATCGTATTCTCCGCGCTCGGCCATGGCTTGCAAAGCAATGGGCACTTCTAAAGCCCCTGGCACCAACACGTGGTCGATGTCGTGCACACCCAATTCTTCAAGCTCACGAATGCAGGCCACCGCCAATGCATTCGTAATGCCCTCGTTGAAACGCGCCTGAACGATGCCGATGTGCAGTCCCAAGCCGTCTAACTCTTGATCAATACCTTTGTCTGCGCCTTGCATTTTTTATTCCTTAGGGATGTAACCAGTGACTTCAACACCATAACCCGCCATGCTAGGCATGCGTCGGGGTTGGCCCATCAATTTCATTTTGTGCACGCCGCACTCACGCACAATTTGGATGCCAACACCGTAAGTGCGCAAATCCATTTTGCTTCTGTTGGGGGCTTGTGCAGAGCGTGCGCGGCCTTCAAACTGGGCCAACAATTGCTCGGCACTTTCGCCGCAGTTGAGCAACACCGCAACGCCTTGGCCTTGCTTGTTGATGTAGTCGAGGCTGTTTTCCAAACTCCAGGAGTGCATGCTGCGGCCCACTTCCAAAACATCAAACACCGACAAAGGCTCGTGCACGCGCACTGGCACTTCGGTGTCTGCAGACCATTTTCCTTTTACCAGTGCCAAGTGCAAGGACTGGCTGGGCTTGTCTTTGAAAGCATGGACGGTGAACTCGCCGTGCGCAGTTTGCATCACGCGTGTTCCCACTTTTTCAACCAATGACTCTGTGCGATTGCGGTATTCGATCAGGTCGGCAATGGTGCCAATTTTCAATCCATGCTCAGCCGCAAAAATTTGCAGATCGGGTAGGCGGGCCATGGTGCCGTCGTCTTTCATGATTTCGCAAATCACGGAAGAAGGGCTGCATCCGGCCATGGTGCCCAAGTCGCAACCCGCTTCGGTGTGACCTGCGCGCATCAGCACGCCGCCATCGACCGCTTGCAACGGAAACACGTGACCCGGTTGAACCAAATCTTTGGCAGTGGCATTGGCTGCCACGGCTGTCTTGACCGTCAAGGCGCGATCGGCGGCAGAAATGCCGGTGGTCACGCCTTCTGCGGCTTCAATAGAAACCGTGAAAGCGGTGCTGTACACGGTGCCGTTGCTGGCAGCCATGGGCGGCAGCTTTAAGTGCTCGCAACGTTCGCGGGTGAGGGTGAGGCAAATGAGGCCGCGGCCATAGCGCGCCATGAAATTGATGGCCTCGGCCGTGACGTGGTCAGAGGCAATCAGCAAATCGCCTTCGTTCTCGCGGTCTTCATCGTCCACCATGATGACAATGCGACCTGCGCGCAAGTCAGCGACGATGTCTTCTACGGGAGAAATTTGCACAGGCGTCAAAGGACGGCCAGAATTCGTCGTCATGTCACTTCTTTCAAGAATGCTTGCCAGCCAGAAGGGCTGATGAAGCGGAATTGGCAGCGGCATCGTTGTTGAGCATGCGCTCAACATAACGTGCGATCAAATCGATTTCCAAGTTCACAGCGCTGCCTTGTTGCAAAGTGCCAAGGGCTGTGTTGTCTACGGTGTGGGGAATGAGGTTGATGCTGAACTCGCAGCCCGCATCTGAATCGCTCACTTTGTTGACGGTAAGGCTCACACCATTGACCGTGATCGAGCCTTTGTAGGCGAGGTACTTGCCCATGCCAACAGGTGCTTGAATGCGCAGTTCCCAGCTTTCACCCACTTGGGCAAAGTGCGTCACGTGGCCAATGCCGTCGACGTGGCCGGACACAATGTGGCCACCCAAGCGGTCGTGCGCGCGCAAGGCTTTTTCCAAATTGACTTTGCCGAGCTTGTCCAAGCCGCAGGTTTTGTCGAGCGATTCGGCAGAGATGTCGATGGTGAATTGATGGGATGCCGGGTCAAACGAGGTGACGGTCATGCAGGCGCCGTTGATGGCAATGCTGTCGCCCAGGCCAACGTCATCCAGGTAGCCCGCGGGCACCTCGAGAGTGAGTCGCTTGCCATGACTTAAAGAGCTGCCCAGGTCGTGGAGGGCGGCGATACGCCCCACGCCGGTGATGATTCCGGTAAACATGGTGCGTATTTTCGCAGGGATTAAGGTGGTTTAGCCCAAGACTCTGGCTAAAACCCGCAAATCTTTACCGATTAACTGTGTTTCTGTGAATTGAAGGGAGACGCCCTGTGACAAGTCCTCTAGGGGCCCCCAATTGGCCATGCCTTGCCCGATGCCCAACATTTGCGGTGCCAAGTAGACCAAGAACTCATCGATGCAGCCTTCACGAATGAGCGAGCCGTTGAGCTTGTTGCCGGCTTCCACGTGCAATTCATTCACTTCGCGGTGGGCCAAGTCAGTGAGCAGAGCCGGCAAGTTAACCTTGCCATGGGGGTTGGCCAGCACTGTGACATGTGCGCCCAGGGCTTCGAGGGCCGCGCGTTTTTCGGCATGTTCTGCTGCGCAGTAAATCCATACTTGACGGGGTGTTTGGGCCTTAGGCCCCGTGTGCTGAAACAGCTTGGCGTTGAGCGGGGTTTCCAGCCGGCTGTCCACAATGACCAGATGCGGCATGCGGGGTGACTTGTCTAGGTTGGCACAAAGACGAAGGTCCAGTATGGGATCGTCTTCAAGAACGGTACCAATGCCAGTGAGGATGGCACAGGCCCGCGCGCGCCAAGCGTGACCGTCGGCACGGGCTTCGGGGCCGGTGATCCATTGGCTTTTGCCATTGGTCAGGGCAGTTTGGCCATCCAAGGACGCGGCAATTTTCATCCGAACCCAGGGTTTTTGGCGCGTCATGCGGCTTAAAAAGCCTGGGTTTTGTGCGGCAGCTTGAGCAGCACCCTCACCAACTTGCACTTCGATGCCTGCGGCTTGGAGGCGCTGGAATCCAAGACCCGCCACCTTGGGGTTGGGGTCGGTCAGTGCAGCCACCACCTTGCTCAATTGGGCTTGTGCCAAGGCGTCGCAGCACGGACCGGTGCGGCCTTGGTGAGCACACGGCTCTAAGGTGACATAAGCTGTGGCGCCCTTCACGGAATGCCCTCTGGCTGCGGCATCTTGCAGGGCCATGATCTCGGCATGAGGTCCACCCGCGCGTTGCGTATGTCCTTGTCCCAGCACCTGGCCCTGCGCGTCCACAATGACGCACCCCACACGCGGATTGGGCGAGGTGATGCGCATGGCTTGTGCAGCCAGGTTCAATGCCTGTTGCATGGGCAGGCTAGGTGCGGGAGGGCTTGTGAGGTTGGCGTCCATGGGCGCAAGGATACGATAAGTTGGCGCTCATCCATTGGCCTTAATTAGCGACCCACCCACATCGGTGTACTGGCGCGGCGATGCTGCCAATCAATGCGCTGGGGCAGGGGGCCTTCCAACCAAGACACCGCAATCTGCAGTTCTTGCAAATGGATGGCGGGCATGCCAGCGACTGGCACATTGCGCACTTGCCATGTGCGGACAAAACCCAAGTGGGGATCGGTGTCGATGGGGTAATGCGTGTCGCCAGTTTGAAACATGCTCTGGCATGAGGGTGTTTGGAGGCCCCAGCATTCCGCCAAATCTTGCGCCAAGCCGCTGGCCACATCGACGTGTCGACTGATTTGTGTGGCGGCCAATGTGGTCATGCTCAAACGCATGGCTCCTGCCAGCCCAAAAGCCAACAAAGCGCTGGCCACCATGGCCTCTAAGACGGTGAAGCCGCCATGGATGGGGCTTGCATCAGTAGCCTGCATTTTTCCAAGTTCCTGAGACGCGTTGCACACGGGACGCTTGAATGCCCTCGGGCCATTCGAAACTGAAGGCAGCATGTGCATTGGCGGTGCTGGTCAAGCGACTTGGGCCATTTTGCAAGGCTTCAATCTGCGCGGGTGCAAGGCTGGACGCCACGCCTAATTGCCCTGAAATGACGCCACCTTGCCAGTTCAGCATTTTGCTGGCTTGGCATTGCGTTTGAAAAAATACTGTGCCGACCACTTGTGTGCCGCTGGCCAGTGAGGGGCACAAAGAGGCGCAGGCCTCTGCAGAAAATACCAGGACCACGGGCGAGGTGGAGGTGCCCATGCTTTGTGTCCAAACTTGAGGGCTGTCGATCCAATACACCGTGCGTGTGGGCTGGGTTTCGGTGCTTAAGCCATTGCGCATCTGGCGCTGTGACAAGGCCTTGAGTTGCTCGGGAGAGAGTTCGCCGAACACACTTTGCCAAGCCAAGGGCTCGCACCGTGGTGAGTCCACAGTGAGCACCTGTTCGTTTAAAACAAGGGCCGCAACATGGCGAGGCGAGTCGCTGGTGGGCTGCGGTGTGCTGAGGGGCACATACACACTTTGTTGCACGGTGGCTCTGCTGCCACTGCCTGGGTGCAAGGCATTGATTTTGGCGTCGACCATCACCTGAATGCGGTGCGGCGAATTGCGAACATCTCGAACCAAACGAATGAAGGATTGCTTGTCATCGGTCCATTCAGGTAGAGGCAACTCAGTGAGGGGCCAGATCAAGCATTGCCATTGGGGCGGTGCTTTGTCTTTGGGACAGCTGCTTGCCGAGGCGCTCGACCAAATGCGCACATCTGCATCAAGGGTTTGTGTGGCGTAGGCTTGTTCAAGATGGGCCAGTACTGTTTCCAACAAGGCCTCGGCATTGGCCATCGCTTGTGCCGCATGCATTTGCTGATGGCTTCGAAGGCTTTCGGCGCCGACAGCCTGCAAACAGAGCCACCCCCAGAGCACTGTGAGAATCAGCAACACCGTGCTGGCCCAAAGGGTGGCTAAACCACGTTGTTGCATGGTGATGATGCGGGGCGCATGTGTGTATGCACATTGCGCAATCGCACATGGCGCTGCCATGTGCTGGGCACCGGCTCGTTGCTGGCTTGACTGGTGAGTTCGATCCACAGCGAATCACCTTGAGTGCCAAAGCTGTTGTCACATGACCAGCGAAAGTTGAGTGCCAAAATTTGCAAACTGTGAATGTCGTTCAGGTTGGTCCAGACTGCAGGTTGACAGGCCGTTTGAGTTTGCAAGTTGGCCCCATTCAATCGAAATCCACTGCACTCATTGTTGTCGCGTTGGTCGTTGTCGTTGCGGTTGACTGTGAATGAAACTTGATGTGAACTCATTTGAAAATCTTCGGGTGATCCTTGAAATTGTGCGCGGCGAATGTCATGAACCAAGGTGTCCATGAGTGCGCGAAGTTCTTGTTGCGTGTGGCTGCGCTGCACAATTTGCCGATCGCTGCGCCATTGCAATGCTGCCCAAGTGCTGGCGGCTGTGAGGATGCTCAATCCCATGGCCAAGCCCATCAGAAGGTTCACCATGGCCAGCAACGTCCTGTGTCGGCATTGTTGTTTGAACTGCTGGTTCGTTGCACAGTGCCATCGGCGCGCATTTGCAAACGCATGACACGGCATGCCGTATCGCGTGATTGCAGGCCCTGGGCGGTGGCCTGCAATTCAAAACTTTGCGTGCTGGCCGTGTTGACGGTGAGTGTGTAGTTTCCGGCTGCAGAGGAATTTCCGAGCCAAGACAAATCGGCCAATGTGCTGGCGTATTGCGGGTGCAGGCCGCGCCACTGCAGTTGGCGAAGATGCAATTGCCCGAGTGCGTTGTGGGCATCTTGACGCCTGGTGTGTTGCCATTGTTGTTCAAAACTTGGGAGCGCAATGCCCATCAAAATGGTCATTAGCGCCACGCTTAGCAAGGATTCAATGAGGGTGAATCCTTTGGTGTCACAGAAGATTGAGATGCGCATGGCTGAAGCATGAGGCAATGGCGTTTGTTCAAGCTTTCGTTGGCTTTCAGGCGTGAGCCGATGCAAGGGCAACGTGCATACGCACAACGCATGATTTGTTCATGTCAATCCAGTCCAGCAACCGTGGCCATAGCCTTCTCGACACCTTGTTTGCGCTCTTCATTGTGGCCTTGTTGTGTGGCGTGGCTGCTTCAGCCATGACAGGCTTGCAAGCCAGCATTCACCTCCAAACTTCCGCAGAAGCCTTGCACAGCGCTGTACTGACCGCCAGAACACAAGCGCTTCGTTTGGAGAAGCGGGTCACGTTATGTGCCGCTGCGCCAATTGCAACCACAAGCCGCCAAGAGGCCCAGAGCAGCGAGACTGTGCGCTGTCATCTGCCCCAAGATGGCCCCTTCATCAACGTCTGGCGCCAAGGCTGGTTGCTATTTGAAGATGACAACAACAATGGTGTGTGGGATGTCGGGGAGGCGCGACTTGGTCAACAAGATCCCTTGCACGCCACACTTTCAGCCAGCGGCAATGCCACCGTTAACCACTTTGTGTCGTTTGGGGCCAGTGGCCGCAGTTTGGCTTTGAATGGGGCTTTTCAAGCGGGCACACTGACTGTTTGCAAAAGGCAATCTCAAAACACCTCGGGTTGGCATGTGGTGGTCAATGCCGTGGGTCGGCCACGCTTGGAGAAGGTTTTGATCGCTGACTGCCCTGGCTAAAGACCTGTCAGTTCAATGATGGCATTTGAAATCTATTTGCTCACTTCATCGACCAATAACTTGAAGTCGTCGATGTCTTCAAAGCTGCGGTACACGCTGGCAAAACGAACATAGGCTACTTTGTCGAGTTTCTTCAGCTCGCGCATCACCAGCTCGCCAATTTTGTTGGACGCAATTTCTCGTTGCGCCAAGTTGAGTAATTTTTCTTCAATGCGCTCAATGGCCGAATCGACTTGCTCTGTGCTGACTGGGCGTTTGCGCAATGCCAGGTTCATGCTGGCGCGCAACTTGACGCGTTCGTACTCAATGCGACGACCGTCTTTCTTGACGATGGCTGGAAAAGTAACTTCTGGGCGTTCGTAGGTGGTAAAACGTTTTTCGCACGCCGCACATTGGCGGCGGCGGCGAATCAGGTCACCATCTTCCGCCAGCCGCGTCTCCACCACTTGGGTGTCGTTGTGGCTGCAGAAGGGGCACTTCATTTGTAAACAGGGAAACGTGCCGTCAAGGCGTTGACCTTGGCGCGAACGGCTTCAATGTTGGCAGCATCTGTGGGGTTGTCGAGCACGTCAGCAATAAGGTGGGCCGTGATGCGGGCTTCTTCGTCCTTGAAACCGCGAGTGGTCATGGCGGGTGTGCCGATGCGCACGCCGCTGGTGACCATGGGTTTCTCGGGGTCGTTGGGGATCGAGTTTTTGTTGATGGTCATGTGCGCTTGACCCAGTGCCGCTTCGGCCACTTTGCCGGTAATGCCTTTGGAGCGCAGATCGACCAACATCACGTGGCTTTGTGTACCGCCACTCACAATGCGCAAGCCGCGTTGTGTGAGAACTTCAGCCACGATTTGGGCGTTCTTCACCACTTGTGCTTGGTAAGCCTTGAACTCAGGTGCCATGGCTTCTTTGAACGCAACCGCTTTGGCCGCAATCACGTGCATGAGGGGGCCGCCTTGCAAACCTGGGAAGATGGCGCTGTTGATGGCTTTTTCGTGCTCGGCCTTCATCAAGATGATGCCGCCGCGAGGGCCACGCAAGCTCTTGTGGGTGGTGGATGTGACCACATCGGCGTGGGGCACAGGGTTGGGGTACACACCTGCAGCAATGAGGCCGGCATAGTGCGCCATGTCGACCATGAAAATAGCGCCCACATCTTTGGCCACTTTGGCAAAGCGTGCAAAGTCAATGTGCAAGCTGTAGGCCGAAGCGCCGGCAATGATCAGCTTGGGTTTGGTTTCGTGCGCCTTCTTTTCCATGGCGTCGTAGTCGATGGCTTCGTTGGCATCGAGGCCGTAGCTCACCACGTTGAACCACTTGCCGCTCATGTTGAGGGGCATGCCGTGCGTGAGGTGGCCGCCTTCAGCCAAGCTCATGCCCATGATGGTGTCGCCGGGCTTCAAGAAAGCCAAGAACACAGCTTCGTTGGCGGAGGCGCCGCAATGGGGCTGCACGTTGGCAGCTTCAGCGCCAAAGATTTGTTTGATGCGGTCGATGGCCAATTGCTCGGCAATGTCGACGTATTCGCAGCCACCGTAATAGCGTTTGCCAGGATAGCCTTCGGCGTATTTGTTGGTGAGCTGCGAGCCTTGTGCGGCCATGACGGCGGGCGAAGCGTAGTTTTCGCTGGCGATCAGCTCGATGTGATGCTCTTGGCGGGCGTTTTCGGCTTGAATGGCCGCAAAAATTTCGGGATCGGTTTGTTCAATCAGAATGTTTCTTGAATACATGGCAGGCCTTCAATTGATGGTTCCTTGCGACAGCGGGGACAAAAACCCCAACATGGCACGGGCTGCCCAGGCGAACGGCTGAAACCTTGAGCCCAAACACCTGCGCAAGGTGCACGCTCCCCAGTGGTTGTGAAAAGAATCAAGCCTTTCCGTGTCCACGTCAGAGGCTGGTTGCTTTCAAAGCAAACCCAGTCTCCTATCGCCAGTTGCGTACCCCTACAGTGTAGCCCAGGTGAAGACACCTGGCGGCTCATTTGACGGTTTTTGAATTGCGGAATTTGGCTGTTGGCGCCGGCTTGGGCAGGGCCTCCTTGAGGCGATTTTGCTCAGCCAGCACGCGTGCGATGTAGTCAGATTCAAGCGCTACAGACTCTTCGCCAGCTTTGTACAAGCGCAAACCTTCCGCCATGCCGCCGGTTTGGTCGATGCATTCTTTCAAAATTTTGACGCCAATCCGCAAATTGGTTTTGGGGTCAAAAATGGCCATCGGGCCCCCATAAGGTTCGAACTGTTCTGAGTGGGTGTCTGGGAGCACCTGCATCAAACCTTTGGCGCCTGTGGGGCTGTTGGCAAAGGGGTTGTAATTGGATTCAACCCCGATCACTGCCAGTATCAGGGTGGGGTCTAGGGCGGCACGGTTGGCCAAATCATAGACTTCCAAAACCAATGCATTGAGCGGTTCCGGCGCAATGCGGTATTTGCTTTTGATGGCTTGCACCAGGGCCAGCTGATCGTCGTTCAGTTCGGTGGATTGGGCTGCCAAACTGCGCAGCAATACTTGCTGACGTTCATCTTCTGCATCCGAGATGTGAAGGCGCGTGTAGAGCCAACCCTGTATGCTTTGAATGGTTTGCGTTCTGATTTCTGGCCGCGCCAAAGCCAACATGCTGATCAGAACAGCCAGCAGACCCAAGAGGGCAAAGCTGTGGTGCGAAATGTTCACAAAGCCACGCGCAATGTCACCCACAAACGTCTTCAGTCCGCGCCAAAAGCGGCCTGTCCAAAGGCTGGCAGATTCCTGAAAAGTGAGTGAGTTCAAGGGGAGGGCAAGAGTGGCGGAACTGCGAATTATAAAAAAAATCGAAAATAGATGCTTTTGGCATATTGCGCGAAGCCTTCCTCGGTGAAAATAGCTTCTTTATCTTTTTGTGTTCTGACTGTGACTCATTCCTCCCCCAAGACCCCCGATGTTCAAGCACTTGACTCCTTGACTGGCGGCGCTTTTGCCGCACAAACATCCGGCGAGCGTGCAGCCAAGTTGCGCGATTGGTTGTTGACTGAGCCTTCGCAAGAAGATTTGCAGCACGTCTACAAAGAGCTTTCCACGCGCGATAAAGGGGCGGCCAAAGTTTTGCGCGAAAAGTTGGACGAACTCAAGCGCTCACAGGGTCAAGATGTATTGGCCTCTGAATGGGCCGAGCGCGCCAATGCCATGCTGAATGCCAGTCGCTTGAACATTGCCGATGCCATGGCCTGGCAACGAGATGCTGCCAAAGCCGGCGCACCTTTGTCTCGCGAGCCATTGGCCAGTTTGAAAACGCAATTGGCCGAAAAAATCAAAGCGGTTGAAGACTTGCAACATCAAATGATGGTGCAACGCGAAACAGCCGTGTTGTTGGCGCAGCGAATTGAAGTGTTGTCGACCAAAAGCTTGAAAGAGGCCGATGCAGCCAATGAAGTCTTGCAGGCCGATGTGGCCAATTGGCAGCAGCAAGCCAATGCCTTGACAGAAGATGCGGCATGGCAAAGTGTTGATTTGAAATTTCCACCCCAGTTGGAAGCGTCACGCCATCAACTCAGCAGTGTGTGGGAAGCGTTTGAAGGTGCCTTGTTTCAAGGCAAAGCAGCGCGCGATGATGCCAACGAGCCCTTGCCATCCGTGCCTGTTTGGGCCGAAGAAATTCGTGTTGCGCGCGGGGGGCAGCCTGCCGCATTGTCATCGACCCCCCCAGAAGCCACGCATGACGGTGCGAGTGAAGTCGCGCATGCTGGCGCCGACAAGGTGTCAGCCGAAGCCAAGCCTGCAAAAACACCCAAAGTCAGCAACACCAAAATGGACCCTGCGCAACGCTTGGCCATGCGCGAAGCAGCCAATCAAGTGGTCACAGGGGCGCTGACATTGTTGGCTGCCGAAGCCAATGAAGCCAATTTATTGGCCTTGCGTCAAACACTCAAGGACCACGGCCGCAACATGGACACCAACATGGACGCCAAAGTTCATGAGGCCCTCATTGCCGCGGGCGATGCCGCAGGCTGGCAACGTTATGTGGCCGACCAGTCGCGCTTGGCGTTGGTCTTGAAAGCCGAAGCCCTGTTTAAAAAGGTGCCAGTTAAATCAGATGACATGCCTGCGCAAGCCGCTGAGGTGCAGGAAGTTGAAGCTGCGGATGCGGCTGCTCAAGCAGATGCAGAGCTTGTTGTCGCAGTCGTCACCGAGCCAAACCCAGCGTCATCTGAACACGCAGAAGTTGCAAAAGCAGAAGTTGTCTCAACAGAAAAAACCGCTCCCGCTGCACCCAAAGAAGTGTTCCACCTCGAGCCCGTGTTGGGTGGCCGCAAGATGCAGGAAGCCTTGCGTCAGTTGCGCGAGGAGTGGAAGCAAGCCGATCAAGGCGGTTTGCCCAACCATGCGTTGTGGAAGCGTTTTGATGCGGCTTGCAACAACGCGTACAAAGTGGTTCAGACTTGGTTGGACAAAATCAAACACGAGGCCACAGAGCACCGTGCACAACGTTTGGCCCTCATTGAAGAGCTTAAAACTTGGGGCGAAGCCAATGCGCAAAATGCCGATTGGCGTGCCCACTTGCGCGCCTTGCATCAGTTTGGCGATCGCTGGCGCAATGCCGGTCACTTGAGTGAAAAAGCCTTTGCAGAATTGCAACCTTTGTGGAAGCAGGCTTTGCATGCGGTCGCCGCACCTTTAGAGGCTGCTCAAAAGGCCAGTACCGCGCGCCGCCAAGCCCTGATTGCAGAAGCTGAACAGCTGGGCGCAGCCCCCCTGTTGCGCGTGGATGCTGTCAAGGCACTGCAGCACAGTTGGCAAACCGAGGCGCAAAGCGTGCCAATGGACCGCCGCATTGAGCAAAAAATGTGGGAAGCTTTTCGCAAGCCTTTGGACGAAGCTTTTAGTCGCAAAACCAGTGCCCGTGAACATACTTCTTCTGCCCCAATGTCTGCTCACGACCGTTTGGTGCTGGATGCCTCTAACGCATTGAAGTTGGCCAATGCTTCTGGCGATGTGCAGAAAATCAAGGCAGCCATGGCCGCTTTGGATGCGGCCATCAAAGGTCAGGCCCAGGCAATTGCAGCCGAATCTGTGGTGGCAACTGAAGCTGCGGCGGATGCCGCGCCCGCACCCACCCCCGCTTCTGGCGATGCATCTGCCGACGCAGATTCCAGCGCACATGCCGACGCAGATGCCGACGCAGATGCCACCCTGCAAGATGGCCTTGCAGAAGAAGCTGCACCCGCCAAGCCCGCAGAAGCGCCCAAACCCGCACGTCCTTTGGTGGCCATGCGAGGTGATGACCGTCCAGGTCAAAAGAAATCTGTGCCTGCACCGGCTGGCCGTCCCGGCGATCGTCGCGATGGCAAAGGCGGTCCTCGTGGCGACAAACCTGGCTTTGGTGACAAAGCGGGTGGCCGCTTTGACCGAGGTGACCGTGCCGACAGAGGCGATCGTTTTGAACGCCAAGACCGGGGTCCCCGCCTCAGCGATACCGCCTTCCGCGCACAGCGCGATGCCAAAGAGCATGCCGAAATGGCGTTGCGCAAATTGGCCGCGCAAGCCCATGGCGAATCATTGACCAACTTGTTGGCGGCTTGGGAAAAGCGTCAAGCCGACATGGTGCCAGCCGCACAAGAACTGGGTCGCAATGTCAATGCGCCTGCGCGTGCCGCGTGGTCGCAAGCGGTCGCTCAAGCACCCAAAGATTCTGCAGGTGAAGCCATCTTGCGTTTGGAAATGGCCGCTGAAGTGCCGACACCTGCCGAAAATTTGAACGAGCGTCGCGCTTTGCAATTGCAGTTGCTCACACGCAAAAATCAACCCGGTCCGCAAGAGACATGGGCCTTGGATGTCACGGCTGTTTTGTCTTCAGCGCACGATGCCAAAGTTGCACGTCGTTTGCAAAACGCTTTGAAGAATTTGTTGCGCAGTTAAAGCGGCGCATCGTCCAACAGGTTGATGCGTTCAACCTGACCGTCTGCATGCCAACGCAAAACCTCCGCACGAGGTTTTGTGCTTTGGACATCCCAATCGCTGAGCACTCGGCGTTGCAAGTTCGAAGCCATCGATAAAACATGATCGGCAGGACGATGCGTATGTCCGTGCAATAAACATGTGCTGTGAGATTGTTCTAAAGCGGCAATGGCCCAATCTTCATCGACATCGGCATACACAGATGCTGGATCGTTTTTGTGCTGTTGGCTTTGTGCGCGCAATTGACGTGCAATGTCTTCACGTTCTCCCAAGGGTTTGGCCAAGAACTTGTGTTGCCAATCTGCTTGTCGCACCATGCTTCGAAAAGCTTGGTAGTCGGTGTCATCTAAGCAGCCTTCGTCGCCATGCGAGAGCAGCCAGTGTTGCGATGCAAACTGCAGCACAGTGGGGTCTTGCAAATTGTGAACGCCACAAGACTTCAAAAAATCCAAGCCCACCAAAAAATCACGATTGCCACGCATGAAGCCCACATGGCGCTTTGAGGCGCAGTCTTTTAAAACAGCAGCACATTGCTGCAGAAAACGGTGCTGTGGGGCTGCGTCATCGCCCACCCAGACTTCAAACAAATCGCCCAACACAAACACCGCATCGGCTGTGGTGCTTTGCATGTAGCGTTGCCACACTTGGAATGTGGCCAGGTCTTTGTCCTGCAAATGCAGGTCTGAAATGAAATCAACCGTGCGCCAGTGTTCAGGTGCTTCAAACACCTGAAACGGCAACACGGTTGCGGTCATGAAAAAAAGAAGAGGCGGAAATTAAATCGCCACAGCCTTTTCAATGATCACGGCTTCTTTTGGCACATCGTCATGGAAGCCATTGCGACCTGTTTTGACACCTTCGATGGCATCCACAATCTCGGTACCCGACACAACATGACCAAACACGGCATAGCCCCAGCCTTGCAAAGAAGGTGCGGTGTGGTTCAAGAATTCATTGTCAGCCGTGTTGATGAAGAACTGAGCCGTGGCAGAGTGGGGCGCTTGCGTGCGCGCCATGGCCAAGGTGTATTTTTTATTTTTCAAACCGTTGTTGGCTTCATTTTGAATGGCTGCATCGGAATGCTTTTGTTCCATGTTGGGTTCAAAGCCACCGCCTTGAACCATGAAGTTGGGAATGACGCGGTGAAAAATGGTGTTGTTGTAATGACCTTTGTTCACGTAGTGCAAAAAGTTCTCTGTGCTCAAAGGCGCTTTTTCGGCGTCGAGTTCGATGAGGATGACGCCTTTGCCGGCGATGTGGAGTTCTACTTGAGGATTGCTCATGTTGTTATTGCACCAAAGTGATTGAAAGAATTGTGACAGGGGATTTGGGAACGTCTGTTCTGAAAGGTCCGCCCATGCCTGTTGGGGTTGTTCTGATTTTATTCACAACATCCATGCCGGCGGTCACTTTGCCAAAAACCGTATAACCGAAAAGTTGTAGGGCATTGAGCAAGTTTTCGCGAGGCACGTTTTCATAGACCTGGCCGCGGTATTCAAAACGCTTGACAGGGTCACCATCGGGAATGGGCGTAGGGTCTAAGAAAGCGTTGTCCACGGTGTTGATGAAAAACTGGGCCGTGGCGGAATGGGGGTCATTTGTGCGGGCCATGGCCAGATAGCCTGTTTGATTTTTCAAACCAGCGGTCATGGCTTGGCGGCCTTCATGTTGAACAGGCGCCCGTGTGGCGCGCTCTTTGTATTGCGCATCGTAGCCACCGCCTTGAATCATGAAGTTGGGGATGACGCGGTGAAAGATGGTGCCGTCGTAGTGTTTGTCTTTGACATACTGAAGGAAGTTGGCCACGGTTTTGGGGGCCTTGTCGGGGTAGAGCTCCACCATGATGTCGCCTTGATTGGTGGCAATTTTGAGCTTGGGCGCTTCTTGCGCTTGAATGAGGGCAGGCATGCAAAGACCCAGGGCCAAGGCCAGGGTACTGACCAGCTTCAGGCTGATGCGACGCAAGGGGTGAAAGTTCATGGTGTTATCGCAATGTGCGCGTATTGGTCGAGGTGGTGGTTTCGGCGGCGGGCGCTGGCAAAGGTAGCAAGCCAGGACCGTTGCCAGCAGATTTGGCTTGCTGGTAGGCTTGCTGAGCCAGGGCTGAATACAAGTCGCCCAAGTTTTGCAAGGCTACTTTGTAATGGGGCCGGGCTTGGATGGCCGATTGCAGGGCCGTTAAGGCTTCGTCCCATTGGCCTTGGGCTGCCAACAAGACGCCCAGGTTGTTGTAGGGCTCAGGCAGCTCAGGAAACTCTTGAATCAGGGTTTGCAAGCCGTCAATGGCTTCTTTGGCCTTGCCCTGACCTGCCAAGATTTGGCTGTTTAAGAGGCGCCATTGAGGGGAAGCCGCTGTTTTGGGATTTTGCTGGGCTGCAGTTTGAAGGCGCTGTTGTGCCTGTGCCCATTGCTTGTTTTGAATCAGCTCTTCCATTTCTGACAGGGCGTCTGCCCACGCAGCACTGCCTAAAATGCAGAGCATGAGCGGGAAAACGCGGGCAAGAACCCTTTGAATCGTCATATTGGGTGGCTTTGGAGCGTAAAAAGGCGTCAAGAACGGCTTGAAAAGTGGCTGGGTCACTGACTTATTTGGGCCTTATACTGAGGCAAATTGTAACGGAGGCCTCGCGTTCAGGCTGTCCTTGCATCATCTATGGGGCCGAGGCCCCTTTTTGCACCCGAACATCAAAAAACAGTTATCCATGAGCTTGCGCATTTACAACACGCTCTCCCGTGCCATTGCCGATTTTTCACCGCTTGAGGCGGGTCACGTTCGCATGTACGTTTGCGGCATGACCGTGTACGACCTGTGCCATGTGGGGCATGCGCGTTCCAATGTGGCGTTTGATGTGGTGCAGCGCTGGCTCAAGGCCAGTGGCTATAAGGTCACGCACATTCGCAACATCACCGACATTGACGACAAGATCATCAAGCGCGCTGTAGAAAACGGCGAAACCATTCGCGCCCTCACAGACCGCATGATCAATGCCATGCATGCCGACTTTGATGCCTTGGGCATTGCGCGCCCCACGGCCGAACCCCGCGCCACTGAATTTGTCCCCCAAATGCTCAGCATGATTGGCACGCTGGAAGAAAAAGGTTTGGCTTACCGTACGCCTCAGGGCGATGTGAATTACGCCGTGCGCAAGTTTCCGGGCTATGGCAAGTTGTCTGGCAAATCGCTTGACGAGTTGCATGCCGGCGAGCGCGTCGCCGTGCTAGATGGTAAAGATGACCCGCTCGATTTTGTGCTGTGGAAGGGCGCCAAAGCGTCTGAGCCCGTCGATGTGAAATGGGACAGCGCATTTGGCCCTGGCCGCCCCGGTTGGCACATTGAGTGCTCGGCCATGGCTTGCCAAATGTTGGGCAACAGCTTTGACATTCATGGCGGTGGCGCCGACTTGCAATTCCCGCACCACGAAAACGAAATTGCCCAAAGTGAAGGCGCTACCGGTCAGCAATTTGCGAAGTTTTGGATGCACAACGGCTTCATCAATGTGGACAACGAAAAGATGTCCAAAAGCTTGGGCAACTTCTTCACGATCCGTGATGTGCTCAAAGCCTTCGACGCCGAAACCGTGCGGTTCTTCTTGGTCCGCAGCCACTACCGCACACCTTTGAATTACTCCGACGTGCATTTGAACGATGCGCGCGGTGGCTTGAAGCGGCTCTACACGGCCCTGCAGGCCGTTGTGCCGGCCGATGTGCAAGTCGATTGGACCAGTCCCTATGCCGCACGCTTCAAAGCTGCCATGGACGAAGACTTTGGTACACCCGAAGCCGTGGCCGTGCTGTTTGATTTGGCGGGTGAGGTCAATCGCAGCAAGTCCGCAGAACAAGCGGGCTTGTTAAAAGCCTTGGGCGGCATTTTGGGTATTTTGCAAACCGACCCTGTGGCCTATTTACAGGCCGGCGCAGGCTTGGACGAAGCCGCCATTCAGGCGCACATTCAAGCCCGAGCCGATGCCAAAGCTGCCAAGAATTTTGCAGAAGCCGATCGCATTCGCAAACTTCTGCTAGAGCAGGGCATTGTGCTCAAAGACTCTGCGGCAGGCACCACGTGGGAAGCGTCTCAATGAGCAAAATTGACGAAGTCATGACCCCCGAGTATTGGGCCGCTGCGTGTGCGCATCTGGCTAAAAAAGACCGCGTCATGAAGCGCCTTATTCCGCAGTTTGGCGATGCCTGTTTGGTCTCGCGTGGCGATGCCTTTGTCACTTTGGCGCGCAGCATTGTGGGACAACAAATCTCGGTCAAAGCGGCGCAATCGGTTTGGAATAAGTTTGCAGCTTTGAGTAAAAAGATCACGCCAGCGGGCGTGCTCAAACTCAAAGTGGACGACATGCGCGCCGCCGGTTTGTCGGCGCGGAAAGTGGAGTACCTGGTCGACTTGGCCTTGCACTTCCACGGCAAAACTGTGCACGTCAAAGCATGGCAAAGCATGGACGACGAAGACATCATTGCCGAATTGGTGGCCATTCGCGGCATTGGCCGCTGGACGGCCGAGATGTTTTTGATCTTTCACCTCATGCGACCCAATGTCTTGCCCCTCGATGATGTGGGCCTGATCAATGGCATCAGCAAGAACTATTTTTCAGGCGAACCGGTCAGCCGCAGCGATGCGCGCGAGGTGGCCCAAGCCTGGCAACCCTACAGTACTGTTGCAACTTGGTATATTTGGCGGTCGCTTGACCCCTTACCGGTTGAGTATTGAGATCGATAAAGGAGGCCCATTTTGGCCAAACGCACATTCCTAGACTTTGAGCAGCCCGTTGCGGAACTTGAAGGCAAAATTGAAGAACTTCGCTACGTGCAAAGCGAATCAGCCGTGGACATTTCGGAAGAAATTGACCAGCTCAGCAAAAAGAGCCACCAGCTGACCAAAGACATTTATTCGGACCTGACGCCTTGGCAAATTACCAAAATTGCCCGTCATCCCGAGCGTCCATACACCATGGACTACATCCGTGAAATTTTCACTGATTTTGTGGAAATGCACGGTGACCGTCATTTTGCAGACGACCTTTCCATTGTGGGCGGATTGGCCCGTTTCAATGGTTCCCCTTGCATGGTCCTGGGCCACCAAAAAGGCCGTGACACCAAAGAACGCACGCTGCGCAACTTTGGCATGAGCAAGCCCGAGGGCTATCGCAAAGCTTTGCGCCTCATGAAGACCGCCGAGAAATTCAAGTTGCCTGTGTTCACTTTTGTCGACACGCCTGGCGCCTACCCTGGCATTGATGCCGAAGAGCGCAGCCAGTCTGAAGCCATTGGCCGCAACATTTTTGAAATGGCCCAACTCGAAGTTCCCATCATCACCACCATCATCGGTGAGGGTGGTTCGGGTGGTGCTTTGGCCATCTCGGTGGCAGACTCGGTGCTTATGCTGCAATACGCCGTTTACTCCGTCATCAGCCCAGAAGGCTGTGCTTCCATTTTGTGGAAAACATCGGAGAAGGCTGAAGAAGCTGCAGAAGCTTTGGGCATCACGGCCCATCGCCTCAAGGCCCTCAACTTGGTCGACAAAATTGTGAACGAGCCTGTAGGCGGCGCACACCGTGACCATGCGCAGATGGCGGCTTTCCTGAAGCGCGCCCTGGGCGATGCATGGCGCCAAGTGACCGATTTGAAACCCAAAGAATTGGTCGAGCGCCGCTACGAGCGTTTGCAAAGCTATGGCCGTTTCACCGACACCAAAGTCAGCAAATAATTCTGCAGGCGGCGCACGTTTGTTGCCGCTCAGTTTTCAGCCGTCCTTGCCCATCGCCGTTGCGTTCAGCGGCGGTGCCGATTCAACAGCCTTGCTATTGGCCTGTGTTCAAAAATGGCCAGGGCAAGTCAGAGCCATCCACATTCACCATGGCTTGCAAGAGGCTGCAGACCAATTTGCTAATCATTGCCAACAATTGTGCGACCAATGGCATGTGCCCTTGGTCCAATGCAAGGTCAACGCCCTACATGTGGCAGGGCAGAGTCCTGAAGATGCCGCGCGGAAAGCGCGTTATGCGGCGCTGAGCGAGGCTGTTCGTGTACATCCAGATTTGCAAGGTGTGAAGGACTTGGCTGTGGCCCAACATGCCGACGATCAAGTGGAGACTTTGGTGCTGGCGCTGTCACGTGGGGCGGGTTTGCCGGGCTTGGCCAGCATGCCAGCACAGTGGATGCGCGATGGCCTGCAGTGGCATCGCCCCTTGTTGAAAGTGCCGGGCTCCCATTTGCGTGAGTACCTTGTTGATGCCCAAGTGGCATGGGTGGAAGATCCCACCAACCAAGACGAACAGTTCACCCGCAACCGCATTCGCGCGCAATTGCTGCCAGCACTGCAACGCGCGTTTCCTCAATTTCGTGACACCTTCGCACGCACTGCTGCGCATGCGGCCGAAGCCCAAGAAATTTTGGACGAAGTGGCCGCGGCTGATTTGAAGGGTCTGCTAGAAAACGGCCTGCCCAGCATCAAGGCCTTGCAAAGTTTGAGTCCTGCCCGGCAGTCTTTGGTGTTGCGGTATTGGCTGAAAACGGCTTACCAAACCACCCCCAGTACGGTGCAACTGACCGAGCTGCTGTCGCAAATTGCGGCTTGCACCACGCGCGGCCACCAGTTGCATTTGAAAGTAGGGCGCGGGCATGTGCGCCGCGAAGGGGCGGTTTTGACCTGGGTGGCAGAGGCGGGCCAGTAAGCCAGAGGCGGGCCTCTAAAAAACCCCCGAAATACAGGGTTCTCCCGAGTACAATCGTTGGGTTTTGCTGAAATTTCCCTTTTATAACTTTTAAAAATGGCACTGATCGTTCACAAATACGGCGGCACTTCCATGGGCTCCACAGAGCGCATTCGAAATGTGGCCAAACGCGTCGCCAAATGGGCACGGGCTGGCCACCAAATGGTGGTGGTGCCTAGCGCCATGAGCGGCGAAACCAATCGCTTGCTGGGCTTGGCCAAAGAATTGGCACCTGCCAAAACCAACTCGGCCTACGACCGCGAACTCGACATGTTGGCGTCTACCGGCGAGCAAGCCTCTTCTGCTTTGTTGGCCATTGCCTTGCAATCTGAAGGCATGCAATCCGTTAGCTACGCTGGCTGGCAAGTGCCCATCAAAACCAACAGCGCATTTACCAAAGCCCGCATCGAATCCATTGACGACGTTCGCGTTCGCCAAGATTTGGCGGCGGGCCGCGTGGTCATCGTGACCGGCTTTCAAGGTGTGGACCCCGATGGCAACATCACCACGCTGGGCCGCGGTGGTTCTGACACCTCTGCGGTGGCCGTGGCTGCGGCCATGAAGGCCGACGAGTGCTTGATCTACACCGACGTGGATGGCGTGTACACCACCGATCCCCGTGTAGTGCCTGAGGCCCGTCGCCTCACCACCGTGAGCTTTGAAGAGATGCTGGAAATGGCGTCTCTTGGCTCCAAGGTTTTGCAAATTCGCTCTGTGGAATTTGCCGGTAAATACAAAGTACCTATGCGTGTGTTGTCTAGCTTCACACCTTGGGACATCGACATCCATGAAGAAGCCAAATCTGGCACGCTGATCACTTTTGAGGAAGACGAAAAAATGGAACAAGCCGTAGTCTCCGGCATTGCCTTTAACCGCGATGAAGCCAAAATTTCTGTGCTGGGCGTGCCCGACAAGCCAGGTATTGCATACCAAATCTTGGGTGCTGTGGCCGATGCCAACATCGAAGTCGACGTGATCATTCAAAACCTGAGCAAAGACGGCAAGACCGACTTCAGCTTCACCGTGCACCGCAATGACTTTGCGCGCACCATGGACTTGCTCAAAGAAAAAGTGGTGCCAGCATTGGGCGCCACCGAAGTCAGCGGCGACGCCAAGATTTGCAAAGTGTCTATCGTGGGCATTGGCATGCGCAGCCACGTGGGCATTGCCAGCAAGATGTTCCGTTCATTGAGCGAAGAGGGCATCAACATTCAGATGATCTCCACGTCAGAAATTAAAACTTCTGTGGTGATCGACGAGAAATACATGGAATTGGCCGTTCGTGCGCTGCACAAGGCGTTTGACCTCGACCAAGCCTGATATAATTTTCGAGTGCTGGAAACGTGACCGAGTGGCCGAAGGTGCTCCCCTGCTAAGGGAGTATGGGGTGTAGAGCCTCATCGAGGGTTCGAATCCCTCCGTTTCCGCCAGCACAACCTAAAACCTCGAAAGAGGTTTTGCAACAAGCCCCGCTAGGGGCTTTTTTGTTGTGGGTGCCTCAGTGTTTTTTGAAACCAGTTCGGCGACAATCGGTGCACTGTTTTTTAAAGTGCCATGAAAACCTACACATCTTCCAAAATTTCCATCGCTTGTGCCATCGCATTGGCATCTTTGTTCGTCACGCCCATCTCTTTCGCAGCCAAGCAGCATGCTGCGAAACATGCGGCCACCAAAAAAGCAGAAGCTGCCAAAAAATCAGAGTCGTCTGCTAACGCCGTAGCACCTTTGGCAGCTCAGGATTCATTGGCACCCAATGCGCCCGCCATCGCCGCCAAAGCTTGGCTCTTGATGGACTTTGATTCTGGCGAGCTGTTGGCTTCGGCCAATGTAGACGAGCCTCTGCCACCCGCATCGCTGACCAAGATGATGACCAGTTACATCGTCGAGCAAGCTTTGCGTTCAGGCAAATTAAAGCCAACCGATTTGGTCTCGGTCAGTCAGAACGCTTGGTGCCGCGGCACCAACACCGAGTCGTGCATGTATTTGCCGTTGAACAGCCAGGCAACGGTGATCGACATCTTGCGCGGCATCATTGTTCAATCCGGCAATGACGCATCCAAGGCAATTGCAGAACACATGGCAGGCTCCGAAGAAGGCTTTGCCAAGTTGATGAATGCCGAAGCGCAGAAGCTGGGCATGACCAAAACAAACTTTGTAAACCCGACAGGTTTGCCTGATCCTGCGCACAAATCTTCTGCACGCGATCTGGCCATTTTGGCGCGCGCCATCATTCGCAACAGTGCAGACTATTACGCCATCTATGCAGAGCGTGAGTTCAAGTTCAACGGCATCAAGCAGGGCAATCGCAATGCACTGCTTTACACAGATCCTACTGTGGATGGCTTAAAGACAGGCCACACACAAGAGGCGGGCTTTTGCTTGGTGACCTCATCGGTGCGCAATGGCATGCGTTTGATCACCGTGGTGTTGAATGCGGGCAGTGCAAAGTCGCGTGCTGATGAGACCCGAACTTTGTTGGGCTGGGGTTTCAGCAGTTTTGAGAAACTTACGCCCATTCAACCCAATGCGGTGGTGAGTCCAGTCAAGGTCAGTTTTGGCAAAGCCGATACAGTGCCCGCAGTTCTGAGCGCACCTTGGTTGGTGACGGTGCCACGTGGTCAGCAAATTCAGACTGCTGTTGAAGTGAAGGCAGGGCTTGAGGCGCCTTTGACCAAAGGGGCTGTGGTGGGCAAGGTGATTGCTACTTCAAATGGAAAGACAGTGAGTGAAGCGCCGCTGGTGGCGCAAGCCGATGTGGAGCGGTCTGGATTGTTGCTGCGTGGGTGGCAGCATGTGATCAAGTTGTTTGGCAAGTGAGTATGTGGTTCAGTCGTCGCTGTGCTCTGGGTGCAGTCACGTTGATGTGCGCATTTTTTGCAAAGGCCCAGCCTGTGAATTCAGCTTTAAATGATCCCTATCTTTGGCTAGAGGAAGTGCAGGGCGATAAAGCTTTAGCTTGGGTCCGCGAACGCAATGCGGTTTCTACATCGCTGCTTCAAGCACAGCCAGTGTTTGCGGACAACAAAGCCAAAGTGTTGGAAGTACTCAACAACCGCGATCAAATTCCGGGCATCACGCGCAGAGGAAATTATTTCTATAACTTTTGGCGCGATGCCAAAAATCCAAGAGGTCTGTGGCGACGAACAACATTGGCGGAGTACCGCAAAGCGCAGCCGCAGTGGGACGTGCTGCTAGATCTGGATGCGCTTGGTAAATCCGAGAATGAAAACTGGGTGTGGGGTGGCTCTGATTGCTTGGCACCAGATTACCACCGTTGTCTCATTTCTATGTCGCGCGGCGGCGCAGATGCCAAGGTCACGCGCGAGTTTGACATTGCCAAACGCGAGTTTGTGTCGGGCGGATTTAACTTGCCCGAAGCCAAGTCGCAACTCGATTGGGTGGACATTGACACGCTATACGTGGCCACCGATTTTGGTCCAGGCAGCATGACAAAGAGTGGTTATCCGCGTGTCATCAAACAGTGGAAGCGGGGCACGCCGCTCGACCAGGCCGTCGTGGTTTATGAAGGCCAGGAAAGTGACGTGGCCGCATTTGCCAGTGTCGACAAAACACCTGGCTACCAACGCACCATCTTTGGTCGGTCCACTGATTTCTACAACACTGAAATGAGTTTGTGGGTGAAGGGCCAGTTGGTCAAGATCAACAAGCCAAGCGATGCCTCTTTGTCTTGGCAGCGAGAATGGGCATTTTTGCTGCTCAAGCGTGATTTGAAAGTGGCAGACAGCACTTTCAAAAATGGCAGTTTGTTGGCCATCAAGTTTGACGACTTGATGAGTGGCCAGCTTCACTATCACCTGTTATTTGAACCCACGGCCACACGTTCCTTGGCGCGCAGCGGACCTAGCACCACACGCGATCATGTGTTGCTGAATATTTTGGACAATGTGGCCGGGCGAATTGAAGAACTTCAATTCAAAGATGGAAAGTGGCTACGTCGCGAGGTGAAAGCCTCCTTAACGGGCACGCTCAGTGCCAGTGGCCTGTACGATCCCTTTGTGAAAGATGATCCCCTGGCCAATCATTACCAGATGTCGTACCTCGACTTCTTAACCCCAGCCAGTTTGTATCTGGGCAAGGCTGGCAGTGATCAGCGAGAGTTGTTGAAAAGCAATCCGATGTTTTTTGATTCACAAGGCATGCGCACCGAGCAGCGCTTTGCAACTTCAAAGGACGGTACCCAAGTGCCTTACTTTGTGGTGTATCTCAAGAACTACAAGTCAGACGGCACCAACCCCACCGTGTTGTATGGCTATGGCGGTTATCAAATTTCCATGGCGCCGTTTTACAGTGGCGGATGGGGCACCACGTGGTATCAGCGCGGTGGCGTTTTCGTGGTGGCCAATATCCGTGGTGGTGGCGAGTTTGGCCCGGCATGGCATCAAAGTGCCATCAAGCAAAACAAGCAAAAAAGCTACGATGACTTTGCCGCAGTGGCAGAGGATCTGATCAAGGCGGGCATCACCCAGCCAAAACATTTGGGCATCATGGGCGGCAGCAATGGAGGCTTGTTGGTTGGCGCTGTAATGGTGCAACGGCCCGAGTTGTTTGGTGCGGTGGTGTGCAGCGTGCCTTTGTTAGACATGCAGCGTTATCACAAACTGCTGGCGGGTAACAGTTGGATGGCGGAGTATGGCGATCCAGACAAGCCTGAGGAATGGGCCTTCATCAGCAAATACAGTCCTTATCAAAATGTGAAGCGGGGTGTGAAATACCCCAAGGTGCTCTTTGCAACTTCCACGCGAGATGATCGGGTGCACCCAGGACATGCTCGCAAGATGGCGGCGCGCATGATTGAGCAAGGTCATGATGTGCTGTATTACGAGAATATCGAGGGTGGTCACGGCGGGGCTGCTGACAACGCGCAGCGAGCCAATTTGGTGGCGCTAGAGAATACCTTCTTGTGGACAGCTTTGGGCGGAAATTAATGTTGATCTGACCCCAATTAAGAAATTCCATGCCAATCAAATATGGAACCACTGGCAATGACAACCCTTTAAGGGGGACGTCGGGTAACGACTCGCTTTACGGCTTGGCAGGGGATGACTTGATCCTGACCGAGGATGGTGAAGACTATGTTGAGGCGGGTGAGGGTGACGACGAGATCAATGGCTACGACGGCACAGGTGGTTCGTACACATACTACCCTGTTGTAGGGCTCAAGACCCTGCACGGTGGCAATGGCAACGACTTCATGGTGGGCGGTGTCGACGGCGATGTTCTGTATGGCGATGACGGCAATGACCAGCTCTATGGCCGCAATGGCAATGACATTCTGAGTGGCGGCTTAGGTGCCGACTACATGAACGGTGGGGCGGGTGACGACACCTATTACGTGTCTGACCTTCAAGACGTGATTGAAGATTCTGAAGGAACAGACACCGCCTATGTGGCCACCTCGTTCGTCAAACTGCCCAGCAGCATCGAGAAGGTGGTGTACACCGATGGCGCCTTGGCCTTGCCATACTGGATCGATGCTTTGTTGCCAGACGATGCTGCAGGCAAGGCATTTGAAACCTTGTTGGGGAGCAGCCACACGTACCTCTACACTTTTCCAAGCGAATTGCCTTCCTACGATACCAACTACAGCCATGGCCTTGGATTTCGGGGGTTTACCAATGTGCAGATGGCCAGAGCAGAATCTGCACTGAGTTATGTGTCTTCGGTGATCGATGTGCATTTTCAGAAGACCCACAACCCGGGTGTCTTGAACACCTTTGTTTTTGCCAACAACGATCAAGCTTCTTCGTCTGGGTTTGGAAATTTCCCCAGTGAATACATGATTGGCAGTGATCTGTATTTTGACAACGCCTACCTCAACGCCAACTTTGCAGACGCAACCTACGGGGCATTGACCCTTATTCACGAAATTGGACATGGCTTGGGCTTGGAGCATCCTTTTTCCCACGCCCAAGCAGGTGGCAGTGGTTTGGCCGATCCGCCTTACCTGACGGGTACTGAAGAGAGCACCACTTGGACGGTGATGAGTTACAACGATTCGCCGACCCAGTACTATTTGAATTACAGCCCTTTGGACATTGCGGCGCTTCAATACATGTATGGGCCAAGCAAAGCCTCACGTACCGGTAACGACACTTACAAATTGTCTGCCTTAGAGGCTAATTTCATCTGGGATGGCGCAGGGCTAGACATGGTGGATGCGTCTGGTTTGAACCAAGGCGCCACTGTGTACCTGACGCCAGGTTACTGGGGTTATGTGGGTAACCTCAAAGCAAACAACATCACTGCTGCGGGCCAAGTCACCGTCAATTTTGGTTCCGCCATTGAAAACCTCACGGGGACATCTTTTGAAGACAAGTTGTACGGCAATGAGTTGGTCAATACGCTGGTAGGCGGCCCAGGCAACGACTGGCTGGAAGGCTGGGCTGGCAACGACAACTTGCTGGGCGGTCAGGGCGACGACCAGTTGCTGGGCGGTGCTGGTGTCGATACTGCGCAGTTCAGTGGTTCTTATGTCGACTACACCCTCACAAGTTCGGCCACTGGATTGAGTGCGAAAGACAAACGCAGCAATGCCGATGGCACCGATGTGCTGAGCAGTGTCGAGCGCCTCAAGTTTGCCGACAAAACAATGGCAATCGACTTGGACGGCAACGCCGGTGTGGTGGTCAAAGTGATTGGCGCCGTTCTGGGCGCAGACGCTGTCAAATTAACCAACGTGGTGGGCATTGGCTTGCGCTATGTCGACAACGGCATGAGCTATGCCGACTTGGGTTTAACTGCCTTGAACGCCGTGGGCGCTTTCACACCCGATGCCATTGTGTCAACTCTGTGGCGCAACGTGGTGGGCTTCGCGGCATCGGCCAATGACAAAGCACCGTACTTGAAAATGCTGGCAGATGGCACCCAGCCGGGGGATCTGGTGGTCTTGGCCGGCGACTTCTCTTTGAACGTCACAAAAATCGGGTTGACGGGCTTGTCGCAAACGGGCATTGAGTTCAGTTAGAGCGACTCGGCGCCCCTTCATCTATCTAAAATTCCCTAAAATTAATGTTACTCTGACCCCAATTAAGTTGAACAAGGACAAGCTGCATGTGTGCCAAAGTCTTGGTGTTGATGGCCCTCTTGGCTTTGCAGGCGTGCTCGCACATACAACCTGTGGCGGCTTGGCAAAAAGGCAATTTGGCATTGCCAGAGATGACCTTTGACGACGATTCGCTAGAGCGCGGTTACAAAGAACACATTTACAGCAGCAAAGAAGCATCCGCTGGCGGTTCGGGCGTAGGTGGAGGTGGCTGTGGCTGCAACTAAAACCCCTTCACACAGCACAGAACTGGGCGCCGCATTGCTCAGCGCCGCCATGGCCTTGCCGTGCATCATGGGAGCGGCCCACGCCGAAAGTGCGCCAGAAAAAGGCACTCTCAGTTTCAAATACCTCAACTACCAAGAGCGACAGCAGCTTGGCAAAGATGCCGCCATAGGCGGCGGTGCACCACTCAGTGGCTACTCGGGCGCCTCGGCCTTTGATGAGCGCATTCGCGTCAAAGCCAGTGCCACCAACATCATGTTGCCATTGAACGCTGAGTGGTCCATGGCAGGCACTCTCATTACTGACAGCATCTCGGGTGCATCGCCTGCGTATCACACACAAGCTTTGTCGGGCATGAAAGATTTTAGGCGTGCGGTAGACACCTCGCTCACACGCTACTTGCCGAACGGCACCCTCACAGTGGGCATGAGTCATTCTGGTGAGAACGATTACGTGTCGAGAGCGGTGTCTGTTTTGACCACACAAGTGTCTGAAGATAAAAACACCACTTGGACTGCGGGTCTGGGTTTAAACCGCGACGCCATTCAACCCGCCAACTTCATTGTGACCCACGAACAAAAGAAGGGCGCAGACCTGTTGTTGGGTGTCACGCAAGTGTTCAGTATGAATGACATTGTGCAAGTCAACCTAGGGCATTACAGCGGTCGCGGGTACTTTTCCGATCCGTACAAAATTTACGACGAGCGCCCCAGAGAGCGTCAGCACCAAACCTTTCAGGCCCGCTGGAACCATCATGTTTCAGAGTGGGGAGGCACCTCGCGCTTGGCTTATCGTTACTACACAGATACATGGGGCATTCGTTCGCATACCCTTGATGCTGAATGGGTTCAGCGCTTGGGAAGTGATTGGCGTGTGGCGCCACTGCTGCGTTTGTATTCACAAAATGCGGCACGCTTTTATGTGGAAGTCGATCCGCGCATTGCGCCTTTCCCACCCAGTCCCTTGCCCAGTGCTGTCCATTTTTCCGAAGACCAGCGACTCAGTGCCTTTGGTGCCATCACCATGGGTCTTAAAGTCACGCGCCAGTTGAATGTGGACACCTCAGTGGATGTGAAGCTTGAACAATACGGTCAAAAAGCGGTTTGGAAATTCACAGGCGTAGGCAGTCAAGGGCTTGCGCCGTTTTATGCGCGCAGCATTCAAGTGGGCATCACGCACGCATTTTGATGACGCGCTCAGATTCAAGTTTTTCTGTACACCGGTGCCCCTTCAGGGCCATGGGTAGTGCGTGTGAAGTGGTGCTGGTGGCCAGCAGTGCGCAGTATGCCCAGCGCCTGGCGCAAAGTGCCATTGATGAAGTGCTGCGAATTGAACGCAAATACTCCCGCTACACGGCAAACTCTATCGTTGCCATCATCAACCAGCAAGCAGGCCTGAAGGCTGTGGTGTGTGACGATGAGACTTGGGCTTTGTTGCAATACGCGTCTAAATTACATGAACAAAGCAATGGCCTGTTTGACATCACATCGGGCGTGCTGCGACAAGCTTGGAATTTCAAAGTGCCCGCGCTACCTTCTGAAGAAACGCTAAACGAGTTGCGCGCCAAAGTAGGTTGGCACAAAGTGGTGCTGCAAAACCAAAGCATTGCCTTGCCTACAACGGGAATGGAAATTGACTTGGGCGGCTTTGGCAAAGAGTACGCAGCCGACAGGGCTGCACAGGTATTGCAAGCCCAGGGTGCAAGCAGTGCTTATGTCAACCTAGCGGGCGACATGCGATTTCTGGGGCCCAAACCTACAGGCGAACCCTGGATGATTGGCATCCAAGACCCCCGGCACGCAAATCAAGTGGTGGCCACCTTGCCCATGATGCAGGGCGGCCTGGCCACCAGCGGTGACTACGAGCGCTACTTTGAATTGAACGGCGAGCGCTATTGTCATGTGCTTAATCCTTTCACAGGGCGGCCTGTCAAGTATTGGCGCAGTGTGAGTGTGACGGCGCCTGCGGCCGTGGTGGCGGGATGTACCAGCACCATGACCATGCTGAAAGAAGAAGAAGGACTGGCATTTTTGCAGGCTACTGGATTTGACTTCTTGGCGATAGATCACGCTGGCAAAGTACACATGCGTCATTAGACAGCTTAGAGGGGATGCGTTTGAAAAATGTCGTGACCCTATAGCCTTGCACCATTAAACTGCTTCTTATGAAATTCAAATTGATTGCTGCTCTGTTGCTGGGTCTGACTTTGCAGGCCGGTCGCGCCTTCGCCATTGAACCTGGAACGAGTTTGCCTGCTTTGGGTTTGGCAGAAGTGCAATCTGCGCCAGGTCAGTTTGTTTACATTGACTATTGGGCCTCTTGGTGCGGTCCTTGTAGGCAATCTTTCCCTTGGATGAATGCCTTGCAGGCTAAATTAGGTCCTAAGGGTTTGAAGGTGGTGGCCGTGAATGTGGACGTTAGACGTGCCGATGCCGATAAGTTTTTGGTGCACACGCCAGCGCAGTTTACGGTGGCTTATGACCCACAGGGTTTGTCGGCCAAAACCTTGGCCATCAAGACCATGCCCACTTCCATGCTGGTGAGTCCTGAGGGCAAAGTGCTGTTGGTTCACTCTGGGTTCAGGACGGAAGAGGCGGGGCAGTTGGAAGCTAAGATTTTGGGGGCGATGGGGCTGTAACATTTGCAGCCAATTAATGTTGCTCTGACCCCAATTAAGTCCAGTTATCATGCCAAGCAGTTGACAAAGGAGCTGCTTGCATGGGCAACAAGATCGCGTGGGTTGGGGGGTGTGCCGCTTCAGTGCTGGTCGTGTTCCTCTCGGGCTGTGCCAGCCAAACGCGCAACATGGCGGAGAGCATCAGCCCCCATGGCCCGCAATACAAAGATGAAGTTTGCCAACGCTCATTTGAGTTGGCGCCTTTGCACGACGACATCAAACTCACCCGGTCCATTGCAACGCCCACCTTGTTGTTGCTGAGTGGGGGCAGTTATTTGTTGCCATTGTTAGGTGTGAACATGGGCCTGGATGCGCTGGACCATTTGGACGCGTCCCATGTGTCGAAAGCCTGCGGTGGGCTGGGTACTTCTTCTGAGAACATTCTGGAGAAAGTGGTGCTGGGGGCGGGTTTCAGTTTGTTTACGGGGAATGTGAAGTTGGGGGCGAATTGATCTTGCGCTGACCGCGTTTAGCAGCTGAAGGCATTTGTAGCTTTGTTTCCGGGATAAAGGTGAAAAACTTGTTGTTGAGATGGCAGCAATTGGTGTTGCTTATACCCACCAAGCAACTACAATCCCATGAACTGCAAACAGGTCATCAAAAAACTTCAAGAGGATGGCTGGTATTTAGCGCGTGTCAAAGGATCGCATTACCAGTTCAAACACGCTCATAAGAGTGGATTGGTCACTGTGAAGCATCCAGATCATCAAATACCTACAGGCACTTTGCACAGCATAGAGAGGCAGGCAGGATGGCGATGAACCAACTTGGCAAGGAGCGGCTATGAAATTTCTAGTGGTATTGCACACTGACGATGGCGAGCATTACGGCGTCACCGTTCCAGATTTGCCAGGGTGTTTTTCGTCCGGTGATTCTTTAGATCAAGCACTGCTCAATGTGCATGAGGCCATCGACATGCATGTTGAAACACTCATCGAGGATGGGCATGGCATACCCCTTTGCCAAAGCTTAACGGTCCATCGCAAAAATAAGGCTTATAAAAATGGTGTGTGGGCAGTTGTCGATGCGCCGATTGAAAAATACCTAGGACCCGCCGAAAAAATCAACATCACAGTGCCGCGAGTCATGCTGGCAAGAATTGATGAATTTGCAAAAAAGAACGGGCAAAGTCGGAGTGGTTTTTTGGTTGATGCCGCACGTCATGTAATGCATGCATCAGTGCGGTGAGACACAAATTAATGTTGATCTGACCCCAATTAGGTTTTTTTCACCACTTGCAGTGCGTTGGGCAGCAAGCTTATTTGGAGGTGAGTTGCCAGGCCCAAGGTCTCGCCATCTGCTGCCACGGGCACCGGCACTGGGCAGGTGAGGGTGGCCTCAGCAAAGGCCACGCATTGAATGCGCGCGTGGCCCAAGTGCTTCCCAATTAACAAACGCGGCAACATCAACAGCGTTTGCCAACGGTTAAAGCTGCCACCTACCAACAAGTTCAGCTGGCCATCGTTCACCATGGCATGCGGCACAGCTGGCATGCCGCCGCCATAGGTGGGGGTGTTCAACGTAGAGGCCAACAAGCAATTGCCTTGGTGTACCACTTCACCATCTGCGTTCACCTTCAGTGGCCAGTTTTTCAAATGCACCAGCTCGCGCAACGTGGCCAACAAATAGCGTGGCAGACCTCTTAAAAACTTCGGCCCCGCCAAAGCTCGGTTGCCTACCGACGCATCAAAGCCCACCGCCAAGCTGGAGTGGAAATAATGCAACTCATGATGGTTCCATTGAACACGGCCCAAATCAATGGCACTGCTGTCGCCCTGCAAAGCAAAAGCCAAGGCATCTTGCCAAGAGAGTTTGTGCAAACCCCATGCACGCGCGCAGTCATTGCCACTGCCATAAGGCACCAAGCCAATCACGTGCTTGCCGCTGATCAGGCTGGGCAACATTTGGTTCAGCGTGCCATCGCCGCCCACCACCACAATCTT
>JAHEBO010000025.1 GCA_024642215.1 Limnohabitans sp.
AAATCACTTCTGATTCAAACGTGACCAGTACATCGCCAATATTGCGCTGCAAGAAGATGGTGGTGGCATCGCGGCCACCCTTGGCCAACACAGGCACATTTTTGTAGAGCTTGGCCACAAATGCTGCTGCGTCTGCCTCGCTGCCACCCTTTTTGCGCACATAACCCCATGCGGCCATGTAGGCCATGCGGCCGTTGCCACCGGTTTTAGGATTGACCACAATGACCTGAATGCCAGGCTTGATCAAGTCGTCCCAGTCTTTGATGTTCTTGGGATTGCCATTGCGCGTTAGGAACAACATGGTGGAGCTGGTGGGCGATGCACTGTGTGGGAATCGCTTGTTCCAATCCGCAGCCACAATGCCTTTGCTGGCCAGAAAGTCGATGTCGGTGGTGGTGTTCATTGTGACCACGTCGGCATCCAACCCATCGTTCACAGCGCGAGCTTGGGCACTAGAGCCACCATGGGCTTGGTCAATCTTGATGTCTTTGCCCGTGGTCTTTTTGTAATTGGCAATGAAGGCGGCGTTGTAGTCTTTGTAAAACTCGCGGGCCACGTCGTAGGAGGCATTCAGCAAAGTTTGAGCGGATGCGTTGAGGCCAGAAACGGCCAGCAAGGCGGCGGCGGCAATGGATTTGATTTTGTTCATGGTGAGTCTCAATTGAGTAAGGACGTGATTGTCTGAGTCAGCCCTCAAAACTCAAACGAATCATTTGTTGTTTGTTTATGCATATACGTCATATAAAGATGGCATAGCAAGGGAATGTATGGCCGAATTCAAGTGAAGTACCATATGATGCATATCATTGGTATATACCAACAATGAACGCCCAAAGGAGTCAACATGGACACTGCAAAAATATTTCAGACGGGACGCAGTCAGGCTGTTCGCCTCCCAAAGGAATACCGATTCAATGCCAAAGAGGTCGTGATCAAACGTGTGGGTGACGGCGTTTTATTAATGCCAATCGAAGACCCCTGGGTCACGATTGAAGCCGCATTGAACGCTTTCGAGCCAGACTTCAAGATAGAGCGACAGCAACCCGAACATCAAATTCGACCTGAGGTTTTATTGTGATTTTGCTAGACACCAACACGTGTATCTACATCATCAACAATCGACCTCCCAACGTACTCGAAAGATTCCGCAAATACAAAGCCGGCGATGTCGGTATTAGCAGTATTGCTGCTTCCGAATTAGCATATGGCGTGGCCAAATCCGGGTCTGACAAGAATCGAAAAGCTCTAGACATGTTTTTGGCGCCAATGCAGATTCTTCCATTCGACAGCCAGTGCCTCTGGTTTTATGCAGATCTGCGAGCTTCATTAGAAAAACAAGGCCTGTCGATAGGACCCATGGACACCTTGATTGCAGCACATGCCCTGAGCATTGACGGCACGTTGGTGACCAACAACATTAAAGAGTTTATGCGTGTACCAAAACTCAAACTTGAAAACTGGTTTGAGGCCATCTAATCAGACTGCTCAAGCCACCAAAGCCACAGACTTCACTTGCGCCCACACTGGTTGGCCTACCTGCAGGCCCAGCTCGTCCACCGCACGCTTTGTGACGCGGGCCAACACCTCTTCGGCGCCACACTTTACAACCACCATCACCTGCGAAGGATGCGCATCGGGCGTGATGCTTTGAATGGTTCCAAGCAACTGGTTTTGAATGCTGGTGTTTTGCGGCTCAGACGTGGCCAAACTGACATCACGCGCCAAGATGCGAATACGCACCGCTTTGCCGACTGGCAGCCCTGCATCGCGCATCCAAACACAACCGCCCTCAAAGTCGATGCGCGACAAATGCCATTGCGTAGCCACCTGGCCAATGTGCCCTGCAATCAAAGCGCCAGCATCTTCCCCCACCACAACAGGGTTCACCACTTGCGTCAGCACGGTACTCACCGGACCTTGCGCTTTGACATTCCCCTTATCGAGCACCACCAAATGATCTGCCAAACGTGCGACTTCATCTGCTGAATGCGTGACGTACAACATCGGCATCTTGAGTTCATCACGCAGCTTTGAAAGCCAAGGAAAAATCTCTTGGCGGCGCGCGGCATCCAGTGACGCCAAGGGCTCGTCCATCAAGAGCAATTGAGGCTGCATGGCAATGGCTCTGGCAATGGCGACTCGCTGACGCTCCCCGCCAGAAAGCTGATCAGGCATGCGTTGTAGAAAATTGCCAATGCCCAAGAGCTCGATGGAGGCTTGCAGTGCTTTGGCTGCATCAGGCTGCGCATTGCCTGAAGTCTTCAATGCGCGCTTCAAGCCGAAGTTCAAGTTGTCACTCACAGTGAGATGAGGCAACAAACTTGATTCTTGAAACACATAGCCCAAGGGCCGTTGCCAGGTAGGCAAGTCAATGCCCTGCTGCGTGTCTTGCCAAATGTGTGCGCCAATTTGAATGCGACCTTGCTGATTTTTTTCTAAACCAGCAACAGCCCGCAGCAATGTTGTTTTGCCAGACCCTGAAGCACCAAAAATAGCGGTGATACCCTGCCCCGGCAATTGCAGGTCTAAATCCAACTTGAAAGCCGAACGCTTCAATTGAATTTGCAGGTGAATGCGGTTCATACCACCTGCCTTTGACGACGGTTCATCATGGCCAACACCAACAGAACCAGAAACGAGAAGACCAACATACCCGCAGCCAACACATGTGCTTGCGCATATTCCATGGCCTCAACGTGCCCATAAATTTCTGTTGACACCACCCGTGTTTTGCCAGGAATATTGCCGCCAATCATCAGCACCACACCAAACTCACCCACGGTGTGGGCAAAGCTCAAAATGGCAGCCGTGATCATGCCGGGTTTGGCCAATGGCAAAGCCACTGAGAAAAACGCATCCAGCGGACTGGCGCGCAAAGTTGCCGCAACTTCCATAGGACGTGCGCCGATGCCCTCAAAGGCATGCTGCAAGGGCTGCACCGCAAAGGGCAAGGAGAACAAGATGGAGCCAATGAGAAGGCCCGTGAATGTGAAGGACAACACGCCCCATCCCATGGCCTGCGTGAACTGTCCCAAAGGGCCTTGAGGACCCATCACGATGAGCATGTAAAAGCCCAGGACCGAAGGCGGCAACACCAAAGGCAAGCTTGCCAGCGCATGGACAGGGGCACGCCACGCAGACTGCGTTTGCGACAACCACCAAGCCAATGGCGTGGCCAGGATCAACAACAGCAAAGTGGTTGAAGTGGCCAGGGCCAAGGTCAGTTGAATGGCTTGCCAAGATTCGGGCGTCAAATTCATGCGTGCAAGTTTACGACGAAGTCCCTAGAATGCCAGCGAAGTATCAAAAGGAACATGACAATGCAGACATACAAGTTAGCGCTGGTCTTCGGCACTTTGTTGGGCACAGCGCAAGCACAGACCGTGGTGCCTCGCCCTATGGACAAGATTGACCACGTGGTGGTGATCTTTGCCGAGAACCACAGCTTTGACAACTTGTATGGCAAGTTTCCCGGCGCCAATGGCATTGCACAAGCCACGGAAGAACAAAAACGCCAACTGGACCATGATGGCCAAGCGCTCAAGTCTTTGACCGTTTTTGACCATCACGGCAAACCGCACCCCCAGTTTCCTGTCTTGCCCAATGCACCTTTTCAAATTGACGGCGCGCCTGTTGGCAAAAAGTTGACGGACTTCACACCTAGCGGTGTTCACGCTTTCTATCAAAACAAAGAGCAAATCAACGGCGGCAAGAACAACATGTTCGCGGCCATGTCCAATGTGGGTGGCTGGGTCATGGGCCACTACAGTGGCGAAGGCATGAAGCTTTGGCAGTGGGCCAAGGAATACACCCTTGCCGACAACTTCTTCATGGGCGCATTTGGTGGCTCCTACCTCAACCACCTGTGGTTGGTGTGCGCCTGCACGCCACAGCACCCCAATGCGCCAAAAGACATGCTGATTCAATTGGATGGACAAGGCAAACTCTTGAAAAAACCGGGTTCAACATCGGCCAATGAAGCTGCGGTCCAGGTTTTCAGTGGGGGCGGCGTTCAAGTGGGGCCAGATGGCTACTCGGTCAACACCACACAGCCGCCCTACCAGCCCAGCGCCATCCCACCCTCAGCACAAGGCCCCAACACCCATGTTGATCCTGCAGGCATTCAATGGGGTGGCAAGCTGCAAACGGCTTTACCGCCACAAACTTTGCCCACCATTGGCGATCGTCTCAGCGACCGAAAAGTTTCTTGGGCTTGGTATGCCGGTGGTTACAAACTGGCTTTGGCCGATGGCATGCAAGAGCCCTCAGCGCCGCGCAAAGTCATCTACACCAGTGCCAATGGTGCGCCGCATTTTCAGCCACATCATCAGCCCTTCAATTATTTCGCCAATTACGCCCCCGGCACTGCCGCACGTGCGCAACATTTGAAAGATGGTGAAGATTTCTTAAGCGATGTTGAAAAAGGCACTTTGCCTGCCGTGAGTTTTTACAAACCCGTGGGCATGCAAACCCAACACCCGAGCTACACCGACGTGCAAACAGGTGACCGTCACATGGACAGCGTGTTGCAAAAACTGAGAGCCAGCCCCCAATGGAAAAACATGCTGGTGGTGCTCACCTATGACGAAAATGGCGGCTACTGGGACCACGTGGCACCGCCAACAGCGCCAGGTTTGAGCGATCAATTTGGACCAGGTACACGCGTACCCGCCTTGCTCATTGGCCCCCATGTCAAAAAAGGTTTCATCGACTCCAGCTCTTACGACACCACCTCCATTGCCAAATTCATCACAGAGCGTTTTCAGCTGGAGCCCTTAAGTGGCACCCGCCCCAAAGCAGGCAATTTGACCAACGCTTTGCAGTAAGCATATTTTTTGTATCTGTTGGATATAACCGACACCATTAACTTCTGAGGGCGCTATCTTTGCGCCTCATGAAAAAAATTTGGGACATTTCCCCACCCATTGATGCCAGTAGCCCGGTCTTTCCGGGCGACACGCCATTCCAATTGAATTGGTCTGCGCAAATTTCCGAACATTGCCCAGTGAATGTGAGCGCCATCACCCTGTCGCCGCACGTCGGTTCGCACGCTGATGCGCCCTTGCACTACGACCCAGCAGGTCTCGCCATTGGCCAAGTTGATTTGCACACTTTCATAGGCCCTTGCCGAGTGATTCATGCCATAGGCGTTGGCTCACTGATTACCATACAGCATTTGGCGCATCAACTTCAAGACTTGCCCGAGCGAATTTTGGTCAAGACTTACGAGAAATTTCCTTTAGAAAAATTTGACACGCTGCTCACTGCTTTTGCACCCGAAACTTTGATCGCTTTGGCAGATCTGGGCGTGAAGATGGTAGGTATCGACAGCGCCAGCATTGATCCAGCCGACAGCAAAACTTTAGCCAGCCACCAGGTTATCCGACAACGCAACATGCGCGTGTTGGAGAACCTGCAGCTCGACGACATCCAAGAGGGTGATTACGAACTGATCGCCCTGCCCCTCAAACTCATGAGCGCAGACGCCAGCCCGGTGCGCGCCATCCTTCGAGAACTTTGAACATGACACCTCAAACCCTTTCAGAATGCCAGACCCTGGACCAACAAGACCCCTTGCGTTCCCTACGCGATTTGTTTCAATTGCCTGAGGGCGTGATCTATCTGGATGGCAATTCACTGGGCGTATTGCCCAAGGCCACGCCGTCTCGCGTTGCTCAAGCGGTGGCGCAAGAATGGGGGAACGACTTGATCAAAAGTTGGAACACCGCAGGTTGGTTTCAACTGCCCTTGAAAGTGGGCAACAAAATTGCCAAACTGATTGGGGCCAAAGACGATGAAGTGGTGGCGGCCGACAGCACCTCCATCAACTTGTTCAAAGTGCTCAGTGCCGCCTTGTCGATTGCGAAGGCGGACCACCCCGAAAAAAACATCGTTCTGAGTGAACGTACCAACTTTCCAACTGACCTCTACATTGCGGAGGCACTGTGCAAAGAGCGTGGCTATCAACTCAAACTGGTAGAAGCCGAAGCGCTTGATGCGGCTCTGCAAAAAAACGTGGCTGTGTTGATGTTGACCCATGTGAACTACCGCACAGGCGCCATGCTGAACATGAAAGACATGACTGCTGCTGCACACGCAGTAGGTGCCTTAACCGTTTGGGATTTGGCACACAGCGCGGGTGCGGTGCCCCTTGATCTGAACGGTGCCGATGCCGACTTCTCTGTGGGTTGCGGTTACAAATACCTCAATGGCGGCCCCGGTGCACCCGCATTTGTGTGGGTCAACCCAAAGCACACCAATCGCTTTTGGCAACCGCTGACAGGGTGGTGGGGCCACGCAGCCCCCTTTGAATTCACACCAGACTACAAACCCGCAGCAGGCATCACCCGCTATCAGTGCGGCACACAACCCATCCTGAGTTTGACCGCGCTCGATACTGGGTTGGATGCATTTTTGGAAGCAGAAAAGCTCGGCGGCATGAAGGCGCTGCGGCAAAAATCACTGGCACTCACAGGCCTCTTCATGCAGTTGGTCAAAACCCAATTGGTTGGGCATGGCTTTGGCATTGCCACCCCAGAGCAGGAAGACATGCGCGGTTCACAAGTGAGTTTGACACGCGCTGATGGCGCCTATGCCATTGTCCAAGCCCTCATCGCGCGCGGCGTGATTGGCGACTACAGAGCGGGCGACGGCAAACAACACCCAGACATTCTCCGATTTGGACTGACTCCCTTGTACTTAGGCTATGCCGATGTGTGGCATGCCGTGCGTCATTTGAAAGAAGTGATGGACACGCAAGAATGGCAGCAAGCCCGCTTCTCACAAAAACACGCCGTGACCTGAAACCTGAAAGTGCCCACCATGTCTGGATGCCCCTTCAACCCCAGCGCTTCTTCAGCGGCCTCGTCGTCAGACCTCACTGGTGATGCAAGCACCGCTCAAATTGTGCGTGACGAGAAAGCACAATTGGATTTCAGCCAATCGATGAGCTACGGCGATTACTTGCAACTCGACGCCATCTTGAATGCGCAAAAGCCGCTGTCGCCCGATCACAACGAAATGTTGTTCATCGTGCAGCACCAAACCAGCGAGCTGTGGATGAAGCTCATGCTGCACGAATTGACCGCAGCCATTCAACACATTGAACAAGACGATTTGCCTGACGCCTTCAAGATGTTGGCACGCGTGTCGCAGATCATGGCGCAACTGGTGCATGCCTGGGATGTCTTGGCCACCATGACACCGCCAGAGTACAGCGCCATCCGGCCTTATTTGGCCCAATCCAGTGGTTTTCAAAGTTGGCAATACCGTTGCATTGAATTCTCGATGGGCAATAAAAATGCGGCCATGCTCATGCCTCATGCGCATCGCCCCGATCTGCATGACATTGTGGAGAAGGCCTATATCGCGCCATCTTTGTACGACGTGAGCTTGAAACTCTTGGCCCGCCGTGGATTGCCCGTCCCTGCCCATTACCTTGACCGCGACTGGCGCCAGCCCTATGCCGCCAACCCTCACGTAGAAGACGCCTGGCTGGTGGTTTACCGCAACCACAAACAACACTGGGACTTGTATCAACTGGGTGAGGAACTGGCCGATTTGGAAGATGCCTTCAGACTGTGGCGCTTCAGGCACCTCACCACCGTGGAGCGTGTGATTGGCTTCAAACGTGGCACAGGCGGCACAGGCGGCGTGAGTTACCTGCGCAAGATGCTTGACGTGGTGCTTTTCCCTGAAATATGGTCCCTTAGAACCAGCCTTTAAAAAGCCAAAAATTGGCTTTTCATGATGTAATTCGGGAACTTTTTTCCTATTCGGAGTTCCCATGCTGCGTTCCCCTCGTTTGGGTCCTTACCCCTTTGCTTTGTCTTTGATTGCCTGCCTGTGCATTGGCAGCACCTTGGTAGCTTGTAAAAAACCCGTTGCAGATGCTGACAAGGCAGCTGAAAGTGTGGCGCTGAGCTTGGGCAATGAAGACATTTTGCAACTGGGCACCTCAGAGCACGGCACTGGCCCCGTCATTTCTGGCTCATTGCAACCAGAACTTCGCGCCGATTTGCGCGCAGAGGTCAGCGCCATGGTGGTCAAGGTTCACAAAGAAAATGGTGAACCTGTTCGCAAAGGCGACTTGCTGGTTTCATTGGACAGCAGCGTGCTGCGCGACAACCTGAACTCAGCTGAAGAATCATTGCGCGCTGCAGCACAATCGTTGGACGGTGCCGAACGTCAATTCCAGCGCATCAAGTCTTTGCAAGCACAAGGCATGGTGTCCATGCAGGGCTTGGAAGAATCCGAAGTCAAACGCAATGCGGCGCAAAGCGAGCATGTGGCCAGCAAAGCCCGCGTTGCAGCAGCCAAGCAACAACTGGAACGCACAGAAGTGCGCGCGCCCTTCAATGGCGTGGTCAGTGCACGCAAAGCCTCTGCAGGCGACACGGCCCAAATTGGCAAAGAGTTGATTCAAGTGATCGACCCCAGCAGCATGCGTTTTGAAGGCCAAGTGTCTGCCGATCAAATGAGCGTGCTCAAAGTGGGCCAGCGCGTGAGCTTTCGCATCAATGGTGTGGCGCAAAGTGGTGACCAACTTGGCAGCCGCGGCATCGTCAAGCGCATTGATGGTGCGGCCAACCCCATTACCCGCCAAGTGTCGGTCATTGTGGACATCAACAGCAAAGACCGCCCCCCTGTGGTGGGCCTCTATGCTGAAGGCGTGGTGGAAACACTCACCAAACCTGCCGTGATGATTTCGGAAAGCAGCCTGCGCCGCGAAGGTGACAAGGTGTTTGCATGGGCCTTGGATGGCAACAAAATTGTGAAACGCGCCATTCAATTGGGTGACCGCGACACCCGCTTGGGCGAATGGGTGGTGACTTCGGGCTTAACCGCTGGCGACAAAGTGTTGCGCAACAACGGCAGTTCCTTGAAAGACGGCCAAGTTTTTACATTGCGCGCTGACACAGCCGTCAAAGTGGGTCAATAAACCATGTTTTTGTCCAACTTCAGCGTTAAGAAGCCGGTCGTCACGATCGTCATATTGCTCATGCTCATGGCCGTCGGGCTCATGGCCTTGAAGAAGCTCAAAGTCAATCAAATTCCAGATGTTGACATGCCTTTGCTGGTGATCGACATCAACTACCCTGGGGCTTCACCCGACACGGTTGAACGTGAAGTTCTGAACCGTGTGGAAAAAGCGCTTCAATCGGTCAATGGCATCAAAGATTTGCGCGGTACTGCCAACGAAGGCAATGCCAACATGCTGGTGTTCTTTGAATTCAAAAAGAACATGGTGGAAGCCACCGACGAAGTGCGCAATGCCATTGGCAAAGTGCGCTACAAACTGCCCACCGAAATTCGCGAGCCCGTCATTCTCCGAATTGACCCTGCTGCGCAGCCCATCATGCAACTGGCTTTGTCGTCTTCTAGCCAAAGTCATGCAGAGATTTCGCGCATTGCAGAAGACCAAGTGGCCGACAAGTTCCGTGGCATTCAAGGTGTGGCGCAAGTCAACGTCAATGGCGCCCTCAAACGCGAACTCAGTGTGTTGCTGCATGCGCAGAAACTTCGTGAAGTTAATTTATCGGTCACTGAAGTGGTGAATGCGCTTCGCACACAAAATGCCGCAGCGCCTGTTGGCAAAATTCGTGGCGCACTGGAAGATCAAAGCATTCGTTTGTTGGGTCGCATTGAAACGCCTGCCGAGTTCAACCAAATTGTCATCAAGCGCAGTGGCAACGAACTCATTCGATTGGGCCAAGTGGCCACCGTGACCGATGGCTTTGCCGACCTCACCACCATGAGTGTGCGCAGCGGCAAACCCAATGTAGGTTTGTCCATCACACGTTCACGCGATGCCTCTACCGTGGGGGTGGCCAACCAGGTCCGCGCTTTGGTGGCAGAGATCAACAAGACCTTGCCACAAGGCACTCAAATTGAAGTGACGCAAGACGGCGGTGTAGAAGCGCAAAACAGCTTGAACAACGTGGTCGATGCGCTCATCTTTGGCGCAGGCCTCACCATCTTTGTGGTGTATGTGTTCTTGAACTCTTGGCGCTCTACGCTCATTACAGCCTTGTCTTTGCCCACATCCGTCATCACCGCATTCATTGCCGTGTGGCTGTGCGGCTTTACGCTCAACTTCATGAGTTTGCTGGGCTTGTCCTTGGCCATCGGGGTGCTGATTGACGATGCCATTGTGGTGCGAGAAAACATTGTTCGGCACATGGAGCGCGGTTCTGACAGGCGCACTGCCGCCTTAAACGGCACGGCCGAAATTGGCATGGCTGTGGCAGGCACCACATTTTCTATTGTGGCTGTGTTCATTCCAGTTGGTTTCATGCCGGGTGTGTCTGGTGAATGGTTCAGACCCTTTGGTTTGACCGTGGTGGCGTCGGTCTTGGTCAGTTTGTTGATCTCGTTCACACTCGATCCCATGCTGTCCGCTTACTGGGGTGACCCACCTGGCGAACACCTCAAACCCAAAACGGGCATCAGCTTGAAACTCAAACAGTTCAACGAATGGTTTGACCATCAAGCAGATCGCTACGGCAATGTGATTGCATGGGCATTGCACCATCGCCGTTGGATGATTGCATTTGCGGTGGTCAGTTTCTTTGGCGCCATCTTTTTGCAGTTTCAATTTGGGGGCTCCAGCTTCTTGCCCAAGTCAGACGGTAAAACCTTGGCCATTGATGTGCGCTCACCCGCAAGCAGTAACTTAGATTACGCCCGCATGAAGCTGGAAGCTGCAGCGGTGATGGCACGCACACTGCCCGAAACCAAGGCCACCAACAGTTATGTGAACCCTACGGGTGGTCGCATTTATGTGGACATTGGCAAGAGCACCGAGCGCAAACGCACGGCGCAAGAAATTGCCATCGAATTGCGCAAGCGAACCGCGCAATTGGTCGGAGCCGAATACACCGTGCTCGACGACCTTTCAAATGGTGCCGCCAAGCCTGTGCAAATTCGCTTCAGCGGTACCGACTCACGCAAGCTATTGGCCATCACCAGTGACTTCATGGCGCAGCTGCGCCAAGTGCCGGGTGCGGTGGATGTAGGCTTGTCACAGCAAGATCCACAAAACGAATTGCAAATTGAACTCGACCGTGGTTTGGCCAATTCACTGGGCATTTCCGTCACAGATGCGGCCAACGCATTACGCGTTGCGTTTGCCGGCATTGAGGTGGGCGACTGGGTGGACCCCACCGGCGAGTCTCGCGATGTGGCCATTCGCTTGGCCCCCGAAGATCGCATGAGCGTGTCCAACATTGAACGCCTGCCGATTACGGTCAGTGGCATGAACACGGTAGTGCCCTTGGCACAAATTGCCAAAGTGTCCATGGGCAAAGCGCCTTCCAAAATTGAACACTCGGATGGCAAACGCACCATTGGCGTATCGGCCAACGTACAAGGCCGCTCATCTGGTGAAGTAACGGCCGATGCATTGAAGTTGGCCAAGCGCATCAACTTCCCTGAAGGCTACGGCATTGAACTTGACGGTGCGTCCAAAGACCAGCAAGAGGTATTTGCTGAAATGGGCATTGCACTCATCTCAGGCATTGGCCTCATGTACTTCATCTTGGTCATGCAATTCAGCTCATTCACCGCACCTTTGGCTGTGATGTTCTCGCTGCCCTTGTCGCTCATTGGTGTGGTGCTTGCCTTGCTGCTGACTGGCGGCACACTCAACCTGATGAGCTTGATTGGCGTGATCATGCTGATGGGCTTGGTGGCCAAAAATGCCATTTTGTTGCTCGATGCTGCACGCACTTTAGAAGCAGAAGGTGTGGAACGTGAAGAAGCGCTCATGACGGCTGGTCGCAAGCGCTTGCGCCCCATCATCATGACCACCTTTGCGTTGATTGCAGGCATGATGCCTGTGGCCATTGGGATTGGCGAGGGCAGTGAGTTTTACAGGCCGATGGCCACTGCCATCATTGGCGGCACCATCACCTCGACCATTCTCACCTTGCTCATCATTCCCAGCTTTTATGACAGCATTGAATTGTCGCGCGAGGCTTGGGGTCGTCGCTTTCAAGCGCTGGGCAAACGCTTCAAGTTCTGATGTGACCACTGCATCACCGTCGTCTCAGACGGTGATGTAGCTGGACTCTTTCACTTCTTCCATCACCACATAGCTGTGTGACTGTGAGGGCACTGGTATCTGATTCAAGATGTTGCTGAGCAAATCGCGGTATTGCGTCATGGCACTCAGCCGCGCTTTGACCAAGTAATCAAAACTGCCAGACACCAAGTGACATTCCATCACTTCGGGCATGTTGGCAATTTGATTGCGCACCTTGTCAAACACCTCACCCGATTTGGTGGTGAGCGTGATTTCCACAAACACCAGCAAGGGCTTCTCTAGCGCCTTAGGATCAATGCGAGCGTGATAGCCCGTGATCACCCCTTGGCGCTCCATGCGCTTGACGCGCTCGGCACAAGGCGAGGTTGACAGGCCAATTTGCTCACCCAGTTCCGTCATGGAAATTCGGCCCTGGCGTTGCAAGATGTCGAGGATTTTTCGGTCGATTCGGTCTAGCTCAGTCATTTTTTCTGCTCCTAGGGAAAGTTGAAGTTATTTTTGATTAATTTACCTCAATAGACTCAATAATTCAGCAAAATTAACTGCAAACCCCTCCATAAACTTGGTTTTCATTGTGCAAAACAGGGAAAGCTCATGAAAACCATCGTTTTGGGAAGTGGCGTAATCGGAATCACCACGGCTTATTACTTGGCACGCGCCGGTGTGGATGTCACGGTGATTGACCGGCAGCCACAAGCAGCGGAAGAAACCAGTTTTGCCAATGCAGGTCAAATCTCCCCTGGCTACGCCACGCCTTGGGCAGCGCCAGGCATTCCGCTCAAAGCCATGAAATGGTTGTTTCAAAAGCACGCCCCCTTGGCCATCCGTCCCGACGGCACGTTCTACCAAGCGCAGTGGATGATGCAAATGTTGCGCAACTGCACCGCAGCGCGTTACAGCATCAACAAAGAACGCATGATGCGTTTGTCTGAATACAGCCGTGATTGCCTGCGCCAATTGCGCGCCGATACCGGCATTGCTTATGAACACCGCACAGGCGGAACCCTTCAGGTATTTCGCACACAAGCGCAACTCGATGCCGTGACGCGCGACATCGATGTCCTGCAAGAATGCGGTGTGCCTTACGAACGCCTAGACCTCGAAGGCTTGTTGAAAGTAGAGCCTGGTTTGCGTCAAGCTTGTGAGCCCCATGAGGGCAGCTTGCTGGGTGGTTTGCGTTTGCCCAACGACGAAACCGGTGATTGCCGTTTGTTCACCTTGCAGTTGGCTGAAATGGCGAAAGCATTGGGCGTGAAATTTCGCTACGGTGAATCCGTTGAGCGCATCTTGTCCGACGGCCAGTCAATTCAAGGCATTCAGCTGGCGGGGCCTGACCATGAACTTCTGCGCGCAGACCAATATGTGTTGGCGCTGGGCAGCTACAGCCGTCAAATGATGCAATGCTTGCACATCGACATTCCCGTCTATCCCGTCAAAGGTTACTCACTCACCATTCCTTTGGTAAATGAAGCCATGGCCCCTGTGTCGACGGTACTGGACGAGACCTACAAAATTGCCATCACCCGCTTCGACCAACGCATTCGCGTGGGCGGCATGGCCGAGCTCAGTGGCTTTGATTTGCGCTTGAATCCCAAGCGCCGCGCCACCTTAGAAATGGTGGCCAACGACCTTTTCCCAGGGGGCGACGTGGCCCAAGCGCAGTTTTGGACGGGCCTGCGCCCCATGACACCCGATGGCACACCCATTGTGGGCGGCACCGCACTGCGCAACTTGTATTTGAATACGGGACACGGCACTTTGGGCTGGACCATGGCGTGCGGTTCGGGCCAATACCTGACCGATGTGATGTTGGGGCGCCAACCCGAAATCAGCTCGAAAGGCTTGAGCCTTGCGCGCTACTCAAAAGCAAGATCTGAAATCACTTACCCCGAAAAACCGGCTTACGCCTTTCAGCAAACGCAGCGCGCCCTTCCGCAAAGTCCTCACTGAGGCTGGTGAGGTCGACGCGTGCGCGCAGAGTTTGCTCTTGAGCAACGCCTGTGGCAATTTCATTGATCGACTTTTTCGTTTCTTCGGCAGCCAAGGGGGCCAGTGAAAAGATGTCTTGCGTCAGATCATTCAAGCGCGTTTGCCAGTCTGCTGCCTGCACAAACTCCTCAAACAAACCCAACTTTTCAAGTTGCTGCCAGGTCAACGGACGCGCAGTGAGGAAGGCACGCTGGGTGGCCGCTAAACCCATGCGCTGAATGTAGCGCGCCAAGCCACTGGGGTAGTAATGCAAGCCAATGGCCGTGGCAGGCATGCGCCATTCGAGGCCCTGCAAACCAATGCGCAGATCACAAGCCAGCACCATGTCTGTGGCACCGCCATACACACTGCCATTCAACGCACAAATGGTGATGGGTCGCAGCACGGCCAAGGCCTCGGGCACTCTTTCAAAAGAGCTTGCCCCCTGCCCGTTTTCATCAAAGCCACCAATGTCGTAGCCTGCACAAAAAACGGGTTTGGGCTGACCTTGGGTATTGGCCGTCAAAACCAAGACGCGCACCGAGTGATCCTCGTTCACGCGCTGAAAGTGTGTCAACAAAGTTTGCAGATCTTCGTTTTCAAGTCGATTGCGCTGTGCTGGCCTGTTCAGCGTGAGGGTGGCAATGCCCCCTGTAATTTGAAGGACTGGGGGGCTGGCTGTACTGAGTAAATGCGGCATCAGAAGATTCTTTGTTTGTCACAAATTTTAGGCGGCTTTGCGGTCTAGGCGATAATCGGTCATTGCATCAACGTCCTCCAAGGGCGCTTGCCCCTCAAGGATCCTACGATGAAAAAAAACTTCCCTCTTCAAATTGAAGGCAAAAACCCCGACCGCGTGTTGGAAGCCGTGAAGCATGAAATTCGCAAGTACTTCAAACGCGAACGCAATCGTGCATTGCCCAAAGAAGTTGATTTCTGGGACTTTGACTGCAAAGTGGGCCTAACTGCCGACACGGCCCAAGCGGTCAAAGTGAGCGCCGTGATTGAAAGCTTAGACGCATTGGCCAAAGAGGGCGCAGCTTCAGTTTATGTAGAAATCTTGAGCAAACACGGCGTTCGCGTGATCAACCCCGACAACGATCCTGTGATCATTGAGCGAGTTGACGACGCTGGTTTTGCCAACCGATAAATAGTCCAGCACCGATCACCACGGCGCACCCCAAAAGCATGGGCGCATCCAGTTGTTCACCAAACACCATCACGCCAATTGAAATTCCAAACAGCAGTCGTGAATACCTGTAGGGCGTCACTGCGCCAATCGAGCCCGTACGCATAGCGGTCATGAGGGCGGTGTAGCCAAATACGCCGGCCACCAAGGCGGCACCAATCATCAAAGCCTGCGTCAACTCAAGCGACACAAAAGCTTTGCCATCCCACAGCGCAAAGCTTGCGCCCGCAATCATCATGGTGCTAAAGCCATAAAAGCCAAGCACCTCTTTGGTCAAAGCTGGCGGTGCTGTCCGTGAAAACAAATCACGTCCCACAAAACCCAGTGTGCCAATGACAGCTAGCAAGGACAAGGCAGAAAAGTCATCGGCAGAAGGACGCAAAATGATCATCACGCCCAGCAGACCTGCCAAGATGGCCACCCAGGTTTTGCCGTCTACTTTTTCACGCAAGAAAATGCGTGCGCCAATGACTACAAACAAGGGCGCTGCCTGCAAGATGGCCGTTGCCGAGGACATGGGCGTCAGGGCAATGGCCAGGATATAAAACAAGCGGCCAAAGAACTCAAACACCGCTCTGTAAAGCATGCGCTGCGTCAAAACTTCCGGTTGAAACAGTGGTGCACCGGCTCGTCGCGCCATGAGTGCAAAGACGCACAAACCAGCGGCACCAAACATCATCAACACTTGGCCGACGGGCACTTGCTTGGTGACGGTCTTTAAGAATGCATCCTCAATGGAAAACCCAGCCATTGAGGCAATCATCCAACCAATACCTAATAGGTTTGCTTTTTGTGTGTTGGCCAGTGATTGCATCCGTTGAGTTTACAGCCTGAAAAAGCTTCTGTCCTATTGCTGCACAGCCTTCGCAAGTGCTGCCCAAGCGCGCAAAGTCATGGGGTGCGTAAAACCTGCACCTGCCACAGGGTGCGATGCCAACTTCACCACCACCATTTCAGCTTTGGGATTGATGTGAATCATCTGACCATGGATGCCTGACGCTTCATAAGCACCATCAGCGTTGTGCAACATCCACCATTGATTTCGGTAGCTGTAACCAGGCCTAAAGGGCATGCCGCCTGCTTTGAATTTTTCTGGATCACCACCTTTGACAAAGGTGTCATCCAACACAGCTTTCGCAAAAATACGCTGACCGTTGAATTCGCCGCCTCGGCGCAACATTTCACCGAAACGGGCCAAGTCACGTGCTGTCGCATTCAGACCTGCACCTTGCAAAGGCGTGCCAACAGAATCCACAATGACATGAGCATCTTCTTCCATTCCCAATTTTTGCCAAATAGATTCACTCATCAAATCAGCCCAATGCTTGTTGGTGACGCGACTCACAATCCAACCCAGCACCTCGGAATGTACGGTGCGATACGTAAAGCCAGAACCGTGCTCGCCTTCTTTTTGCAAAGTTTTGAGAAAGTCATAGACATTGGTTTTACCCTGGTAGCCCGGAGGTTTGGGCAGTAAACCACTGGCCCAACTGTATCCAAAGATCTCGGTGGTGGGATCGGTGTAGACCTCACGGAAACGAACGGCTCCGGTCATGTCCATCACTTCACGAACCTTCATGTCGCCCCATGCACTGCCAGCAAGTTCGGGCACATATTGGGTTACCAAGGCATTGGGATCAATTTTGCCATCGTGCGCTAATTGGGCCGCCATCAGGCCTGTAAATGATTTGGTCACTGAGAACAACAAATGAGGCGTAGAAGGCTTCATTTGATTTTCATACCGTTCGTAAACAATTTTGCCTTTGTGAAGCACCACAACAGCATCGCTGTAACTGTTTTTGAACCAGTCATCCACTGTCGTTTTGTTGCCTTTGTCATCGTCAAATGCAAAAGCACCAATTGGCTTGCTGGCCACTTGTAAATTTGAAATGGCCGTATTGCCTCTGCGGATGTTGTGCGTTGGATTCAGTTCACGCACATGCTGCATCACCCAGCGCAACTGCGGATATTTGTAGGAATTGCTCAGATCAACGCGCTGTGCATCGGTTGGCGGAAATGTGCTCATTAAACCAAGCTTGTCCAACGACACCATCTCGGGTGGCGGTAATGTTTGAGCTTGAAGACCTAGTGTCATACAAAGGGCAGCAATGGTGGCCGCAACAGGGAGAAGAGAACGCATGAACTTCCTTTCAGGTGAGGACAGACCTACAAAGGATTCATTGTGAACACCTAGGTGTTCTTGCGTTATAGGGTTAAACCTTTGAAGTGTCGCCTAGGTAACCAAACTCAACGGATTGAAGACAAATCAGGAAAAGCTCAGCCTGACATATTGAGCTGTTTGATAAAAAGCAAAACTCACCAACCATGCAACGCACAAAGGCCACGCAACCGACAGGGCCGTGAACGCCCAGCTCTTGGTTTCATTGCGAATGGTGGCAATGGTCGACACACAAGGCGTGTAGATCAAAGCAAACAACATGAAGCTGTAGGCACTGATCCAATCCATGTTGTGAACAATGGCGTCGATCAAGGCCTGCCCCTCATGACCATAGATCACTGCCAGCGCCCCAATCACCACTTCTTTGGCCACAAATCCAAAGACCAAAGCGAGGGTCAATTGTTCATTGATGCCCAAAGGTTGCAGCAAGGGCGCCATCCAATGACTCAACTGGCCCGCCCAAGTTTCTAAACTTCCGGCAGTGGCACCTTGCGGAAAATTGGTGAGCACCCAAATGAGCAACACGCCAAGCATGATGAAACGTGTGGTTCTGCTCAAAAAATGCCTGACTTCTTGCCAACCCTTCAAGACCATTTGGCGCAAGGTCGGCAAACGATAAGGTGGAATTTCCAAAACAAAAGCATCGACGTTGACATATTGCTTTTTAAAGATGACCGATGTGAGCATGGCCATCAAAATGCTCACCAGGTACAAAGAGAACAACACCCACGGCGCTTGCTCGGTGGTGAACATGGCAGCGATGAACAGCACAAACACCTGCAAACGCGCTGAGCACAAAGAAAACGGAATGGTCAGCATGGTGAGGTAGCGCAGGCCTTTTGAGCGAATCACTCGGGTGCCTAGCAAGGCCGGCACGTTGCAGCCAAAGCCCATGAGCAACATCACAAAGCTTCTACCGTCCATGCCAAATTTGGACATCAAGGCGTCCATTAGAAACGCTGCGCGCGACAAATAGCCGGTGTCTTCAACCATGCCAAGGAACAAGAAAAACAAAATGATGAGCGGCACGAAACTGGCTACCGTGCTGATGCCGTTGTACAAACCATCTAGTAACAAGCCTTGCGCCATAACGGGTAAGCCGCTCAGCAGCGGTTCTAGCGCCTCCGTCCTAGCCGTTGTGAAAAGCCAGCTCATGCCGTCTTGCAGGGGTTTGCCAATGGCAAACACACCTTCAAACAGCAACAACATCACCGCAAAAAAGATCGGCAAACCCAGCCAAGGATGAAGCAGCACTTTGTCGATGCGTTCAGTCAGCTGGTGCGATGCCTGGGCCGGCACCATCACGCCAGCTTGGAAGGCCTGCTCTACATTTGAAGGTGTCAAAGCTTGCGGCGGCTGAGCCTTCAAGCCTTCTCGCATGAGTTTCTGCAATTGCTCTGTGCCCTGCCCGTATTTGGCAGACAACAAACAAATGGGCAAGCCTAAGTTTTGACTCAGCACTTCGGGCTTGATGGTGATACCCAATGCGCTGGCCTCATCGGCCATGTTCATGACCATCACCACAGGGATGCCTTGCGCCGAGACTTGCGACAACAAGTTCAATTGACGGTCCACCTGTGATGCGTTCATCATGAACAAGATGAGGTCGGGCTTTTGTGTTTCCAAATAAGTGGTGACCACTCTTTCGTCGTCTGAGTAGCCGCTTAAATCGTAGATGCCCGGCAGATCAATGAGTTGCGCCATTTGATCGCCCACCAACAAGCGCGCTGACAGCAAAGACACCGTGAGGCCTGGCCAATTGCCTACTTTTGCATGCGCACCCGTGAGGCGGTTGAGCAACGTAGACTTGCCCGTGTTGGGCATGCCGATGAGGACGATCTTTTTCATGGCCTTGAATCCCCAGTGGATGGCGAGGCCATCATGTCGACCATAGGCACCGCCACAAGCCTTTTGGCTTCAATGCGTCGCATGATCACTTCAGTGGTGCCCACTCGCACCTGCATGGGCCCGCCAAAACTGGCCTTGCGCAGGACGCGAACAGTGCAGCCCTCTCGCAAGCCCAAAGCAGCCAAGCGCTGTTTCAAATCTGTGTCCGCGTCAATGTCCGTGATCCTGCCCAACTCACCGACCTGAAGGTGGTCGAGTGTGAACGCATCTTCCGGCGCAGAAGATGCTTGGAGACTTGGATGGATGGCAGACACTACTTTTCAAATGAGAATTGTTCTTATTTAGATTCTACTTCATCAGAAACCATGCAATGTCTTGGCACTTCACAAAGCTTGAGCTATATCAAGAAATTTTGGCCTCTGGATCTTTTGCGCATTTATAGTGGCTAGACATTTTGATCAGGCACATTGCACATGAAGCTCATACGCATCAATGACCTCACCGCAAAGGACATCCAAGCGATTTGGCAAGTTGCCGCCCAAACTTGTGCGCCCCTAGAGGGTACCGTTGCTTGGTCTTTTGAAGGCAACGGCATTCGCACTCGGACCACCTTCATACAAGCCTTTCGTGAGCTGAATCTGAGCTTCGTAGAGTTGCCCAATCTATTGAAAACTGCAGAACGAGCGTGTGATCTGGCAGGCTACCTTGATCCTTTCTACGACATCTATGTCATTCGAGACAACAATCACGAGCGTTTGACAGAATTTGCCAAGGCCTCGCAACGCCCAGTTGTCAACGCCATGACGGCAATGGGACACCCTTGCGAAGTGCTGACCGATGCCTATTCCATTCAAAATACCATCGGCCCTTTAGAGCAGACCCAAATCACCCTTTGGGGCCCACCCACCAATGTGTTGAGGTCTTGGCATGAGCTGGCACAGGTCTTAGGCCTTGAAGTGATACATGTTTGTGATGCGCACTTTCACGAAAGCAAAGAGCACGTTCGCTTTGTAGAAAAAATTGACGGCCCCACGGATGTGGTCATCACGGACAGTTGGCCCACCGGTTTTGAAAACACCTTGTGGTCACTGAGCACAGATCATCTTGAAGCAATGGGACAGCCCAAACTGATCGCCACGCCGCCATTTCACATTGGGCAGGAAGTAGCCTTTGACCCCTTGCACTACAAAGGTTTCATGGGGTACATGCAGAAGACAGATTTGCTCCCGGTACAGAAGGCTATTTTGAGTTACTTTTTAAAGTAGCGACGCTACTGAACTGAATGATGTGCGTCGAATACATCATTCAAAATACGATTGATAACCAACTGACAGTTTATTGAGGCCACCTGCACCATAAACTGTTACGGGCACGCCTGCAAGCTGGCCACTTGGCAGGTGTAAATAAGCCCATTGCAGAGAGAGTACTGAATCAGTGGAAATTTTCCTTTCTAATTGGGCCTGCAATTTCCAAACCGATCCCGAGGCTTTCAAAGGTCCAAGGCATTTGCAACCAGGCACCGAATTTATCAAGTCAGGATGGGACAAACTTCCTATCCCCAAACCTGCGCCCATCCAAACACTAGACTGCTCAGAAGCAGCCACACGAAGGGAGCCATTGATCAAGAGTGCTTGAGCGGACAACTTTTGATCCATAAGGAAATTGACAAGACCAATGCTCGCATTCTTCTGTTGGACGGTACCATTCCAAAACTCAAGCGATAAACGTTTGTGTTTCGTTTCGTCTTTGTCATCTTTGTAGACAAACTCACGCCCCAAAGTCAAACCAAGCCCGTTTCCACGGCCGTAATTGCTATGGCCTGTTAGCGCAACAGAGCCTCCTAAAGCGATGTCCGGCCCTGCAAATTTTCCAGACATCACACCACTGGCAAACAGTGAAACGTAATTTCGATCTTTATCAGACTTTTCAACATTTTGAGCCACAGAAGTCATGGAGAAAGAGAGAAGGACAACAGGCAATAAACATGTCCACCATTTGAATTTATTCATCCGTCTCATTTGAGTTACTTTCAGTTCAATTTTTTGTTTCGCACGTTTAAACATTCACAGCCTGACCAATCAATGTAATTGCTTGGATGGTATCGGGTTGCGCAGAGGCAAATACAGCGCCCATATCAGCGTAACCGTGATGCAATAAATCAAGTTGCGTGGCTTGTGTTGCCCCCATAATTTGCGTCATACCAGCATTGTTCATATACAAATGGACGTCAAATGATCCTTTTCCAGGCGCAAGCACATAACCTAACTTCGTTTCCGAATTGGAAACATAGCAAGCATATGGCGCAGAAACATTGGAAGGCGCGTAGAAGTAATCACCCGTGAATACGTTCTTCCAAGCAAACAGCTCTAACGCATCGGGTACAGCACGATCAACAGCATAAAAAGAGATTTCTGCATTTCCACCAGCCACACTTTGCGCCAGTAGATGGGCATCTACTGTACTTGTGCTGAGCCATCGGTCTGAATTGGGCAATGTGATTGCATACACAGGAAGGCTACGCGATACATCAATGACCACCTCTTTGCTACTCACATCCGTACTGACATTGCCTGCCAGATCTTTGGCTTGCGCAGTGACAGAGTAACTTTCACCATTCACAAAAGTGTTCAGATTGCCGCTGGTGGGCACTGCTGTTGCTGTATTCAACATCCATACACCGGAAAGCACTGACAAGCCTGTATAAATCGCACCATTTACTTCTACAGACAATACTTCGCCTGTTCCAAGGTTTGCATGTCCTTGAATGATGGGGTGTAAATTGTTCGTAACTTGACCAATGACCGTAGGCGTCTCGGGTGGCGTGGTGTCAATGATCAACTCCAAATTGGATAGATCTGAACTGACATTGCCTGCCAGATCTTTGGCTTGCGCAGTGACAGAGTAACTTTCACCATTCACAAAAGTGTTCAGATTGCCGCTGGTGGGCACTGCTGTTGCTGTATTCAACACCCATACACCGGAAAGCACTGACAAGCCTGTATAAATCGCACCATTTACTTCTACAGACAATACTTCGCCTGTTCCAAGGTTTGCATGTCCTTGAATGATGGGGTGTAAATTGTGCGTAACTTGACGCTCTACACTTGGAATTTCTGGAGCAAGCAAATCGAAAACCAGTTCGTTATTCGTAACATCTGGACTGACATTTCCAGCAGCGTTAGAAGTTGCCGCTTGAACCGAATAACTCTGACTGTTTAAGAATGGAAGCAATGCGCCAGATGCTGGAACAGTGATAAAGGTGTTAATTTGCCAAACGCCGTTTACAACAGGTACATTTTGGTAAATTGCACCATTCACCTCAACCGTTAGCGTCTCTCCACTTCGCAAATTAGCTGTGCCTGTAATCAGTGGATGAGGGTTATTGCTCAATTGTGCATTGACGGTAGGTGGCAATGGCAATGGCAGTGATTCACCTTGTGGAGGAGAAGGAGAGGGAGGAGGAGGAGCTGGCTGATTGTTAACAGGTACACCTGGATCAAAAATTCGACCTGCGCTTGGATCATCATCACCAAATGCATTGTCGGTCAGGGTTAGCTCAATGGCCGTGATAATTCCGCCGCTGGTGATAAATCTAGCGCCATCTCCGCCTGCCACTTTCTGAGTGAAGTCATACCAGCCAGGCGTCGTCACCAAATGACCATTCAAGTCCGACACCCCAGCATTAACTGCAGTTTGATTGACATATTTCATGTAGCCATTCAGGCTACCAACAGCCATTTGCGCTCTTGACACATCAATCAACAATCTAACTTGCGTGCCATCTCTACTTGGATCGGCATCTAGCAGGCCCATGCTTTGCAGAGGTTCCACATTGAACTGCAGGGTATCCCAAACGGCATTTGCCGGTTTAGATCCGCCAGTGACACTGCTTGTAGGCGACAGTACTTTGACATCTGACAATTGAGCACTGCTATCGACTGTCGATCCCGTTGTCGATTGCGCAACTGAAATAGAAATAACCGATGCAGTGTCTGTGAGCGTTCCGGCCAAAGCTGAATCGAATTTATCAACTGTCGTCCAAGCAAGCGTAGTGACTGCGTTTTGATTGGCATCGACAATGCCATCATTGTTCAGATCCCCTGCGCCGCCGCCGCCAACACCTGTCAAGGATGCCAAATTGGTTTCCACTGTCGCAGGAATACCGTCTCGATCTAATGAGTCCCTGGCGTCAAAAGACAACAACAATGACGCACCCTTAATGCCATCCGAGGCATACAAAGTGAAGGTATCAATCAGACCACTTGAAATAGCGGTAGAACTAGGCGTGTATGTGTACAAGCCTGTTCGAGTGTGCAAATCCAATACAGAGCCTGAATTGGCAGTAACTGATTGAAGGCTATCAGCTGGAGGTGCTAACTTATCGCCAAATGTCAGCAAGCTGTCAATTGAAAAGCGAATTGTTTCGCCATCTGAATCCAACCAATCGCGGCCATTCCATAGAGTTGGCGAACGATTCTGATCCATGCCACCAACAGCACCATTGGTGACTGTTTGCAAATCACTCAATTTGACATTGGCACGTTGTCCAGTAATGTCATAAAGCCCGGGCGTACTGTCAATGGTGAATGTATTTGAGTCTGCACTTGAATAGCCATTTTTGCTCAATCGAACTTCATAGTCGCCTGCAGATAAAGCATTGGCTTGAAAATTCAACGTATAAGTACTGATCGGCCCGTTCACAACTTCCGTCGTGTTGTAAGCTGGTGGAGAAGTACCGTATACCGACACGGGTAGATGCGTTAGATTGTCTAAATGAAACAGTGTCACCGTGCATCCAGACTCTCCCGTCAATGTCACACTTTGCAAAGTTTGGGCGGTCAGCAAATCGTAGGGCGTGGGATCAGACACGGTTTCAAGAACATCCGTAATGACTGGGTCACGCAATGCTGTGATGTCTGTAATCGTGACAACGCCCTGTGCACCTCCTGCATTAGAAACCAAACTTGAATTTAGACTTCCTGTCCTAATATTGAAGATCTCAGAACCTTCTGAATACAAAACGTCTTGGACGATTGCAACTCGCAGTTGCACTGAAATATTTCCTGCTGCAATGGTCACGCCACTGGCTGCACTGGCCCATGATGTGCCATCAAAGTATTCCAGACCGGCACCAGTATCCGTGCCTATGGTTGCGTAACCTGACGATGAGCCACCCGACAAGCTGGGCGTCAACGTAACAGGTGAGCCAGATGCATTGGAGAGCGAAACAGTGACTGAAGCATAGGGCTGCGCTTCGCTCAAAGTCAGTGCACTGACACTGATGGTGGGCTTGTCGTTGTCAGAAATTCCAACAGTGGGGACATTTGTTGAGTTCGTGCTTAAGAACACATTAGCACTACTGCCGTCGTCCACAACGTGCACAGTGGCTGTCACACCTGAAGCATTGCTGATGGCGTCTGTACCAGTCACAGTGCCAGTCGAAATAGTGAATGCCTCGCTCCCTTCAAAAATGTTGTCGTTTGTAATACCGATTCGCAGCAATACCCCAGTTGAGCCGGCGGGCAAGGTAATCGAACCAGAAACATTACCCCAGGTTGTACCATTCCAATATTGCAAAGTCTGAGAAGTGTCGGTACCGATTGCAGCAGTTCCTGCACCGCCTGCACTGCTTAAAGTTGGTGTAAAAATCACTGTGCCAATTGAAGGCGCATCCAAACTTACTTTCACAACGGCATAAGGTGAAGCCTCACTGACGATGATGTCAGCCATGCTCAAGGCGCGGGTGGTATTGAGGGTCACAGCTTGTGCCGTCAAAGCAACAGCCGAATTGCCTGCAATGTCTTGAACCTTGTTGCTGCCTGGCGTGTAATTCACCAGCACGTTACTGTCTGTGTTCAGAATGGCAGAGCCCAGTGTCAGTGTCACTGTTTTGTTGCTTGTATCCACAGCCACAGCAGATACCGCAACTGCCGTATTGCCACTGCCTTTGCTGACAGAAAAGTCAGAAGCAGATGGCGCTGTGGCGGCCATGCCCACGCCAGCCTCGGTGTATGTCAGTGTCAGGCCAGTGCCTGAAACGCTTGCCGTTGAAATCGAAGGCGCTGTGGTGTCAAGGGTCACTGGCAGAGCAGTGCTGGCCGTAGACACATTGCTTGCCGCATCTGTCACTTTGGCCGTAAAACTCAAACTGCCTTGTGAGCGTGTGCTGCTAGTAATGTCTACGTAGCCAGCGGTGATGTCTGTACTGTTCAGTGTGGCTGTCCCCACCGAATTCACACCCTCGAATAAAGTGACCACATCACCAGACACAGGTGCTGTGGTGCCTGCGCCATTCAACGTCACACGCAGCGTCGGTGTTGTGTCGTTGGTCTTGTCATCTGTTGCACTCGTACCGCTGTCGGACGCAGCAAGCAAATCAATGCCAGGCGCTGCAGGTGCCGTTGTGTCGGTACTGCCATTGATAACGGAACCATTAACCAAACCAAGCGCCTCATTACCCGCAATGTCTTGAACCTTGTTGCTGCCTGGCGTGTAATTCACCAGCACGTTACTGTCTGTGTTCAGAATGGCAGAGCCCAGTGTCAGTGTCACTGTTTTGTTGCTTGTATCCACAGCCACAGCAGATACCGCAACTGCCGTATTGCCACTGCCTTTGCTGACAGAAAAGTCAGAAGCAGATGGCGCTGTGGCGGCCATGCCCACGCCAGCCTCGGTGTATGTCAGTGTCAGGCCAGTGCCTGAAACGCTTGCCGTTGAAATCGAAGGCGCTGTGGTGTCAAGGGTCACTGGCAGAGCAGTGCTGGCCGTAGACACATTGCTTGCCGCATCTGTCACTTTGGCCGTAAAACTCAAACTGCCTTGTGAGCGTGTGCTGCTAGTAATGTCTACGTAGCCAGCGGTGATGTCTGTACTGTTCAGTGTGGCTGTCCCCACCGAATTCACACCCTCGAATAAAGTGACCACATCACCAGACACAGGTGCTGTGGTGCCTGCGCCATTCAACGTCACACGCAGCGTCGGTGTTGTGTCGTTGGTCTTGTCATCTGTTGCACTCGTACCGCTGTCGGACGCAGCAAGCAAATCAATGCCAGGCGCTGCAGGCAGCGTTGTGTCTATGGTGATGACATAGTCGTTGCTATTTGGGCTGACTGCATTGTTGGACGCATCTTCTACAACGGCAGAGTATGTATAAGTTGTGCCACTCACTAATCCAGTGTCTTGATACGACCATGTGATATTGGAGCCAGAAACGATCACATTGGCATGCCCAGCCAAAATGACACCATCTCGGTAAATATTCAAATATTCGCTGTTTCCTAGGGCCGTCGCAAGTGTACCTGTGAGCAGAGGTGCTGCGTCATTGGTCGTACCAGAAGTCAGCACTGTTCCCGTCTGAGGACTGACGTCATCAGTGACGGCAGTGATCACCGGTCTATTGGGGTCCACAATCGGTAACGTGAATGTCATACTGGCCGATAAGTCAGCAAGATCACGTCCAGTGACCGTGATCGATAAATTACCAGAACCTGCATCAGGCGTACCACTGAAGCCACGTGTGGATGGATCAAAAATAAGCCAGGCCGGCAATGGCGATCCATCTGCTAAGTTGGCAACGTATGCAATGCTGTCACCTGTGTCGACATCTTGAAATGCAGTGACTGTGAAGGGGGTAATGGCAATCGTGTTGTCGCCGTTTGTATCCAAAACCAATGTTGTTGTGGCGGGCGATGGTGCAGATGATGCCAAAGGTGCATCGTCTGCACCTCGAATGGTGACGGTCAGGTTCGTTGCTGATGTTTGTGCAGTCGCATCTGTTAATTGATAGGAAAACGTGTCTGTCAGGGTGCCGTTTTGCGGCAATGCCTGTACAGTTGCGTTGGCATTGTTAACCGTATAACGATAAGTACCATCCGCACCAACCACCAAGCTGCCATAGCTTCCAACAATTGTCGAACCATTGTTCGAGAGCGTGCTGTTGGCCGCAACTGAAGTACCACCTGTAACACTGCCACCCGCTTTTGCCAAAGTTACAACAAGACCTGTACCACTGTCAGCGAGACCATCGGATAAGAGATTGCCAGAGGGGTTTAATCCCACTGTTGCATTGCTCACACCACCCGTCTCAATCGCAACAACAGTATCTGGGTTGGCCACAGGTGCTGCACCAAACGTGTAAAGCATACTGGAGGACAAGCCACCAGGATCCGTCCCTGTTACTTTGACCACCAAAGAGTTACTGACGGAGGAAGTTGGCGTTCCACTGATAACGCGTGTAACAGGATTAAAGCTCAGCCAAGAAGCTGCAGCAGATGAAGACAAAGGAGAGCCATCTGCCAGTGTCAGTGTGTAACTGAGGGTCTGACTTTCTGGATCCGAAAATGCCGCAACTGTTTGAGATGAGATGGCCGTGCCAACCAACAAGCCAGTCAGCGCAACATTGCTCCCTGCAACCGGTGCATCGTTGGAACCAGTAATTGCCACATTCAAATTAGACGTCGTGTGCTGGCCAGCGCGATCCGTTACCTCGTAAATGAAACTGTCACTTAAAGCAGTACTGCCTCTGTTCAAGGACTGAACAGTGGCGTTGGCATTATTCACAACATATTGATAAGTGCCATCCGATGAAACATGCAAGGTACCATAAGAACCGGTCACGATGGACTCGTTGCTGAAAACGTGGGTCGTGTAGTTGTAACTGCTACCCGATGCGACAGGAGCAGCGGATGATGTGAGCGAACTACCTGCCTGAATTTGACTGACCTTTAAGTCAACACCCGTATCTGTACCGCCAGTAGAGGGATCGCCATCTATCAAGTTGCCCACAGGATTTAAACCTGCCAGTGCATTGCTAACACCACCAGCCTCTATGGCTGTGGCACTGTCAAGGGTCGCTAATGGTGCAGCAACACCCAATGGCAAGGTAAAGGTCACATTGGCAGAAAGACCACCTGAATCTGTACCTACGACCAAGATACGAGGTTCTGCAGTTCCGGCAGGTGGTGTTCCCGTGAACGTTCGGGTAGATTGATTGAAGCTTAGCCATTCAGGCAAGGTGCTACCGTCTGCCAAAGTGGCAGTGTATGTGATGCTGCTATTGTCTGCATCGCTGAATGCAGGCACCGTGGTAGGACTGATGCTAGCCTGGCCGTTCACAGCACTGGCTGGTGTCACCACAGATGCAACCGGTGCATCATTAGCCCCTTGAATCAAAACACTTAACGTGGCTGTAGAAGTAGCCAGAGAAGTGCCTGTGATTTTGTAAGTGAAGACTTCCGAGAGGGTACTGCCAAGGTTCAAAGCCTGCACAGTGCTGTTGCTGTTATTCAGTGTGTACTGATAGCTGCCGTTTGCAGCGATGCTCAAACTACCGTAATCACCTGTAATCGTTGTATTGCCTGTGCCTGAAACAGCAGTGGGTGTACCACTGAGAGAGCTTCCTTTGTTAGCGGCAGTGACAATGATGCCCACACCGTAATCAGTGCCGGCCCCAGTGATGACATTGCCCGAAGGATCTGAACCAGCCGTGCCATTATTTGTACCACTTTGTTCTGTTGCGCTTGTAGCATCATTCGCTGCCAAAACATCATTGGCCGCCACAATTGGCAGCGTGAACAAGCAATTGGCAGACAATCCACCTGCATCAGTGCCAACCACTTTCAATGACAAGCTGGTCGCACCAGAAGCAGGCGTCCCTGTAAAAGTGCGGGTTGATACATCAAAGGCAAGCCACGATGGCAATGAAGAACCATCGGCCAAGCTTGCGACATATGTCAGACTGCCATGGTCGACATCCGAAAACACTGGCACAACGAGCGGCGCCATGGCGGAACCGACTGCCGTCACAGGTGCGTTGACTGTAGATGCCACAGGTGCATCGTTCGCGCCAGCAACACTCACGACCAATGTCGCTATAGACGTCTGTCCAATGGCATCCGAGACTTGGTAGCTGAAACTGTCTGTCAGCGCTGTACTGCCTTGATTGAGCGCCTGGACTGTGCTGTTGTTGTCATCGACGACATATTGATAAGTACCGTCTGCACCAATCAATAAGGTGCCGTAGTCACCTTGAACAACTGCAGAATTACTCGCAGAGGTGCTGCTCGCAACCACATTGATGGCGCCACTGTCTAATGTGGTGATATTGCCTTTGATAACCTGTGTGACATTCAAGGAGCCAGCGTGACTTGTATCGGCCCCTGCCCCTGTCATGACACTGCCTGTTGGGTTGGTTCCTACAGTGCCGTTGAGCTGACCACTTGCTTCCGTAGCTGATGCAACATCTGATACAGCTGTTGGACCGTCCGGGTTGACCAAATTCCAAACAAAAGTACTGGTGGCGGTTAAGCCACTCGGATCAGTACCCATCAGTTGAATGCCCAAACTCACAGGGGACGTACCAAGAGGTGGCGTGCCACTGAACGTCCGTGTCGCAGGATCGAATGACATCCAAGAAGGCAGTGCACGACCATCGGTCAGTGTGGCGGTATAAACCACACCCGTACTGTTATCCACATCGGTAACAGCATTGGGCGTCAAACTGATCGGACTTCCAATGGTCGATGTCTGCAATGCAATAACACTTGCAATCGGCGCATCGTTGGCACCATTGAGGGTCATGGTCAACGTGGCCGTACTGGTTTGCCCAGCCAAATCTGTCACTTCATAGGTAAATGAATCAGTGAGGGTGCCATTGACGTTCAATGCTTGTACGGTGGCATTGCTGTTGTCTACAACATATCGATACGATCCATCCGCCCCTAAACTCAAGCGACCATAAGAACCAGCGATGGATGTTGCACTGAAGTTACTTGAACTGCCTGCAACAACGGTCTGTACCGTGCCAGCAATACTGGTGCCTGCATCCATGCGACTGATGGTGATACCTGAACCAGTATCGTTACCAAGTAAATTTCCTGATGGATCAAAACCTGGCGTGGCATTGTCATTGCCACTGGCCTCTGTGGCAGCCGCAGTGTCGTTTGTTGCACTGGGCGCTGTTGGCTTGGTAATGCTTAAAGTGAATGCACTTCCAGTTGATGACAACCCACCTTGATCAGTGCCTGTAACCTGGATGCTTAAGGTGCTATTTGCATTTGAAAAAGGAGGGGTGCCGCTAAAAACTCGAGTAGTTCGATCAAAGTGCAACCAACTGGGCAGGTTACTGCCATCTGACAAACCGGCCGTATAAAAAATTTGATCGATCGAACTGTCAACGTCAGTGAAAGCAGTCTGCGTAATAGGCGTCATCGCCTGGCCCATGACCCCTGTGGCATTAGAGGGCTGCGAAGTCGCAATTGGCGCGTCATTGGCGCCATTGATAGTAATGACAACAGGGGCTGCGTAATATTTTGTGCTTGAACCAGTAAATTTCCCGACGTAAGTAAATGTATCTGTGAGGGTTTGACCAATTTTTAAGGCTTGAACAATTGCGTTGGAATTGTTCAATGCATACGAATAAGACCCATTCGATTGCAAGGTAAACGAGCCGTAGGAACCAGCAATGGCACTCGCAACCCCTGTAGCCAAATTGCCTGATGGCGCAGTAGAACTAGAACTGATTGTTTGTGCCCCAGCCGCGACGCCAAAAACAAGCTCAGAGTAACCAGAAGAAGGAAAGTCGTTGTCGAAAACATTACCTGAAGGATTTGTACCAGTGCCCACCGTGTAAACACCAGACACCCACTTTGCACCGGCTTCTGTGGCACTTGCATAATCAGGCGAGGCAGAATTGCTACTGCTGCTTGTTACTTTGAGCGTAAATGTTGTGGTTCCAAACAACCCTAGTGCATCAGTCCCCTTTACCGTGATGGTGTAGGTGTCACTGCTAGCATTGCTATCTGGTGTTCCAGACAATACAAATGTACTTGCATTGAACGACAGCCCCTTTGGCAGCGAGTTACTTCCCGTAGTGGTGACGGTTCCTTTATTTGATTTGGTAGTCGTCCAAGTAAACGAACTACTTGTCAACGCATGGTCTGCATCCGTGATTAAAGGCAACTGAATGTTCGACATGGCCGAACCTTTCACCACCGACTTTGCACCCGCCGAAGCCACTGCAACTGGCGCATCATTCGCCCCACCTACAGTCATGGTTAACGTTGTGTCTGATGTTTGCCCTGCTGCATCCGTAATTCTGTAGCTGAAAGTGTCTGTCAGTGTCGCACCTTGCAGTGCATTGACGGTTGGATTGGTGTTATCAACAACGTATTTGTACGTGCCATTGGCGCCTATCACCAAGTCACCATAACTTCCAAAAACGGTGGTTGGACTAGAAAGTGATGTACTGCCATCATCAACAACCAGCGCACCACCCGTTATGGATGCGCCTGCTTGAACTTGCGTTACTTTGATGTTGATGCCACCATCGCCAACCAACACATTGCCTGTCGGATCGATGCCAAGTGTTGCATTGTTGGTGCCGCCAGCCTCTCGGGCTGTGGCCGTATCAGCAACAGCATGGATAACGGCGGAGCCAGTAGGCAACACCAAAGGCAAATTGAACGTGGAATTGGCCGACAAACCACCCGGGTCTGTAGCGACAACCTTGATACTGAGCGTTGTGTTGCTAGCGCCGACTGGCGTACCCGAAAAGGTTCGTGTGACGCGATCAAAGACCAACCATGTTGGCAGCGCACTGCCATCAGCGAGTGTTGCGGTATAGGTTAATGGATCACTGTCAGGATCTGAGAACACCGGCACAACCAAGGGGGTCATGGCATTGCCAATCGTGACATTACTTGCTGTCACAGTGCTGGCAACAGGCGCATGATTCGCACTGATTCCTTGGATGGTCACCGTCAAGGTGGTGCCACCCGTCTGGCTGGTACTGTCAGTAACTTGATAGGCAAAGGTATCTGTCAATGTTGGGCTACTAGCATTCATTGCTTGAATGCTCGCGTTACTGCCATCTACCGTGTAGGTAAAGGTACCGTCATAGCCAATGTGCAAAGAACCATATGTACCAACCAACGTCGTGTAATTTGACGTCGATGTACTGTTGCTTGCAACCACGGTGCCACCACTCACCGTTGCGCCCACCTTGGCCAAGGTCACATGCAGGCCAGTACCGGTATCAGACAAGCTACCGCCAGCATCACCCAGGACCACGTTACCTGCAGGATTTGAACCACCCGTACCTGCAGAAGTCGTGGCCAATGCTGTGTCGGGATTGGCCGCCAAAATAGCATTACCAGTCACAACTGGCGTTGCGAATGCGGTACCCGTCGCAAATTCGAGTGAACTCAATCGGCCACTGCCTGAAGCCGTCATACCCGCTTTGTAATAAAACGAGCTGATGCTGTTGTAAGTCATCTGCGCATGGTTCAGCGGCCCCAGCGACAGATTGGATTTGGAAATCGGATCCGTCGCATTGACACCCGAGGTATCTTGGAAGCTGGTAAAACCATTGGCACCAACAATCGCTTGCAATCTTGTTGTGGCATCTAGGGTGTAAGAAGTAAACCCTTGAAACTGTTGATACTCGTGCATACTGCCCGAGCCATCCATGTCATATGCATTGACCTTGACGTTTTGCAGAATGACCGTTTCTGTTGGCGACCCAGCATCTACGTGTTTGTAAAAATCGAACTTGTAAGTTACGCCACCACCTGCTGTTGAGGTCGTTGTGGGCTGGAAATTGCTAAGCGAACCACCGGTTGCATTGTCAACGGCAACAATCGTGACCCCTGTATCAATGGCGTCGATGGAAACAACTGCGTCAATTGCCTGCCCCCCCACCACAATCACGTTTCTGTATACGTACTGGGCACCTACTGTCTTGTCCTTGCCCGCTAGCAAAGTGCCTGTGCCAAAATTCAATGCGCTGTAATTTGTGTTGTAGGCAGTCGTTGTGAGCAGTTGATCGTATTGACTGAAGTACAAAACACTTGCATCAATCTTGCCCACGTTTTGCTCAAGAATCCAATCTCCGCCTAAGCTGGCAGAGCCGGTCAATGTAATAGAGGCAGCTACATCCATGTGGGTGAGTTGCGCTATGGTTGAAAGTAGATTCAAGCCGTTCTCGCCAACTCCCACTTCACAACCGTACAGCAGAAAATCTGCGCCAACTGCCAAATGTGCAGACCACTTGTTCAACAATTCTTTGTCGGCAACAAAATCATCCGCTTGATAGGTCCTGCCATTCACAAGCAACGCACCAGATTGACCGTGTGTCACCAGATGGATTGAAGAAATGTCTGATTCTTCTTCAATGGCTCGCGTCATTTGCACCAGTGCATCTTCTCCCGCCTCTAGCAAAATCAGCTTGATACCTGGTCGAACATTGTTCAACAACACCTGAATATCTGGCAAGCTTGCATCGATAAAAAGCAACTCGGTGACAGCGGGTGTTTCAAACACACGGGTGGTGTCTTCAGAGAAATTCATGGTTCTGGCTCAGTGAAATGCAACGGGAAGCTTGAACTTCAATAGTTCAAGGGCAAACCCAACCATTTTGGGCATCTAAATGCGCCAGAAATATCTAAATCTGTCAGTGAAAATAAGCCCAAAAATTAGGCAAAACTGAATGGCTTTTCAGTTAATTGGCGGCGATGACGTTACTGAGCAAATATCCCGTGCCATGCACTGTTTTGAGTGGAAGAGGGTGGCCACATGCATCTTCCACTTTTTTTCTCAACCTCAATACCAATGTATCCAGATTTCGACTGTCATATTTCTCGACATCTTTTCCCATTTTTTCGACAATTTGATCTCTCGAAATTGGAATTCGTGATCCTGATTCAATCAAGATTCGAAGAAATGAAAACTCCTGAGTCGTCAATGAAATGACTGCGTTATCTGGTGTTGAAAGCGCCCAATTCGACGTGCTCAGCAGCCATGAATTGGGGCCAGAAACACGCCACGATAGAACACGAATCAAGCCGCTCAACTCTTCCATACGGACAGGTTTTGAGACGTAGTGGTCGGCGCCAAACTGAAAACCATCGATGCGATCTTTGGTTGAATCCATGGCCGTGAACATGACAATACCTATTCGAGAGCCTTTTTCCCGGATCTCTTTTACCAAATCAAGTGCATCGCCATCAGGCAAAAGCCTGTCCAACAGCAAAACATCAAACTTGTCAGCTTGAAAAAATTGATAAAACTGACGAATACTGCCAACTTCGGTTACCAAATAACCTATTCCTCGGAGAAAATCTGCGACTTCTACGCGCAGATCGACTTCATCATCGAGCAGCAAGATTTTGACCATGTGCCGATGCTAACTATGAAATCTGTCAAAAACTGTCATTTTCTGTCAATTTCAAAATGCCTATCAGGGCGACTTGCATCAGTTTTAAGCAAATTGCCTCCTTCAAACCACACCCCGATGCTCCCAAACATTGCCATGAAAACCAGCCTACGCCAATTGATTCACTGTTTATGCATTGTCGCTGGGGTGTTTTTATCACCCATCGCAAATTCAGATGTATTGCGTCCGCTTGAAATAGACAATGCTTCTCAGTATCCACTCAAGGGACATTTAAGTTTGCGCCAAGACCCTCAAGGGGAACTCAATGTTGAGCAACTCAATGCGGATCACTTTCAGTCATTTACAAACATTCCAAATGATCTGGCTTTGGGATTCACAAAAGATGTCATTTGGATTGCCTTTCAAATTAGCAACTCACTAAACAGCAACACGACGAGATGGTGGTTAGAAATAAAACAACCACTATTTCGTGATGTGCTTTATTACGAAAGGAATTCAAGTGGCAACTTCAATGAACTTTCGCAAAACACACCAAGTAATCAAGGTGGTTTTCATTCAACCCAAAGAACCCCTGTTTTGCAATTAAACGTTCAACCAGGTCAAACAAAAGAATTCTTGGTTCGAATCTCCTCTCCAACAGCCATTTCTGCAGAATTCATTTTATGGAAACCTCAAGAATTCGTTTACAAACATTCAACTGACCGGTTTTACTGGGGTATTTTATTTGGCATTCAACTTTTCATTGTTGCGTTCTTTTTGGTATTTTGGATATTCACAAAAGAACGTATCCATTTGATCTACGCAATTTACATCTCAATCACTGGATTGGCCTCTTTTTTTGCTGGGGCTTGGCCATTCCAGTTTTTCCCTGATCTAGACAACAACACCTTTTACCTTTTAATGGGATGTTTGATAAGCCTCATCCCGGCAGGTGTGGCCATTTTCAGTGTTGAATTTTTAGAGTTTCACCACTCATGGAAAAGGCATACCCAAAAAATATATGCATTGTTATTGATCATGTCTGCTGCCAGCATGACGCTGGTTATGACTGGTGAAAACGTTTTTGCGATGCCTATTATTCAAAGCATTTCCATTGCGTTAATTTTTCTAATTCTGGGCGTTGCGATTTACCAGAGCTTGCGCGGTTCACTAAGTGCAAAACTGTATCTTGTTGCCTTCAGCATTTTTTACTTTGGCGTCATTTTGCGGTTTTTAAAAAATATGGGCTTTGTAGAACCTACAGCTTTCAACACGAACAGCTATCAGATAGGTTCATTCATCCACATGCTGATCATGAGCATTGGTATTTTTTTACGCTACAACAAAATCAAAAAAGAAAAAGAATATGCAGAAAGTCGTTTGATGGTGGAAAGAAAGCTACGCAAAGAACAAGCTGAGTTTTTAACCATCATTTCACATGAATTCAAAACACCTCTCAGCATCATCAGCGTTTGTCTTGAGAATCTACTCAAAGATGAACTTTTATCGCCAAGAGGAAAAGAACGTGTTGAGAAAATGGCAAGAGCAAACAGTCGACTGTCATCGCTTTCCCTAAGACACTTAACTCAAGAAAGACTTCTGGTACAGGCTGAGCGATTGAATATTCAAGCCATTAGACTGAATGATTTGATTCAAAACACACTGCAAGAAGTTCGGGAAAGCTTCGAAAAGAGCTTTGTCGTGAAGGTTCACGATCCTTTTCTCATGATCTACGTTGACATTGAACTCTTAAAAACCGCCCTCAGCAATTTACTCCTCAATGCAGTTCAATATGCGCCAGTCTCAACATCTGTGTTTGTCAGTACATGCATAGAAGGTAATAACATCGAAATTAAAGTTAGACAATTGGGAAAAGGCATCGATGACAAAGACCTTCCCAATATCTTCCAAAAATTTTATCGAGGCAACAATTCCACCGACACCCATGGCAATGGTGTTGGTCTATTTATTGCAAAAACAATTGTTCAAAAACACAATGGGGATATTACTGCACAAAATCTGCAAGAAGGATGCGAATTCATTGTTCAAATTCCCGTGACCAATGGGTGAGTACTTCTTTCAGTACAGGCTTAATGCAAATTGCGCTTACCTGATTCGTTGCTGAGCGCATCCAATACAAACATAGGGATGTCCACGTCAAATTTTTCGCCATCTTCGGCTACGCAGAAATAGCTGCCATGCATGGTGCCAGTGGGTGTGCGCAAACGTGTGCCACTGGTGTACTGAAACTTTTCGCCAGGTTGCAACAAAGGTTGATAGCCCACCACACCCAAGCCCTTGATTTTCTCGTGAAGGCCATTGGCATCATTGACACTCCAAGACCTTGAGATGACCTGCGCCGCAATGTCACCCGTGTTGAGAATGGTGATGCTGTAGGCAAAGGTGTAAAGGTCACCCGCAGGATCCGACTGCTCAGGCAGATACTGGGGTGTGACGTCAACTTTGAGTTTGTAGTTTGGCATGACAAGATTTTGCACGAAACGCAAATAGAAGCATTTCAATAAGCTTATGCCTTCAAGGGCAAAGCTCTTTGACGTTGTCCGGTGAGTTGAAACATGGCGTTGACCACAGCCGGCGCCAATGGCGGCACAGCAGGTTCACCCACGCCTTCAGGCGAGCGGGTGCTTGGCACAATCCAAGTTTCCACAACAGGCGATTGCGCCATGCTGACCAAGGGGTAGTTGGTAAAGTTGTTTTGTTGAACCACACCGTCTTGGATGTCAATTTTGCCAAACAGGGCGGCACTCAATGCAAAGTTCACCGAGCTTTCGACCTGTTGTGCCACGGTGCCTGGGTTGACCACCGTGCCGCAATCGATGGCACACACCACGCGGTGTACACGCGGCATGCCGCCTTGCATCGACACCTCGGCCACTTGCGCCACGATAGAGCCAAAGGACTCATGCAGCGCCACGCCACGCGCATGACCATCAGGCAAGGCAGAACCCCACTTGGCTTTTTCTGCAGCCAACTTTAAAACTGCGGCATAACGCGGTGCTTGCTGGAGCAACGCCAAGCGAAACGCAACAGGATCTTGTTTGGTTTCAAAGGCCAACTCATCGATAAAGCTTTCAGAAAAGAAAGCATTGTGCGAGTGGCCCACTGAGCGCCAGAAACCAATGGGCACGCCCATCTTGGTGGACACATGCGCCATGTGCTGGTTCGCAAAACCATAGGGCAAATCAAACAAGCCTTCTGCGGTTGTTTTGTCGGGCGCATCGATGGGGCCAGACAATGCAGGCAAAACACGGGACATCCAGCGCGGGGAAATCGCATCGCCTGCTGACTTGATGCGCAAACTCTCCACCTCACCTTTGGCATTGAGGGCTGCACTCAGCTGCGCCACATGCATGGGGCGATAAAAGTCGTGCGCCATGTCTTCTTCACGCGACCAGACCAATTGAACGGGCGCGCCATCCAGTGCCAAGGCAATTTGGGTGGCTTGTGCCACCACATCGGCTTCTAAGCGACGACCAAAACCGCCGCCCAATAGCGTGACATTGACTTTGACTTTGTCATCGGACACCTTGGCCAACTTAGCAGCCGTTGCACGCGCCAAGCCAGGCACCTGCGTAGGGGCCCAAATTTCAAGCGAGCCATCTTTGAACTGCGCTGTACAGTTCATGGGCTCCATGGTGGCATGCGCTAAATACGGTGCTTTGTATTGCGCTTCTATCATTCGCGCAGACACAGACTCGGCTTTGGCAGCATCGCCTTTTTCGTAAAAAGCAAATCCTTTTTCTGTTTTGAGTTTGTCTTTGAGTTCAGACTCAATGCGCTTTGTGTCTAGGGCACCTTCTGCACGTTGCGCCCATTGCGCTTTGACTTTTTCAGCGGCTTGCTTGGCGTGCCAAGTGGTTTTGGCGACCACTGCAAAACCTGGTGCAGAGCCTGGCACGCTGGAGAGCTGAACGCACTTCACGACACCAGGCATGGCCAGCGCTTCTTTGGCGTCGAAGCTGATGAGCGTGCCACCCATTTGGGGCACTTGCACGATGCTGGCAAACAGCATGTTGGGCACGCGCACATCGATGCCAAATACAGCACTGCCGTTTGTTTTGGCAGGCACGTCTGCGCGCGGTGTGGCTTGACCAATCAAGCGCCAATCTTTGCGATCTTTCAGAACAACATTGCCAGGTGTTTGGCCTGCAGCACCTTTGGCCAAGTCACCATAATGTGCAGACTTTCCTGAGGCGTGACTGACCACACCTTCTTTGACGGTCAATTCTTTGGCTGGCACTTTCCACTGGTCTGCAGCAGACATCAACAAACTGGCTTTGGCTGTGGCCGCTGCAGTTCTCAAGTGTTCCCAAGCATCTTTGACAGACGATGAACCGCCAGTGGCATTGACGCCCAATTCGCGCGCTACTTTGCTGACCATCCACTCGCCCGTTTTGACCATCATGGGCTTGTCTGGGCCTTCTGATTTCAAGGGGTGGAAGGGCAAGGTGCCCACAAACATGGCCACGTTGCCGTAGATGGCGTCGTGGCCGGCTTGTTCTAAGCGAACCTGCTTGAGGGGCACGTCTAATTCTTCAGCCACCAACATGGCCAGTGCATTGTGAATACCCTGCCCCATGTCGCTGCGGTGCATGGCCAACACCACGCTACCGTCTTTGGTAATTTTGATCCAACCGTTGAGCGCGACGTCACCTTCGGTGAGCAGCATGTTGTCGGGCTTGCCCAAACGTGAACGGGGGGGCATGACGCCCCAGCCAACGACGAGTGCGCCTGTGAGTCCAAGGCCGCTGAGAATGAGGTTGCGGCGCTTCATGCTTGTGCTCCTGCTGCGCGGTGAATGGCGGCACGCACGCGTTGGTAGGTGCCGCATCGGCACAGGTTGGTCATGGCTTCGTCGATGTCGGCATCGGTGGGTTTGGGTTTTCTGGCCAAGAGGGCCGCAGCAGCCATGAGCATGCCGCTTTGGCAGTAGCCGCATTGAGGCACTTGCTCAGCAATCCAGGCTTGTTGCAAAGCACTGGGTTTGTCGGCGGTGCTGAGTGATTCGATGGTTTTGATGTTGGCGCCGGCAACGCTGGCCACGGGGGTGACGCAGGAGCGAATGGGTTGGCCGTCTTTGTGCACTGTGCAGGCACCGCACGCTGCAACACCGCAGCCGAATTTGGTGCCGGTGAGGTTGAGGGTGTCTCGCAGAACCCAGAGCAAGGGCATTTGGGGGTCGACGTCTAAGCTGACGTTGTTGCCGTTGACATTGAGGTTCATTGGGGCCTTCCGCTGTTGTTTTGAAGCTGATTGCTTGTTACATGCGGATGCTAGCAGGTGTTGGATCTTTGTGCGGTTTAGTCGGTTTGGCTGGTGAGACTTGTATGGCTTCTTTTGCGAGAGCGTTGATCAGCCAGCCCTAAGAGGGGCCCACCCAATACACCCTTACCCAGCGAGCTCAGCAAAAAACTAAATTCCAGACAACACCGCATCCATGGCAGACACCAAAGCACTGCCTTGCCCAGCAACATTGTCAACGGGTCGCCGGAGTAACTTGGCAGGTAATGGGGCAGCGAAATGCGCTAAGGCATTGAAACGTTTGCCCTTTACCATGACAACTGGACACAGTGAAGTTGGCGTGTGCATCGATGCATCTGAAATAGCAAGTGGCATGGTTAACCTAGTGGCTAACGCATCCAGTAGATCACTCTGAATCACAACCACGTAAGGCATGCCTTCATTGGCGCTTCTGCTTGGGTTGGGATAAACGTCGTATTGGGCCATGTGTGTTTTACCAAGGACGTAGATCTGCGCCGGGTATGCCGTGAGTTTCGCAATGCGCGTTTTGGACATCGATCCAACCACCAAACTCTTTTTCGAAATTTTTCTTGCGAGCAGCCAAGGTGCTCTTGTCATGATTGGCTTTGAGGGCTTGGTAGTGTTCAGCAGACAAAATAACAGTGTCGAGTTGGCCTGCTTTTTCAACAAAGACAGGTTCGCGCTTGGCCTGAGCGGAAAGGCTACCAAATCGGTTCTTGGCTTCTGTGGCTGTGACACGCATAACGATCTTCCAAAGTGATTGGCCATTTTAGCCATTGTGGTTCTAGGTTGGCAATGAAATGGCATTGCATTTTGTTGCATTAAGTCATTGCTTCCCTTGGATGTAGTGATGCTTCTTTTGCGAGAGCGTTGATCGACGGAAAAGAGCACCATGGCTGCTGTTCGCAGTCTGGGTGAGGGTGTATTGGGTGGGTGACGATTTCTGGTACCCCAGTATGAGGAGCCCACCCAATGCATCCTCGCCCAGCGAGCTCAGCACCTGGCGTCCAAAAAAAAAGCCCCGCAAAAAATGCGAGGCTATCAATCGTTGGCGGAGCAGAACATGCTTCATCACAAACCGCCTAAGTTTCCCAAGAACAAGCCGATTAAGCACTTGGGGTCTAAGTCAGCATTCTAAATGTTGAGACATCTTTAATTCGAGTAGCCGGTCTGGATAAAACACACCTGACCTAACAGTCAGGTTCAGGCGCGGCGCTTGGTTTTCTCGGCGGATAAAGCGGTCATGAATTCAACGACGAAGTTGCAGTCATCGTCCTGCAACACGCTCATGTCACCTATGGCAACCGGGGCCATGTAGCCTCGGATAACTTGCAAACCGGCAATGCGTTCATCAATTTTCGACAATACTTCTCCCGCCAGTTGCTGTATCGCTTGTTCGTCGAGGACGCCGTGATCGCGATCAGACAGCAGGAGTGCGATTTCTGCTAGCGTGAGGCCGAGTTGCTTCAGGTGCAGTATGGCCCTGAGCCGGTCCAGCGTTTCGCTGCCATATTGGCGGTAGCCAGCTTCCGTTCTGCTCTGGGGTGCAATCAGCCCTTCTTCTTCATACAAGCGCAATTGACCACGGGTCACGTTGGCAGCCTTGCACAAGGCGCTGGTCGTCTGCAAAGTCTTGAAAGCCTTTACGGTCATTACGCTTTTCATATTTTGTTTCCGGTGATTGAGAGCAAGGGCGTAATCCTGAAGCCTACGTCACGACCGTTAAGTCAGATTAAGTTCGCGGCGGCCTTGACGACTACATAGCCGTCAACACATGTTAAACCTGGCGCCTGGGTGCCAGGTCAAGTGTTTGTGTGCGCCAAATCAAGGGAAAGAAATGTCTTGACCTGGCACCCTTCTACCGGGTTTTTAATCTCTGAATCGACAAAACGACTATGGAAATTAATCTTGACCACACTATCAACAACCAATAAAACCGCGCTCATCACTGGTGCTTCATCAGGTATCGGCATGGCGCTAGCCCACCAATTTGCGCAAGATGGCTATCAGCTCGTGCTGGCAGCCCGGGGCGTGGCCAAAATGCAGGCCTTGGCCGATGAGCTGCAGCGGAAGTTTAAGGTATCCGTCACTGTCATTGGCGCAGACTTGGAAACCCATGATGGTGCTGCACGGCTGCACGCCGATATCAAAGCGCGGGGTATCGTCCTGAGCGCGTTGGCGAACAACGCTGGGTACGGGGCCTTTGGCGAGTTCAAAGACTCTTCACTAAGGTCTGAGCTGGCCATGATGCAGCTCAACATGAACACAGTCGTTGTACTAACCAAACTGTTTCTGCCCGATCTGTTGGTGACGCGCGGCAAAATTCTCAACACGGCCTCCACAGCGGCCTTTCAGCCAGGCCCCTACATGGCGGTGTACTACGCCACCAAATCTTTCGTTCTTAGCTTTTCGGAAGCTATTGCATCCGAGCTGGAAGACACTGGTGTAACCGTCACTGCGCTGTGCCCCGGCCCGACAGCCTCGGGCTTTCAGGACAAGGCTGACCTTGGAAACTCTGCCCTGATTAAAGGCAAGAAACTGCCCACGTCTGAGGAAGTTGCTGAATTGGGCTACCGCGCCATGCAACGCGGACAGCGCGTCTACATCCCTGGCTTCGTCAATTGGGCGATGGCCCAAAGCATGCGTTTCACGCCGCGAAATCTGGCCACTAAGGTGGTGAAAATTTTGACCAGACCCATCTCATAAAGCCAACACCATGATTGATAACATGAACAGCTACTTCGTCGCAGAGAAGCAAGAGAGCGTGATTTTTATTGCGGTTGGCCTTCTGGCCTTAGGTATCAGCGTCTGGCTATGGGTGAATGGGCACCGCCTGAAGTCTATGGTCTATCCGCTGGTGGTCATTGGTTTGATGCAGATAGTGGTGGGTGGCACCGTATACCTCCGCACCGACTCGCAGGTGTCAACCTTGAGCGCACAGCTGCAGTTGAACCCTTCGGTACTAAAAGCCGAGGAAACCACCCGCATGCAGACCGTCATGAAAAACTTCTCAATCTACAAAGGGATCGAAGTACTGCTTCTGATCATCGGTGTCGGGATGATTGCCTTTTTGCAGCACCACGACATGGCAGCGGGCATTGGCGTCGGGCTCGTATTGCAGACTGCGATCACTCTAGCGTTGGACATTTTTGCTGAGGCCAGAGGTGCAGACTACTTGTCAGCGGTACAAAGTATGGCAATCTGAGAAAACGCGCAACCAAACCGTTCGCGCAACTTGGAATCAGTTCGAAATAGTCTTGGCGGAGAGGGAGGGATTCGAACCCTCGGTGATGTTGCCACCACGCCTGATTTCGAGTCAGGTACATTCGACCACTCTGCCACCTCTCCTACACTCACCTTTGCGGCTGGTCACTGCCGCAAATTCTATCAGCGCTCTGAATTAAAAATTCAGGCGCGCAACTCAGTAATGCCGCCCATATAAGGACGCAGCACCTCAGGCACCGTCACTGAACCATCTGCGTTCTGATAATTCTCCAGCACAGCCACCAACGCACGGCCCACAGCCAAGCCTGAACCGTTCAAGGTGTGCACCAACTCGTTCTTGCCTTGCGCATTTTTGAAACGCGCTTGCAAACGACGTGCTTGGAAAGCTTCACAGTTAGAGCAAGAACTGATCTCGCGATAGGTACCTTGTGCAGGCACCCACACTTCTAGGTCATAGGTTTTGGTAGCGCCAAAACCCATGTCACCCGAGCACAACAACATGACGCGGTAAGGCAAGCCCAACTTTTGCAAAATGGCTTCTGCATGGCCTGTCATTTCTTCCAGCGCTTCGTAGCTTTTCTCTGGGTGAACAATTTGCACCATCTCTACTTTGTCGAATTGATGCTGGCGAATGAGGCCTCGCGTGTCACGGCCTGCACTGCCTGCTTCTGAACGGAAACAAGGTGTATGGGCTGTGAGCTTCATGGGCAAAGCAGACTCGGCCAACACTTCATCGCGCACCACGTTGGTCAAGGTCACTTCTGAGGTGGGAATCAAATACAGCGCTTGCGTGTCAGCACCCTCTTCGGCATCTTGGCCACCTTTTTTGGCAGCAAACAAATCGCCTTCAAACTTAGGCAACTGGCCAGTGCCGCGCAGTGTTTCTGCATTCACCACGTAAGGGGTGTAGCACTCGGTGTAACCATGGGCTTGCGTTTGGGTGTCCAACATGAACTGCGCCAGCGCGCGGTGCATGCGGGCAATTTGGCCGCGCATGAAGGTAAAACGTGAGCCCGACAATTTGATGCCGATGTCAAAGTCGAGGCCCAGTTTTTCGCCAATGTCGACGTGGTCGCGCACTTCAAAATCGAAGGTCTTGGGGCCTTTGCCGTCGACACTCCACT
>JAHEBO010000040.1 GCA_024642215.1 Limnohabitans sp.
CCAAAGCCATGAAGGCATACCGCAAACATTTGTCAGCCATTGGTTACTTGGTGCCAGAACCTAAGAGCCCCAAAGCCACCACGCAAAATGTGGACGCAGAGTTGGCCGTGTTGGCCGGCCCGCAATTGGTGGTGCCTATTTTGAATGCGCGCTATGCCTTGAACGCCGCCAATGCGCGTTGGGGTTCTTTGTACGACGCCTTGTATGGCACCGACGCATTGAGTGAAGACAACGGCTGCGAAAAAGGCACAGGCTACAACCCCAAGCGCGGCGCCAAAGTGATTGAGTACTGCCGCTATGTGCTGGACCGTTGCGCGCCTTTGAAGAAGGGTTCGCACATTGACAGTACGGGTTACAGCGAGAAGGGCGGCAAGTTGGTGGTCAGCCTCAAATCGGGCACCACCACCTTGGCCGATGCCAAACAATTTGTGGGCTTCCAAGGCGATGCCAAAGCACCCACATCTTTGCTGTTCAAGCACAACGGTTTGCACCTCGATTTGCAAATCAACAAGTCACACCCTATTGGTAAAACAGACCCCGCAGGCGTGTCCGATTTGGTGGCCGAGTCTGCGCTGTCGACCATTCTTGACTTGGAAGATTCCGTGGCCGCCGTGGACGCTGAAGACAAAGTCTTGGCCTACAGCAACTGGTTGGGCATCTTGCAAGGCACCTTGGCAGAAGAAGTGCAAAAGGGTGGCAAAACCTTCAAGCGCACTTTGAACGCTGACCGCGTGTACACCAAGCCCAGCGGCAAAGGCACTGAAGTGTTGCATGGCCGTTCATTGTTGTTCGTGCGCAATGTGGGTCACCTCATGACCAACCCTGCTATTTTGTACAACGCGGCAGATGGCACCCAAAAAGAAATTCCTGAAGGCATCATGGACGCCATGATCACCACCACTTGTGCCATGGTGGACTTGCAGAAAAAGAAAAGTGCGAATTTCCGGAACAGCCGCACAGGCAGCGTGTACATCGTGAAACCCAAAATGCACGGTCCCAAAGAAGTGGGCTTTGCCGACACGCTGTTTGGTCGTGTGGAAAAAGTCTTGGGCTTGAAGCCTTCTACGGTCAAGCTGGGCATCATGGACGAAGAACGCCGCACCAGCGCCAACTTGGCCGCCTGTATTGCCGCTGCTAAATCACGCGTAGCCTTCATCAACACCGGCTTCTTGGACCGCACCGGCGACGAAATGCACACCTGCATGTTGGCCGGCCCCGTGATGCGCAAGGGCGACATCAAGGGCAGCACTTGGTTGGGTGCCTACGAAAAAGCCAACGTGGCTGTGGGCTTGCAAGCCGGTCTGCGCGGACGTGCGCAAATTGGCAAGGGCATGTGGGCCATGCCTGATTTGATGGCCGACATGTTGAAGCAAAAAATTGCGCACCCCAACGCAGGCGCCAATACCGCTTGGGTACCCAGCCCCACTGCGGCCACCTTGCACGCCATGCACTATCACCAAGTGAACGTGCCGGCATTGCAAAAGCAGATGGAAAAAACCATTGCCAAGCACAGCGCCAAAGACCTGCGCGAAGAAACTTTGAACAAGTTGTTGCAGTTCCCTGTGGTCACCAAGGCGCAAGCGGCAGAGTGGACTGCGAAGGACAAGCAAGACGAACTCGACAACAACGCACAAGGCATTTTGGGCTACGTGGTGCGCTGGGTCGACCAAGGCGTGGGCTGCTCAAAGGTGCCCGACATCCACGGTGTGGGTTTGATGGAAGACCGAGCCACCTTGCGCATCAGCAGCCAACACATTGCCAACTGGTTGGCGCATGGCGTGGTGACCGAAGCGCAAGTGAAGGCCACGATGGAGCGCATGGCGGCCGTGGTGGACCAACAAAATGCAGGCGATGCTTTGTACCAAAAGATGGCCGGCAATTTCAAAACTTCCAAGGCTTACCAAGCCGCTTGCGACTTGGTGTTCAAAGGCAAAGAGCAACCGAGCGGTTACACCGAGCCTTTGTTGCACGCATGGCGTTTGAAGGTGAAGGCTGCGGCTTAATTCGACACAGCCCCTTGGCGCCATCGGCGCCTTGAGGTTCTCAGGCGGTATTGCTCCCTGTAAAGGGCCGGCAAGCCGCCTGTGATTTTTTGGAAGACGCGCCTGAAGCTGCCGGTGTCGGTGTAGCCGCAGGCTTGCGCCACTTGCTCAATGCTGAGGTAGGTGGTTTCGAGCAATACCTTGGCGCGCGTCATGCGCTGCTGGTGCAGGTAGGTCAGAGGGCTGACCCCGTGCGTGGCTTCGAAGTGGCGCAGCAAGGTTCGGGCGCTGGTCGCGGCGGCTGCACTTAATTTTTGGATGTCGTAGGGTTCGGTGAGGTGTTCTTCGATGTATCGCCTGGCCAAATCAACACTGCCTGCGGCTTGAACTTTGACACTTGTCTCGCTCATCATTTGCTGCACAGTTTGTTGGCGGTCAAGGTTGGGAAGCAGTACATGGGATGTCGCTGTCGCCAATTCGGCCCAAGCGCTTGTCTTGAGTGCATCCAGTATGAGTTCGGTGGTCAGAACGGGCGAGTTGCAAGTCCACATCCGATGCTGTCGTGTCCACATCAAATCGGCACGCAACGTGACCTGAGGACTCAATCGACGAAAAGTCGGAATAAATGCCCAGGGACAAACTGCTTGACCTTCCGTTATCAAACCCGCATAACCCAGCACAGGGGCAGCGTTGCCAATGGCCACAATGGCGCCACCTTTTTCATAAACCTGATGCAAGCGCGTGCGCAAAGCGGTGTTGCTTTTAATCAGTTCATCGAGGTGCGGGCCATTCTGAGCGAGCCAACCAGGCATGACAAACAGATCAGGAACTTGTCGAGAGTTTTTGCCTGTCCAAAGTTTCCATTGCACCGACATGTTGCGAGCATTTCTTTTGCGGCTTTGGCTGTTACGCATGACTGATAGGGTTTGAATCATGTTCAGCACATCGATGGTTGCGTGAACTGGACCTGCAAAGTTATGGGGTGAACTTTGAATTTCTACGAAAAAAGTGCTTGGCATCGGATGAATCTATGTTGGCAATCATTGCACTTTACCCTGTTGCCGAGTCTGTTCTACGATGCGCTAAGAATTTTGGCGCTCATCGACCCCTAGATGAGATTTTTGGACACACACGGAGATCCACATGGCTTCCATTTCACCTGGCCTCACTCGTCGACAAATTCTGCTCAGTTCTGCCGTATTGCCTGCATCACTTTCGATGAGTGCGTGGTCGCAAAATACGTCGGTCTATCCTCATAAGTCCGTCAGCATCATCGTGCCATTCACGGCAGGGGGGTCCTCGGACATTGGGACCCGAATTTTGGCAGGCGAGTTAAACAAAGTTTTGAATGTGTCCTTCGTTGCAGACAATGTGGCCGGTGCGGGGGGCGCTATCGGCATGCAGAAGTTGTTAAGAGCGGCGCCCGATGGCTACACCTTTGCCTATGGTGGCTTGAGCGAGTCTTTGCTCATCCCCATGATCAACAAAGCGGTGAATTACAAAACAGAAGACTTTGTCCCGGTGGCCATGGTCGGTGCTGCACCCGTGGGCATCGTCACGCGCCCTGATTTTCCTGCCAATACCATTGACGAGATGATTGCCTTGGTGAAAAAGAATCCGGGCAAGTTCAGCATTGGCTCTGCAGGGATTGGATCTTTTGGACACGTGATGTCGGAGGTGATCAAAACGCGCACCGGCACTTTCATGGTTCACATCCCCTATCGGGGAGGTGCACAGATCATTTCTGATTTGATCAGTGGGCAAATTGATTTCGCCGTGACAACCCTGGCCACAGCTGCCGCCATGATCACGTCAAAACGAGTCAAGGTGTTGGGTGTGTCAAGCAAAGAGAGGGTGCCTTTGGTCAAAGACGTTGCCACATTTGGAGAATCGCAAGCATTAAAAGGTGTTGACATGTTGGTTTGGGCCACTTTGTTTGCACCGCCCGGTACACCGGATGCGGTGGTTCAAAAAATGAACCAAGCGGTGTTGCAAGTGAACGCCCTGCCATCCATGAAGGCTTTGGTCTTGAAGCTAGGTTCTGAGTTGCCGCCCGCATTAACACCTGCTCAAACTAAAGATTATTTAAAGGCGCAGCGCGATTTGTATCAAGAAGCGGCCAGTCGCATTCAACCGGAGTAAGTGATGGTGCCTATGTTTCCCTCCAATTATTTAGAAGCTCGTCAGTCATTTTTAAAGGCGGCGCATGCGGTGGGTGCGCAGATGGACGTTTGCCTGCATCCTCAAAAAGGTTTTCAAGGCGAAGACATGGCCATCGATGTGGCTTGGTTGGGATCACGCACTGCTGCCAAGGTGCTGGTGGCTATTTCTGCCACGCATGGTGTGGAGGGTTTGTATGGCAGTGGATGCCAAACGGCATGGTTGCAGCAGTTCAAGCTTGCCAGTTTGCCTGCCGATACTGCGGTGATGGTGATCCATGCATTAAATCCCTATGGCTTCTCTTGGCTGCGACGGGTGAATGAAGACAACATGGACATCAATCGCAACCATGTGAATTTTGAAGCAGGTCCGCCAGCCAATGAGGGCTATGAAGATGTCCATGCGTGGCTGCTGCCCGATGAATGGACACCAGCCAGCCAACTCAATTTGCAACAGCAAATCATGGGCTACTTGGCTCAAAAAGGTGTGCGAGCCGGCACGCGAGCCGTGACGGGCGGGCAGTACCGTCATGCTGACGGTATTTTTTATGGCGGCACTGAACTGTGTTGGTCCAATCGAGAGTTAAACCAATTGGCTCACAAGTATTTGCAAAATGCCAAATTGATCGCCGTGCTGGACCATCACACTGGCCTGGGTCCCAGTGGTCATACAGAATTGATTTGTCGTCATCCAGTGGACTCTCAGGCTTTGTCGCTGGCACGCAAGTGGTGGGGTGCTGATGTGACCTCGCCTGCGTCTGGCGAATCAGCCTCGGAAGTGATTGATGGCAATGTGCGCATGGCTTTTGTGCATTTGTGCCCACAAGCCACCGTGGTATCGATCGCCATGGAAGTGGGGACTCAAGCTCAGACGCAGGTCATGGCTGCGCTGTTTGCCGATAACTGGCTGTATCAAAAAGGGCAAGCGCAATCGTCGCAAGGCTTGGCCATTCGCCAACAAGTGCGCGATGCCTTCTTTGTCGACACCCCTGAATGGCGCGAAAAAGCCATGACGCGTGCCATGACCATTTGGCAGGACGCATTGACGGGCATGAACACCACAACGGTCTAGCAAGCATGCGCCGCGATCATGTGCCCCGCGTGGGCATTCTGGGATTTTTCTTGGAGTGCAATCGATTTGCACCGATCACCACGCCAGACATGTTTGCAGACACCTTGGACTTGGCCGGAGAGATGTTGCAAACAGAACTCAGCCTCGCCAAGCCTCGCACGCTGCCTGACACGCAGGGTTTTGTGGCAGACATGAACCGCTATGGCAGCTGGGAACCGGTCGCCCTTCGCATGGCGGGCGCCCAGCCCGGCGGGCCGGCGCAAGACGATTATTTCAAACGTTTTCTCGCCGATGTGTGTGCGCGATTGAAGGCGGCAGGCCCCCTGGATGCGGTGTTCATATCGTCCCATGGCGCAGCCTTGACCGAGACAGAGGACGACCCTGAAGGTTTGCTGTTTGAGTGCGTTCGCAAAATGGTGGGCCCACAGGTGCCCGTGGTCACGGTCTTGGATTTGCACGCCAATGTCACGCCGCGAATGACGCAGGCACTGACAGGGGCTGTGGCTTACAAAACCAATCCCCATCAAGATTTGCGTGAGTGCGGCATTGAAGCGGCGCAACTGGTGCAAAACTTTTGGCAACACGGTGTGGGGCAAGTGTCTTTCGTCAAGTTGCCCTTCGTGCCGCCCGCCACATCGCAAATGATTGCGCCGGGTACGGCGTATCACGCACTGATGCAAAGCGCTGTCGGCAAATGCGATGCCGAGGTGTTGAATGTCTCCTTGTGCGGTGGCTTTGCACTGGCCGATGCCAGCAGTTGTGGTTTCAGTGTGCTGGTCACATCACGTGCGGGTGCTGCACAAAAAGGCGCAGCGGTTGCGCAAGTGATGGCGCAAGAAGTGTGGGATGCACGCCATCAATTTGTATCGCGACTCTGGGCGCTGCAAGAGGCTGTGGCGTTTGCTGCCAAGGTCGGTCGATCCAGTGCTGCCGACGAGGCGGCATGCATCTTGGCAGATGTGGGCGACAACCCCGGTGGGGGTGGCGGCGGCAACACCGTCGATGTGTTGAAGGCCATGATTGATGCCAAAGTTCAGCATGCCTTGTTGGCGGTCTTCACCGATGCACGTTTGGCCCAAGCGGCCCATGGCGTGGGGGTGGGGCAGGTCTTTGAAGCGTGCTTCAACCAAAACTCTTCCGATGTGTTTGCCAAACCCTTCACGTCCACAGCGCAAGTGCTAGCGCTGTCGGAGGGACAATTTTTTGGGCGCCGTGGTTTGCTCAAGGGCGTTCAAGCTGAGATGGGTTTGTCTGCTCGATTGGATGTAGGCGGCGTGCAAGTGGTGGTGATTTCAAAACGCCAGCAACTCATCGACCCTGCGCAGCTGGACGCTTTGCAGGTGAATTTGTCCGACGTGCGCGTGTTGGTGGCCAAAAGCCGTGGCCATTACCGTGCGGCCTTTGATGCATTCACCAGCACCGATCGCATGATCGATGTGGACTGTCCGGGATTGACCACGCCCAATTTAAAGCAACTGCCGTGGACGCGTATGCCGCGGCCTATTTTCCCCATTGACGAAGACGTGAGTTGGCCAGATTCTTCCACCCCGTCTTTGCCTTTGGCATGATTTATTTTTCAGAGAAAGAACTGCATCATGGATTTGTCCCGTTTCCCACGCCGCATCTACACCGAGCATCCCACGCCCTTGGAGTATGCGCCGCGCTTTAGCCAGGCCTTGGCCGCCACTTGTCCCGGCGGCAAAGGGCCACGCGTATGGATCAAGCGTGATGACATGCTGGGCCTTTTTCCGGGTGGCAACAAAACACGCAAGTTGGAATTCTTGGCGGCTGATGCGCTAGAGAAAGGCGCCACCACCTTGGTGACCTGCGGCGCACCGCAGTCCAACCATTGCCGCATCACGTTGGCGGCCGCGGTCAAAGAAGGTTTGCGTTGCCGCTTTGTCATTGAAGAGCGTGTGCCAGGCAGCTACAGCTCAACGGCCAGCGGCAACAACTTCATGTTCAACCTGATGGGTGTTGAAGCCATCACTGTGGTGCCTGGTGGCAGCAACATGGCCGAGGCCATGCAAAAGGTGGCCGATGAAGTGGCAGCACAAGGGGGCAAGGCCTACATCATTCCAGGTGGCGGCTCCAATGCCTTGGGTGGTTTGGGCTATGTGGCCTGCGCGCAAGAGTTGCAGCAGCAGTTTTACGACATGGGTGTTCGCATCGACCGTGTGGTGGTGGGGTCGGGCAGTTCGGGCACCCATGGCGGCTTGTTGGCTGGTTTTTTGGGCAATCACATTGACATTCCCATTGTGGGCATTGGCGTCAGCCGCGACCCCGCCGATCAAGAACCCTTGGTATTCAAAGAAGCGCAAGCCGTGGCCGATTTGCTCAACGTGGGTTTGACCATTCCGCGTGACAAAGTGGTGAGCGTGGGCGGCTACTGGCAACCCAAATACTCCATTCCCAATGACATGATGGTGGAGGCCGTGCAAATGCTGGCCCGCAGTGAAGGCATTTTGTTAGACCCTGTGTACACTGGCAAAATCATGGCGGGTTTGATTGGCCTGGCCCGTCAAGGCTTCTTTAAGCCGGACGAGAATGTGATGTTCTTGCACACGGGCGGGCTGCCTTCATTGCACGCCTATGAGCAAGTGGTTTTAACCGGAGAACATTGAGCATGTGCCAACTCTTGGGCATGAATTGCAACACGCCCACCGACGCCACCTTCAGTTTCAGTGGCTTTTCGCAACGGGGCGGTATCACCGACCATCATTCAGATGGTTGGGGCATCGCCTTTTTCGAAGGGGTGGGGGTGCGACACTTTGTGGACCACCAAGAGGCCAGCAAGTCGCCTGTGGCCGAACTGATCAGGCGCTATCCGATCAAAAGTCAGAATGTCATTGCGCACATTCGCAAAGCCACGCAAGGCAAGGTGTCGCTGGAAAACTGCCATCCGTTTGTGCGTGAGTTGTGGGGGCGCTATTGGGTCTTTGCGCACAATGGCAACTTAGAAAACTTCAACCCTCGATTGCACGGGCATTTTCAGCCGGTAGGCCAAACCGACAGTGAGCGCGCGTTTTGTTGGATCATGCAAGAGCTGTCCAAGTCGCATGCTTCGGTGCCCAGTGTGGAAGAACTCACACTCACGCTGCGTGAGTTGGTGCCCGACATTGCCAAGCACGGCACTTTCAATTTCTTATTGTCCAATGGCCAAGCGCTGTGGGCACACGCGTCGACCAACCTGCACTATGTGCTGCGGCAATACCCGTTCAAAACAGCCACACTCAAAGACGAAGATGTGCAGGTGAACTTTGCCGAACAAACCAACCCTACCGATCGCGTGGCGGTGGTGGTCACCGCACCCCTCACGCTTGACGAGCCATGGACGGCATTTGTACCTGGTGA
>JAHEBO010000033.1 GCA_024642215.1 Limnohabitans sp.
CAGCTGCTCATTTACCCAGGGACCGCCGCACGCCAAGAAACCACCTCCCACAGCACCTATCAATCAGGTTTCATGCTCGACAAAGCCACCGTTGATTGGTTTTTTGACCACTACATTGATGGCAAAGATCGAGATGATTGGCGTTTCGCACCCATGCTGGCAGAACGACATGACGGTCTTGCACCGGCTTGGATGGGTTTGGCAGAATGTGATCCGTTGGTCGATGAAGGTGTTGCCTATGCCGATATGCTGCGCATGGCAGGTGTGAAGGTCGATCTTGAGATTTACCATGGGGTGGTTCATGGCTTTGTCAACATGGGCCGTGTCATTCCAGAAGCGCGTCAAGCCCATCAGGATGCAGGCCGCGCATTGAAACATGCCTTCGCTTTGGGCCAATGATGTTTGTTTGTCAGAAAGAACTTATTCATGAAACGCAGTGACTTCCGATTCTTCCATCGCCTTCGCGTGCGTTGGGCTGAAATTGACATGCAAAAAATTGTGTTCAATGGCCATTACCTAACCTACATTGACACCGCTGTCACTGCGTATTGGGGGCGCGTGGCCTTGCCTTACGAAACTGCTTTTCACATTTTGGGTGGGGAGTTGTATGTCAAGAAGGCTACATTGGAGTACCACGCATCAGCGCTCATGGACGATGACCTGAGTGTGGGCATGAAATGCAGCAAGCTTGGCAAATCGTCCATGGTATTTGAGGCAGGTATTTTTCGCGGTGACAAGTTGCTGATCAGTGGCGAATTGATCTATGTGTTTGCCGACCCACTCACTCAAACTTCCAAGCCCATCCCAGAAGCGTTGCGCAACATTTTGTTGATTTTTGAGGCAGGTGAATCTGTGGTGGATTTGAAGATGGGCAGCTGGGACGAATTGAGCGAAGGGGCCGCTGCTTTGCGCACAGAAGTTTTTGTGCATGAGCAAGAAATTCCACAAGAACTTGAATGGGACGAACATGATGCCATGGCTGTCCATGCAGTGATCTGGAACAAATTGGGTCAACCTGTTGCCACAGGTCGTTTGCTGCAACCACAGCCTCAAATTGCGCAAATTGGCCGCATGGCTGTTGCCAAACCTTTGCGCGGTGGTAACTTAGGCAGACAAGTGATCGAGGCCTTTATTGAGACGGCACGGCAGCGCGGCGACAAGCAAGTGATCTTGCATGCGCAATGCAGTGCGGAAGGTTTTTACCGCCGATTGGGATTTCAAGCACATGGCGACATCTTTCAAGACGCCGGCATCGATCACATTGAAATGAGTTTGAAATTCGCTTAAATGTCTTCAAGCAGAGGGTAGGGCAAAGCACTGAGATGCAATTCGGCCCCCTCTGGCTTGCCCAAGTGCAAGACTTGAGACGCCGCATTGATTTGCATCGACACAATGCCCCACCACTTTGCGGTTTCTGGGTAAGGCGTGCTGTCATATTCGGCAACACTGGCCAGAGTACCGCAAGCTTGCTCTGGGTCATCGGCGGAAAATACCTCTTGGCCAACTTGCATGGGCGAATGGCAAGCCACAATGAAAGCACGTCGTTTCAAGGTGCCTCGAAACTGGCTTCTGGCCACCACTTCTTGTCCTGGGTAGCAACCCTTTTTAAAGCTCACGCCATCCACCGATTCGTAGTTCAGCATTTGTGGCACAAAGGCTTCGGAAGTTGCTGTTTGAACCCTGCTGATGCCCGATAAAACTTCAGCCAATTGCCATTCGCTTTCAGTGACGGATGGCAATGACTGACTTAAAAACGCAAGGGAAGAGGGCGCGTCTTTCAAACCAAGCCACAGAAGGCGTGAAATATTCAAACCAGAATTCTTGGCACTGTGCAATTTGATGAAATGGCCTTCGCCCTCCTGCATGGCACGCCATGGCACTTCAGACTGCAACGCTGGGCAAGCTTGATCTGCCGTATTTCCCAAGAGGCCCCGCATTTCGTAGTGGGCTGTGACATCCGTGAGTTTGAGCTTGGCGCGCATCACAAACATGGACAAGCGCTTGAGGGTGCTTTGCAACAAGTCTTGATGACATGCCAACAGGTACTTTTCTGCGCTGAGTTTGAGCACCACAAAACTGGCCATCAATCGGCCCTTGGCCGAGCAATAGCCAGCAAATCGCGCTTGTCCCACTGGCAAGAGCAAGACGTCGTTGGTCAATTGACCTTGCAAAAAGCTGCCCGCATCAGGCCCTTCGGCCAAAATAAGCCCCCAATCTTGAGGGGCCAAGATGCCGGAGGGTGAGAATTTCAAATCAGATTCAATCAGGTCCATGCCTGAATTATGATCTCCTCTGAAAAACCCAAAGGATCCAAGGTTTGAGTCGACCTGCTTCTAAAGTCAAAAAAAGCAAAAACTCACGAAATAGACGCTCGTGGGGGGCTTTTCTGACCCTGTTTGCTTTGTCGGTCTTGACCGTGATGGCTGCCGCTGTGTACTGGCTTCAAAGTCCAATGGGTTTCAAGCCCTCGTATTTGAATGCGTCCCCCAGCGTTCAAGTGCTTGATTTGGCCATCGAACCAGGCACATCCCCAAAAGGCGTAGCCCAAGCCATTGCCGATGCTGGGGCCGATGTGTCGCCCGAATTGTTGCGATTTTGGTTCAGGGTCTCAGGTCAAGACAGGGCCATCAAAGCGGGCAGTTATGAAATCACCCCAGAGATGTCGCCTCGCGTTGTGCTCAACATGCTGGCTCGTGGTGAAGAAACACTCAGAACGGTCACGCTGGTGGAGGGCTGGACTTTCAAGCAATTCAAACAAGCCCTGGCCAAGTCCGACAATTTAAAGCTCAGCACGCAAGGCATGAGCGACGCGGAGATCATGGCGCAATTGGGTCGTCCCAATCTCCATCCAGAAGGACGGTTTTACCCCGACACTTACACCTATGCCAAGGGTTCTACGGATTTGGCGGTGATGCAAAGAGCACTCAAAGCCATGGACCGCCATTTGACCAAAGTCTGGACTCAAAAGAAAGCCAATTTGGTCTTAACCCATCCCGACGAATTGCTGATCCTGGCCAGCATCGTAGAAAAAGAAACAGGCCGGGCCAGCGATCGTCCGTTGATTTCTGCAGTGTTTCACAACCGACTCAAATTGGGCATGCGTTTGCAAACAGACCCCACGGTCATTTACGGCTTGGGTGATGCGTTTGACGGCAATTTAAGGCGCGTCGATTTGCGAACCGATACGCCTTACAACACCTACACAAGAAGCGGCTTGCCTCCCACACCCATTGCCATGCCTGGTAAGGCGGCATTGTTGGCAGCCATCGATCCTGCGCCTTCTAACGCCATTTATTTTGTGGCCAAAGGTGATGGCACCAGTCACTTCAGTCAATCGCTGAACGAGCACAATAACGCGGTGAACAAATACCAACGCGGTTTATCCAAACAGGGACAATGATCTATGAAGTCGGCCTGGTTTATCAGTTTTGAGGGCATCGACGGTGCTGGAAAATCAACCCACATCGAAGGTCTGGCCCAGTGGTTCAAAAGCCGTGGCCATGTGGTGACGCTCACGCGCGAACCTGGTGGTACGCCATTGGCGGAAAAGTTTCGTGAATTGGCTTTGCACGAAAACATGGACCCTTTAACGGAAGCCTTGGTCATGTTCGCAGCCCGACGCGAGCACTTGGTTCAAGTCATCGAGCCAGCCTTGGCAAGGGGCGAAGTTGTTTTATGCGATCGTTTTACAGATGCCACTTTTGCCTACCAAGGCGGTGGTCGTGGTTTTGATTGGAACGTGCTGAAAGCACTTGAGCAAATGGTGCAAAAGGTTCCTGCAACAACGCTTCGCCAACCTGATCTCACCATTTGGTTTGATTTAGACCCAGCCATCGCTGCGCAACGTTTGAGCACGGCTCGAGTGCCCGACAAGTTTGAATCTCAGCCCCAATCATTTTTTCAAGCTGTGCGTGATGGTTACGCCAAACGCATGCAGGAATCCCCCTCGCGTTTTGCACAAATTGCGGCCGATCAGTCGCGTGAAGGCGTCTGGTCAGAGGTCTTGAAGGCCGTTGAATTGGCCTACTCAAAATGACCACAACTGCACCTTGGATTCAAAAGCAAAGCTTGGCCTTGTTGTCGCAGCAAGGGCATGCTTGGCTGTTGCAAGGCCCGTCTGGATTAGGGCAATATGAATTGGCCACGTCGATGGTCAGCGCATGGTTGTGTGAGTCAGAGACGGCGCTTTCTCAAGGCGCTTGTGGTGTTTGCGGCAGTTGTCATGCTTTGAGTGTGCACACCCATGCCGACTTGATGGTGCTGATGCCAGAAACCATTTTGTTAGAACTGGGTTGGCCCTTGAGCGAAAAAGCCCAATCTGAAATTGACAACAAAACGCGCAAACCCAGCAAAGAAATCCGCATCGAGGCCATGCGCGATGCCATTGAATTTTCACAGCGTACCAATGCACGCGGCAGAGGGAAGGCCGTTTTGGTTTTCCCGGCTGAGCGCATGAACCATGTCACGGCCAATGCGCTGCTTAAAACTTTGGAAGAGCCGCCAGGCGATGTGAAATTTGTCTTGGCCACTGAAGCAGCGCATCAGTTGCTTCCTACCATTCGCAGTCGGTGTTTGATTCACACCATGGTTTGGCCCACTGAAGCGGAAGCTGTTCAATGGTTAGAAGAGCAATCACTGTCCAAGGATGACGCTGTCGCTTTGCTCAAAGCGGCAGGTGGTCGACCTGACGAAGTTCTGAAGCAACGCAATTTGGGGCAGTCAATGCAATGGTGGTCAAAATTTCCCAAGGCCATGTTGGCGGGTGATGCCAGCTATTGCTCGGACTTGCCAGCCTCTGAAGTCATTGATGCGCTTCAAAAACTGTGTCACGATTTATTGATGCTTCAAACACAAGCGACATTGCGGTATTTCAATGAAGCGGATCTACCCAAGCTCAAAGTTTCATCAGCGCAACTCACGGCTTGGTTCAAGCGTTTGTCGCAGGCTGCCAAAACATCTGAGCATCCTTTCAACGCGGGCTTGATGCTTGAAGCCCTTTGCACTGAAGCACGTGAAGTGCTGAACAGCGTCACTTAGATGTACACCGATTCCCATTGCCATTTGTCTTTTCCTGAGCTCGTCTCTCAGTTGCCAGACATCCGTCAAAAGATGCACGAAGCCAATGTGACGCGTGCCTTGTGCATTTGCACCACGATGGAAGAGTTTGACAACGTGCATGCACTGGCCACGAACTACGATAACTTTTGGAGCACCGTGGGTGTTCACCCAGACAACGAGGACATCTACGAGCCTTCGGTGGCTGATTTGGTTCAAAAAGCCAATTTGCCACGCGTGGTGGCTGTTGGAGAAACCGGTCTGGACTATTACCAAATGGAAGCGCGCAAAGGCGGTCGCACCATTCAGGACATGGAATGGCAGAGGGATCGTTTTCGAACGCATATTCGAGCCGCACGCGCTGTCAAATTGCCCATGGTGATCCACACCCGAGCCTCCTCAGACGACACCTTGCGCATCCTGAGAGAAGAGGGCGAAGTAGGGGATGCAAGCAGTGCAGGAGGTGTCTTTCACTGTTTTACAGAATCGATGGCGGTGGCCAAGGCCGCCCTTGATTTGGGCTTTTACATCTCTTTTTCTGGCATTTTGACCTTCAAAACAGCCCAAGAACTGCGTGACGTTGCAGCCTGGATGCCCTTGGATCGCATGCTGATAGAAACGGACAGCCCCTATTTGGCACCAGTGCCGTACCGCGGAAAGACCAACAATCCGTCTTATGTGCCTTTTGTGGCCAAATTGCTGGCTGAGTTGCGCGGAACGTCACCTGAAGCGATGGGCGAGTTGACCAGTCACAATTTTGATCGTCTTTTTACTAAAATTAAAGCGACATCATGACGCCCAATTTTGTGATAAATAACTTTAATAAGCTAAAAAAACTTGTTGTTTTATTTGAACTTTCTTTATTTTCAACCATGTCGATTGCTGGGTCTTATGAGGACTTTTTCATCGCCCTCCAAAATGACCAAGTTAAAGTTGTTTCTAGCTTATTGAGCCGGGGTTTTGATCCCAATACAGTCAATTTAAAAGCTGAACCCGCATTGCTGAACGCATTGAATGCCGGTGCATTGACCAGTGCAGATGTTCTGATTCATCACCCAAAGATCAATCTCAGTGTTCGCAATGCACATGGCGAAACGGCATTGATGCTGGCTTGCCTCAAAGGCCATCTTGCCTTGGCCAAGTTGTTAATTTCGAAACAAGCCGATATCAACCAGCCTGGGTGGACACCATTGCATTACGCTGCAACTGGCGGACATGTTGAATTGATTCAATTGTTGCTTGAAGAAAGCGCTTATATCGATGCGGAATCTCCAAATGGCACGACGCCTTTGATGATGGCTGCACGCTATGGCTCAGCGAAAGCAACGCAGTTGTTGATTGATGAAGGTGCTGATCTTCAAGTTAAGAACCAACTTGGCTTAACAGCTTTGGATTTTGCCAAGCAAGGCAATCGTCCGGATGCTTTGGAAATCATCTCCAAGGCAATGAATCAAGTCAAAACTGACAAGAAGAGTCAGTAAGCCATTTAGCTTGTGGGATTGAACCGATCCTCAAGCCCTGGATCGGCATTCATACATCTTACTAACTTCATACGATGTATATTATGTTAAGTAAAGCATTGGAGCAATCATGTGCCGTGTTTGCCTTCTGTCCTAAGGTCGTTGAAAGAACTGAGCCGATACCAAAAATGGCCCTTTCGGGCCATCTTCGTATCAAGGATTGAGTTGTAGAACCTGTGTCGGTCCAGTCGTCGTCATTCTTAACGGTCTGTACTTGACTTGACCCCATTCATCCTTCATATCTTGGTACCTAGGAGAAAATGGATGGCCACTTTGACCTGTCTGATAAATGAAACCAGACTCATCCAAATTGGCCAAGTCGTACACCGCCCGCATCGACGCAGCGTGACGTGTGGCAAAAGGCACGGTGGCGCTGCTGGTCCAATATTGACCCACGTTCACCGTAAAGGCATCGCCGCCACTGGGGCCTGAAACATCAAAAAATGATGCCAGCGCTTTCACGTTGCCAAACGGCTTGTGGGCACTGAGTGCTGGATGCGCACGACCCCAGTTCCATGTAGAGACCTTGTCACCTTGCATCGCCACAATTTTGTCCAATGCCGTATCGAGTGCTTTGTTCATCAAAGTTTGGCATCCAGCATCACCACACCAAGCTTGATCTTGCGTGGCCAAAACACCTTCAACAGCAGGACGAAAAGCTCGTTTGCCAAACAAGGCTTTGAATCGAGTTTCACCCAACTTAGGCAACAGGATGGCGCGCGTCACCTCATCAATCCAAACGGCATAAATGAGCGCACCTGCTGAATCACGCGTCATGTCGCCTTTGAAAGATTTCAACAAAGGCAACGCCTCTGCAGCCTTGGCGTGCTGTGACGTCAAGGTTTGTAAATAAGGCAACAAGCGATCTGCGGCCAACGAGTGAACGTCGGCTTGAATGCTTTTCATGTTGCTGGCATCCAATTTAGTACCCGCAGACAAAAGTTGCGCAATGCGATCAAAGCGCTCCGGTCCGGTCCAGTCATTGGTCAGGAATTGCGAATAGCCAGGGGGCAAAATCTTTTGATTGGCCGTGGCATGCCAGCCGCGTTTTTCGATATCAGCTTGCGACACCTCTGGCGTTTGCTCATAAGGGATCCATGACTGCCAGTCGTATTGAGCCAGCCAACCTGGCGCAGGCACCATGCCTTGCAAATCGTTGGCAGCTGAACGCAACGGTACTTTGCCTGCCGCTTTGAACAGAACATTGCCGCCCTTGTCTGCCATCACCACACTTTGCATGGGCGAATGGTTCTTGGAGAAAGCCTGACGCAACTCCGCAACCGATGTGGCGAAATTAGCCTCCATACCGGCCACAATGGTTTGATTGTCAACATCCAAGGCCGTCCAGCGCAGCGCAATGGCATATTTGTCCATGTTCAAAAATTGGGCGTAGGCCGGTTGAACATCAGAAATGACGGGACCATGTCGCGTGGTGCGAACCTTGATGTTCACATCGCCCTGCCCTTTAACTTTGATCACTTCGTCGCGCGTTTCAAACGCTTGCTGACCCGTTGGGGTGCGGTAGTTGTCTTTGCCTTCAAGGGCTTCTAGATACAAATCTTGAACGTCAGGACCCGTGTTGGTAAATCCCCAAGCGGCTTGGTTGGTGCGGCCTAAGACAACAAAGGGCAACCCAGGCAATGTGGCTCCCACCACGTCTAAAGCGCCGTGCGCTTGCCCATCTGCAAATTTGCCAGCGGGTGCGTGCATACCAGCGAAATACCAAACGGCGGGGGCACTCAAACCCAGGTGCGGATCGTTGGCCAATAAAGGCAAACCTGATTTGGTATTGTTGCCAGGCAGCACCCAGTTGTTGCTGCCCTTGCCTTCCAGCACGCCGATGTCTAAGGTACTAGATGCCAGCAGTTGTTGCGTGGCCAAGGCTTGCGCTTGAGGCGACTTTTCTGAGGTATACACACCGAGACTTTTATAGAGCGCTGCAATGTCTACTTGGGTACCGCGCGCTTCACCTGGATAAGGCGGCAAGAGTTTCCAAAGATCTTCTGTATTTAAAGTTTGCATGGCCATCAGACGTGCAAACTCATTGCCCCAGTTACCTCCTAAATCCAAGGCCATCATCAGTGCCCAACCCACACTGTCAACAGCCGTCCAAGGCTGCATTGTCTTAGAGGGGTTAATGCCCAAGATGACAAACTCTGGGGCACGCCACTGCGCACTTGCGTAACCCGCTTGAACACCTTCGGCATAAGCTTCTAGGGCTTTTTGGGTATTGGGTGGCAATTTGTCAAATTGAGCTTGTGCCGCTTTCATGATGCCTAAAGTACGCATCAGTTTGTCTGTTTCTAAAGTGGGCGCACCCAACCATTCAGACAACTCGCCATGCATCACTTGGCGATTGAAAGCCATTTGCCAACCTCGCTCTTGCGCATGAACATAGCCAATGGCACGCCATGCGTCCATGGGTGTCTTGGCATGAATTTGTGTCACGTCGGATGCATCGCGTTTGATCTCAACGCCGGCAGACAAGCCCTTGAGAGGCGCTTCGCCCGATAAAGGCGCCATAGAACGCAACAGATAAATTTGAAAAGCCCCAAACGCTGAAAGCCCGAGCAATACCAGCACCAAGACAGAGCGCAACAACCATTGGCTCCAACGTATTGATTGACGTGTCATTAAATGTGTCCCCAAACTAAAAAGGCGTCGCGACCTTCGGTGGCTAAATCAACTTTGGCCCCAATGGGCAAAAGAACTTTGGTAGGTACATGGCCAAAAGGAAGGCCTGTGAGCACTGGAATTTTGAGCTGCGTGCGCAATCTGTCGATCACCGTTTTCAACTTAAAACCTTTGTCATGCGGTACTAATTTGTAAGATGTAAATTGCCCAAACACAATGGCTTTTTGTTGTTGCAACACGCCAGCATTGAAGAGCTGTGTCAACATCCGCTCCACTTTATAGGGATGCTCGCCGACATCTTCCAAGAACAAAACGCCACCTTTGACCGAAGGAAAATAAGGCGTGCCCAACAAGGACGTGAGAACGGCCAAATTGCCACCCCACAAAACGGCGTTGTTGACCTTCACAGGTTTGGAAATGTCATCTGCAGACAAACGCCATCCCGTGCCCTCCCCTTGCTCTAAACACAAATCATCAAAGCACGCTTGCATGATGTCATCGGGTTCAGATTCGGGACCAAAATCTTCGCCAAGGGCTGGGCCTTGCCAAGTGATGCGTTGTGTTTTTGCGTAGACCGCTAATTGGAAGGCAGTGAAATCACTTAAGCCTACAAATTGCGTGCCTTTGTCGATGGCTTTTGCAATGGCTTTGTAGGGCAGCTGTGTCAGCAAACGTGTGAGCCCATAGCCGCCTCTCGAAATCATGGCAATGTCGGCGCCGCTGTTTGTCGCGCGCGTGATGGCATTCAAACGTGTTTCATCATCTCCCGCAAAACGCATGTTGCTGCTTAAGGCATCTGCATCAATTTCAACTTGGTGGCCTTGGGCTTGTAGGCGCTTGACGCCTCGTTTAAACGCAGCTTTGTCGCGCACCGCACTAGACGGTGAAAAGATATAAATGTGACTCATGTGTTTGGTACTTTAAAAAGCTGTACGGCAGCTTCAGCAATTGATTGTCCATGTTCTTGCACAAAATGCCCAGCCTGCGGAAGCATCATAGGTTCTGGACAATTGCGGATGGTTTGTTGTAAGTCACGCATCACAGGCTCGCCCAGCACGGGATCTTGCGTGCCAATGGCCATGAGGGATTGCCCCTGCCAATCATGCATCCAAAATTCAGCGGCTTGTCTGGCAATGTCTGCGCCCGGACTGTCTGCAAATTCGGGCACCATGGGCGGAAAGGCATGCAGCGCAGCGCGGTGCCCTTTGTCGGTGAAGGGGCGGTTGTAGCCACTGGTTTCCTCAACGGACAAATACTTGTTACCCCGTGCAAACAGTTTTCCCACATCAAAGTCGGGATTGTCTTTGCACCATGCTCGCCAACTTTTGAAACCGTCTGACAAAGGCATCTCGCCGGTGGTTAGGGTGGTGTTCATTACCAACAATCCAGTAAACCTATCTGGCATGGCCATGGGCAAAGTGAGGCCCAGGATGCCGCCCCAATCTTGCACCACCAACACAATGTTGCGAAGATCAAAGCGTGTCACAAAATCCAACAAGACTTGTCTGTGAAATTCAAACGAATGCGCAGATGCTTTTTTGAGTTTGTCACTTTTACCAAAGCCAATCAAATCGGGCGCTAGGACTCTGTGGCCGTGTGCTGTAAAAACCGGCAGCATCTTGCGATACAAATAACTCCACGCGGGGTTGCCATGCAGACACAAATACGTCAGTTGCTTCGGGTCTGTTTCTGATTTGTTTTCATCCAGGAAATGAAGCCGAAGTCCGTTTAAAGCAGGCAAATCTGAAACATAGTTTGCAGGCCACGGATAATTGAGCAAACCTTCAAACCATTCATCAGAAGGTCGCAGAGCATCGTCACGCAATCGATTGGTATTCATACGTTTAGGCTTGAAAAACTGCTGCAAGAGTTCGCGGCAATCCTCTGCCAAAACGCCTCGCGTGATGTGTGTGTGGTGATTGAGAGAAGCATGATCAAACACATTGATCACCGAACCTGCCGCACCCGTTCTAGGTTCTGATGCGCCATAAACCACGCGTGCCAAACGTGCATTGAGAATAGCGCCAGAACACATGGTGCAAGGTTCTAGCGTGACGTACAAAGTGCAATCTTCTAAACGGTAGTTGCCTAAAGTCTGTGCTGCATCTCGCAGCGCGATCACTTCTGCATGAGCACTTGGGTCATTTGATTCAATGGGGGCATTGCGCCCTCGCCCCACAATGACGCCATCTTTCACCACCACAGCACCTACAGGCACTTCGCCTGCTGCTCCGGCTTGTTGCGCCAAAACAAGCGCTTCTTGCATCCATTGAAGGTCGTGGTTCATGCCACCATGCCAAGTCGACGCATCCAAAGTGCCAAGTCTTTTTCAGCGGGCGTGCCGGACTCATAGGCAGCATGCATAGCTGCATGCGATTCAGGCCGATGCTGATTCAGTTTAACTTTGGTTTGGATGTTCAAGATTTTCATTTCAAACGCCACGATGGCGTTCAACATGGGTTCGGTGTAGCTGGTTGGCAATTGACGCCATTGCTGTGCATAAGTAGGTTCATGGTCTGAAATCAGTTGTTTCAGAATAGCGTCCTTGGCCTCTTCACCTTCCAAAATTCGAACCTCAGCTTTGACATGCACCGCCAAATAGCTCCAAGTGGGAACGCGAACCAGATCTGGATAAACAGATGGTGACATGTAGGCATGAGGCCCCATGAAAGTCAACAGAACTTCGGGCCTTTGCTTTAAAAAATTGGCATGCGGATTACCTCTTGCCACGTGGCCCAAAAGCAAGTCACGAGATGCATCATCGACTTCAAGTTCATTGGGTTGTAACTTGATTGGGAGGTGCGTGACAAACGGAAAACCCTCGTCATCGTTTGAAATCAAACTTGCCAATGGATTTTCGCGAATGATGGTTCTGGCGTGAACCGGATGGTCGAACTGTTTTGGAAGGTACATGCTTAGATATAAGTTCCTGCAAGCGTCAGAACTTTGCCGCCTGAGCTCATTTTGAAACGCGCAATCCCTGCACTGCGGATGGTGTTGACACCGCCCAAATCGAGCATGCGAATGCCACGCTCCTTTAAGGCTTCGATGCCTTTCCACAAAATCAAATTGTGTGCGTGCAAGTCGCGGCCTTGGTCGGATGTCCATCCCACTTGATACGTGGCCGCCTCACCATGGATTAAGAACATCATGGCGGCTACGCGCTCACGGCCAACGTCCGCGCGCAAGGTCAGAATGTTCTTGGCGGGTTGCTTGCGAGATTCGACGTAGAGATCAAAAAACTGGACGGGTAAGCCGTCTAGTTTTTTGTCTGTGCGTTGCTTCATTTCTGCATCTAGCAACCAACGGTATTGGCCCGCATTGGTTCCAACGCGATGTACCACCATTTCACTGCCCTCGCCGCCTACCAATCGATGACGCCAACGGCGATCGAGTTGAGCGCGCAAATCGTCCAAAGTGGGGGTGATGTCCAACATCACGGTTGACATCCCCGACATGATTCGCCTCATGGCATTCAAACCATGGGGAACGCCTGCAGCGACTTCTGGCGTGACGGCCATAAAGCGGATGCCCTTGAGTGGCAGTGATTTTTTTAAGGCAGCATAAGCCGTGGCTTCTTCTTGAGGCGACAGTGGCTTGGACCACACTGGCCCACGCGTGCAAAGTGCCATGGCCCCCAAGCTGCCCCATTTGCGCACAATGAATTGGGCTTGTGCAATTTGCTCGCCATTTCGCATCACGCGGGCACGCAGCACTGGTACCCCTAGAATGGCCAAGCTAGAACCATAGGCCCAGTCTTGTTGCAACGCAGCACCTGCTGCTGCATGCACGGCATCCCAAGCCGGTATATCGTGGCCATCCCAATGGACTATCATTGGCAAACTCCTGCGTTGAACGCAAATACGGAATCAGTCATGTTGAAGAAATTCCTTGAAAAACGGCGCGCCCAAACTGTGATGGGCCACAAACTGAAAGAAGCTGGCCCAACCTGGCTCGCAGGTTTCTGGGCCATGGTGTATTTTGGACTGCCATTTTTTCTGGTCACGGTCATGATCGATGTGGCGATTGAATGGTTTTCAGGCAAGTGTTACGGATTGTGGTGCTATTTTCAATGATGTTTGCACCTTTCAAGCCTTGAACACCCCATCCAAAGAAGAATCCCATCGATAACCCGGAAACACTTCCGCAATTTTCTCTTGCGACACACCCAAACTGCGTGACAAAGCTTGGGCAAATACCCCTCGGAAATCATGGTGCACAGGCAGATCTCGGCCTTCATTGAGCATGTCATGCGACAGTCCATCCCATCGACCGTGCCATCGCCCACCTTGAACAGCATCGCCCATTAGCCACATCACGTTACCATGGCCATGGTCTGTACCTCGCGTGCCGTTTTCTGCACAAGTTCTGCCAAATTCACTGGCCACCAAGACCACGTCGTTAGGTTCATTGAACGCTGCTCTAAGTTGAAGCAAGGTGTTTGACAAATTGCTCAGGTTGTTGGCCAGTAAGCCTGTGACATTGCCTTGATTAATGTGGGTATCCCAACCACCCGAGGACAAAAATCCAAGCTGCAATTGCCTGTTCTGACGCATCAACGTGCCCAGATGTTTGGCATCCAAGGCCAAGCCTTGTGGCGATCCTGCACCATTGTTGGCAGTTTGTTGCTCATTGGCCATGGTCGATGGCTTCAACATGGCGGCCGTTGACATTCTGCTGTTGGCACCTTCCACCATGGCTTTGCCCAAAGCAGCGTCACCCGAATACAGTTGTTGCATCGCCTCTCGAGTTTTGGTTTCAGCCAAAGTGCCAGGCCGTGTGGCCAACAAACCATTGCCCACCAATTGCACAGGTCTTGGGCCAGACAAAATGCGAGGACTGCTCTCCCCCACGCCAATGGCATGAAGTCCCGAGCCCAGCCCCAGCAAGCCTGACAAGACATTGAGCCATCCTGCCGAGGGCGAGCTCGAACCAGGCTTGCCCGTTTCCCAGTGGTATTGGGCATCAAAATGCGATCGGCTGCGGTCGGGGGACCCCGCACAAGGGATGGCCGCTAGAACGCCTTGTTGCCAAAGTGGAAGCAAGGCGGCACATGCTGGATGCAAACCAAACAAGTCATCCAAAGCCAATGCTGTTTTGGCGCTGCCATCGGGCTTGCCGATGCCGATGTTGGGCCTGATTTGCGCGTAGCGCGGATCACCATGCGGCACCAACATTGAAAGCCCGTCATAGGCCCCGCGCAAAAAAACCAACACCAATCGGCCATTATTCTGAGCGGCCTGCGCCTTTGCAGACAATGCCCCTAAGGCAAATGCGCCAACCCTCAAAGTTTGAAGAATGGCTTGACGTCGTGATTGCATCATGTGCCTGGTTTCCAGTGTGTGTTTACTTGAACACCAAATCAGAACTGCCCAACACAAAGCCCATTCTTTGGGCAGGCGCTTGTTTCAAAACAGCCTTCAAACTGCTATCACTCAAGTAGGCGTAAAGATCGGTGCGCTCAGGTGCATTTCTGCCAAGTGTTAAAGCAAAGTCAATGCGACGCGTCAGTGCTTCGGGTGTCAGCCATGTGCTGGCATTGAACGCATACCCATCAGGTGTCAACCAGTTTTGAATGCCCTGTGCGGAAACCGCCGCATAGCCAAATGAAGAGAGCCATTTGGCGCGGTCTTGTCCGGCGTTGAGCACTCGCAAGCTGGCACACGCGAAATCGTAAGGTGTGCGGTAGAGCTTGTTTGCAGGGTCCCAAAATGCGGCATTGTTGAGCATCACTTTCATCACTTGGTAGATGTCTCCCCGCGTGGCCAAAAATGTTTGCGCCATCTGATCAATCAGTGTTTGAGGCGGTTCATCGGCCACAAAATATTCAGCAAGGCGTCGAGAAATACGAGCGGCAGTTGCTGGATGGTTCGCCAAATAGCGAATGGCTTGTTCGCCCTCCTTTACGCCAATGTCTTGCGCTGAACTAGGGATGCTGTGACCCATCAATGTTTTGTTGCCCGACTCATGTTGTCGCATTGCAAACTGAAAGCCATCTGCTGTGCGAGCAGACACAGTCCATCCGGTCAGAATACGGGCCAGTTCGCGCACGTCATCTTGTGTGTAGCCACCGTGAACCCCCAAAGTGTGAAGCTCCATCAACTCGCGTGCGTAGTTCTCGTTCAAACCCCGAGGACTTTGCCCACCCCTTGCGGGTTGCGGACTGACGCTCAACCACTGGTCGAGGTAGTAAAGCATGGCCGGATGCTTGGCGCTGGCCATCACCAAATCTTCAAATTTGCCGAGGGCGTGAGCTCGCGCCACGTTGATGGCGTAATGTCCCGCAAAGGGTCTGACCGTGCCTTTGAGTTGGTAGACATTGAAATGGTTGAACCAAAACTCCGTCATGCGTGCCAGCAGAGGTTGCTCAACGGCATCATTGCTGCAACTTGCCAAACGCCATGCAACCGCTTTGTTCACTTGAGTGCGGTTGTAGTACAAAGGCTCAACTTGTTCTTGAAAGTTAAATCGCTTTTCGTTGGCCACCAACTCATTGATACGGGTGCCAGCAGGCACTGCTGCTCGCGCTTCTCGTTCTTTGCGTGCGCCATCAAAAATGGCTGGCAAGTTATCGTTGATGGACGCTAAATCGGCTGGCAGTTGTGGCGTCTGTTGGCTGGCATTGCGTGCCGCATCCAACTGCTGCAAGGCCCAGTCTTTGGGACGACCCGCAGTCTTGATATCTGCCAACAATCCAGCGCTGGGGCCGTAACTTAAACGGTTGATGGCGCGCCATTCAGCCGCCGGTCCTTGCGGATCAACGTCGCTGAGAAATGCGAATGACGGTAAATTTGAAATCGGGGCTTGCGCACATCCCCACAAACACAAGAGCAAACAAGTTTCAAATAGAAGTCGCAGAGACTTGATCGGTTTGAAACTTGTGCGTTGCTTCATGTTTGATTGGCGTTATTCCCACTCAATGGTGGCTGGGGGTTTGCTGCTTACATCGTAGGTCACGCGGTTGATGCCGCGCACTTCATTGATGATGCGGCCCGATACTTTCTTCAGCAGCGCATAAGGCAGTTCAGCCCAATCTGCGGTCATGAAGTCAGAGGTTTGCACGGCACGCAAGGCCACCACGTAGTCGTACGTGCGACCATCACCCATCACGCCAACGCTCTTCACAGGCAGGAACACTGTAAACGCTTGGCTGGTGAGGTCGTACCAGGATTTCCCTGATTCGTCGGTAAAGTTACGTAACTCTTCGATGAAGATCGCGTCTGCGCGACGCAACAAGTCTGCGTATTCTTTTTTCACTTCACCCAAGATGCGCACGCCCAGACCTGGGCCGGGGAATGGATGGCGGTAAACCATTTCGCGCGGCAAGCCCAAGGCCACGCCCAGCTCACGCACCTCGTCTTTGAAAAGTTCGCGCAAAGGCTCTAACAATTTGAGGCCCAATTGCTCTGGCAAGCCGCCCACATTGTGGTGGCTCTTGATGGTGACGGCCTTCTTGCTCTTGGCGCCGCCAGACTCAATCACATCAGGGTAAATGGTGCCTTGTGCCAAGAAGCTAGCGCCTTTGTGGCCACCGGTGCCTGCCTTCAATTTAGCGGCTTCGTCTTTGAAGACATCCACAAACAAGCCACCAATGATTTTTCGTTTTTGCTCTGGTTCGCTGACGCCGGCCAACTTGCCCAAGAACAAATCGCTGGCGTTGACGCGAATGACGCGCGCATGCAACTTGCCCTCAAACATTTCCATGACCATGTCGCCTTCGTTCAAACGTAACAGGCCGTGGTCCACAAAAACACAGGTGAGTTGGTCACCAATGGCGCGGTGAATCAGGGCTGCAGCCACGGAAGAATCGACCCCACCTGATAAGCCCAAGATGACTTCTTCGTCACCGACTTGCTCGCGAATTTTGGCAACAGCTTCTTCAATGTAGTTGCCCATGATCCAATCGGGGCTGGCTTTACAGATGTCCAATACAAATCGGTTTAAGAGCGCTTGACCTTGAACGGTGTGCGTTACTTCTGGGTGGAATTGCACCGCATAAAAACGGCGCGCCTCATCTGCCATACCTGCAATGGGGCAAGCAGGTGTTGATGCCATGACTTTGAAGCCCTCAGGCAATTGCGTCACTTTGTCGCCATGGCTCATCCACACTTTGAGCATGCCATGGCCTTCAGCCGTGGCGAAGTCTTCAATGCCTTTGAGCAAATCGGTGTGGCCATGTGCACGCACTTCGGCATAACCAAACTCACGTGTGTGACCCGCTTCGACCTTGCCGCCCAATTGTTCGGCCATGGTTTGCATGCCGTAACAAATGCCCAGCACCGGAATGCCCAATTCAAACACCGCATCGGGTGCACGGTCGTCAACTTCATACACGCTGGCATGCGAGCCCGACAAGATGATGCCTTTCAGATTGCCGTCTTTGGCGTAGTCACGCACCCATTCGCTGGAGACATCGCAGGGATGTACTTCGCAAAATACATGAGCTTCACGCACACGTCGTGCAATGAGTTGGGTGACTTGTGAACCAAAGTCAAGAATCAGAATTTTGGAATGCTGCATGGAACGTCAATGATCAAAAAGTGATGGGCTCTGAATTCAAACGAAATCAGTCTGCGCGGTAATTCGGTGCTTCTTTGGTAATCTGCACATCGTGTACATGGCTTTCGCGAATGCCTGCCGAGGTGATTTCTACAAACTCAGCTTTGTTGCGCATGTCATCAATGGTGGCGCAACCACAGTAACCCATGCTAGCGCGCAAGCCACCGGCCATTTGAAACAGTATGGCCACGACAGAGCCTTTGTAAGGCACGCGGCCTTCAATGCCCTCCGGCACCAACTTGTCCGCATTGGGATTGCCCGTGCTGGACTCTTGGAAATAACGGTCGGCACTGCCCTGCTGCATGGCGCCAATGCTGCCCATGCCGCGGTAACTCTTGTAGCTTCGGCCTTGGTACAAAATAACTTCGCCAGGTGCTTCTTCAGTTCCAGCAAACATACCGCCCATCATGACGGTGCTGGCACCAGCCGCAATGGCTTTGGCAATGTCGCCGCTGTAGCGAATGCCACCGTCGGCAATGAGTGGCACGCCTGTGCCTTGAAGCGCGGTAGCCACGCTGTCGATGGCCATCACTTGAGGCACGCCCACACCCGCCACAATGCGCGTGGTGCAAATTGAACCTGGGCCAATTCCCACCTTGACGGCATCAGCACCCGCCTCAACCAATGCCAATGCAGCAGCGCCTGTGGCAATGTTGCCGCCAATGACTTCAATGTGGGGATAATTTTTCTTAACCCAACGAACACGCTCAATCACACCGTGGCTGTGACCGTGTGCAGTGTCGACCACAATGGCATCCACACCCGCTTTGGCCAAAGCTTCAACGCGAGCTTCTGTACCTTCGCCCACACCCACAGCAGCACCCACCAACAAGCGGCCAGCTGCATCGCGTGCCGCCAAAGGGAAATTCAATTGCTTGGTAATGTCTTTGACTGTGATCAAGCCTTTGAGTTCAAAGGCATCGTTGACCACCAATAGGCGTTCCAATTTGTACTTATTCAAAAGCGCTTTGGCCTCTTCTGGTGTGGTGCCTTCAGGCACCGTCACCAAACGTTCGCGCGTTGTCATAATCTCACTCACAGGCTGGTCGTAGCGCGTTTCGAATCGCATGTCGCGGCCGGTCACGATGCCAACCACTTTGCCGCCTTCGCAGACTGGGAAGCCAGAGACACCCAGTTCGTCCGACAAGGCCATAACTTGGCGCACTTTGGTGTCGGGCGTGATGACCACAGGATCGCGCAACACGCCGGATTCGTAACGCTTCACTTTGGCCACTTGGGCCGCTTGCTCTTGCGCAGTGAGGTTTTTGTGAACGATGCCAATGCCGCCTTCTTGGGCAATGGCGATGGCCAAACGAGATTCAGTGACGGTGTCCATGGCCGCGGAGACCAGAGGCAGATTCAGGCGTAGTTTGCGTGTGAATTGCGTGGCGAGGGACGTGTCCTTGGGCAGGACTTGTGAGTAGGCTGGCACCAGCAACACATCGTCGAAGGTGAGGGCTTTACCGAGCAGGCGCATAAGGGATGGCTCCAAAAAAAGGATTGTACCCTCGTCAATGCCCTGTTCAGCTTGAAAAAACCCCTTAGTAGCCTGCTACTGAGCCGATGCGGCGACGTGCAAAAAGCCCTGTTCTGCCCTTGCCTTGTCGTTTAAAGCGCTGTTTTCTTGCCAATTTGGGGTCAACCAACAAAGATCGGTAGATTTCGAGACGGTCACCGTCTTTCATGGGATGGCTGGTTTGCACCAAATGTCCCCAGATGCCTAGTTTGGCCAGCGATGCTTCACTGGCTGCTTGACCTTTGCCATAGGCATGCCATTCTGGCGTTTGGGCGAGCTGCGCGAGAGCATCTTTGACCAAACTTCCCTGAGGCAGGGATAAATTCACTTGAATGACGCAGCGTGGCGCAGGGCTGAAAAAGCATTGAATTCGCATCATGCTGCATCGCCACCATAAATTTGCTCAGCCCGTTTAACAAAGGCATCGACCAAACTGGCCGCAATTTTGTCAAACACAGGTCCGACAACAGCGGACAAGGCGGTACTCGAAAAGCCATATTCCAAAGTCAATGTGACTTTGCAGGCACGATGAGAGTTATCGCCTACGGGTTCAAAAGACCACGTGCCATCGAGATTGGAAAACGGCCCTTTGACCAATTTCATTTGAACTTCACGGTTGTCGATGTGTGTGTTGTGTGTCACAAAGACTTGCTTGACACCGGCCATGCCAATGCCCACCTCTGCGTCCATCTCGTTGCCACTGGTTTGCAAGACTTTGGAATGATTGCACCAGGGTAAAAAATGCATGTACTGATCCACATCTGTGACCAGGCGAAACATTTCCTCTGGGGAGTACCAGATCAGAACAGATTTGATCAGTTTCTTCATACAATAAGACTTGTTCTCTAGATTGTAATTTCTCTGGGTGGCTTCAAGCAATCGTTGGCCCTCAATCAAAATCGGCAAACGCCCTTCTCACCTCTTTTTCATGGCAACGCCTCCCAAAAAAACCAAGGGTCCTGGTAAATCAGGCCTCATCGCCGAAAACAAAAAAGCAGCCTTTGACTACTTTTTTGAGGAAAGGCACGAGTGCGGCATGGTCTTGGAAGGCTGGGAAGTCAAAGCGGTGCGCGAAGGCAAGGTTCAGCTCACCGATGGCTATGTGGTCATCCGCAACAAAGAGATGTTCATCATTGGCTGTTTGATCAACCCACTCAAAACAGCTTCTACCCATGTCAATCCAGAGGCCGCGCGCACCCGAAAGTTGCTGTTAAAGCGCGACGAGATTGATCGTCTCACCAGCAAAGTCGAGCAAAAAGGTTTTACCTTGGTGCCTATCAATTTGCATTGGAAAGCGGGCTTCATTAAGTGTGAAGTGGCACTGGCCAAAGGCAAGGCCGAGCACGACAAACGCGACACCATCAAGGACCGCGAAGGCAAGCGCGAAGTGGAGCGCGCCATGAAAAGTCGCAACCGCTAAGGCTGCAATTTTTGAGTTTAGCTAAGATGACGCAGCGGATGCGTTTCTGGCGTCCAAGGGCTCACAAAAAACGCAGGCCATTCTGCATCAGCCACCTCAGAAAGATGCCCGTGTGCCCACTTAGGCTGGTGATCTTTGTCAACCGCCAATGCACGAATGCCTTCCACTGTTTCACTGCGCTCCCGCAAATGAAAACAGTGATGAACCAAATCAAGTTCCATGCGCAGATCATCGGCCAAGCCCATGTTCCGTGCTTTGCGAATTTGACTCAAAACCACATGCACCATCAGGGGGGAGGCTTTGTTTAAGCTGTCCAATGTTTGCTGAGCCCATTCGGAATTGTCTTGCGCCAAAGCAAGACTGATTTCTAGGGGCGTAGACATAGCAAAGAACTGATCAATTTCAGCCTTATTGGGAAAAGGAGTCGCTTCCAGTTTGGTGAACTGGCTTTGAATCCAGCGCTCAACCGCTTCACCACTTTCAAACGGCGTGCTAAGCAAAGTTTTCCAAAGCATGGGCAGACGTTGCACCTCAATCAGACCATCGGCCAGACCCGCTTGAATTGCCTGCGGGCCATTGATTTTTTGACCCGTCAGTCCGAGGTATTCTCCAATGCGTCCCGGACAACGACTTAGGAAATAACCACCACCCACATCGGGAAACAAACCAATGTGGGTTTCAGGCATGGCCATTTGTGTTTTGTCGGTCACAATGCGCACACTGGCACCTTGACTGATGCCCATGCCGCCGCCCATCACCACGCCATCCATGAAGGCAATATAGGGCTTGGCGTAGGTATGAATCAGATGGTTCAACGCGTATTCTTCTGTGAAGAAGTCTGACAAGCTGGTATCACCGGCCAAAGCCGCTTGGTGGAAAAACCGAATATCACCACCGGCACAGAAGTGGCCAAAAGGGCCTTCTTTGCCGTTGCCTTTGATCAATACGGCCAAAACTTGCGGGTTGCTTTGAAATTCCAACAAAGCCTTGGTCAATTCACGCACCATGGACAAAGACAAAGCGTTCAAAGCTTTGGGCCGGTTCAGGGTGATGCACCCGACTCTGCCACTTACTTCATACACAACATGAGACTCTGTTGCAACGGTGTTGCTTATGTTCATTTCAGACATTGCGTTGTCTCCATCCAAACCATTCATTCGCAAACAAGGCAACAATGACCATGCTGCCGCCCATCAAGACACTGACATGTGGTTCTTCGTTAGCACCCCACCAAGCCAATGCGATACCGAAAATAACTTCTAACAAAGCCAGTAAAGAAACTTCTGGCGCCTGTAAAGACCTGGCGCAAATGACAGACAACGTGCATGGAATGGCGAGCTGCACAAATCCAAGCAGCACCAAAAGACTTAAGTCATGGGAACTGGTTTGCAGTGGCCAAGCCAATGGCAAGGTCATCAAAGATGACAACACGGCACCCAGCAAGACGGAAGGCACCAAGTCGATTGACTGTCCCAGTGATTGACTCTTATGCGTCAAGTTCCATTGCGTGGCACCGGCAATCGGTACGCAAAGGGCAACAGCCGCGCCCAACAGAAAATTGGGGTCGCCCAGTTGCAGTTGACTGACAAACATCAGTGCAATGCCTGCACCGGCAAAGGCAATGGCCAGCCATGTTCTGAGGGGCAATCGATGGGAAATGAACATCCAAGAACCCAGTGCCGTGAGCAAAGGCCCACACGCCATGGTGATCAGAACGTTGGCCACCGCAGTTAGGCTTAAGGCCATCATGAAGGCTGTGAACATGATGCTCCAGCACAAGCCCGACAGCCAAAAATAAGGGCTGCGCCACGGCAGCCTTTTCCAAACGCTCACGCCCTGCCAAAAGGTGAGGATGAGGACTAAACCAAGCACCGTAAAGGCACTTCGCCAAAACGTGATTTCGAAACCACGCGCGCTTTCAAGGTGGCGTGAAACCACGCCAGCGATTGACCACAAAGCGGTCACGAGCACCATCAAGGCAACTGCGTGACCGTGTTTGAGTTTGAGCACTGGGTGTGCTTCTGAGACGTTAAGACTTAAGCGCGACCTGCGCGCTTACGCTCGTGCTCTTTCAAGAAACGCTTGCGCAAACGAACGCTCTTTGGTGTGATCTCCACCAATTCATCATCGTCAATGAACTCCACGCCGTATTCCAGTGTGAGGTCAATGGGCGGTGTGATCTTGATGGCATCTTCTTTGCCAGACACACGGAAGTTGGTCAGCTGTTTGGTACGTGTTGCGTTAACCACCAAGTCGTTGTCACGGCTGTGGATACCCACAATCATGCCTTCGTACACTGGATCGTTGGCCTTCACGAACATGCGACCACGGTCGTCCAACTTGCCCAAGGCGTAGGTAAAGATTTCACCGTCGTCCATGGAGATGAGCACACCGTTTTTACGACCACCAATTTCACCTTTGTGAGCTTCGTAGCTGTCAAAGATGTTGGAGATTAAACCGGAACCACGTGTCAAGTTCAAAAACTCATTGGTAAAGCCAATCAAGCCACGAGCTGGAATGCGGTATTCCAAGCGAACACGGCCACGGCCATCGGGTTCCATATTAACCAGTTCACCTTTGCGCTCACCCAGAGCTTGCATCACGCCGCCCTGATGAGTTTCTTCAATGTCGGCCGTGACCAATTCGATCGGTTCATGACGCTCGCCGTTCACATCACGGAACACCACGCGTGGCTTGGACACAGCCATTTCGTATCCTTCGCGGCGCATGTTTTCGAGCAAGATGGTCAAGTGCAATTCACCGCGACCTGCAACGTCAAACACGCCTTCTTCGTCAGTTTCCTTAACGCGCAAGGCCACGTTATGTTGCAACTCTTTTTGCAGACGATCCCAGATTTGACGGCTGGTGACGTACTTGCCTTCACGACCGGCCAAGGGGCTGGTGTTCACGCAGAAGTTCATCGTCAATGTTGGCTCGTCAATTTTGAGCATGGGCAGTGGTGCTGGATTGGCGGGATCCGTGACGGTCACACCAATGTTCAAGTCGGCAATACCGTTGATCAACACAATGTCACCAGGACCAGCTTCGGTTACCTGAACGCGGTCCAAACCACGGAACGTCAATACCTGGTTGATACGGCCTTTGATGGACGAACCATCTGGACCTTCCATGACCAACACATCCATCATGGGCTTGATGGTGCCTTGGCTGATACGGCCCACACCAATGCGACCCACAAAGGTTGAAAAATCCAATGCGGAAATTTGCAATTGCAAAGGCGCGTCTGGATCGCCGGCTTGTGCGGGCACATGTTTCAACACGGTGTTGAAAAGTGCAGACATGTCTGGGCCCCACTGTTCACCAGGAGCGCCCTCTTCTAAAGACGTCCAGCCGTTGATGCCAGAGGCATACACCACGGGGAAGTCGAGCTGTTCATCAGTCGCCCCCAATTTGTCGAACAAGTCGAACGCTTGGTTGACCACTTTGTCTGGGTTCGCACCGGGCTTGTCCACTTTGTTCACAACCACGATGGGCTTGAGGCCCAAGGCCAAAGCCTTCTTGGTCACAAAACGCGTTTGGGGCATTGGGCCCTCTTGCGCATCAATGAGCAACACCACACCGTCCACCATGGACAAAGCGCGTTCCACTTCGCCGCCGAAGTCGGCGTGGCCTGGGGTGTCAACGATGTTGATGTGCGTACCTTCCCAGCTCACGGCACAGTTTTTGGCCAAGATGGTAATGCCACGTTCACGCTCAATTGCGTTGTTGTCCATGACGGTGTCGACCACTTTTTCGTGTTCGGCAAAAGTGCCGGACTGACGCAGCAGTTGGTCAACCATGGTGGTTTTACCGTGGTCAACGTGGGCGATGATCGCGATGTTACGAATTTGTCTACTCATGCTAAGGCCTTCTCCAAAATTGATTGAATTTCTAGGGGGCTTAGTAAGCGCCCAGGAATAAGTTCACCAGCTTTCACATGCGCAGTGCCCAAGAGCGCGCGCGGTGAGTCGCCGTACACAGCAACGTGCAGGTTGTCGGGCCAATCGCCACGACGGCGCACGCCGCTTAAGAATCTGCCCGCATCATCTGGGGGCAAGGTGACAGGGGTATGACCATCGAGCAAGGCATCGACGGACAACAATTTTAATTCTCGCTCTGTTTCTGTCAAAGCTTCTAAATCTTGAATGCTGAGGCATTCTGCTTCTGAAAATGGACCCGTTTGAATACGGCGCAGCGCGCTAAGGTGTCCACATGTACCTAAGGCAATGGCGATGTCTTCACCCAAGGTGCGGATGTAAGTACCCTTGCTGCAAGTCACTGTGACTTTCAAACGTCGATGATCACTCTGAGGCGCAATTTCTTCCAATGCCAATGCATGGATCACAATGTGGCGAGCTTCACGCTCTACTTCAATGCCTGCACGAGCGTAGTCGTACAAAGCTTTGCCATCCTTTTTCAAGGCGCTGTACATGGGTGGGATTTGATCAATCGGCCCAGTGAATTTTGTTTGCACTTGTTGAAGTTGATTTACTGAGAAGCTCACAGGCTTTTCAGAAACCACCTCACCTTCCAAATCACCCGTGCTGGTTTGGACACCCAAAACAACAATGGCTTCGTAAGACTTATCTGCATCCAAGTGCAGCTGGCTGAACTTGGTGGCTGCGCCAAAACACAAAGGTAGAACACCCGTGGCCAATGGATCCAAGGTGCCAGTGTGCCCTGCTTTTTCGGCGCGCAACAACCACTTGGCTTTTTGCAAAGCATCGTTACTGGACATACCGTATGGTTTGTCTAACAACAGCACCCCATGCACAGGGCGCCGTTGCACCCTGGTGCGTGGCGCGTTCATATCACTCCTCGTCCTTAGAACGTGAAGCCACTGCCTTGGAGATCAAGGCGTTCATGTCTGAAGCACGCTCTGTGGTGCGATCAAAAATGAAATGAAGTGTGGGAACCGTGTGAATTTGCAAACGCTTGAACAAACCGTTTCGCAAGAAACCAGCTGCAGCATTCAAACCCGCGGTGGCGTCCTCTGGTTTGCCTGTAATGATGCTGAAAAACACCTTGGCATGTGCGTAGTCAGGCGTGACTTCGACGGCGTTCAAGGTGACCATGCCCACACGGGGATCTTTGAGTTCGCGCGCTATCAGCTCCGACAGATCGCGTTGGATCTGATCGGCAACGCGGAATCCGCGGTGGGCTGAGCTGGTAGGTTTGCGTGCCATGTGAGTGTGGGCCTGGTTCTCTGATTACAAGGTACGTGCAATCTCTTTGACTTCAAAGAATTCCAGTTGGTCGCCCACTGCAATGTCGTTGTAGTTTTTGAGTTTGATACCGCACTCGAAACCTTCTTTGACTTCGCGAACGTCGTCTTTGAGGCGCTTGAGGGAGTCGATGTCGCCGGTGTAGATGACCACGTTGTCGCGCAACAAACGGAATTTGGAAGAGCGCGTGACTTGGCCGTTGGTAACCATACAACCTGCGACCGTGCCAATTTTGGAAGCCACGAACACGGTGCGGATTTCGGCCATACCAATGACTTCTTCCTTCTGCTCGGGCGCCAACATGCCAGACATAGCAGCTTTCAATTCGTCTACCGCGTCATAAATGATGTTGTAGTAATTGATGCTGACGCCATTGCTTTCGGCTTGTTTGCGGGCACCTGCATCGGCACGCACGTTAAAGCCAATGACCACCGCTTTGGACGCAATCGCCAAGTTGATGTCGGACTCGCTGATACCGCCCACCGCGGCATAAACCAATTGAACCTTGATCTCGTCGGTTGACAATTTGAGCAAAGATGCCGCCAAGGCTTCTTGCGAACCCTGAACGTCGGCTTTGACGATGATGGGCAAAGTTTTGACTTCGCCAGCACCGATGTCGCTGAACATGTTCTCCAATTTGGCGGCTTGCTGCTTGGCCAGTTTGGTGTTGCGGAATTTACCAGCGCGGTAAGTGGCAATTTCACGGGCACGGCGTTCATCGCTGAGAACCATGAACTCGTCACCGGCTTGTGGCACTTCGGTCAGACCCTGAATTTCAACAGGGATGGAAGGACCTGCTGTTTTGATGGGCTTGCCATTTTCGTCCAACATGGCACGAACGCGGCCAAATGTTTGGCCAGCCAACACCACGTCGCCAGTTGACAAGGTGCCCGACTGAACCAAAATCGTGGCCACAGGACCACGGCCCTTGTCGAGGCGCGCTTCAATGACCAAGCCCTTGGCGGCTGCATCCACAGGCGCTTTGAGCTCAAGCACTTCAGCTTGCAACAAGACTTGTTCGAGCAATTCGTCAATGCCGGCACCGGTTTTAGCGGACACGCCCACGAACGGTGAATCGCCACCGAACTCTTCAGGCACCACTTCCTCAGCAACCAACTCACCCTTGACGCGGTCGAGGTTGGCATCGGGTTTGTCGATCTTGTTGATGGCCACCACAATGGGAACACCCGCAGCCTTGGCGTGCTTGATCGCCTCTTTGGTTTGCGGCATCACGCCGTCATCGGCGGCAACCACCAAAATCACAATGTCAGTGGCTTGCGCACCGCGAGCACGCATGGCCGTGAAGGCCTCGTGACCGGGTGTGTCCAAGAAGGACACCATGCCGCGTGCAGTTTCAACGTGATAAGCACCAATGTGCTGGGTAATGCCACCGGCTTCGCCAGAAGCCACTTTGGCACGGCGAATGTAGTCAAGCAAAGAGGTTTTACCGTGGTCAACGTGACCCATGACCGTGACCACAGGAGCACGCGGCATGAGCGGCGCGTCGCTTTGCGACACTTCGTCGTCCGTAAAGGCCTCAGGATCGTCCAAAGCAGCAATAACTGCCTTGTGACCCAGCTCTTCCACCAGAATCATGGCAGTGTCTTGATCCAAGGGCTGATTGATGGTGACCATCTGGCCCAATTTCATCAACTGCTTGATGACTTCAGAAGCCTTGATGGCCATCTTGTGCGCCAACTCTGCGACGGTAATGGTTTCAGGCACGTGCACTTCAATGACACGCGCTTCGACCGGTGCGGCTTGAACATGATCTTCACGGTCACGGTCATTGCCACGACGGTTTTTAGGACCACCACGCCAGTTGTTACGACCCACGCCACCGCTGGTATCACCGCGAGTTGGAATAGATTTCTTTTTAGTGGCTGGATCACCGGCCCAGCTGGATGACAGCTTGGCAGACTTAACTTCTTTGTTGCCACCTGGTGTTGCATCTTTTGCTTCAACAGTTGTAGCTGGTTTTTTACCTGCAGCACCTGGAACTTGCGCAGGTTTGTGCAATGTGCCCTTAGCGGCTTTAGGATCCGGTTTGGGTTCTTCTTTTGGAGGGGCCTTTTTAGGAGGCGCGCTCATCATGGCGCGAATAGCTTCCGCTTCAGCCAATGCTTTATTACGACGCAAGTTCAAATCGCGCTCGCGTGCGGCCTCGTCGGCCACAACGGCTTTGGCATCTTGGTCTGCCTGATCTTCAGCAGCCTTTTTAACAGCTGCTTTTTCTGCAAGATTTGCAGCTTCAGCCGAAACACGTTCGGCTTCTGCAGATTGTGCAATGCTGGGATCGACAGGTTTTGACGCAGCATTGATGCTGTCGGCTTCGTGCTGGGCGGCAGCTGCTTTTGCGCTTCGAATGGCTGCAGCTTCAGCTGCGACTTCTTCGGGCGTCTTTTGAACTGCATTGGCAGCAGCCAGTGCGGCTTCTTGAGCCGCCACTTCTTCGCGTTTGGCCTTCTCTTTGGCTTCACGTTCTAAGCGTTTTTCAGCCAAGGCTTCTTCTTGACGTCTCAACAATTCGGCTTGGCTTCGCGCTTCTTCTTCGCGACGCGCCAATTCGGCGTGATCGATCAAAGGCGCTGCGGGCTCTGAAACGACAGGCGCTGGTGATGTTTCTAATTCATCATCGCGTTTGATGAAGGTTCGTTTCTTACGCACTTCAACTTGAATGGTGCGAGCCTTGCCTGTTGAATCGGCTTGCTTGATTTCACTGGTTGATTTCTTGACCAATGTGATTTTTTTGCGCTCACCAGCAACAGTGCCATGGCTTGCTTGTAAAAAACTCAACAGCTTTTGCTTGTCAATTTCGGTTAGCGCATCTGAGGGCGCTGACTTTTCCACACCCGCTGAGCGCAATTGCTCAAGCAGTGTCTCAGATGATTTTTTAAGTTCGCTTGCGAACTCGGCGACGGTATTACTAGACATATGGTGTTCTTGCCTCCTTTAGATTAGGCCTGACCAGTGAACCAGTGTTCACGGGCTTTCATGATCAGGGCGGTGGCTTCACCATCGGTTTGTCCGGTGATGTCGGTGAGTTCGTCAGTGGCCAAGTCGGCCAAATCATCTCGTGTGTTCACGCCTGCTTCGGCCAATTTGGCAATCAGTTCGGGCGTCAAACCTTCAAGGTCGCGAAGGTCTTGTGAAACATCTTCCACGCTTTCTTCGCGTGCAATTTCAAGCGTCAGCAAAGCGTCCTTGGCTCGTGTCCGAAGTTCGTTGACCGTATCTTCGTCGAAGCTGTCAATTTCCAGCATTTCTTGAATTGGCACATAGGCCACTTCTTCCAAGCTGGTAAAGCCTTCCTCAATCAGGATGTCGGCAATTTCTTGGTCCACATCGAGCTTGTCCATGAACAAGGCGCGGATGCCTGTTGTTTCTTCAGCTTGCTTTTGAGCAGATTCTGCTGCATCCATGATGTTGATTTTCCAACCTGTGAGGTCGGAGGCCAAGCGGACGTTTTGACCACCGCGGCCAATGGCAATGGCCAAGTTTTCTTCGTCTACGACCACGTCCATCGCGTGCTTTTCTTCGTCCACCACAATGGATTGCACATTGGCAGGTGCCAACGCACCAATCACAAACTGTGCTGGATCTTCGCTCCACAAAACGATGTCGACGCGTTCGCCGGCCAATTCATTGGTGACGCCATTAACCCGTGTACCACGAACACCAACGCAAGTGCCAATTGGATCAACACGTTTGTCGTGCGATAACACTGCGATTTTGGCGCGTGAACCAGGGTCACGTGCGCAAGATTTGATCTCGAGCAGGCCTTGTTCAATTTCAGGTACTTCTTGACGGAAGAGTTCAACCATGAACTCAGGAGAAGAGCGTGACAAGATGATGGGCGCACCACGCAATGTGAGGTCAACTTCCATGATCATGGCGCGAACACGGTCGCCATTGCGCAAGTTCTCTTTAGGAATCATTTCGCTACGACGCAGGCGACCTTCAACACGGCCAGACTCAACAATGATGTCGCCCTTGTCCATGCGCTTGACGGTACCCACCAAAATCTTCTCGCCACGTGCCATAAATTCGTTGAGCAACATTTCGCGTTCAGCATCACGAATCTTTTGCAAGATCACTTGCTTGGCCGCCATGGCGCCAATACGGCCAATGGGCAAAGACTCGACAGCTTCTTCGATGTACTCGTCAACTTCAATGTCAGGGATTTGTTCAAGTGCTTCAAACAAGAGAATCTCTTGGTCTGGCAATTGCAAACCAGCTTCATCTGGCACCACGTGCCAACGACGGAAAGTTTCGTAATTACCGCTGTCACGGTCGATGGCAACGCGAATGTCCACATCGCCTTCATAGATCTTTTTGGTGGCCTGGGCCAGCGCAGACTCAACTGCACCAAACACGATGTCACGTTCCACGTTCTTTTCACGTGAGATGGCTTCAACCAACATCAACAGTTCGCGATTCATGTTAAATCTCTCCTAAGTCTATTTTGGGCTTGCGGCCCTTGAAATCAACCACAGGCGCAAGTCGCGCCTCTCTTAATTCATCTAGCCTGAAGCCCAGAACTTGCATGGGAACAGGCGGCCTTTTTTTACTGACACGAGCACCTGGCTTGGGCTCGGGGGCATCGGACCACACAATTTGCCAAGTGCTTTCGGCTTCTGCTTTTTCCAAAGTGCCTCGAAATTTTTTACGCAGCGCATTGACCAAACCAGCTGCAGCCTCGCCCATAGGGGCCTTGAGTGTGATGTCAATGAGTTCGCCCTCAAATCGGGCCATGTCTCTTTCGTTTCGAAGCGGGCGGTCAATGCCGGGTGATGAAACTTCTAGGCGGCGATACTCAACGCCATCGACTTCCAATGCAAACATCAATTGACGATTGACCTTTTCGCAGTCTTCCACGGTCACAAACGGAATCTCAAAACGGTCGACACCTTCTTGCCAAGGATTGTCGATGGTGATGCGCATGAGTCCACCGGCAGAGCGTTCAATCTCTACCAATTCATAGCCCAAACCAGCTACAGTTTCTTCAACGATCTGTTGCAATGCCACGCGAAACGAATCTTTTCTTTAAAGGTTTACTCAAAGATCAATGACAGGTAAAAACCCTGCTCATTAATCGATCGACCAAAAAAAACGGGCGGTGAAAACCCGCCCGTTTGGTCGTGAAGCTCGGATTCTAATCCATAAATCCTTGATTTGGAACGATTTTGTTGGAAAAAAGCGCCAAATTAAGCCAGAGCCTGATTCAGTTTAGGCACTGCTGACAACAATGATTTTGTGTAAGGATCCTGAGGATTGTTCAAAATTTGCGTGGCGTCGCCCATTTCGACCATTTCCCCGGCATGCATGACGGCAACTTTGTCTGCCAAATAAGCCACGACACCTATGTTGTGGGTCACAAACAGGTAGCTCACGCCCAAGTGGTCTTGCAGTTCACGCAACAAATTCAAAATTTGAGCCTGAACTGACACATCCAAGGCCGACGTGGGCTCGTCACACACAATCAAGCTGGGTTTGACTGCCAAAGCACGTGCAATGGCAATCCTTTGACGCTGTCCGCCAGAAAACTCATGCGGATAGCGATCAAGCGCATCAGACCTCAAGCCCACCTGGTCCATCAGCACTTTCAAGTCAGCGTGACGTTGATCGGCAGACCACTCTGGATGAAGGCTCTTCATACCCTCCTCCAAAATTTCTTGCACACGCATGCGTGGATTCAATGAGGCAAATGGATTTTGGAAAATGATTTGGAGTTGCTTGCGTGAGGCTTGTAGGGCCCGTCCCTTCAACTGAAATAGATCCTGGCCATGCAACAAAGCCTGTCCTGAGACGATTGTTTGAGGCGTCAGAAGTTGCAACAAGGATTTACCAATGGTGGTTTTTCCGCAACCTGACTCCCCCACCAAGGCCAAAGTTTGACCCTTTTGGATGTCAAAACTCACATTCTTGACGGCTTGGAAAGTTTTTTGCCCCCCCAGCACGCCACCACCCATGGCGTATGTGACAGATAAATCATTGACGGAAAGCAACACCGAGTGATCGTGAGAGGTTTCCTTGCCACGCTCTAAAAGCGGAGGCAAACTCAAAGACTGCAGACTGGCATCATGCACTCGTACGCAACGCACATTGTGTGTGTCAGACAGCGACGTCATGGCAACCGCTTTCTCAATGCAGTTCTCCGTTTGATAGGGGCATCGAGGGGCAAAGCGGCAGCCTTTGAACACTTGGGTAAGCGGCGGTACGGTGCCATGGATGGCGGCCAGTTGACGTCCCCTTAAGTCTTCACCAGGAAGGGCCTGGAGCAACAGTTTGGCGTAAGGGTGTGATGGACGAACAAAGAAATCTGCGGCCGATGCCACTTCAACAATTTGACCGGCATACATCAGGGCCACTTGATCGGCCATGCCACTGACCACAGCCAGATCGTGCGTGATCAACAACATGGCCATGCCGCGTTCTTGCTGCAGACTTTTGAGCAAGTCCAAAATTTGCGCTTGGATGGTCACGTCCAATGCGGTGGTGGGTTCATCCGCAATCAGTAAGTCTGGTTCTGCAGCCAATGCGATGGCAATCATTACACGCTGCAATTGACCGCCCGACATTTCAAACGGGTAGCTGCCCATACGACGTTCTGGCTCGGGAAGCCCAACCTTTTTCAACCATTCCACAGCACGCGAATGTGCCGCTTCACCCTGCAATGGGGTGTGCTGATGAATCACTTCCAGGATTTGATCGCCCACGGTCATCACGGGATTCAAACTGGTGGAAGGCTCTTGGAAAATAATGGAAATACGTCGTCCGCGAATGTTCCGCATCTGATTTTCACTGAGCTGAAAAACATCTACATCGCTCAAATTGACCTTGCCGTTTTGAATCACGGCATTGTCAGGAAGTAGACGTAGAAGTGAGAGTGCCGTCATGGATTTGCCACAACCTGACTCCCCCACCAAGGCAAAAGTTTGACCCTTTTGCAAAGTCAGATGAAGGGCATCAACTGCACGGGCCATGCCATGCTCTGTTTGGAGATCAACGACTAAGTTTTGAACGTTCAATTGCTGAATCATGCCGCCACCTCTTGCGTATTTGACATCACGGGACTGGCATTGCGTAAACGGGTACGAGGATCAAATGCATCACGAACTGCATCGGCAAGCAAATTGGCACTGAGCACAATCAGGAACATGAAACCAAAGGCTGTTGCCAAAGTCCACCAGACCAAAGGGGTGGCTGCTAATTCAGCACGCGCTGTGTTGATCATCACACCAAAACTTGCAGTTTTGGGATCCACGCCCACACCCACATAAGACAACACGGCTTCAGCCAATACAAAACTGGAAAACTGCATCACGGTATTGATCAAAACCAAATGCATCAGATTGGGCACAATGTGGCGCCACAAAATGCGTGGCGTTGAAACACCAAATGCCCGCGCAGATTGGATGTACTCCAACTCGCGCAATTTCAAGGTTTCACCCCGGACCAAACGGCATAAGCCGGTAAAAGAAGTGATGCCCAAGATCAAGCATAAGAAAAACAGACGTGCATCGGCACGTTCCAAGGAAGTCTCAAAAACGCCTTGGTTTTTGTCGATGAACACTTGGAGCAATAAAACAGAAGCGGCAATCAAGAGTACATCGGGAATGGAGGCCAACAAGGTGTAAACGTATTGAATAAGCTCATCAACCCAGCCGCGCAAATAACCTGCTGTCACCCCCAGCAACAATGCCAAGGGTAAAACAACCAAGGTGGTTAAGCCACCAATCACCAAGGCAGTTCGCACACTTTTGAGTGCAAACACCAATACCGAATTGCCGGTTCGGTCGGTTCCAAAAACATGGTACCCCTGCGACAGCATCACAACCCATGTGATAACCAACACCATCAAGGAAAACGTCAGCGCCATGGAGCGCCATGGCCATTCCGTCTGTCCATTTTTAAAATGGGTCAATACAACAGAAAAAGCTTGACCTGTTGTGGCCGTTGCCATGGCCAAACCCAGCAACAAAGTTGCCAAAATAATGCCAATTCCCAAGCCCAACGCAGACCAAGTTTGACTTGAGACATCGGCTGAAAGTTCTGCAGCAGAGTCTTTTAAATGTTTGCCGCCAAAACGCAAGCGAGGATAGTCGCGCACTGACACGCCATCACGCTCAAAGGTTTCTTTTCGAAAGGCAGTGGCTGACAAAGGTTCTGAGTAACTGCGTTCACGTGCAGTTGCCAAGGGTTGCAATATCTTGTCCAGAATGGAGTTGGCCTCAGATGCGTACTGCGTGCTGGTTTGTCCTGCGGATGCTGGCAAAGCTTCACGAAAGTGAATGGAATCCGTTAAAGCAACCAGCAGAAAGAAACCAAGCACCATGCTGCTGACCATGGCCACAGGACGACGCATCGCCAAACGCCAATTGGCTCTCAGATTTCGATCAGAGCGTACTCGCCACATGTACCAAAGTACAAACAACAAGATGGCGTAAACGAATAAATCGGTAAGTAAAAATACGGGTTGCATGATGCGCTTACTGCAAACGAATGCGTGGGTCAGCCAAGGTGTAGCTGATGTCGGTCAAAATCAAACCGACGATGTACAAAAATGAGCCAATGAAAACCATGGCACGCACAATGGCAAAGTCTTGTCCTGCAATGGCTTCAATCAAATAGCTGCCAAGTCCAGGAATGGCGAAAAAAGATTCAGTAATTAAGCTGCCCATGAACAACAAGGGAATCACAGCCACCGAAGCACTGAGAATAGGAATCAGCGCATTGCGCAGCACATGAACCAGTAAGACACGTCCTTCTGACAAGCCTTTAGAGCGAGCGGTTCTGACGTAATCTTTGCCAATTTCTTCCATGAACAAGGTGCGATTGAATCGAACTTCACCCCCTAAGCGCGCCAAGATGCCAACGGCAATGGGCAGAACCAGGAATCGCCATGCATCCATGCCTGGCGCAAAGCCAGATACAGGCATCAATTGCAAAACACGTGAGAACATAAACTGGCCCATCACAATGAAAAACAGCGAGGAGATGGACATGAATACCACGCAAAGCACTGTTCCCCAAAAATCCAAATAAGTGGCGCGAAAGAAAGCCAATCCAAGTGCCAAAACAATGGAAATACCCAGCCCAACCACAAATGTTGGAAGTGCCAAAGCCACAGATGGACCTGCCCGTCTCACAATTTCAGAAGCGATGTCGCGGCCACTGTCTGCACGGCCAAAGTCGAAGGCAAACATCCGCAAGGAACTGTCTAAAAACAAAGTGTTGGCAATTTGAGCAATACCCTGCTCCTTTTCATTGAAAAACAAAGGTCGGTCATAACCGCGTTCGGCTTTCCACTTCTCAATTGCGTCTGGTGTTACACGTTTTCCACCCAATTGCATGCGCGCCATGTCGTCGGGTGTGTTGACTTTGAAAAACAAGACAAAGGTCAGCAAGTTAATGCCAATCAAAATCGCCAAGCCATAAGCCAATTTCCGGGATAAAAATCTGAACATCACAGACTCCTAGGTGTGTGTGTTGAGCCTTGTACGGCACGTTGTGACTGACGTTTGCGCCAAGCCTTCCAAGCAGGCCAGGCCAGCGCTAAAAGCAGCATGGGTAAAACCGCCAAAGGCCACCAGATCGCTTGATTCCACTCTTTAATCTTGGCCGTCCGAAGTGCCGCATCAATTTTCAAATAAGGCAAAGAGTCACGAATGATGTTGGAAGGTTTGCCATTGCCCACCCATTGGTGATAAGCCCCACCAAACTCTTCCGACCAGCCGTAGAGCATGGGCATTTCGTCTTGCATGATTTCAATCATGCGCGCAATCATGGCTGCGCGTTCTGGCGTATCTTCCAAATCCTTCATGCGATCGAACAACTGATCGTATTCTGGATGGGCAAAGTTACTTGAATTCTCGCCATCAAATTTGGCTTTTGAATTCGGGCCGTACAACAAGAACAAGAAGTTCTCTGGGTCTGGGTAGTCGGCCAACCAACCCCAGAAAAAGAATTGCGCAGAGCCTTTGCGCATCTTGTCTTGAAACCGGTTGTAGTCGGTGTTGCGAATTTCAATTTGCACGTTCAACTTTGCAAACTGTTTGGCAACCCAATCTAACCTTGCTTTGTAACCGGGCCCCACGCCTTGTGTGTCGTAATTCAATATCAAGGGTTGCCCAGTTTTGGCGTCTCGCCCCTCTGGATAACCTGCTTCAGCCAGTAATTTTTTGGCAACCTCAATCGATTTTCGCTTGTATTTTCCGTCGGCTGCAATGTCATAAATGACAGGATTGGGCTTTGACAAGTTGTTACCAAACAAGCCGGGTACAACCGCACTGTGGTTAACCTGTGCGCGATCATCCTCAAAAATAGAAACATATTCTTCAAAATCAAAAGCGATGGCCAATGCTTGACGCAATTTCTTATTGCGTACCCGATCTTCTGGTGTCTTGCCAAGTCCTACCACCGGATCTAACCAGTTAAAGCCAAAGTGCCAGAATCCAACTTGGATCGTACTTGGCAGTTGGATTTTTCGATCGAGCAATTCTTTGGCCCGACCTGTGCCATCTTGAATAGAAACTTGGTATCCGATACCGGGTTCACCACGTTCTAGCTGAGGAATGTCGTAATAACCTTGAATGAATTTGGTTGCGACAGAAGTCGACTCCTTCTCAATGACAGAAACAACTTTGTCGACAAACGGTGTTTTTTGACCGCAATCCTTGAGCAAACCCTTTTCCTTGTCGCCCTCCTCGCCTTCACATGGATAAGGTACGCCACGGTAATTCGGGTTGCGCACAAGTTCCATCCGTGCATTAGGAATGTACTCCGTCAGCATGTAGGGGCCCGTACCCACTGGCCATGTATCCGGATTCAGGTTGCGACGTGACATGCCCTCCTGCGCATAAAACGCATCCACCTCCCATGGGATGGGTGCGAAGAACGTCATGGCCAACCAGTACTTAAATTGCGGATACTTGCCTACAACTCGGATTTTCAAGGTGTGTGAGTCAATCACTTCGACGCCTGGCAGCTTGTGCGCTCTAAAGTCTAGCCACGTTAAATGACCAAAGGGTCCTATCTCCCGAGCAGTTTTGCCTTCTTTCAGCGTCTCATTAAAGACTTTGATTTGTTTGCCGTAGTCGGCCAAGCCTACAATTTTTTCTGAAAGAAAGCCAAAAGACGGCGACTTGATGCGAGGTGTTGCCAAGCGTTTGATGGCGTAGGCATAGTCTTCAGCCAGCAACTCTCGAGTGCCCATGTGTTCAAAATCATAAGGGCGGCGCTTACCCTCAAGATCGGACTCTTTCAGCGATAAATATCGGTATGTGCCGTCATCTGTTTTTGCAAAAGCAGGATGCGGCTGGTATTTGATGCCTGGCTCAATTTTCAGCTCAAAAACACTTTCGGCAATTTGATCGGCTGGCGTTTGAAGCGGTACTTCGCGGCCATCCTTGCCGATGAATTTCACACTTGGCATCTCACTCAAAGTACGGGGTACAAGCTCATAGGGACGTTTCAGATAATGGTATTTGAGTGGCGGTTCATAAACCGCGTAAGTCCATGGCGTTTCATTGTTGCTGTAGGACGATGTGGAGTCCAAGTACTTTGGGGATTCCTGGTACGAACTGAAAAGAACGTTCTCTGCCAATAGTGCTTTGGGCACGGGTTCGTTGGAAACGCCACCACATGCATTGAGCAACGCAATGACGCCGCAAATTGCAGCGAAGCGCTGAAGACGTTGAATGGGACTGAGCATGATTGAGTATTTCTAGAGATGCCGTACTTTATCTCAAGCTGATTGACTTTTTGAAATCAAGCTCACAAAGAAAAACGCCTCGAAAACGAGGCGTTTTTGTTAACAGCATCAAAGCAAATCAGTTAAACATGTACTTTGCAGAGAAGCGCGTGAATCGCCCCGTGTTGTTGTACAGGCCAGAGTAATACCCTTGCTGCACGGTGGTGCTGGTGTTGGCACCAGGATAGTAAGGTGCAGGTTTGTCAAACACATTCGAAATGTTCACGCCCAATTGCAGGTTTTTGATACCGTTGTACATGTAGCCCACGTCAAATGTTTTCCAAGATGGCACTTTGCAATCTGGGTAGTAGGTGTTGTACAGAGGAACACCACCCAATGACGTCGCCGTTTTGGGTTGACCTGAACCGTAGTGGCAATAAGCAACTGGGTACTCTGTGGCACCGTCATATCGACGCATCATTGAAATGGTGGTGGTCATCTTCATGGCGGCCAAGAAGATGTGAGAACCCTGCTCTAAGGCTGTTGACAATGTGAAACGATTGCGCGGAATGGCTCCCACAGAAGTTGCCCAATCGTTTAAACCGCCATAAGTGCCAACCGCATTGCGCATGTAGTCGCCAGGCGCTTCAGCACGCAAGTAAGACATCAAATGCGTCATCTTGAATGAAGCAGACAAACGACCATAGTCGCCCAAGTTGTGGCGTGACTTCAATTCAAGGTCAATGCCCGTGATTTCGGTTGCACCTTGGTTAACCCAAGGCGTTTTCACCGCGATCAGTGGACCTGTGCCTGGAATGGGGTTGCCGTTGGCGTCTTTCAATTGATTCAGGGGATTGGTGTCGCGTGTAATGGAATCTGCTGGGAAGCGATCTGGGTGCTCTAGCAGATAGGTCGCGCTGCCAAGGGCCACTTCATTTTCTTGACGCACTTTGTAGGTATCGATCAACACATCGATGTCTTTGGTCGGTGAGTAAATCATGCCCAAAGAAAATCCTTTGGATTTTTCAGGTTTGAGTTCAGGATTGGATCCACCCACACCCGAAACGCTTTTTGAGCAGTCGGTTTGATCAGCGCCGGCCACAGGTGTCACACCATCAGGGCAGCGAACGGGATCGACAGTGCCATTCAAGAAGAATTGCGCGCCACCTGATGCCACTTGTGACAAGGCAGGTGCTCGGAAGCCTTCAGAGTAAGTACCCCGGAAAGCCAAGCCATCCTGAGCGGTCCACTTGGCGCCAATTTTCGGCACAAAGTTGGTTTTAAAACTTGGGTATTTGTCAAAACGTCCAGCAAAGTCCATTTCAAAAGACTTTGTGAAAGGCGTACGAACTTCAAAGAAAGACGAAACCACATCGCGCTTACTTTGAATCGCGGTGGTAGACAAGCCCAAAATATCGCCACGCGCATTGGCCGGATCGGGATCGATCGATAAACGTTCCTGACGGGCTTCAACACCCACAGCCAAACCAATTTTGCCGCCTTCAAGCTGTCCCAGTTCGCGAGTTGCTTTGGCATCCCATTGAACAATCTCTGCAATGCCGATGTTGGTCAAATCTTTGGTGATGGTGGGGTCAGCAGCCAATGAAGCCAAAGAACGGTTTTCTGTGATCAATTTGCGCAAAGTGGGCAAATACAAGAAACCATAAGAGGTTTCTTCTCGACGCGATTGATTCCACAAAACGGCACTTTCCCAATCCCATTCACCTTGGACACCTTTCAGGCCACCCAAGAATCGAGCGTTTTGGTTCAAGAGGTCTGTACCCGTCTTGAGATTTTCAAATCGATAGGCCACAGCAGTGCGCGCATCTGTGAATGGATTGTCAGGATGGCCAATGGGCAAAATGGCTTGGAATGGATCTGCAATGCCTCCGACCAAAAAGTTGGTGGTGGGTGATGTACCACTGATGGTGCGCGCTGGACCGCGGTAAACACGCTTGCTGTCATTGAATGCAAATTCACCAAAAGCCGACAAGTTTTCATTGATACGCAATTTGCCAATGCCTAAGATGCTGAAATCTTCACCGGCCGTTTGCACATCTGTTGTAGCGTCACCGTCGTAGTTACAGAATGTTCGGCCACTCAAAAAGCTGGAAGCTGCAATGCCATAGGCAGAACCGCCAACCAATTGTTTGGATGGCGCACATTTCACATTGTTCAAAATGTTGGGCGATGTGGCGTTGCCAGTTGTGTAAAAAGATTTAGAGTTCAATGCGCGTTCTTTGAAGAAGAACGGCTGATCCGTCACATAGCTGTAATAAGGGATCAAACGGTTGTTCATGGCTGCATATTCAGCCGCGCGAACGTCATTGGAGCCATCGCGAACCGTGGTTGCATTTTGGGTCGACAAATCAAACGACAGCATCAAACTCTTGCCATCGGCTTTGTAATCCCCCACGCCCATGGTGCCATTGACATTGCGGCGACCAAATTCTTGGTTGTCATTGCTGCCAATGCTTGTGGAAACTTCCCCTCCGACAAAACCTGTTTTGGTAATGAAGTTGATGACACCGGCCATGGCATCGGAGCCATACACCGCTGAAGCGCCATCTTTGAAAATTTCAATGCGTTCGATGGCCGAGATGGGGATGCTGTTCAGGTCATACAAGGTCGATTGACCATTGTTGGGATTGGCATAAGCAGAAGGCGTCATGCGACGGCCGTTCAACAAAATCAAGGTTGATGTGGAGCCCAAAGCCCGCAGCGAAGCTGTTGCAACACCGCGAGAAAACCCGTTTTGATCTGGTGTGTCGTTGTATCCACCAACGCCCATGGAAGGCACTGCTTTCAACAATTGAAGCACATTGCTTGCACCTGATTGTTGAATTTCTTGGGCCGTAATGGTTTGAATGGGCGATGTGCCCTCTTTGTCTGCCCGTTTCAAGTTGGAGCCTGTGATGGTCACTTCTGCGAGACCCGACTGCTGCGCATAAGCTGCAGGGGAGATACCTGCAGTCATCAAGACCATCACGGCCAGACTAATTTTGGATGGCTTAAACATCAAGCGACCTTTCGATTATGAAAATTGTTAGATTTCCATTTTTAAACGAAAAAATTACTTTTAGGTACTTAGGATTAATGCGGACATGGTCTTTTGAATCAGTACGTCATGAATGCTTAATGATTCATTGAATTTAATTTATCAATACATTTGGAAACAAGGTGTATAGACGCAAACATAGCGTCATTCAACTTCAAAAGTTTTCGTGTTGTTCTCGTCCAACACCACTTGTATCTGGGTATTCTCAACCGACATGTCAAAATGGCACATCGATAACTTTAGACACTCCAAAAAATGAGTTTTTTAGCTGGTAAAAAAATCCTGATCACGGGCGTTCTGTCCAACCGTTCTATCGCTTACGGTATTGCCAAGGCCTGTCATGATCAAGGTGCCGAATTGGCCTTCAGCTACGTAGGCGAACGGTTCAAAGATCGCATCACTGAATTCGCTGCCGACTTTGGCTCCAAATTGATTTTCGATTGCGATGTGGGTGACGATGCCCAAATTGATCAACTGTTCAAAGACTTGTCGGTCCATTGGCCGCAATTTGATGGCTTTGTACACAGCATTGGTTATGCGCCACGCGAAGCAATTGCGGGTGATTTCATCGAAGGCCTCAGTCGCGAAGGCTTCAAAATTGCGCACGACATCAGCGCCTACTCGTTTCCCGCCATGGCCAAAGCAGCGCTGCCTTATCTGCGGGAAGGCTCAGCTTTATTGACCTTGACCTATTTGGGCGCCCTCAAAGTTGTCCCAAATTACAACACCATGGGCTTGGCGAAAGCGTCATTGGAAGCATCTGTCAGGTACTTGGCCGACTCTTTAGGCTCCAAGAAAATTCGTGTCAACGGCATCAGTGCAGGTCCCATTAAAACCCTGGCGGCCAGCGGCATCAAAGACTTCGGAAAAATCCTCAGCGCAGTAGCTGCGGCTTCCCCCATCCGACGCAACGTGACGATTGAAGATGTCGGCAATACAGCTGCTTTTTTAATGAGTTCATTGTCATCTGGTATCTCTGCAGAAATTGTGTATGTTGACGGCGGTTTTAGTCATGTTGTTGGCGGTATTGGCGGCGCCTAATTTGCACTGAAACCTTCCACCATGACAACAACGCCTTCGGGCGTTGTTTTTTTTTAACATTACTAAAAATCGCAATAGCAATTTTCATCAATTTGTCAGATATTCATGGGATGAGTAACTGAAATGTAACTTTTGGTCTTTTCTTTTCCAAACAGAAGTGTTTGGAATCCTGAGAAAAGACCATTTTTCATTTCATTCTCATATTCATTTAGTTACAAAAGGATTAAAAATGCCTCGATTCAAAATCAGCACCCTGAACCGCCACTTGTGGCTGGCTTTCGGTGGCACTGCTTTGACCATGGCGAGCCTGCAAGTTGCACAAGCTCAACAAGTCGAAACAGTGACCATCACAGGTTCTTCAATCAAACGTTCGATTGAAAACCAAAGCGCCCTGCCTGTATCCATTTACTCTGCAGAAGAGTTGAAATCTGTGGGCGTGACGTCCACTGAAGAAATTGTGCAGCGCATTACAGCCAGCCAATCTAGCACCGGTGGCAGCCAAAGCATTGGCTCTGGCACTGGCGGTGGCTCTTACGCCAGCTTGCGCGGTTTGGGTTCTAACAAAACATTGATTTTGTTGAACGGCCGCCGTTTGGCTTTCTTCGGCATTGGCGCTAGCGCTGTTGACTTGAACGCCATTCCTTTTGCAGCTCTTGACCGCATCGAAGTCTTGCGTGACGGCGCCTCTGCCATTTACGGTACAGACGCGGTTGGCGGTGTGATCAACTTCATCACGAAGCGTGATTACCAAGGTGTTGACATTTCAATTGACAACACTTACCCCTCACAACAGTCTGGCCAGATCAAGCGCTTCACCTTCTCCGGTGGTCAAGGCTCTTTGTCCAAAGACGGTTATAACTTGTGGTTCTCTTTGGACAACAAAACACAAGCTTCCGCTAAAGCCACAGACCGTGCATTTGGCGCAACAGGCGTGATCCCTGCGTCTGGTTTGAACAAAACTTCTGGAACCAGCTTTCCTGCCAATTTCAACTACTACAACACAGCTGGCGCCATCAAATCTGGCAACATCACAACACCAACTTGTGCACCTCCTGGCTCTTTGTATCAAAGCGGCACCACTTGTCGTTATGACTACACCTCAGCGATTGACATCATTCCTGAAACAGAGAATCTGAACATCAACGCAAAAGGCACATTCCGCCTGAGCGACAGCCGTCTTTTGACTGTTGAAGCTGTTCACTCTGAAAACAGCAACGTGGCACGCGTAGCACCTGACCCAGTGACTGGCATGACAATGCCTATTACAAGCCCCTACTATCCAAAATCCTTCGCTGGTTTGGATACAACAAAAGGCTTGATCGGTATTGGCTGGCGCATGGTGCCTGCAGGTCGTCGTGAAAACACTTCCAACTCAACAGCCAACCGCGTTGTTGCAGATTTGTCAGGTGTTGAAGGCGCGTGGGAATACAAAACTGGTTTCTACTCAGCATCCAGCACAGTGTCTGATGGTCC
>JAHEBO010000005.1 GCA_024642215.1 Limnohabitans sp.
CCCATGTTCCCACTGATTCGCGGATGGACCAGCGTGACACGCTCGTCCCAAGCCAACATGAGGTTGGGCGCTGTTTTAAGCTTCATAGCAGGCGCCGCCAATGCAGGCGGATTCTTGGCCGTGGGGCGCTATACCTCGCACATGACGGGCGTGGTGTCGTCTGTTTCCGATGACATCGTTCTAGGAAATTTCGCTTTGGTCGCGGTAGGTCTGGGCAGTCTTTGCGCTTTTTTAGTAGGTGCCATGTGTACCGCCATATTGGTCAATTGGGGCCTGCGCAAGCAACTGCACAGTGCTTACAGTTTGCCTTTGGTCTTAGAGTCCTTGGCGTTGTTGGTGTTTGGACTTTTTGGTGCAGCGATGAGTGGTTTTGCCAGTCTTTTTTTGCCCCTGACAGTGATGTTGCTGTGTTTCATGATGGGCTTGCAAAACGCAGTGATCACCAAGATTTCTCAAGCTGAAATTCGCACCACACACGTCACGGGCTTAGTGACTGACCTGGGCATTGAATTGGGCAAATGGGTCTACATCAATCGGCAAAAAGGCGCTTCAGATGTCCGCGCCAATCGGCAGCGATTGAAATTACAAGCGCTGCTGATTGCATGCTTTTTTGTGGGCGGATTGACGGGTGCTTGGGGGTTCAAAGCATGGGGCTACATCACCACCTTGCCATTGGCAGTCCTTTTATGGACATTGGCAATGCGCCCATTGTTTGATGATTTACAACGCTGGTTAGTACGAGCTGAATAGCAATGTTTTTCTCTTCCTTTAGGCCGCGCCTGCTTGATGAGCTCAAGGGCTACACGCTTGAACGTTTGGCACAAGACATTGTGGCTGGCATGACGGTTGGTGTGGTGGCTTTGCCCCTGGCCATGGCCTTTGCCATTGCTTCAGGCCTCAAACCTGAAACTGGCTTGTTCACAGCCATCATCGCTGGCTTTTTGATATCTGCGCTGGGCGGTAGCAAGGTTCAAATTGGAGGACCTGCCGGCGCCTTCATTGTCATTGTGTATGGCATTGTGGAACGCTACGGCCTGTCCAACCTGATCATTGCCACCGCGGCATCGGGTGTTCTGTTGTTCCTGATGGGCTTGTTCAAATTGGGCACCCTCATTCGCTTCATTCCGGTTGCTGTGGTGATAGGTTTCACCAACGGCATTGCTGTGCTCATCATGCTGTCGCAAACCAAAGATTTTCTGGGGCTCAAAGTGAGCAACATGCCGGCAGATTTTGGGGGCATTCTGCGAAGTTTGGGCGAAGCACTGCCCAGCTTTCAGCCCACCACCTTGGCGCTGGCGCTAGGCTCACTGATTTTGACCGTGGTTTGGCAACTCAACTTTGCACCTCGCCCACAACATGCGCAGACATCCGGTCTACGCCGAGCCTTGCAATTCATTCCAGGCTCCATTGTGGCCTTGGTCGCCGCCACCTTGGTGGCGCAAGTCATGCGCTTGCCTGTTGAAACCATTGGCAGTAAATTTGGCGGTATCCCTTCGGCATTGCCCAGTTTTGCATGGCCTGAGTTCAGTTTGGACACCTTGAAACACCTGAGCATGCCCATCTTCACGCTCACCTTGTTAGGCGCCATTGAGTCATTGTTGTGCGCGCGCATTGCCGACGGCCTGATTGGCGACCGTCACAATCCAAACCAAGAACTGATGGCGCAGGGCGTGGCCAATTTTGTCACGCCATTTTTTGGCGGCATGCCGGCCACAGGTACCATCGCGCGCACGGTGACCAACATCAAAAGCGGTGGCCGCTCCCCCATCGCAGGCATGGTGCATGCACTCACCTTGTTGTTGGTGGTCTGGTTCGCAGCGCCTTTGGCAAACCATGTGCCCTTGGCCGCCTTGGCCGCCATCTTGATGTTTGTGGCTTGGAACATGGGCGATTGGCGCGCATTTTCAAATCTCAAACAGTTTCGCGCGCCCTACCGCCTCACCTTGCTGGTCGTGTTTTTGCTCACCGTCATGGTGGACCTCACGGTGGCGGTGGCATTTGGTTTGATTGCCGCCTGCATCACCTTCATCTACAGAATTTCCAACCTAAGTCGCGTCGAGCAGCTGTCCCCCAAAGACACGCAAGCCTTGATCGGACAAGATGGTCGAATCAGCGCCTACCGTTTTGATGGCGCCCTGTTCTTCGGCGCGGTCAAGTTGGTAGAGGCCATCGAAGACCAATTGCCGCAAAAAGCAGTCGTTTTGGACCTCAAAAACATCATTTACATCGATTCTTCGGGAGCGGATGCCCTGATGGCACTGACGCATGTCTGCCAAAAAAGGCATGTTCGCCTGATTCTCTGCGGCCTCAACCATCAACCCTTGGACATTGCCAAGCGATGCGGGCTTGCCGAACTTGTGGGTGCTGACCTCAAAGAAGATTGGATCATGGGCCTAGAAACTGCCCTGTCGTCAGAAAACCTCTAACACCAGCCCGCTAAAATACGGCCTTATTCATAGAAAGCGCTAAGTCATGTCGCTCTTGCATTTTTTTCGTCGTCCCGACTACCAATCCGACGCGACCCAGTTCATTGAACAACTCAAGGCCGATCGTCCACACCTGGACAATGCCCAACAAGAAGCGCGCGCATTGTTGTGGAATGCATCTGTTGACCGGCATGTGTTGAAAGAATTCAACGAAGGTCGCGTGGCTCAAAAACCTTACGTCTATCAGACCAAAGGTTGAGACTTTTGGAAAATACGGTCACATCCCCTGAGGTTCTCCCCGCTGTCGACAACACAGCGGGCTTGCCCGAGGTCATCGATCATGTGGCCGTGGCGCGCTTGTATGGCGAGCCTTTGTTTTCCATGCCCAACGACCTCTACATCCCACCGGATGCATTGGAGGTTTTTCTAGAGGCCTTCGAAGGCCCTCTCGACTTGTTGTTGTATTTGATCCGCAAGCAAAACTTCAACATCCTCGACATTCCCATGGCCGCGGTCACCCGCCAGTACCTCAGTTATGTCGATGAAATTCGCGAGCACAACTTAGAGTTGGCCGCAGAGTATTTGCTGATGGCTGCCATGCTGATTGAAATCAAATCACGCATGTTGCTGCCACCCAAGAAAGTGGCTGAGGGTCAAGAACCCGAAGACCCCCGTGCCGAATTGGTTCGCCGTTTGCTCGAGTACGAGCAAATGAAAATGGCCTCCATGCAGTTGGGCAATTTGCCGCAATATGGCCGCGACTTTTTAAAGGCTCAGGTCTACATCGAGCAAAGTTTGCAGCCGCGATTCCCCGATGTGCATTTGGTCGAACTGCAAGAAGCCTGGCGCGACATCATGAAACGCGCCAAGCTGGTTCAACACCACAAAATTTCTCGCGAAGAACTCAGTGTGCGTGAGCACATGAGCATTGTCTTGAAGCACCTCCAGGGACGCAAGTTTGTCGAATTTGAAAACTTGTTCGATCCCAGCAAAGGTTCGCCCGTGTTGGTGGTCACCTTCATCGCCCTGCTAGAGCTGGCCAAAGAAACACTGATTGAAATTACCCAAGCCGAAGCCTTCGCACCCATTTACGTGCGCTTGGCCTTCACACCTGTTTAGGCCGCTTCCCCTTTGGCTCCACGCCCCATCAAAGCCGCCACGGCTTCTGCGGGCTTCAACTGGCCATCGAGCAAAGCCACCACTGCTTGAGAAATGGGCATTTCAACACCTAAGGCCTGCGCACGCTTGACCACGGTGCGCGCGCTGTAAACCCCTTCGGCCACATGACCCAAAGATTGAACCGCTTGCTGCAAATCCATGCCTTGCGCCAGCAACAAACCCACCTTGCGATTGCGACTTAAGTCGCCGGTAGCGGTGAGCACCAAATCGCCCAAGCCAGACAAACCCATGAAAGTTTCTGTTTTGGCACCCAGTGCGACACCGAGTCGAGTCATTTCAGACAAGCCACGCGTGATCAATGCAGCACGGGCATTCAATCCGAGGTGCAAGCCATCGCACAGACCCGTGGCAATGGCCAATACATTTTTCACAGCGCCCCCTACCTCCACACCCACGATGTCCTCGTTGGCGTAGACGCGCAAACTGGGGCTGTGAAACGCATCCACCAGCATTTGTCGCACGCTGGCTTGCGCACTGGCCGCCACCAAAGCAGTCGGTTGTGCATTGGCCACTTCCAAGGCAAAGCTTGGCCCACTCAATGCGCCAGCTTTCAAATGCGGCGCCACTTGCTGACAGACTTCATGCGGCATGGCACCCGAGGCGATGTCTTGGCTGCCCGCTTCAAAGCCCTTGCACAGCCAAGCCACTGGCATCTGGACATCTTTCAAGGTTTGCAACATGCCGCGCAAGGCAGACATGGGTGTTCCCACCACAATCAAGTCATGCCGTTGAGCCCATGCGGCCAACTCTGAAACGGGGGTGCTCACACACTGCAATGCGGCAGGAAACATGACGCCAGGCAAATAGCGCTCGTTGCTTCGATGCGCTTGAAGTTCTTTGGCAGCAGCAGGATCACGCGTCCACAACTGAACGGCATGCCCTGTGCCTTCGCGACTGGCACTGATGGCCAACGCGGTGCCCCAAGCACCTGCCCCAATGACCGCGATCTTCAGGCTCATTTGGGGCTTTCGCGAAATAATTACTGAACTTGTGTTGCGGCGGACGCTTGACCTGCTGCTTCGGCTTGCTGCTGCTCGTACATGGACTGGAAGTTGATTTCCGCCAAATGCACGGGAGGAAAGCCTGCGCGTGTGACCATGTCTGCCACGTTGCCGCGCAAGTAGGGGTACACAATTTGGGGGCAAGCGATGCCCATGATGGGACCCATTTGGTCTTCGGGCAAATTGCGGATTTCAAAAATGCCAGCTTGCTTGCACTCGACCAAAAACACGGTTTTATCGTCAATCTTGGTGTGCACAGTGGCTGTCACGCAAACTTCGTAAACGCCATCAGCGGCCTGATTGGCTTCCACACCCAACTGAATGTCGACAGCAGGTTGTTGTTGTTCCAACAAAATGGCCGGTGAATTGGGTTGCTCCAATGACGCTTCTTTCAAGTAAACGCGTTGGATTTGGAACACGGGGGTGCTGGCTTCTGACATAAATAATCTTGATTTGAAAGTGATCATCCCAACGGCCGCTTGGACAAGCCCCTGCCGTGGGTTCAGCGCAGATTATCACCGATGGTGGGGCGGCCCAAGGCCAAGCCCCAAAGATCAATTGGCTTGAAGCAGCGGCATTAAACCGCCTTTGGCATCCAAAGCCATCAAATCGTCACAACCGCCCACATGGGTTTCGCCAATGAAGATTTGAGGCACGGTGCGACGCCCTGTCACTTTCATCATGTGCTCACGCGCTTCGGGCAACATGTCTACGCGGATCTCCTCAATGTCTGTGACACCCTTGGATTTCAAGACTTGCTTGGCACGTACGCAATACGGGCAAACGGCGGTGGTGTACATCTTCACTTGTGGCATGGCAACTCCAATAGGGCGTTCAGGTGTTCAGGTGCTTAGGCTTTTTCAACGGGCAGGTTGGCTTCACGCCAAGATTTCAAGCCACCCGACAGGGCCTGTGCACGTTCATAGCCCAGCTTTTGAGCCTGGGCTGCTGCGCGGCTGGCACGGCCACCCACTTGGCAAACCAAGATAAGCGGCAAGCTTTTATTCTTGACCACTTGAGGCAATTGCGCTTCCAGTTGGCCCAATGGAATATTTTTAGAGCCCACCACATGGCCTTGTGCAAATTCGGCCGGTTCACAGACGTCAATGACCACCGCTTTTTCGCGGTTCATCAGCAAGACCGCTTCGGAAGGCTGTACCCCGCCAGCAGCACCTTTGGTGAGCGCAGGCCAGAAAAGACCCAAGGCAGAAGCCGCAGCCACGGCAACCAACATCCAGTTTTCAATCAAAAAATTCACAAAAAACCCTTAAAAAGTTCACATGCAGCGCATTTAACAGCCGCACGCCAGATTCGAATTCTAAAATGGCGGACGGAAACCTGTATTGTCCTCTCTGATTAAACCTTTCACCATGTACAAATTTGTTCTCATTCGCCACGGCGAGTCCACTTGGAATTTAGAAAATCGCTTCACTGGCTGGACCGATGTTGACTTAACCCCCACCGGCATTGAACAAGCACAAGCTGCGGGCAGACTTCTCAAAGCTGAAGGTTATGAATTTGACCTGGCCTACACCAGCGTCCTCAAACGCGCCATTCACACCCTCTGGCACACCCTGGACGCCATGGAGCGCCAATGGCTGCCCGTGCACAACAGCTGGCGCTTGAACGAGCGCCACTATGGCGCCCTGCAAGGTTTGAACAAGGCCGAGACAGCCAAAAAATTTGGTGACGACCAAGTTTTGGTCTGGCGCCGCAGCTACGACACCCCACCTCCGGCCTTGGAACCCCAAGACCCCCGTTGCGAACGTGGCGATCAGCGTTACGCCAAGATCAACCCCCAAGATGTGCCTTTGACTGAATGCCTCAAAGACACTGTGGCGCGCGTGGTCCCTTTTTGGACCGAGTCCATGGCACCGGCCATCAAAGCAGGCAAACGCGTGGTGGTGGCAGCCCACGGCAACTCCATTCGTGCCTTGATCAAGTACTTGGACAATATTTCTGACGAAGACATTGTGAACTTGAACATCCCCAATGGCATTCCGTTGGTTTACGAGTTGGATGCCAACATGAAACCCATCAAACACTACTACTTGGGTGATGCCGAAGCCGCTGCCAAAGCCGCCGCCGCCGTGGCCAGCCAGGGCAAGGCCTGATTTCCCAGCGGGACATGCCCTGTTGACAACAAGCTTGGCATTCAGGGTGTATATTGGTTCAAAAGGAGACCTTCTGGGTCAATGAACATGGGTCAAAAATTGAAAATTGTGGGTTGGTTAAGCGTGGGCGCCTTGGCAGGTGCACTCACCACCGTGTCGCTGCAAACCACTGCACGGGGGGCTTTCGCTCCTTTGCCATTGGAAGAGTTGCAACAACTCGCCGCCGTGTTTGGCATGGTCAAAAGCGACTATGTTGAAACTGTCGACGAGAAGAAGCTCATCACCGAAGCCATCTCTGGCATGGTCTCCAGTCTCGACCCTCATTCACAATATTTCGACAAAAAAAGCTTCAAGGAATTCAGTGAAGGCACATCGGGCCGCTTCGTGGGTGTGGGCATTGAAATCACCCAAGAAGAAGGTGTGGTCAAAGTGGTGTCGCCCATTGAAGGTTCTCCTGCAGACCGAGCCGGCCTCAAAACCAACGACTTGATCACCAAAATTGACGACGTCTTTGTCAAGGGTTTGTCGATGAACGATGCGGTCAAGCGCATGCGTGGCGAACCCAACACCAAAGTGGTCTTGAGTATTTTTCGCAAAGACGAAAGTCGCACCTTCACGGTCACCATCGTGCGCGAAGAAATCAGAACACAATCGGTCAAAGCCAAAGTTTTGGAGTCGGGCTACGGTTGGATTCGCGTCGCCCAATTCCAAGAGCGCACAGTTGAAGACTTCTCTAAAAAATTAGAAGACATGTACAAGCAAGAGCCCAAGCTGAAAGGCTTGGTCCTCGATTTGCGCAATGACCCAGGTGGCTTGTTAGATGCGGCTGTGGCGCTGTCTGCAGCGTTCTTGCCCGAAAACGTCACGGTGGTATCTACCAATGGCCAATTGGAAGAAAGCAAATTCATTTACAAAGCAGCCCCTCAGTTTTGGCGCCGCAGTGCCGATGTCGATCCCATCCAGCGCCTCACCCAAAACACACAAGGTCAATTGAAAAAAGTGCCACTGGTGGTACTGGTCAATGAAGGTTCGGCGTCGGCCAGTGAAATCGTGGCGGGTGCTTTGCAAGACCACAAGCGGGCCACCATCATGGGCAACCAAACTTTTGGCAAAGGCTCTGTTCAAACAGTGCGCCAATTGGGCCCTGACACTGCGTTGAAACTCACCACAGCGCGCTACTACACGCCCAGTGGCCGGTCCATTCAGGCCAAAGGCATCTTGCCAGACGTGATGCTCGATGAAACTGAAAATGGCAACGTGTTTGCAGCCCTGCGCACCCGTGAAGCCGACCTGGAAAAGCACTTGGGCAATGGCCAAGAAGCCGAGAAGAAAAACGAAGAGCGCCAAAAAGCACGTGAAGAAGCTTTGAAGAAATTGGAAGCAGACGCCAAGAAACCAGAGTCCGAAAGAAGGCCGCCTGAGTTTGGCTCCGACAAAGACTTCCAACTCAACCAAGCCCTGAACCAACTTAAAGGTTTGCCTGTCAAAGTGAGCGCCACTTTGGCCGAGCGCAAAGAAGAGAAAAAAGACAAGTAATCGCCCATGAGGGACGACCAACTCCTGCGCTATTCGCGCCACATTCTGCTCGATGAATGGGGCATTGAAGGCCAGGAGCGCGTGTCCCAATCGCATGCCCTCATCATTGGTGCAGGCGGTTTGGGTTCTCCGGCAGCACTCTACCTGGCCAGCGCTGGCGTAGGGCACCTCAGTGTGATCGATCACGACCAAGTCGACGTCACCAATTTACAACGGCAAATTGCGCATACCCAATCCCGCGTGGGTCAGCTCAAAGTCGAGTCGCTTCGCGCAGCTGTGACAGACCTCAACCCCGACGTGAAAGTCAGCACCCATGCCGTCAAGGCCGATGCCCAGCTGCTGCAGATGTGGGTGTCACAGGCTGATGTGGTGCTCGACTGCACGGACAATTTTGAAACACGCCACGCCATCAACTTGGCTTGTGTCACACATCGCAAACCTTTGGTGTCTGGGTCTGCCTTGCGCTTGGATGGTCAAGTGGCCGTGTACGACACACAAGATGCTGCGGCACCCTGCTATGCCTGTGTGTTTCCACCCACCCAAGACTTTGAAGAAACACGCTGCGCCACCATGGGGGTGCTAGCACCGTTGGTGGGCGTGATTGGCAGTTTGCAAGCCACAGAGGCACTCAAAATTTTGAGCGGCATGGGCAGCAGTTTGCGCGGCCAACTGATGATGTTCAATGCCAAGCACATGGAGTGGCAAACCATTCAAACGCACCGTCAGGCCAATTGTCCTGTTTGCAGTGCATTGCGGCCCTAGGCGTTTCTCTGAGGTCCAAGGGGGGCCAAACCCGCCTATCATTGCCACATGAATTCTCTCCAAGCTTGGTTGCCCTTTCTCAAGTGGCCCCGCTTAAGCCCTGAACTGTTTCGCAAAGAGTGGACCGCCGGCTTTTCGGTGGCACTTCTCATGGTGCCGCAATCGGTCGCATACGCTGCGTTAGCAGGCATGCCCTTGGTCACCGGTCTCTATGCCGCCTTGTTGCCTGCTGTCGTGGGCGTCATGTGGGGAGGCTCTACACGCTTGTCCATTGGCCCATCCGCACTCACCTGTGTGCTCATCAGTGCATCGCTGGCGGGCATGGCCCAACCCGCCAGTGCACATTGGGTGCAATTGGCGGTTTGGCTTGCCCTGATTGCGGGTAGCTTGCAGTTGCTGATGGGGGTGATGCGTTATGGTTGGCTGCTCAACCTGATCAGCTCCCCTGTCATGATGGGTTTTACCCAGGCAGCAGGCCTGCTGGTGATGGCCTCACAATTACCGGCCATCACGGGGTGGGCGCCTGGTGGTTCGGTTCAATGGGCCGATTTGGCATTTGGTGCGAGCAGTTTGGCCGCGCTCTTTGCCGCCAAAAAGTGGCGTCCCAAATGGCCCAGCATCATGTTGGTGGTTGCAGCCTCGGCAAGCATCAGCTATGCCATCGGCTTTGCCGATCAAGGCGGTGCGGTGATCGGCGCATTGCCCACCTCACTGCCGAGCCTGGCCTTGCCATCCTTGCTCACTTGGTCTGAACTGGGCCAGCTAACGGGCCCTGCGGTGCTGATAGCCCTGGTGAGTTTTTTAGAGGCCGCCTCTAGCGCCAAAACTGAAAACCAGAAAGACGGCACATTGTGGCAAGAGAATCAAGACTTGATTGGCCAAGGTTTGGCCAAAATTGCCTCCGCACTCAGCGGCAGCTTTGCCACCAGCACCTCTTTCTCAAGGTCAGCCATCAGTTTGGCGTCGGGTGCCAAAACAGGTTGGGCTGTGATTGCCACCACCTCCTTTGTGTTGTTGGCAGTGTTTGCATCGCCTGCGCTGTTTCATGTCCCACGTGCTGTGCTGGCAGCCATTGTCATTTTGGCCGTTTCCAGTTTGATTCAACCCAGAGCTTTTGTAAAACTGTGGCAAATCTCGCGAATTGAAGCCACCACGTCTGGCTTGACCTTTGCCATCACACTGCTCAGCACGCCGCGCATTTACTGGGGTGTTTTGGCCGGCGTTTTGATGGGCTTGAGCCACTTTTTGCACACCCGCTTGCACCCTCGCATCATTGAGGTGGGTCTGCACGAAGATGGCAGCCTGCGCGACCGGCATCTCTGGCAATTGCCAGTCATCAGCTCGGATGTTTTTGCACTGCGCATGGATGCGGAGCTCGATTTTGCAGCGTCTAGCAGTTTTGAAAAGTACATCACCGAAAAATTGCGTGAGCTGCCCCACATTCAACATGTTTGTTTGTTTGCCCAACCGATCAACCGCATAGATGCCACAGGCGTGGAAACCATTCAACAACTGCGCAAACAACTGACGCAGCGTCATGTTCAGCTGCACATCAGTGGCATCAAATTGCCCGTTGAAAAAGCGTTGCGATTGGCGGGCGAGTTGAGCGGTCACGATGGCGTTCACTTGTACCGAACCGACCTCGAGGCCATCAACGCATTGCGTGCCTTACAAACACTGCCCGATGACATTTCGGGCATGGCCATTTAAGCTTAGGCGCTGAGGATCCAACCTTCCAGCGGATCAAATGGAGGCAGGCCATAACAAGCTGATTGACCTGCAGTCTCGGCCGTCGCTTGCTGTGTCGCGGCCCACGCTGCCTGTACCATGCACAGCACGGCATCCAAACTGTCTCCCGACGCATCGGCCAACAACAGGTCATGCTGAGATGCCGTCAATTTCAAACGCAAACCCAAGCGCGTTTGCGCCAAATCCAAGGCATGCAAGATGTCTTTGCGTGCCACCCATCGCTCTGATGTTTGTTTTTGTTTGTCATCGCTTTTGTAACTTCGATGGCCCACAATCTCTCGCGCCAACAAGCCTGGATAGGCTTCTAGCGCCACACAATCCGCACGGCCCTCTTGCAAACCTGGCAAGGTCCATCCAGCCTCTCGCAGCAAGGGCACGCCGGCATGCATCATCCAAGCCACTGGCGGGTTGACCCACTTCATGGAGGGACTGGCACCTGCAGGACCATCCGTTTTGCGATGTGCAAACTTGGACCCCACAGGTCTGGCATCGCAAAAAGACTTGAACAATTGGCGCAATTCATCGCGCGAATGGGCCACATAACGGTCCATGCACTCAGGCCACGTGGTGGGCCACTGCATGGCTTCCACCCATGCTCTGGGCAAGCCAAACGGCAAATCAAAACCACCCACGCACTGGAGATTGTGGGGCGCTGGCTGTTGCAGGAATTTTTGAAAAGTCGACAGGGTCTCAAATGGCAGCAATTCCTTCAGCTGCACACTGCCCTTGTGCAAAACACCCCGCGCCACCACGATGGGTTTGCGCTTGCTGGGGCTGCTTGAAAAATCGCAACCCAGCAAACAGAGCGAGGAAAAATCAGGCGCGCCCAATGATGGAAGCCGTGGCCATCAGTTCTTCCAGCAATGCCAAAGAAACGATGCCAGAGACGCTGTAGGGGTCTAGTTCAGCACGCTCAGAGTACTTCAGCAAAATGTTGGTATTGACGCGGGCCACATCGACTTGCCCCATGGTCCAACCGCCAAACCTGCGCTCTGAAATTTCTTCGTAATGCAACAACACCACATCCTTGTGTCGTGCATCTTTTTGAATGTGCCCGTATAAATCGCTGACAGCCTCTCGGCCACCTTCAATGGCCTGCAAAAAGATGCCACCGCCGTACACCAAAATACCCGTGATACCTGTACTTGGATTGTATTGGCGGGACTGCGCCAAGATCGAATCGATGACGGCCGGCTGCGGATCAACCGCGCGACTTGCATAAAGTAAACGGACCAACATGATCAGGCCTTTCTGGGAATCAATGCGAGAAATTCACGGCGCAAGTTGGCGTCTTTCAAGAACACGCCACGCATGACCGAGTTGATCATTTTGCTGTCCATGTCTTTGACACCGCGCCAGCCCATGCAGAAGTGACTGGCTTCCATCACGATAGCCAAACCATCGGGTTGTGTTTTGCGCTGAATCAAATCGGCCAACTGAACCACCGCTTCTTCTTGAATTTGGGGTCGACCCATGATCCATTCAGCCAAACGCGCGTACTTGGACAAACCAATGACGTTGGTGTGCTCATTGGGCATCACACCAATCCAAATTTGACCAATGACGGGACACAAGTGATGGCTGCATGCACTGCGAACTGTGATGGGGCCCACAATCATGAGCTCGTTCAAATGTTCGGCATTGGGAAATTCTGTGACTTCAGGACCTTCAACGTAGCGGCCTTTGAAGACTTCCTTCAAATACATTTTGGCCACACGGCGGGCTGTGTTTTGTGTGTTGTGATCGTTTTCGGTGTCGATCACCATGCTGTCCAACACGGTCTGCATTTTTTCAGTGACTTCGTCCAACAAATGATCGAGTTCACCGGGCTGAATGAACTCAGCAATGTTGTCGTTTGCGTTGAAACGTTTTCGCGCTGCCAGGATACGCTCGCGGATCTTCACGGACATGGGCGTGCCGATGTCTTCTGAGGGCAAGTTGGCGGGAGCAGTCATAAGCGTCAGTTTTTGAAAAGTCAGAACGAGATCCTACCAGTGATTGAAGCCACTTCAAGGTGTACGGACTTGGCCCGTTCCGCCCGCAGAAACGCCTCAATAGCGATTGCCAGTGAGCCATATGGCCAAGCGCATCAAGCCAAAGGCCAGCCAGTCCATGCCGCGCTGAAATTTGGAACGCGCCAGCAAGGAGCCGGGAATGATTCGGTCGCTGCCTGTGTCGATGGCCTGTGCCAGTGCGGCATGCAAATGCTTGGCAAATTCGCCATCAGCCACGACCACGTTGGCTTCACGTGCCAACAACAGGCTGAAGGGGTCTAAATTGGACGAACCCACCGTGGCCCAAGGGTGCTCATGGTGGGCATCGATCACGGCCACCTTGGCGTGCAAAAAGCTCTCTGAATATTCATAAATTTCAACACCCGCCGCCAAGAGTTGCCGATAGACCGGTCGAGCTGCGTGGTATTGCATAAAGTACTCGTAGCGTCCCTGTAACAGCAACCTGACGCGCACACCGCGTTGGGCCGCATGAACCAAGGCTTGGCGTAACTTTCTGCCCGGCAAGAAATAAGCATTGGCAATCAAGATGTCGTGACGGGCCATGCCAATGGCCCGTCGATAGGCTTTTTCAATTTGCCCACGGTTCATCACATTGTCTCTGAGCAGCAAGCCAGCGCGTGCCACCCAAGTTTGTCCCTGTGCCAATTGGGCATCGTGCAACCAAGGCAAATGCAAACCTGCAGCTTTGAATGAGCTGAAAGCTTCTGGGAAATTTTGCTGTCGAACGTGACGCACCGCTTGTATGCGCCACCACAACTGCATGGCAGCCTCTTGAACTTGCTGCACCAATGCGCCTGTGGCGCATACGGCAAAATCAAGTCGAGGTGCTTTCAGCGCACCGTGCTGCGGATCGTACCAATCGTCCAAGATGTTGATGCCGCCACAAAAGGCCACATGGCCATCAATGACGCAGAGTTTGCGGTGCAGCCTGCGCCAGCGGCTGGGAATGAGCAAACCCAGCGCCCCTAAAGGCGAATAAACACGCCACACCACACCGGCTTTGTCAAAGCGCTCGCGCCATTCTTCGCGCAAACGCGGCGTGCCCACACCATCCACCACCACCCACACCCGCAAGCCGCGACGACCGGCTCGCTCGAGGGCTGCGGCCACCAAAGCTCCATCGCCATGAAAGTCAAAAATATAGGTTTCGAGTTGGATGTGCGAACGGGCTGCATCCATTGCGCGAATGAGTTCTGAAAAAAACTCAGTGCCACCTTTAAGCAACTTAATTTGGTGGCCATCTCGCAGAGGCGGACGGTTTTTCATCTTTCAAACTTTGCCACCAAGGGCAAGTGGTCTGACATGCGCTGCCAAATTTTGCCGTGCGGCACCATTTGACCGACTGGCATCAAGCCCCTTGCGTAGACATGGTCCAGCTGAACCATCGGCAATCTTGATGGGTAGGTGGGTGGGTTGTCAGTCTGCCACTCATGGAGACCCTTGTCGCGCATCATGTGCGTGATGCGCGAGCCCCAATCGTTGAAATCGCCAGCCACCAGCAAAGCCGCGTCTGATGGCACTTCGCGTGCAATGTATTTGTGCAACTGTTCAACTTGGCGCACGCGGCTGGCTGGAATGAGGCCCAAATGAACCACGATGACATGCACATTGACAGTGACACCGAGGTCGTCTTGCAATGCTGCACTGTCACCCACTTGCACTTCGACATGCAACAAGCCACGTTGCTCAAAGCGATGGTCAGAAATGTCTTCATGCCGGTGCGACACCACCGGCCAACGCGACAGCAAGGCATTGCCATGTTCGCCATGGCGGGTGATGGCATTGCTTCGATAGATGGCTTCGTAGCCGGGCGGCGCCAAAAACTCAGCTTGCGGCAGTTCTGGCCAGTGTTTGAAGTATTTCTCTTCGCGACGATGCACTTTGCGGACTTCTTGTAGGCAGACGATGTCGGCGTCCAGTTGCTCAATGGCCAAGCCCAAATTGTGGATTTCCAAGCGACGCGTAGGGCCTAAACCCTGCACACCCTTGTGAATGTTATAGGTCGCCACTTTCAAAAAGGCTGGCTTGTCTGTTTTCATCATGCACTCTTTCAGCAGTGATTCTGCATGAAGTTTGAGGCTGAATGTGTTTTGCCTTGGAATTGGACGTGAAGCACCTATGATCACCCTATGCACAGTTCAGACACCCCAAACAAGCCCCTCCCTGCAACCCCCAGCGCCTTGACGCATTTGACTTGGCAAGAAAATGGCCACACCTGCGAGGACGAATGGCGCAGCGAACGCGGCGCACCCATCCCCAAGCGAGTGGTATTGGCAGACGACACCCTCAGCGCCGACAGCGCTTACCGATTGGCTTGCGCTGGCACCGGCATGCTTTGGCGTGGCGATTTCCAAAATGCACGTTTGTTGCTACAAGCTTTGGCACGCCGCTGCGACGCCCCCAAAAAAGTTCGCAGAGCCTCCAAAACCAATCCGGAAGTGACGCACACAACGCAAGAAAATTTTCACCTGCACCGCCAAGCCCAATCGCAGCGTGCACGCACCCTGAGCATGATCTTGATTCAAGTCAATCCCGACCGTCAGATCAGTTTGCGCCGTGCGCCCGATTGGCGCGCCGCCATGAAAGAAGCCTGGGGACCTGCCGGCACGACGGGTTGCGTCACGTCATTGCGTGAATTACTCGGACTGGTCGGTGCACATGAGTGGCACGAAAAAGGCATGGAAATTTCGGCTTTGGGTAGCCCACCCCAAAACCGAATCCACCCAAGCTATGGTGTGTTCTCGCCGGTACGCGGCGAATACATCCAACTGGTGGCAGATGCACCACTGCCAAGCACCGAGTTGGCCTTTGACATTGGCGTGGGCACAGGTGTGCTGGCTGCCGTACTCGCCAAGCGCGGCGTGAAGCACGTGGTGGGGACCGATCTAGACCCGCGTGCCTTAGCCTGCGCCAAAGACAACATTCAGCGCATGGGCCTGAATGGCAAAGTAGAACTGACGCAAACCGATCTTTTCCCCGAAGGCAAAGCCCCACTCATTGTGTGCAATCCACCGTGGTTGCCAGCGCGCGCCAGTGCCCCCATAGAACGGGCCATCTACGACGAAAACAGTGCCATGCTGAAAGGCTTCTTGGCAGGCTTGGCAGCGCACCTCTCGCCCAAAGGTGAGGGCTGGTTGATCTTGTCAGACTTGGCAGAGCATTTGGGTTTGCGTACGCGCGCAGAACTCGAAGCGTGGATTGCAGAGGGCGGCTTGAAGGTAATTGGCAAACTCGACACCAAAGCCGAACACAAGAAGGTTCAAGATGAAAGTGATCCTTTGCATGCCGCTCGTGCTGCAGAGCTCACTTCTTTGTGGCGCCTGGCTGCCAAATAATTGGCCCACTTTCAAGCAGCACGAGGGCATCATGCCCTCATGAAAAAAGGCCGCTGACAGCGGCCTTTTTGTTTAAGCCTTGACGGCTTCGGGGTTGCGCACCCGAATGTGCAACTCGCGCAATTGCTTCTCGTCCACGGGGCTTGGGGCTTGTGTGAGCAAGCACTGAGCACGTTGTGTTTTGGGGAAGGCAATCACATCGCGGATGGACTCGGCACCGGTCATCAAGGTGATGATGCGGTCCAAACCGAAGGCCAGGCCGCCGTGAGGAGGTGCGCCGTATTGCAAAGCATCGAGCAAGAAGCCAAACTTGAGTTGGGCTTCTTCGGGCGTGATCTTCAAAGCGTCAAACACTTTTTGCTGCACGTCGGCGCGGTGAATACGCACAGAGCCACCGCCAATTTCCCAGCCGTTCAAGACCATGTCATAGCCTTTGGCAATGCACTTCTCGGGCGCGGTGACCATCCAGTCTTCGTGGCCGTCTTTGGGGGCTGTGAAGGGGTGGTGCACGGCGGTATAGCGTTGAGACTCTTCGTCGTACTCGAACATGGGGAAATCGACCACCCACATTGGGGCCCAACGGTTTTCGAACAAGCCCGATTTTTTGGCAAATTCGCTGTGACCAATTTTGAGGCGCAACGCGCCAATGGAATCGTTGACCACTTTGGCTTTGTCGGCGCCGAAGAACAAGATGTCGCCGTCTTGTGCATGGGTGCGCTTCAGAATTTCGGCAATGGCGGCATCGTGCAAGTTCTTCACGATCGGGCTTTGCAAACCGTCACGGCCTTTGGCCACTTCGTTGACCTTGATCCAGGCCAAACCTTTGGCGCCATAAATTTTGACGAACTCGGTGTAACCGTCAATCTCGCCGCGGCTGATGTCAGAACCACCGGGCACGCGCAAGGCGACCACGCGGCCACCGGGGGTGGTGGCAGGTGTGCTGAACACTTTGAAGTCGACATCGCCCATGATGTCGGTCAGCTCTGTGAACTCCATCTTCACGCGCAAATCGGGCTTGTCTGAGCCGAAGCGGTGCATGGCTTCTGAGTAGGCCATCACAGGGAACTCACCCAAGTCAATGTTCAAGACTTTCTTGAACACGCTGCTGATCATGCCTTGGAACATGTCGCGGATTTCTTGCTCGCCCAAGAAGGACGTCTCAATATCGATCTGCGTGAATTCGGGCTGACGGTCGGCGCGCAAGTCTTCATCGCGAAAGCACTTGGTGATTTGGTAGTAACGGTCGTAGCCGGCCACCATGAGCAATTGCTTGAACAACTGAGGCGACTGTGGCAATGCAAAGAAATGGCCATCGTGCACGCGGCTGGGCACCAAGTAATCGCGCGCGCCTTCAGGTGTGCTCTTGGTCAGCATGGGCGTTTCGATGTCAATGAAACCGTTCTCGTCCAGGAACTTGCGGACTTCCATGGCCACCTTGTAACGCAGCATCAGGTTGTTTTGCATGTAAGGACGGCGCAGGTCCAGCACGCGGTGTGTGAGGCGTGTGGTTTCGGAAAGGTTGTCGTCGTCGAGCAAGAAGGGGGGTGTGACCGATGGGTTGAGCACCGTCAATTCGTGGCACAAGATTTCAATCTTGCCGCTTTTGAGGCTGTCGTTGGTGGTGCCTTCGGGACGTGCACGGACCAAGCCTTTAATTTGAATGCAAAACTCGTTGCGCAAGCCTTCTGCCGTTTTGAACATGTCGGCGCGATCGGGATCGCACACCACTTGCACATAACCTTCACGGTCGCGCACGTCGACAAAAATCACGCCACCGTGGTCACGACGGCGATTAACCCAACCGCACAAGGTGACGGTTTGGCCCATCAGGGCTTCGGTGACAAGACCGCAGTAGTGTGAACGCATTGACATGGGAAAGTATCTTTCAGTAGAAAAGTGAAGCGGGTTGAGACCCACTTACAAAGAATTTGAAGAAGCTGCAGGACCGGCGTCGCCAGCTGACTTGAGGGGCAAGGCATCAGGCCCACCTGGCACCACCACCCCCATCGAAATGATGTACTTGAGTGCGTCATCCACGGTCATGTCGAGTTCAACCACACTGCTTCGGGGCATCATCAAGAAAAAACCAGACGTTGGGTTGGGCGTGGTTGGCACGTAAACACTGACGCAATCATTGGGTAAATGACGCGCCACTTGGCCACCAGGTGCGCCCGTTAAAAAAGCAATGGTCCACGAACCTTGATGCGGGTATTGAACCAACAAGGCTTTGGAAAATGCATTGCCGCTGCCAGAAAACAAGGTGTCTGCCACTTGTTTGACGCTGGAGTAAATGCTGTTGACCACCGGAATGCGTGTGATGACTTTTGACCATTGGCGCAGCCACCATTGACCAAAGATATTGGCCACAAAAACACCCGTGGCAAAAATAACCACCGCAACCAAAATAACGCCCAAGCCGGGCACATGCCGCAAAGAATCGGCCAGTGCGTGCATGCCCGGTATGACGGCGTCCATGGCACCCAGAACAGCCAAGAAAATACCGTCCATGGTGCCCACCAGCCAAGTCAGCAGCCACACGGTAACGCCCATGGGCAGCCAAACCAGCATGCCGGTGAGGAAATAATGACGGAGTTTCAGGTTCATTCAGCAGGTCTCAGTGACAGGCGCATGACGCACCGCAAGCCGCTGGCGCAGCAGAGGCACTGGGTTCGGCAGACGGCGTTGAGCCACCTGCTTCAGTCGAAGTGGAGGCCGTGCCAACGCCCGCACCCGCGACAGCAGGTGCAGAGGTGCCGGAAGAGCCGCCCTTGAAGTCGGTGGCGTACCAGCCACTGCCTTTGAGCTGAAAACCAGCCGCAGTGAGCTGTTTATTGAAGGTGGGCGCGCCACAGGAAGGGCATTTTGTCAGAGGGTCATCTGACATTTTTTGCAATACATCCTTGGCATGGCCACAGGAATCACACTTGTAGGCGTAGATGGGCATGATGAAGGTTCTCGCGTGGAATTCACAAAACCCTCAATTATAGGCGGCTCCCTGCCAATGCATGGTGCGATCCGTGTTTGTTTCTGAGGGCTTGCGGGCCCCATGAACCCAACAGCATGCCGGTGAAACTGGCCAACACCCCCGCCAATTGGGCTGGAAACTCTTCACCAGCGGGTGTTAAAAGGAACAAAAGCCAGGCCAGCAGCCCTAAAACGATGGAAAAGATGGCACCTTGGGTGGTGGCCTTGGACCAATACAAGCCAAACACCAAGGGGATGAACGCACCCACCAAGGTGACTTGGTAAGCACCAGACACCATGTCATAAATGGAACTGCCCTGCATCAAGATGGCATAGACCAGCACCATGGCACTGAACACCAACACCGTGATTCGCATGGCCAACAAAGCTTGCTTGTCACCTTGGTGAGGGAAAAATTGACGCCAAATGTTTTCTGTAAAGGTGACGCTAGGCGCCAGCAAGGTGGCCGATGCACATGACTTGATGGCAGACAACAAGGCACCAAAAAACAGCACCTGCATCACGAAGGGCATTTGCGTCATGACCAAGGTGGGCAAGACTTTTTGTGGATCTTCTTGGATCAATTGAGCGGCCTGTTCCGGCATGATGATCAAGGCACTGACCACTAAAAACATGGGCACAAAAGCGAACAAGATGTAGCAAATGCCGCCAATGATGGGGCCCTTGGTTGCCGCGTTCAAGCTGTTGGCGGACATCACGCGTTGGAAAACGTCTTGTTGCGGAATAGAGCCAAACATCATGGTGATGGCTGCGGCCACAAAGAACAAAATTTCTTTGAGGCTGGGTTCGGGCAAGAACTTGAACATGTCTTGACTGACAGCCAAGGCCAGCACTTTGTCGGCACCACCAGCTTGATTGCCCGCAAACACAGCCAAGGTGGCCAAACCCACCACCAAGATGATCATCTGCATGAAGTCGGTGATGGCCACAGACCACATGCCGCCAAACAAGGTGTAGGCCAGCACAGACACCACACCAATCACCATGCCCAATGGCATGCTGATCGCGCCATCCGACAACAAGTTAAAAACCAAACCCAGCGCTGTGACTTGGGCCGACACCCAACCCAAATAGCTCACCATGATGATGACGGAACAAATGATTTCAACAGACCGGCCATAGCGCTCACGGTAATAGTCGCTGATGGTCAGCAAGCTCATTCGGTACAACTTGCCTGCAAAAAACAAGCCCACCAAAATCAGGCAACTGCCAGCGCCAAACGGATCTTCCACCACACCATTCAGGCCACTGTTGACAAATTTGGCCGGAATGCCCAACACCGTCTCAGAGCCAAACCAGGTGGCAAAGGTGGTGGTGACAATCATGGCCAAAGGCAAATGACGCCCGGCTATGGCAAAGTCGGCAGAACTTTTAACGCGCTTGGCGGCCACCAAGCCAATGGCAATGGTGACCAATAAATAGGCAATGACCAATGTCAACAACACAACAACGCTCCTTAGATTTGCTGAAATCTTTCGAGTGCTTGAAGCACGATGAGGGTAGAGACAAACCCAATCACCACATACACAATGGCTTGGAGCAAGCGGTTGGTGCGCTGTTGTTCTGCCAACAAAGCCGCCAGTTGATGGCGTTCATGCGCTGTGGTGTTGGATTGTTTCAAGTAATCATGCATCAAGCGAGGCAACTGTGGCAGCAACTTGGCATATTGAGGGGCTTGCTCTTGCAATTGCTTGAAGAAACGCTTGGGACCCACTTGGTCCACCATCCATTTTTCCAAAAAGGGTTTGGCAGAGTTCCACAGGTCCAGTTCGGGGTCGAGTTGACGACCCAAGCCTTCAATGTTGAGCAAGGTTTTTTGCAACAACACCAATTGCGGCTGAATTTCCACATTGAAACGGCGCGAGGTTTGAAACAAACGCATCAACACCATGCCCAATGAAATTTCTTTGAGGGGGCGATCAAAGTAAGGCTCGCAGACAGAGCGAATGGCCGACTCCAGTTCGTCCACACGCGTGGTGGCGGGCACCCAACCCGACTCAATGTGCAGCTCCGCCACACGCTTGTAGTCACGGCGGAAGAAGGCCGTGAAGTTTTGGGCCAAGTACTCTTTGTCGTATTCGGTCAGGGTGCCCACAATGCCAAAATCAAGCGAGATGTAACGACCTAAGGTGTCGGGCGCAATGCTGACCTGAATATTGCCTGGGTGCATGTCTGCATGGAAAAAGCCATCGCGAAACACTTGTGTGAAAAACAAGGTGACACCATCTTTGGCGAGCTTGGGTATGTCGACACCGGCTGCGCGCAAAGCGTCCACTTGGCTGATGGGCAAACCCTTCATGCGTTCCATCACGATCACTTCGGGATGGCAATAGTCCCAATGCATTTCGGGGATCATCACCAAATCAAGGCCATCCATGTTGCGACGCAATTGCGCTGCGTTGGCGGCTTCGCGCACCAAGTCCAATTCGTCGTGCAGGTACTTGTCGAATTCGGCCACCACTTCGCGAGGCTTTAAACGTTTGCCATCGGCGCTGAGTTTTTCCACCCATGCGGCCATCATGCGCATCAAACTCAGGTCTTTTTCAATGACGGGCAGCATGTTGGGACGCAACACTTTCACGGCCACTTCTTGCACTTCACCGTCTTTGTTTTTCAACAAAGCAAAGTGCACCTGCGCGATGGACGCACTGGCCACGGGCACAAGGTCAAACGATTCAAAAATATCGGACACTGAACGGCCAAAGGCACGTTCAATGGAGGCCACAGCGATGTCTGAACTGAAGGCCGGTACGCGATCTTGCAATTTGGCCAGCTCTTCGGAGATGTCTTCGGGCAACAAATCGCGCCGTGTGGACATCACCTGCCCAAACTTCACAAAGATAGGACCCAAACCTTCTAAGGCCAGACGCAGGCGTTCGCCGCGGGGCATGCTGTGCACGCGACCCAAGCTCAGCATGCGCGACAACAAACGCAGCAAGGGCTGCTTGAAGTTGGACAAAACCAGTTCGTGCAGGCCAAAACGCCAAACGGTCCAAACAATGAACGTGCCGCGGAAAAAGCGGTTCATGGTGCTGCCTTGCGGGCAAATTGCTGAATGGCCTGAACAACTTGTTTGCCAATGCCTACCAAGGTGTGCGCTGCTGCATCGCCCAACCAATCAGAGAGGTCTTCCGTCACATCCCACCGCACATGATCGATCAGCCAATTGACTTCTGCAGCCAATTGCACATCGCCCTCCACGTGCACCCCTGGCTTCTCGCCCTTGAGGACGGCTGCGGCCATGGCGAAGGGTGAAGTGTCGGTCAGGGTGAGCTTCAAATCGGTGGCACAGCCATTGACCCGCTCAAGCATGCCCGCTGGGGTGGGCGATACCTGAATGAGTTTGTCTTGCCACTGCAATTGAATGCAGCGACCCTTTTGGCGGGCCAAACGACTTTGCGCTTCTGGTTCGCGGCTGATGACGTGGTTTAGAAACAAAACCACTCGATTGAGCGTCTCATCAACGACCCAAGCTGGCGCTTGGGTCTGCGTTGCAAATTGCGTGAGCGCATCGCTCACCAAAGAAAAAGGGGACTGTGTTGCCATAGTCCCCAATTATTCCCGAAAGGCCGGCTTATGCCAGCGTTTATGGAAAGATAGCCTGGAATTTATTGCAGCGCTTGTACACCTGCCACCAACCAGCCACTGTCGCCATTTTTGGGCTTGGTCATGTTCCAAACCTCACGGAAGGGGCTGGGTGCAGTATCCGCTTCTTCGCGGATGACGCCGTTGAATTCCACACTGGCCATGTAAACATCTGGCAGCTCTTCAATACCCAACAATTGGGCGTCGAGTTTGACCACTTCGGTTTTGTTGGGCTGACCAGGGAAATTGGCTTCGCGCTCGGCCAATTGGCTCTTGATTTCAGACAGCATGCTGTCGGTCATCATGGCGCGCAAAGAGCCCATGTCAGCACGGTCCCATGCATCTTGCAAGGTGATGAAATTGCGCTTGGCGGCGGCCACAAAGTTCTCGCTGTCAAACCCTGCAGGCACACCCCAAGCTTGCGAACCTTGAAGTGCATTGGGCGCCGAACCCCCTATGGCTGAGCCGATCATGGAGCCACCGCTTTGCGGATTGGCTTCTGGTGTGCTGTCAAAAGCGGTTTGCTGACCTTCCCAAGGACGGGCAGAGGCATCGTTGCCTACTTTTTCGGGGTTGTACTGACGCAAGGTAACGGGTGCATCAGGCGACTGGCCAGCGCCTTGGTAAGCCAAGCCACCTTGTTGCGCCGCAGCAGCACCTTTGCGTGAGCGCAAGAAATAACCAATGACACCCACAGCGACCATGGCCAACAATGCAAACATCAACATGTTGCCAAACGCTTCGCCCATGCCCAAGCTGTGCGCCAACCAGGCCAATCCCAGGCCAGCAGCCAAACCACCCAGCATGGCGCCCCAAGGACGTTTTGCGGGCGCAGGTGCAGGCGCAGCAGCAGGCGCAGCGGGTTTAGCAGGTGCTGCCGCTTGTGAAGGCGCAGCAGGTGTAGCGGGCTTGACGGCCTCGCGCTGTGTGACATTGCTAGATTGCTGCCCCACCGACTTGCCACCGCCTAAACGGCGTGCAGCCTCGGCGTTCAAAGCGCCAAAAGTCAAAACCAGGGTCAAAACGATGCTCAGAAATTTATTCACTTTGTCTCCGAAAAATTCAGAAGAAAACCATCAGCATTTGATGCCGACATGCAAGGCTACCACCCCTGCACTTAGATTGTGAAAATCGACGTGGCCAAATCCGGCATTTTTCATAAGGGCTTTCAGCTCTTCTTGACTGGGGTGCATGCGAATAGACTCGGCCAAGTAACGGTAGCTGGCGTCATCGCCTGCCACCCACTTGCCTAATTTGGGCAGTACATTGAAGGAGTACCAGTCGTAAACTTTCTCCAAGGGCTTGGCCACTTTGGAGAACTCCAAGACCAGTAATTTGCCACCTGGCTTTAAAACACGGCACATCTCTTTGAGCGCCAAATCTTTGTGGGTCATGTTGCGCAAGCCAAAGGCCACGCTGACCACATTGAAGTGATCATTGGGAAATGGCAATTTCTCGGCATCGCACACCAAGGTGGGCAACACCACGCCCTCGTTGACCAAACGGTCACGGCCTGTTCGCAGCATGGCCTCGTTGATGTCGGTGTGAACCACTCGACCTGAGACCCCCACCTTTTTAGAAAAAGCCAGCGATAAATCACCCGTACCGCCTGCAATGTCCAAAACTTGATCACCCTCTTTCAAGTTGGCGACTTGAACGGTGTAGGCCTTCCAAACCCGATGAAGACCTGCTGACATGAGGTCATTCATGACGTCGTATTTGGAAGCCACAGAGTCAAACACGCCGCGCACGTGTTTGGCTTTTTCCTTTTCGTCAACCGTTTTGAAACCGAAATGGGTCGAGCTCATGATGTCGTTCTCTTCAATGTGAATGGCCGCAAGCGCCGGCAGCAGCCACGGCCATGGAATCGTCACGCTGCACACCAGCAGCTTGCAAGCGTTCGTTGTACTGGGTCCAAAGCTGGTCTTGTTCAGACCCTAAAAAATACAAGTAATCCCAAGAGAAAATGCCGCTGTTGTGACCATCTGAAAAAGTGGGTTGCACAGCGTAATTGCCAACTTGCGCCAACTCAGCAATCTCAACCTCACGCTTGCCTGTCTGCAATACTTCTTGGCCAGGGCCATGACCTTGCACTTCAGCCGAAGGCGAATAGACGCGCATCAACTCAAAAGGAATTCGGAATGTTTTGCCATCCGAAAAACTGATTTCTAAAGCACGGCTTTGCCCGTGAACGGTCAAAGCTTCTGGTGTGGGTGCACCTGATGTCAATCCAGCCATGCGATGCTTTCTTTAAACCAAAACGCGCTCAATGCCACCGGCATTGGCAGCTGCCACATACTCGGGCATCCATTGTTCGCCCAAGATGTGCTTGGCCATTTCGACCACGATGTAGTCGGCTTCGAGCAAGCCATTTTGCAAATCATCGCCATAGCGCGACAAACCTTGCAAGCAACTGGGGCAGCTGGTCAACACCTTGATGTTGTCTTTTGCACCGACCATGCCACTGTCGCGCATTTGCGTTTCGCTCTTGCGAATTTCTTCTTCCTTGCGGAAGCGAACTTGCGTAGCGATGTCGGGACGCGTCACACCCAAGGTGCCTGACTCACCGCAGCAACGATCTGACTTGAGGACTTGCGGGCCCAACAAAGATTTGACGGTCTTCATGGGGTCTTGCAACTTCATCGGACTGTGGCAAGGGTCGTGGTACAGGTAGGCGCCGTTGTTGTTCAGCGTCATGCCCTTTTCAAGCAGGTACTCGTGAATGTCCACGATGCGGCAGCCAGGGAAAATTTTGTCGAACTCATAACCCTGCAATTGGTCGTAACACGTACCGCAGCTGACCACCACCGTTTTGATGTCGAGGTAGTTGAGGGTATTGGCCACGCGGTGGAACAACACACGGTTGTCGGTGATGATTTTCTCGGCCTTGTCAAACTGACCACTGCCCTTTTGCGGGTAGCCGCAGCACAAGTATCCTGGCGGCAAAACGGTTTGCACGCCGGTGTGCCACAGCATGGCCTGCGTGGCCAAGCCCACCTGGCTGAACAAGCGTTCTGAGCCGCAACCGGGGAAGTAAAACACCGCCTCAGTTTCGGGGGTGGTGGCCTTGGGGTTGCGAATGATCGGCACGTAATCTTGATCTTCAATGTCGAGCAAAGCGCGCGCCGTTTTCTTGGGCAAGCCACCTGGCATCTTCTTGTTGATGAAGTGAATCACTTGCTCTTTGATAGGCGCTGCACCAATGCTGGCCGGTGGCGCCTTGGTTTGCTTGCGCGCAAAAGTTTTGAGCAAGTCGTGCGCAAAGCGCTGAACCTTCATGCCCACACCCACCATACCGGCACGCGCCAGCTTGATGGTTTCGGGGTTGGTGGCGTTGAGCATGAACATGGCCGCGGCATTGCCGGGACGGAATGTTTTTTGCCCCATTTTGCGCAACAAGTTGCGCATGTTCATGGACACATCGCCAAAGTCAATTTTGACGGGGCAAGGTGTGAGGCACTTGTGGCATACCGTGCAGTGGTCGGCCACATCTTCAAACTCTTGCCAGTGCTTGATCGACACACCGCGGCGGGTTTGCTCTTCGTACAAGAAAGCTTCAACCAACAGAGATGTGGCCAAGATTTTATTGCGGGGGCTGTACAGCAAGTTGGCGCGTGGCACGTGCGTGGCACACACCGGCTTGCACTTGCCGCAGCGCAAGCAATCTTTAACACTGTCTGCGATGGCGCCAATGTCGGACTGCTGCATGATGAGCGACTCGTGCCCCATCAAACCAAAACTGGGCGTGTAGGCGTTGGTCAAGTCAGCCTGAATTTCCATGCCTTCAGGACCCGCCACATGGCGCATCAACTTGCCTTTATTGAAGCGACCTTCGGGGTCAATGCGCTGTTTGTAATCGGCAAAAGGTTGGAGTTCAGCGTCGCTCAAAAACTCAAGCTTGGTGATGCCAATGCCGTGCTCGCCCGAAATCACACCGTCCAAGCTGCGCGCCAAGACCATGATGCGCGACACCGCTTCGTGGGCGGTTTGCAACATGTCGTAGTCGTCAGAGTTGACTGGAATGTTGGTGTGCACGTTGCCGTCACCGGCGTGCATGTGCAAAGCAACCCACACACGGCCCTTCAGCACGCGTTTGTGGATGGCCACACACTCGTCAAAAATAGGTTGAAACGCAGCGCCCGAGAAAATGGTTTGGAAAGGCGCTTTGATTTGCGTTTTCCAGCTGGCGCGCAAGGTGTGGTCTTGCAATTGGGGGAACAAGGTTTCGACGCCTTGCAACCAGCCTTGCCACACATCACGCACATCGCGCACCACAGCCAAAGCCTGTGCCACACGGTCTTCAAGCAGCTCGGCGGATGCAATTTCGCTGGTGTCATCGTCTTTGCCCAAAGGCAAGTTGCCTTTGCTTAAAAACAGCTCTAGCTCGTTGCACAACTTGATCTTGTTGCGCATTGACAATTCAATGTTGATGCGCTCAATGCCGTCGGTGTACTCTGCCATGCGGGGCAAAGGAATCACCACGTCTTCGTTGACTTTGAAGGCGTTGGTGTGGCGACTGATGGCTGCCGTTTTCTTGCGATCTTGCCAAAACTTTTTGCGCGCTTCTGGGCTGATGGCGATGAAGCCTTCACCACTGCGCGAGTTGGCAATGCGCACCACCTCAGAAGTGACCTTGGCCACATCATCGGCGTTATCGCCTGCAATGTCGGCCAACAACACCATCTTGGGAAAGCCGCCACGTTTGGACTTGGTGGTGTAACCCACCGCGCGCAAATAGCGATCGTCCAAATGCTCTAAGCCTGCCAACAAAACGCCCGAGCGCTTTTGTTCGGCAAACATGAAATCTTTGATTTCCACGATGCTGGGCACGGCATCTTTGGCATTGCCAAAAAATTCCATGCACACGGTGCGTGTGTGATCAGGCATGCGGTGCAAAACCCAGCGCGCGCTGGTGATGAGGCCGTCACAGCCTTCTTTTTGCACACCCGGCAGACCGGCCAAAAACTTGTCGGTCACGTCTTTGCCCAAGCCTTCTTTGCGGAACACGGTGCCTGGAATGTCCAAGCGTTCTTCACGAACCAGCGTGGTGCCATTGGCTTCGAAATATTTCAATTCAAAGCTGGCCACTTCCACATCGTGGATCTTGCCCAGGTTGTGTCCCAAACGCGTGACTTCAAGCCACTGCGCATCGGGTGTGACCATGCGCCAGCTGGCCAAGTTGTCGAGCGCCGTGCCCCACAACACGGCCTTCTTGCCGCCTGCGTTCATGGCAATGTTGCCGCCAATGCAGCTGGCTTCAGCAGACGTGGGGTCCACCGCAAACACCCATCCGGCGCGCTCTGCGGCATCGGTGACACGCTGGGTGACCACACCCACTTCGGTCCACAAGGTGGGCACTTCTTTGTCGAGGCCAGGCAACTTCACCATCTCGATGCCCGACATGGCTTCGAGTTTTTCGGTGTTGATGACGGCACTGTTCCAGGTGAGGGGCACAGCGCCACCGGTGTAGCCGGTACCGCCGCCACGCGGAATGATGGTCAAGCCCAGCGTAAAACAGCCTTTGACCAGATTGGCCATTTCGGCTTCTGTGTCGGGGGTCAAGACGACAAAAGGATATTCAACGCGCCAGTCGGTGGCGTCGGTCACATGGCTGACGCGAGACAGTGCATCAAACTTGATGTTGTCTTTGGCGGTCAATTTGCCCAAGGCCTTTTGCGATTTGCGACGCAAAGCAGCCATGGCTGTAAAGGTTTGATCAAAGCTGGCCACGGCTTGCCCGGCCAAGACCAACAATTCGCCCACCAAGTGATCGCGCAGTGCATCGGCATCGGGCGTACGGCGCTTTTGCACCTCACCTAAGCGGTGCTGCAAAGCTTCCACCAACAATTTGCGACGATCTGGGTTGTCTAGCAAGTCGTCTTGCAAATAAGGGTTGCGTTGAACCACCCAAATGTCGCCCAACACTTCGTAGAGCATGCGTGCGGAACGTCCAGTGCGGCGCTCCTCACGCAGTTGATTGAGAAGATCCCAGGCACGAGCGCCCAGTAAACGAATCACAATTTCTCGATCGGAGAAGCTTGTGTAGTTGTAGGGAATTTCGCGCAAACGGGGCGACGAATCGTCCGCTTGCATCAGGTGTTGGAGCGTGGTGGGTGCGTTCATGAGATTTAGGTCAGATTTTACTGCAGGGGGTCAATCACGCACCAAGGGTGGGGGCAGAGCAGATTTTTGAGCTGCGTCATGGAAACCCCGGGTTGTCACCAAACCGTCATGGCACTGTAATAGCATCCGCTAGTCAGATCTCGCAGCAGACACAGACACAACATTAGGAGTACTTATGAATTACAAAAAATCCCTGGCCGCGCTGGCCATTGCGGCATTCAGCATGGGCGCACAAGCCCAAACCGAGATTCAGTGGTGGCATTCCATGGGCGGCGCCTTGGGCGAGTGGGTCAATGACCTGGCCAAAGATTTCAATGCCAGCCAAAAAGATTACAAAATTGTGCCCACTTTCAAAGGTGGCTACGACGAATCTATGACGGCAGCCATTGCGGCCTACCGTTCAGGCAATGCGCCCCACATTCTTCAAGTGTTTGAAGTGGGCACCGCCACCATGATGGCCAGCAAGGGCGCCATCGTGCCCGTGGGCAAAGTGATGCAAGACGCGGGTCTCAAATTTGACCAAGACGCCTATGTGCCTGCTGTCGCAGGTTACTACACCGCACCCAATGGCCAGATGTTGAGCTTCCCCTTCAACAGCTCCACCCCCGTCTTCCACTACAACAAAGATGCCTTCAAGGCCGCGGGCATGGACCCCGAGAAGCCCCCCACAACTTGGCCTGAAGTGGCTTTGGCTGCAGCCAAATTGAAAGCCAGTGGTCACAAGTGTCCTTTCACCACCAGCTGGATCAGCTGGACCCAGCTCGAGAGCTTCTCCGCTTGGCACAACACCGAATTTGCCACCAAGGGCAACGGCATGCGCGGCATGGATGCTCGTTTGAGCTTCAACACACCTTTGCATGTGCGTCACATTGAAAACTTGGCCAACATGGCCAAGAGCGGCTTGTTTGTGTACAAAGGCCGCGGCAATGCAGCCGACGCGGTGTTTGTTTCAGGTGAATGCGCCATGGCAACTGGCTCTTCAGCGCTCTACGGCAACGTGGTTCGCAATGGCAAGTTTGCATACGGCATTGGCGCACTGCCCTACTACCCCGACGTGGCAGGCTCACCCCAAAACACCGTCATCGGTGGTGCCAGCTTGTGGGTAATGAGCGGCAAGAAAGCCAACGAATACAAAGGCGTGGGCCAGTTCTTTGCCTTCTTGTCAAAACCTGATGTGGCGGCTGCCAGCCACCAACGCACGGGTTACCTGCCTGTAACCAAAGCATCATTTGAGTTGACTGAAAAATCAGGCTTCTACAAAAAGAACCCTGGTACCGATGTGTCTGTGACGCAAATGATTCGCAAAACCACCGACAAGTCACGTGGCGTGCGTTTGGGCAACTTCGTCCAAATCCGCACCATCATTGACGAAGAACTCGAAGGCGTGTGGAGTGGCAAGAAGCAACCTAAAGAAGCTTTGGACCTCGCTATCAAACGCGGCAACGAACAACTTGAGCGCTTCGAAAAAGCCAACAAGTAAACTACCCGCAGTTCAAACAGGCCTCTTGTTTCTGAAAAGAAACAGGGGCGCCCCATCAAAAGCAGAGGAGTGAGCCTCTGCTTTTGTCCTTTACATCGACAGTCGTTTCACAAAGAGTCTCATGGAAAAGCGCGTTCGATTCAAATCGGCTTGGCTGCCTTGGCTGCTGATTGCACCGCAAATGGCGGTGGTTTTGGTTTTTTTCTTTTGGCCAGCAGGCCAAGCGCTTTACCAAAGTGTGCTCACTGAAGACGCATTTGGTGGCTCCGTGCAATTTGTGGGCATGGAAAACTTTGACCGACTGTTCAGCGATAGCAGCTATTTGACATCGTTCCAAACAACCGCATTCTTCTCCATCTTGGTTGCGGGCACTGGACTGTCCGTGTCCTTGCTGTTGGCCGTCATGGCCAATCGCGTGGTGCGCGGTGCTGGCCTCTACAAGACCCTGCTGATTTGGCCTTATGCCGTTGCACCTGTTGTGGCGGGCGTGTTGTGGATTTTCATGTTTGCCTCACCCATGGGTGTGGTGGCTTATTTTCTGCGCAGCATCGGCTTTGAGTGGAATCACCTGCTCAATGGCAACCACGCCATGGCACTCATCGTCATGGCGTCTGTGTGGAAGCAAATTTCTTATAACTTTTTGTTTTTCTTGGCGGGACTTCAGTCCATTCCCAAATCACTGATTGAAGCGGCCGCCATCGACGGTGCGTCCCCTTGGCATCGGTTCTGGACCATTGTGTTTCCATTGCTTTCACCCACCACCTTCTTTTTGTTGGTGATCAATGTGGTCTATGCCTTCTTTGACACCTTTGCCATCATTGATGCCACCACTCACGGTGGTCCTGGCAAAGAAACGGCCATTTTGGTTTACAAGGTTTACTACGATGGCTTCAAAGCACTGGACATGGGCGGCTCAGCAGCCCAATCAGTCATTTTGATGGTGATCGTGGTGGCACTCACCGTGGTGCAGTTCCGTTTCGTTGAAAAGAAAGTGCAGTACTGACATGATCGAACGACGACCTGGCCTCGACATTTTGTCGCATGTGATCTTACTGATCGGCGTGTCGATCGTGGCTTTCCCGCTCTACCTCACGTTTGTGGCCTCTACCCAAACGGCTGAGCAAATCTCCAGAAGCATTCCCATGTCGATGCTGCCTGGCAACAACTTCTTCGAGTCGTATCGCCTGGCCTTGTTTGGCGGCGAAACATCTTTGGGTGGCAAAGTGCCTGCGGTCTGGCCCATGATGCAAACCAGTCTGATCAGCGCCTTGGTGATCTCGATTGGCAAGATTGCCATTTCAATGCTGTCTGCATTCGCCTTGGTTTATTTCCGTTTCCCATTCAGAAACTTGTTCTTCTGGATGATCTTCATCACCTTGATGTTGCCAGTGGAAGTGCGGATCAGTCCCACGTATCAAGTGGTCTCCAATCTGGGCATGTTGAACACCTATGCAGGCCTGACGGTGCCCCTCATTGCTTCGGCCACGGCCACCTTCTTGTTGCGTCAATTTTTCTTGACCGTACCCGACGAGTTGGTGGAGGCGGCACGCATGGACGGCGCTGGCGCCATGCGCTTCTTCAAAGACATCTTATTGCCCCTGTCAGCCACCAACATTGCGGCGCTGTTTGTGATTCAGTTCATCTACGGCTGGAACCAATACCTCTGGCCACTCCTGGTCACCACCAACGAAGACATGTACCCCATCGTGATGGGCATCAAACGCATGCTGGCGGGTGAAGCCTATACCGAATGGAATGTTGTGATGGCCACCGCCATCCTGGCAATGCTCCCGCCCGCCCTCGTGGTGATCTTGATGCAAAAATGGTTCGTCAAGGGCCTGGTTGATACTGAAAAATAATGGCTTCCATCACACTTCAAAACATTGTCAAAGAATACGGCACAGGCGCCAAAGCGGTGCCTGTGATTCACAACCTCAACGCCCAAATACACGACGGCGAGTTCGTGGTCATTGTGGGTCCTTCAGGCTGCGGTAAATCCACCTTGTTGCGCATGGTGGCCGGCCTTGAAGAAATTACGGGTGGCAACATTTCCATTGGCGATCGCGTGGTCAACGACCTCGAGCCTGCCGAACGCGACATCGCCATGGTGTTTCAAAACTATGCCCTTTACCCGCACATGAGCGTGTTTGACAACATGGCCTATGGCTTGAAGATTGCCAAAGTGCCTTTGGATGACATCAAGAAACGTGTCGACAAAGCCGCTGGCATTTTGGAACTGGGTCACTTGTTGCATCGCAAACCTCGTGAGTTGTCTGGCGGCCAACGTCAGCGTGTGGCCATGGGCCGCGCCATCGTGCGCCAGCCGCAAGTGTTTTTGTTCGATGAACCTTTGTCCAACTTGGACGCCAAACTGCGCGCTCAAACGCGTTTGGAGATTCAAAAGTTACACCGTGAATTGGGCATCACCTCTTTGTTCGTGACCCACGACCAAGTCGAAGCCATGACCTTGGCACAGCGCATGATTGTGATGAACGGTGGCGTGATGGAACAATTTGGTACACCCGAAGAGGTCTATAACCGCCCTGCCAGCACCTTTGTGGCCAGCTTCATTGGCTCGCCGCCCATGAACTTGCTCAAGCAAGCCCCCGGACTTGAAGCTGGACAAATTTTAGGCATCCGACCCGAGCACCTTGAGCTGAGCAGCTCGGGCTGGGCAATGAAAGTCGACACCGTTGAGTTGTTAGGCGCAGAGCGCCTGGTGCATGCGCATTTGGGTGGTGAAACGCTAACCTTGCGCTTAGATGCCAGCTTGACTGCACCTTCAGCGGGTCAAACTTTCCATGCAACACCCAAAGAAGGCTGCTTGCACCACTTCAACGCAGAAACAGGAAAACGTTTGTGACGTCCCACAGCACCCGCTCATGGCCCTATCCCCGTTGGGTTGCCCATCGCGGTGCTGGAACGCTGGCCCCAGAAAACACCTTGGCCGCCTTTCGCAAAGGTGCGGAACATGGCTACCGAATGTTTGAATGCGACGCCAAGCTGAGTGCGGACGATGTGGTCTTTTTAATGCACGACGCAACATTGCATCGCACCACCAACGGCCAAGGCATTGGCGGCGAACAGAGCTGGCAGCAGCTCTCGCAGTTGGACGCCGGCAGTTGGCATTCCAGAAACTTCAGTGGTGAGCCGCTACCTACGTTGGTCAATGTGGCGCAGTTTTGCATTCGCAATCGCTGCTTCTTGAACATTGAAATCAAACCGACACCCGGGGTTGAGTTCAAAACGGGTGAAGTGGTAGCCCGCGAGGCTGCCCATATTTGGCAGCACGAAACCATCCCGCCACTGCTCACCTCGTTTCAGGTGGCGTCCCTCAAGGGCGCCTTCAAAGTAGCGCCCCAATTGCCGCGTGGTTTGTTGCTGAACAGCCTGTCTGAAGGCTGGCTAGACACGGCCAAATCTTTGGAATGCAGTGCTGTGGTTTGCCTGTACGCTTTGTGGACGCCAGAAACCGTCCAAGCGGTGCATGAGGCAGGGATGAAATGCTTGAGCTATACCGTCAACGACGAATGGGCTGCCCAGCACCTGCTGCAATTGGGCACCGACGGCATCATCACTGACCGCGTTGATCTGTTCAGCCCCGCCGCCTGAAGCGCATTTGCATGAGCCACTCCACCGTGGCACACACCATGATCAAAGCGCCATAAGTGGCCATTTTGCCGTCATGACCGGTCAGAACCAGGCCTGTCACCAGCACGCAAATGCCGGCCAATGCGTTGAGCAACCATCGCCAAAACCAGCCAATTTGCGCTTGGCGCCTGAATTGAAACGAGCCCCAGGCGGTGATGCCCAGGGACAAGGCCCAAGCAGGGAGTGCGAAATTCATCACATGCCAGAAAACATCGTCCCAATTCATTGAATTCTTTCTCTCAACACAAGGTTTTATAATTCGAGTATGGCAGTTTGGGCATTGGGTTTAAACCACACAACAGCCCCGCTCGATTTGCGCGGGCGGTTTGCGTTTGCCGTGGACCAATTGCCGCCCACACTGCAACACCTGCGCGGCAATTTGGCCGCCCAAACGCAACGCGAACCCGAAGCCGCCATTCTCTCAACCTGCAATCGCACAGAAATTTATTGTGCCGCAGATCAGTTGGCCGTAGAAGACACTTTAATTTGGTTGGCACAAACCGGTGGCGTTTCCGTCCAAGAATTGCGCCATCACACGTATTTGCTTGAAGAAGGCCATGTGGCGCGGCATGCATTTCGGGTTGCAAGTGGCCTCGATTCCATGGTCTTGGGTGAAGCCCAAATTCTGGGCCAATTGAAAGACGCGGTCCGCGCTGCCGATGAAGCCGGCGCATTGGGCAGCACTTTGAACCAATTGTTCCAACGCAGTTTTGCGGTGGCCAAAGAAGTCCGCACCACCACCGAAATTGGCGCGCACTCCATCAGCATGTCGGCGGCCGCTGTGCGATTGGCCAGCCAGTTGTTTGAAGACCTCACCAAAATCAAGGTGCTGTTTGTGGGCGCCGGTGAAATGATCGAACTGGTGGTCACCCACTTTGCAGCCAAAAATCCTCAAAGCATGGCCATTGCCAACCGCAGCATGGACCGCGGCGAAAAATTGGCAGCTCAATTTGGTGCAGAAGTGATGCGCTTGTCAGAATTGCCAGACCGTTTGCATGAATTTGATGCTGTGATCAGTTGCACAGCCAGCACCCTGCCCTTGATTGGTTTGGGCGCTGTTGAACGCGCACTCAAAAAACGCCGCAACCGCCCCATGTTCATGGTCGACTTAGCGGTGCCGCGCGACATTGAGCCCGAAGTGAAATCTTTGGAAGACGTTTACCTGTACACCGTCGATGATTTAGCCAGTGTCATTCAAACGGGGCAAGCCCACCGACAAGCAGCGGTGGCAGAAGCCGAGGTCATCATTGATGCCGGTGTGCAAAGCTTCATGCATTGGATGGTGCAGCGTGGCAGCGTGCCGCTCATTCAACAACTCAATGCTCAGGCCGATCAGTGGCGTGAAGCAGAGATGGCGCGCGCACGCAAACTTTTGGCCAAAGGGGAAGACCCCGAGAAAGTTCTGGAAGCCTTCTCACGCGGCCTGACACAAAAAATGTTGCATGGCGCCATGGCGGAATTGCGCGAAGCAGATCCCGATCACATGCCCCACGCAGTTCATGCCGTTCAGCGCATGTTTTTGCGCAAAGAGCGCTAGCGAATCCAAAGCCAGCCTGCGCTGCATTGAGGCTTTCTCAATGCCCTGTGTCCCTTTTCTCCATGCGTCATGAAACCATTTTTACGTCATCAACTCGAGCGGTACGCCCAACGTCTAGAAGAGCTGGACTTTTTACTTTCGCGAGAAGACATCATGGCGGACATGACCCAGTTTCTGAAGTTGTCTCGTGAGCATGCCGATGTCAGCGCGGTGGCCAAGCGCTATGCGCGCTACATCGAGCGTCTCAAGGACTTGGAAGCTGGCCATGCTTTGGCGGCCAGCAGCGCAGAAGACGACGACATGAAAGCCATGGCCGATGAAGAAATTCACAGTGCCGAGCAAGAAATGGCCGAGTTGGAAGTTGAATTGCAGCGCATGCTGCTGCCCAAAGATCCAGACGATGCGCGCCCAGCCTATTTGGAAATTCGCGCAGGCACCGGCGGTGACGAATCCGCTTTGTTTGCAGGTGATCTGCTGCGCATGTACACCAAGTTTTGTGAGCGCAAAGGCTGGCGCGCAGAAATCATGTCGGACTCACCCAGCGAATTGGGCGGCTACAAAGAGGTGGTGATGCGCATCGAGGGCGACAACGTGTTTGGCACCTTGCGCTTTGAATCGGGCGGCCACCGCGTGCAGCGTGTGCCCGCCACCGAAACACAAGGTCGCATTCACACCAGTGCTTGCACAGTTGCTGTTTTGGCAGAACCCGACGAAGCACAAGCCGTCACCATCAACCCGGCCGACCTGCGCATAGACACCTACCGCGCCAGCGGTGCAGGCGGTCAACACATCAACAAAACAGACTCTGCCGTGCGCATCACGCACATTCCCACGGGCATCGTGGCCGAGTGTCAAGATGATCGCAGCCAGCACCGCAACAAAGCCAAGGCCATGCAAGTGCTGTCTGCACGCATTCAAGAGAAAGAGCGCAACGAACGTGCTGCCAAAGATGCTGCGCTGCGCAAAGGCCTGATTGGCAGCGGCGACCGCTCTGATCGCATTCGCACTTACAACTTTCCGCAAGGCCGCCTCAGCGATCACCGCATCAACCTCACGCTGTACAAACTGAGCTTCATCATAGAAGGCGATTTGGAAGAAGTGACGCAGGCTTTGCAACACGCCAGACAAGCCGAACAATTGGCCGAGCTGGAATCGAGTCTGCCCGCATGAACGTTCTTCAGTGTTTGATGCACGCCCAAGTCTTGGGACTGCCGCGCTTAGAGGCGCAAATTTTGTTGTTGCATGCGCTAGGCCGCCCCTTGCACGATCGCGCTTGGCTGTTGGCGCATGACACCGACGAAGTCTTGCCGGCGCAAGTTGCCGCCTTGACGTCCTTTGCGCAACGCCGCCTTCAAGATGAGCCCGTGGCTTACATCGTGGGCCAAAAAGAATTCTTTGGCTTGATGCTGCACATCGACAAGCGGGTGTTAGACCCCAGAGACGACACCGAAGTATTGGTGGAATGGGCTTTGGCATGCAGCACAGACTTTGCCAAGCCTCGCCTGTTAGATCTGGGAACGGGCAGTGGCGCCATTGCCCTGGCCCTTCAATCTCAAAGACCTGACGCCAGCGTGACGGCCGTGGATGCAAGCCTCGATGCACTGCATGTGGCGCAGCACAATGCCCACCAATTGTCATTGGAAGTGACGTTTGTGCAGAGTCATTGGCTATCTCAGGTCTCTGGCGAGTTTGAGGTGATCGTGTCCAACCCGCCCTACATTGCAGCCCAAGACCCCCACCTGATCCGCCTCCAGCACGAGCCCCTAGAGGCCTTGGTCAGTGGCGCAGATGGCCTGGACGACATCCGAAACATTGTTCAAAACGCAAAAATGCACCTGCGTGAGGGCGGTTGGTTGCTGCTAGAACACGGTTGGCAGCAAGCAACTCAAGTTCGCGCTTTGCTGCAGACCGCAGGTTACAAGCAAGTTCAGTCCAAAATGGACTTGGCAGGGATTGAGCGGTGCTCTGGCGGTCAAAAATAGACCCTAGACTGCACAAGCCCTTGCAACATGAAATAATCACCCCATTGAAGACATCGGAAAGACAACGAGGACTCTTATGAGCGATACACAAGCCCGCATTGATGATTTGGTCAAACACAACGACGTTGTGCTGTTCATGAAAGGCAGCGCCAGCTTCCCCATGTGCGGATTCTCTGGCCGTGCCATTCAAATTTTGAAAGCCTGCGGTGTCGATACCAAAACGGTCAAAACCGTCAACGTGCTAGACGATGCTGAAATTCGCCAAGGCATCAAGGAATACAGCAACTGGCCCACCATCCCTCAGCTTTACGTCAACGGTGAGTTCATTGGCGGCTCCGACATCATGATGGAAATGTACGAATCTGGTGAGATGGTTCAAGTTTTGGGCACCACACCCAAAGCATAAACTCACCCTGCGTTTTCAAGCTTCTTGCTAAAGCTTGCGCAACTTGGCTTCAATCAACCGATTGAAGCCATTTTTTTTGCGCGTTCAACACGGCCTGAGGATAAACCGACTGCCCCCGACTGCCGTTGTAACGCCCCAATGCCAACAACAAATTGCCTTTGTCTCTTTCCATCATGTAACGCAAGATGACGCAACCAAAGCGCAGTTGTGTCTGTGTGTGAAACAAGGCGCTGTCATTGCCATCGCCAATGCTGCGCGTCCAAAAGGGCATCACCTGCATGTAACCGCGAGCACCCGCACTGGAGATGGCGTATTTTCTGAATGCACTTTCAACTTCAATCAAGCCCAAAACCAAGGACAGAGACAGGCCCGCACGCCTGGCTTCATACCAAAGGGTATGCAAAAATTCTTCACGATCGTCTGGATGACTCATCCATGGCCGCAAGCGCTGTGAGGCAGTGGCCAACCACATACTGAACGCTTGCTTCTCTTGTGCAGTGCTCAGCACGGGCACAGGCGGACCACTTTGCATGACCGCCTGACTAAGTGCCGTGCGAACGGAATCTGAGAGTTCTTCTTCTGCTTGATTGCCGGCGTACGCAAACGGTTGCAACAGGGCCGTCAAACCCACTGAAGGAAGGACCTTGCGCGCAAATACAAAGGGGCCCAGCTGAACTTGGCGTAAAAATTTGCGACGTTGCAAATTCATGCGCCAGCTTTCAGTAGGCCTTGGTGAATGTCACTTGGCCAGTTTGCCCAATACAAATGCCGCAATGTCGGCAGGCGCCACCGCCGTCGCAGCTTCATCACGGCGATGCTGGTATTCCACTTTGCCTTCTTTCAGACCGCGGTCACCCAAGGTGACGCGATGTGGCACACCAATCAGTTCCCAATCGGCAAACATGGCACCAGGACGCTCGCCACGATCGTCCAGCAACACATCCACGCCAGCAGCCATCAAATCGGCATAGAGCTTTTCTGATGCGGCTTTGACATCGGGACTGCGATCGGCACCAATGGGGCAAATCACCACGGTGAAAGGTGCAATGGCGTCGGGCCAAATGATGCCTTTGGCATCGTGGTTTTGTTCAATGGCCGCTGCAGGCAAGCGCGTGACGCCAATGCCGTAGCAACCCATTTCCAGGAATTGGGGTTTGCCGTTTTCGTCCAAGAACGTGGCGTTCATGGCTTGGCTGTACTTGGTGCCCAAATAAAACACATGGCCCACTTCAATGCCGCGCTCGATGGCCAAAGGACCTTTGCCATCGGGCGATGCGTCGCCGGCCACCACGTTGCGCAAGTCGGCCACCATCATGGGTTCTGGCAAATCACGGCCCCAGTTCACACCGGTGATGTGGTGATCGGGCTGGTTGGCACCGCAAATCCAGTCGGCCATGACGGCCACTTCCCGGTCTGCCACCACATTCAAAGGCTTCTTCAAATTCAAAGGACCTAAGTAGCCTGGCTTGCAGCCAAAGTGCTCGTCAATTTCGGCCAAGGTGGCAAAGCGGAAGCCGACATCTAAGCCTGGCAGTTTGCCTACTTTGACTTCGTTCATGTCGTGGTCGCCGCGCAGCAGCAGCAGCCAAACTTTGGAGGCTTTGATGTTGCCCTGATCATCTGTTTCGTCCGTGGCCAAGACCAAGGACTTGACGGTGGTCGACAAAGGCACATTCAACAAAGCCGCCACATCTTCGCAAGTGCTCTTTCCAGGTGTGGGCGTCAAGGTTTGAGGTTGGGAAGCCGCGGGGCGAGCTTGCGCAGGCGCCAAGGCCTCAGCCTTTTCCATGTTGGCCGCGTAATCGCTGTTGGGGCAATACACGATGGCGTCTTCGCCGGTGGCTGCAATCACTTGGAACTCTTCGCTCAAATCGCCACCAATGGCACCACTGTCGGCGGCCACAGCACGGTAGCTCAAACCAAAGCGGTCAAAGATTTTGCGATAGGCATCGGCCATGATTTTGTAGCTTTGCTTGGCAGACACTGGGTCGCGATCAAAGCTGTAGGCGTCTTTCATGATGAACTCACGGCCGCGCATCAAGCCAAAGCGGGGACGGCGCTCGTCACGGAACTTGGTTTGAATTTGGTAGAAGTTTTTGGGTAACTGTTTGTAGCTGCGCAGCTCTTGGCGCGCCACATCCGTAATCACTTCTTCACTGGTAGGTTGCACCACAAAGTCACGGCCATGACGGTCCTTGATGCGAAGCAGCTCAGGGCCCATCTTTTCAAAGCGGCCGGTTTCTTGCCACAGCTCGGCAGGTTGCACCACAGGCATGGTCATTTCAATGGCGCCCGCGCGGTTCATTTCTTCGCGAACAATGGCTTCTACTTTGCGAATGACGCGCAGGCCCATGGGCATGTAGTTGTAAATGCCAGCGCCCAGGCGCTTGATCATGCCGGCGCGCATCATCAGTTGATGGCTGACCACCTCGGCGTCGGCAGGCGCTTCTTTGAGGGTGGAAATTAAAAATTGACTGGCTTTCATGGGCTAATTCCAAGCGATCTCAGGGTGAGTCCCAATGTTGCACAGAGCGGTCCGTGCATAATGGACACAGTTTAAAAATTTGGGGTTTGATTATGCTTGACCGCGAAGGCTTTCGGCCTAACGTCGGCATCATTCTGCTCAACCAGAAAAATCAGGTGTTCTGGGGCAAGCGCATCCGAACTCACAGCTGGCAGTTTCCGCAAGGCGGCATTGACCGGGGCGAAAGCCCTGAGCAGGCCATGTTTCGCGAACTGCACGAAGAAGTGGGGCTCCTGCCGGAGCATGTGCGCATCGTGGCCCGCACCCGAGATTGGTTGCGCTATGAAGTGCCTGATCGTTTCATCAGGCGCGATGCCAGGGGCCATTACAAGGGCCAAAAGCAAATTTGGTATTTACTCCAGCTGGTAGAGCCTGACTGGAACATTAACCTGCGCGCCACCAGCCACCCCGAGTTTGACGCTTGGCGTTGGAACGACTTTTGGGTGCCGCTCGACGTGGTGGTGGAGTTCAAGCGAGGCGTCTACGAAATGGCGCTTACCGAATTGTCCCGATTTCTGCCACGTTACGACAACCGCGGACGGTCTTATCGCGGACCGGCAAGGCCTCGCAACGACAATCCAGATGGTTCGCCTTCAAATCAGTCAGGCAACGAAAGCTCCGTCACCGTTCAATTTGGTTTCATGCAAACACAAATTCGAATGGAATTGCCTCCTGGTGGCAGCTTCGACCCCGACCCTCAAAACAGTTTGAACAAGCCGCCAACGGACGGCCAATGAAAAAAGGGCTCTGGGGCCCCTTTTTGTATGGGTCGTTGAAGCACTTAGCGGGTCAATATCAGGTTGTCGCGGTGGACAAACTCTGGCTCTGCGATGTAGCCCAGCAAGCCTTCAAACTCTGAAGAAGATTTGCGGCAAATGAGCCTTGCTTCAGCACTGGCGTAATTGGCCAAACCACGGGCAATTTCCAAACCCTTCACATCGCGAATGGCGATCACGTCACCACGAGAAAAGTCACCTTCGACGTGGGTCATGCCAATGGCCAGCAAACTTTTGCCTTCTTCCTGCAACTTAGAGGCTGCGCCGGGATCGATGGTGACAGCACCACGCAATTGCAAATGGTCGGCCATCCATTGTTTACGGGCTTGCTGCTTTTGCGTTTGCGCCACCAACAAGGTGCCAATGGCTTCGCCTTTGCACAAGCGAATGAGGGCATCAGGTTCACGGCCCCAGGCGATGACAGTGGAAGCGCCAGAACCAGCAGCACGTTTGGCCGCCAAAATTTTGGTGATCATGCCGCCGCTGCCAATGCTGGAGCCGACACCACCCGCCATGGTCTCTAATGCAGGATCGCCAGCACGGGCTTCGTGCACAAACTCGGCAGCAGGATTTTTGCGAGGATCGGCCGTGTACAAACCTTTTTGATCGGTCAAGATGACCAAGGCGTCGGCTTCGACCAAGTTGGCCACCAACGCACCCAAGGTGTCGTTGTCGCCAAATTTAATTTCATCGTTGACCACCGTGTCGTTCTCGTTGATGACTGGCAGCACTTTGTGTTGCAGCAAGGTCAGCAATGTAGAGCGGGCGTTTAAATACCGTTCGCGATCGGCCAAGTCGGCATGGGTGAGCAGCACCTGCGCACTGCCCAAACCGTTTTCGCGCAATTTGGTTTCGTACATTTGGGCCAGGCCCATTTGTCCCACCGCTGCGGCTGCTTGTAGTGCATGAATTTCTTGGGGGCGTGTGGTCCAGCCCAAGCGCTTCATGCCCTCGGCAATGGCACCACTGGACACCATGATGACTTCGCGGCCCTCTTGCGCCAGCAAAGCCATTTGTCGGCACCACTCACCAATGGCAGCCTCGTCAAGGCCACGACCTTCGTTGGTGACCAAGCTGGAGCCAACCTTGACCACGATGCGGCGCGCATCGCGCAGAACTGTGGACGTAAAAGGCTGACTCATGGTGTTCGATTTGTTGTTCTACGTGGCAATCAGTTCAGTGAATCGGTGGCCATCGCCATTATTGGGGAGGCTCTTCCACAAAGCGGGGGTCCACATAGACTGGCTCTTGTTCTTTAATTTGCTGCGCCTTGATGTGCTGGAAGATGGTCTTGATCAAAGGCTCACAACCTTCACGCGTGAGGGCTGAGATTTCAAACACAGGGCCCTTGTACTTAAAACGCTTGATGAAGTCTTTGACACGTGCTTCGCGCTCTTCGGCCGGCACCATGTCCAGCTTGTTGAGCACCAACCAACGGGGTTTGTCGTACAAGGCTTTGTCGTATTTTTTGAGCTCGCCCACAATGGCTTTGGCCTGTGCCACCGGATCGAC
>JAHEBO010000046.1 GCA_024642215.1 Limnohabitans sp.
CGCACGATGTCTTGAGCCACTGAAGGCTTCTCTGCAATTACCAATGTTTTCATCTCATACAATCCGGTCTCGCGTGCGCGCATGCGCACGTGTACACACACGGGCACGCGCACACGCGCGCCCACATGTTTTCACCATAACAAATTTTTAACGCCGTGGTCAAAAAATCGAACCTGTCGACAAAATCGACTTTAAAGCCCGCCGCCAAGCCAAGCACGCCCGCCAAAGCGCCCAGTGCATCTGGCCGCCGCGTGCAAGTTCGCCGCTCAGGCGTCCACGGCAAAGGGGTGTTTGCCCTGCTAGACATCGCTGAAGGCGAGACACTGTATGAATACGTAGGTGAGGTGATCAGCTGGGACGAGGCACAAGATCGCCACCCCCATGACCCGTCAGATCCCAATCACACCTTCTATTTCCACGTGAACGAAGACAAGGTGATCGACGCGCTGCACGGCGGCAACTCCTCCCGATGGATCAACCACAGCTGCAATCCCAATTGCGAAGCCGATGAGGAAAACGATCGCATTTTCATCAAAGCCCTGCGCAACATCAAGGCGGGAGAAGAACTCAATTACGACTACGGCTTGATCATTGACGAGCCCTACACGCCCAAACTCAAGGCGGAATACCCTTGCTGGTGTGGCAGCGCCAATTGCCGCAAAACATTGCTGGCACCCAAGCGCAGGCCCGCCACCCCCAAAATTCCCAGCCAAGTCAAAAAGATTGAAAAGAAGATCAAGAAGCTCAAAAAAGAGCTGAAAGCGGTCAAGAAAAAAACCGCTTAATCGGCCCATTTTGAATTCCCAATCTCATGCATTGAGCGCCCATTGAACAAGCAGGCAAACCCTCAACGCTGGCCAGCTGAAGCCATATGGGAATCGGTCGTGCCAGATTGGCCAGGTTTCAGCATCGAAATCCTGCCGGAAATTGACTCCACCAACACCGAGCTCATGCGGCGCGCCAGGAAAGCGCTTCATGATCCCGTTTTGCTGATCGCCGAGCGCCAAACAGCGGGGCGCGGCCGTTTAGGGCGGGCTTGGCATGGAGAGCTCGGCCATGCCCTGACGTTTTCCTTGGGTTTGCCTTACCAACCGCACAATTGGTCGGGGCTGTCATTGGCAGTGGGACTCAGCTTGGCCGAGTCGCTTGGCCCAGACATTCAGCTCAAATGGCCCAATGACTTGTGGCGCCAGCAACGCAAGCTTGGCGGCATCTTGATTGAAGCGGCAAGCCAAGGGGGGGGAAGCTATGCTGTCATTGGCATTGGGCTGAACATCCAATTGCCCCCCAACAACGACCTCAGAACGCCGGCTGCGGCCATCTCGGAGTTTTGGGCAGGGGCAACAACCCCTGCGGTGCTAGAACGCATTGCCAAGCCCTTGCTCGACACATTGAAGCAATTTGAAACGCAGGGCTTTGGTCCATTGCAACATCGCTTTAACCAACGCGACGCCCTGCGCGGCCAAGACATCCAAACCAGCGATGGCATCGACGGCTTGTGCGAAGGCGTCGACGACCAAGGCGCCTTGCAAGTTCTCACAGCCCAAGGCCGCAAAGCCATCAACAGTTCGGAAGTGAGTGTTCGTCCCAAATGAAACACATGAAGCTTCGATGGCTAATTTTGATCTTGATGGTCTTGAATGGACTGTTTTATATTTGGCGTCAAGGCGTTTTTGAAACTTGGGGCTTCGCGCCTGAAAGCGCGCGCGAACCTGCGCGCACAATGCAACAAATCCAACCCGACAACGTGCTGATCACAAGGAAAGACTCATGAGCTTGACACTTTATTTTGCCCCCGGCGCCTGTTCATTTGTGCCGCATTGCTTGCTGCAATTGTCGGGCGCCGCGTACGAGCCGCAAATGGTCAAACTGCACAAAGGCGAACAAAACGGTGACGCGTACAAAGCCATCAACCCGCGCGGACAAGTGCCGGTGTTGGTCGACAACGGACAAGTGGTGACTCAAATTTTGGCGATCATTTTGTACCTCGATCAAAAATTTCCTGACGCCCATTTTTTACCCACAGAAGCTTTGGCGCGCGCCAAAGCCATTGAGATCTTGGCATGGATGAACAACACGGTTCATCCCACGTTCACGCATGTGTTCATGCCACAAAAATTCTGCGACCAAGCTGACGTCCAAGCTTCACTCAAAGTTTTCAACGCGCAAACCTACAAAGGCTTGTTGGCTGAACTTGAAAATATCGTGCAGCACAACTTGAAAAATTCCGAGTGGCTTACAGGCGCGCAAGTGGGGCCTGTCGATGTCTACGCATTGACCTTGACGCGATGGGGCTCGATTGCGGGCATTGATCCCACCACCTATCCCGCATTGTGGGCGCATGTGCAAAAAGTTGCAGCACATCCAGCCGTAGCTGTGGTGATTGAGCGTGAACGACTTCAGCTGAATCTATTCAAACCTGCTTAAAACAGGTTCTGACGAGCCGGGGGCTTACAGCGATGCAGGCCCTGACGCAATGCTGGTTTTGAATTTGTTGCTGGCGCGCGCAAAGCGAATGGTGAAACAAGCGCCTGGCGGTGTTTGACCTGGATGCGCCACATCCACAGACACGGTTGCGCCGTGGCGCTGTGCAATCTCTCTCACAATGGGCAAACCCAAACCAGAACCATCGACATTGCTACCCAAGGCGCGGTAGAAGGGCTCGAAAATTCGCTCACGCTCTGCAGCGGCAATGCCTGGGCCGTTGTCTTCCACTTGTACAGCAAGCGCTTGGCTGTAGGGGTCGACCAGCAAACGCACGGTGATGACGCCGATACGTTCTTGCGTACTGGGTGTGTAATGAATGGCATTGTCGACCAGATTGCGAATCATCTCTTTCAGCAACGTCGGATTGCCCTGCACTTTCAAGAAACGCCGTTTGTTGTCGGTGTCGACGCCGTCATAGCCAAGGTCCAAACCTTTGTCCATGGCGCGCGGCAGAGAGTCATGCAAAACTTCGCTGATCAGTGCCTCCATGTCGCACGATTGCAAGTCGATGGCGCCGCCGCCTTCAGCGCGGGCCAAGGACAGCAATTGATTCACGGTATGCGTGGCTTGCACACTGGCGCGGCCAATTTGCTTCAGTGAATGCTTCAACTCTTCTTCACTGGCATCTTTGCGCTGTGCCAAATCGGCCTGCATGCGCAAGCCCGCCAAAGGTGTCTTGAGTTGGTGTGCGGCATCTGCCAAAAATCTTTTTTGCGTGGCAATGGAGTCTTTCAAGCGGCGCAGCAAATCGTTCACAGAAGACACCAAAGGCGCCACTTCCAACGGCACCGCTTTTTCATCCAACGGACTCAAGTCGTCTGATTTTCTGGCGCGAATTCGCTCTTCCAATTCAGACAAAGGTTTGATGCCGCGCACCAGCGCCAACCACACCAACAAAACGGCCAGCGGCAAAATGGCAAATTGGGGCAACATCACGCCCTTGATAATTTCTGTGGCCAGCACTGAACGCTTCTCACGTGTTTCGGCCACCTGCACCAGCACTGGGCTCATGCCTGCGGGTGACTTGTCTGACACCAAGTGCACCCACGTATAGGCCACGCGCACTTCCAAGCTGCGCATTTCATCGTCACGAATTTTGACTTCGTAGCTGCCCAGTTTTTCTTCATCTTGGGGTTGCGGCAAATCACGATCGCCGCCGAGCAATTCACCTTTAGGGCCAATCACTTGGTAGTAAACCAAATCGGCGTCGTCGGCGCGCAGCAGTTCACTCGCGGGTTGCGGCAAGTTGAATTGCACGCGATGTTGATCTGGACTGAGCTTGACCAATTGAGCCAAAGCTTGCACGTTGTAAATCAGCGCACGGTCAAACGGTTTGTTGGCCAGGCCCTGTGCCACCAGCCAAGTGAGGGCCAAACTGACAGGCCACAGCAGCAGCAATGGTGTGAGCATCCAGTCCAAAATTTCGCCGAACAGCGAGCGCTGCTCGCGGCGGAAAAATGACAACTGCCAATTTTTAGGATTCATTCAACGAGAACTTTGTCCAACTTAAACCAGGTGTTAGCCAAGGTTTAGCCAGGGATTTTTTCAAGGCAATAGCCAAGACCGCGCACAGTTGCAATGCGGATCGGTCCTTTTTCGATCTTCTTGCGCAAGCGGTGGATGTAGACCTCAATGGCGTTGTTGCTGACTTCTTCGCCCCACTCGCACAAGCGCTCCACCAATTGGTCTTTGCTCACCAATCGACCTGCACGTTGGAGCAACACTTCCAACAAGCCCAATTCGCGTGCCGACAATTCCACCATCTTGCCGTCAATGGTGGCCACACGACCGGATTGATCGTAAATGAGGGGGCCATGTTTGATTTGCGATGTGGCACCGCCCATGCCGCGCCTTGTCAAAGCACGCACACGCGCTTCAAGTTCTTGCAAGCTAAAGGGCTTGGCCATGTAGTCGTCTGCGCCGTAGTCCAAACCTTTCACACGCTCTTCAACGCTGTCGGCCGCCGTCAAAATCAAAACCGGCAATGTAGAGCCACGTGCGCGCAATTTTTTCAGCACATCGAGACCATGCATTTTGGGCAAACCCAAATCGAGAATGAGCAGGTCAAATTCATTGTTGGTCATCAATGCGGCATCGGCTTCTGTGCCACTTGCAACGTGATCCACTGCAGCACCTGCACTTCGCAAGCTGCGCAGCAAACCATCGGCCAATACCTGATCATCTTCAGCAATCAAAATGCGCATGCTTGTCTCCCGCTTTGGTGCCATGTTTGGCTTTATCGAGTACGCCTTGATGGCGCCTGTGCAAATTTTAGGCGACTCTGAGCTTGCGGCGGTGAAACTTTCTTCTGTCGATCGTCAATTGGCCGCTACATGCAATAGGCCTCTAGGCCCAACGCCACCACTGTGGCAATTTCGATGCCCACCGATGACTTGAATTCTTCCTCAGCTTGCACCACGGCGAGTTGAAATGCTGCCAACCACGCCAGGCCGTCTTCCGTAAACACTACCGTGCGTGCGCGCGCGTCTCGGCTGTCGTGTTCACGTTTGACCAAACCCCATGCCTCGCATTGATCAACCAAATTGCCCATGGCTTGTTTGCTCATACCGGCCGCCTGCGCCAAGTCCGTGAGCCGAGACCCCTGCAAAGACAAATGTCGGGTGATATGCACATGTGCCGCACTGATTTGATCTTTGGCAGCGAGGTTTGACAGCGCCAAAGGCACCTGGTCGTTATGGGCCATGAGGCTCAAAACGCGCGCGTCAAATCGCCGCATGGAATGACCCAACAAGCGGCCCAAATGCGTCTCACGCCATCGGTCATCGCGCACGGCGAAAGAGGGCAATTGACGGTGTGCGTTTGTGAAGAAACTGTCATTGGCTGGCATTTGCAAATGGTAAAGCAAACTGACTAAAAAATCTATTTACTCGCCAAGACAATGCCGTTACAGTACTGTTCAAGCATCCAGTCTTTGATCAACTTTCTCGATGCACCATTTTTAACCCGTTGATTCTCAAGGAGATTTTCATGAGCGACCAAAACAGCGACAAAACCAAAGCCCTGCAAGCAGCCCTGGCCCAAATCGAAAAACAATTCGGCAAAGGCACCATCATGCGCTTGGGTGAAGGCGAAGTCATTGAAGACATCCAAGTCGTCTCCACAGGCTCCTTGGGTCTGGACATTGCCTTGGGCGTGGGCGGCCTGCCCCGCGGCCGCGTAGTTGAAATATACGGCCCCGAGTCCTCTGGCAAAACCACCCTCACCTTGCAAGTCATTGCCGAAATGCAAAAAATTGGCGGCCAGTGCGCTTTCGTCGATGCCGAACACGCCTTGGACATTCAGTACGCTCAAAAATTGGGCGTCAACCTGCAAGACCTGCTGATTAGCCAACCCGACACCGGCGAGCAAGCCCTTGAAATCGTAGACAGTTTGGTTCGCTCCGGCGCCGTTGACTTGGTCGTCATCGACTCTGTCGCTGCGCTCACGCCCAAAGCCGAACTCGAAGGCGACATGGGCGACTCTTTGCCCGGCCTCCAAGCCCGCCTCATGAGCCAAGCCCTGCGCAAGCTCACCGCCACCATCAAGAAAACCAATTGCATGGTCATCTTCATCAACCAAATTCGCATGAAGATTGGCGTGATGTTTGGCTCACCCGAAACCACCACCGGTGGCAATGCGCTCAAGTTCTACGCTTCTGTGCGCTTGGACATCCGCCGCACCGGCACCATCAAGCGGGGCGACGAAGCCATCGGCAACGAAACCAAAGTGAAGGTGGTCAAAAACAAGGTCGCGCCGCCGTTCAAAACCGCCGAGTTCGACATTCTGTTTGGCGAAGGCATTAGCCGCCAGGGCGAAATCATCGACATGGGCGTCGAGGCCAAAATCATCGACAAGTCGGGCGCTTGGTATGCCTACCAGGGCGAAAAAATTGGCCAAGGCCGCGACAACGCCCGTGAGTTCTTGCGCGAAAACGCCGAATTGGCTGCCGAAATCGAAAACAAAGTGCGCGAATCTTTGGGCATTCCATTGTTAGCCGAAGCCGTCACGGCCGCATAAGCCAAAGATACGCGTTCAGCAATATTGCTCATATTTCAGTTGCGCTCCTTGATCAATGGCTCAGCCCGGGTTTAAGTTGTCCCTCAAAGGACGTGCGCTGCGGCTTTTGTCGCAGCGCGAACACTCTCGGGCTGAGCTGGTTCGCAAACTGTCTCCCCATGAGGAAGTGTCAGGCGAGTTGGCACAAGCCCTCGACGACCTCCAAGCCAAAGGTTTCATCGACGAAACCCGCGTCTTGGAGTCCGTGCTCAATCACCGTGCGCCCAAACTAGGCAATGGTCGTATCAAGCAAGAGCTGCAAGCCAAAGGCTTGGCCCCGTCTGCCGTCGCACAGGCCATGGTGGATTTAAAAGACTCTGAATTTGCACGCGCCCAGGGCGTGTGGCAGAAGAAGTTTGGTGCGCCAGCTGCAGATGCCAATGCACGCGCCAAGCATTACCGGTTTTTGCTCACGCGCGGATTTTCGGCCGAAGTGGTCCGCAAAGTGGTCAAGCAATCTGGCGCAGCCGACGAAGACTTCGACGGCTGAACCTTGTTCTGCAGTTCAAAGACCCAGCATCAGCTTCAGGTTTTGAACAGCGGCACCACTGGCACCTTTGCCCAAATTGTCCAAACGGGCTATCACCACTGCTTGGCGATGGGTCTCATTGCCAAACACCCGAATTTCCAGTTTGTTGGAATCGTTGTTGCCCGTGGCGCCCAACTTGCCGCTTTCTTCTGCGGCCACCACACTCACCCAACCGCCTTCATTTTGGCTGTTGGCATAGTGCGCGCGCAGGGCTTCATGCACATCGGATACCTTGGGCTTGCCAGGCAAATCGTCTAAAAACAAGGGCAGCTCCACCAGCATGCCTTGCCGGAAATTGCCAACCGCGGGCAAGAAGATGGGTCGGCGTGTCAGTCCGCTGTACTTCATGATCTCGGGCACATGCTTGTGTTGCAAACCCAAAGCATAGGCCTCATGCAAGGACGCACGACCCGCTTCAAAGTCTTCAATCAGGGCGCGGCCGCCACCGGAGTAACCACTTACTGATGGCAAAGCCACTGGAAAGTCTGGCGGCAAAAGGCCTGCACTGACCAAGGGGGCCAAAATGGCAATGGCGCCAGAGGCATAGCAACCGGGGTTGCTGACGCGTTGCGCGTTCACCACAGCGTCTCGTTGACCGGCACGCATTTCGGGAAAACCAAACACCCACTGGTCGTTCACCCGGTGGGCGGTAGAGGCATCGATGATGCGTGGCTTGCGGCCAGGCAGGGCATCGATCATGGCCACAGACTCTTTGGCGGCGTCATCGTGCAAGCACAAAATGACCAAATCCACTTGCGCCATCAGTTCACGTTTGGCTTCTGGATCCTTGCGTTTTTCGGGGTCAATGCTGACCAGCTCGACTTCGGGCATGGCCAACAGGCGCTCACGAATCAACAGGCCTGTGGTGCCGGCTTCGCCATCGATGAATATTTTTTTGGCCATTCAGGGCTCTCCCAAGAAATTTCGTGACGCCGTCATGCCAATGTAAGTGACTCGGCTCAAGATTGGTGCGTTGCAACATGATACAGTCGCCAGCTGAAGTGTCCAGTGCTTGTTGAGGGTAATTTACCCTGACTGGCTGGTGAGAATAACCACCCTCTGAGAGAAACCTCATGAAGATCCACGAGTACCAAGGCAAGGAAATCTTGCGTCAATTTGGTGTGCCAGTGCCCCGCGGCATTCCGGCCT
>JAHEBO010000047.1 GCA_024642215.1 Limnohabitans sp.
GGCGAGGCACAGCGTTTGAAGTTGGCGGGCTTCTTGGCGGGTGCTGCCAAATCGTCCACAGCCAGCAAGCAGTCTTTGGCGAAGAAGGGCACCTTGTTCTTGTTCGATGAACCCACCACAGGTTTGCACTTCGACGACATCGCCAAGCTGATGCGCGCACTGCGCAAATTGTTAGAGGGCGGTCATTCGCTGATTGTGATTGAGCACAATTTGGATGTGATCCGCGCCAGTGATTGGCTGATCGATCTGGGTCCTGAAGGCGGCGACGCCGGTGGTTATGTGGTGGCCGAAGGCATGCCCGAAGATGTGCGCAACCACGCCACGTCGCATACCGCATTGGCCTTGCGCGAATATGCGCAGTCGATGGGTGAGCTGGGTGCTGTGCTGCAAGTTGCAGAAGCGCCCAAACCAGCTTTGGCAAAAGTAGCGCGCAAACAAACCGCAGAAGACAACAGCATCCGCATCGTCAACGCCAAAGAACACAACCTCAAAAACTTGAGCGTCAACATTCCGCGCGGTCAGTTCAATGTGATCACCGGCGTGAGCGGCTCTGGTAAATCCACCTTGGCCTTTGACATTCTGTTCAACGAAGGCCAACGCCGTTACCTCGAAAGTTTGAACGCCTACGCGCGAAGCATCGTGCAACCTGCCGGCCGTCCTGAAGTGGATGCGGTGTACGGCATTCCGCCCACGGTGGCCATTGAACAGCGACTGTCGCGTGGCGGCAGAAAGAGCACGGTCGGCACCACCACCGAGGTGTGGCATTTCCTCCGACTTTTGTACGTGAAGCTGGGCACACAGCATTGCATCCACGACAACGCAGCCGTGGCCCCACAAACGCCCGACAGCATTGCCGCGCAGTTGATGAAAAACTTCAAAGGCCAGCACATTGGTTTGCTGGCGCCGTTGGTGATGAACCGCAAAGGCGTCTACACCGAGCTGGCCGAATGGGCGCGCCCACGTGGCTACACGCATTTACGCGTCGATGGCAATTTCTTGCCCACGCAAAATTTCCCGCGCATTGACCGGTTCAAAGAGCACACCATTGAGCTGCCCGTGGCCAGCCTCAAAATCAGTGCCGATCAAGAAAAGCAACTGCGTGAAGCCCTCACCAAAACTTTGGAATTGGGCAAAGGCGTGGTGCATGTGTTGAGCGATTTGAATGGCCTGCAAGACGCCATGGAAGCCAACCAAGCCACGGCCCACATCGGCAAATTGAATGTGTTCTCCACACTCAGAGCTTGCCCTGAATGCAGCACCTCTTACAACGAACTCGATCCGCGTTTGTTCAGCTACAACAGCAAACACGGTTGGTGTCCTGAGTGCGTGGGCACTGGTGTGAAGCTGACCAAAGACCAACGCAAGGTGTTTGACGACTCCGTCAGAGACGACGATCAAAAAGGCCGCGAGCAAAGTTTTGCCGAACCCGAAATTGAAGACCTCATCGAACAAGTGTGCCCCCATTGCGAAGGCACACGCCTGAACCAAACGGCGCGTCATGTGAAGTTCACAGCGCAGCATTTGCCCATCACCGACATTGCCAGCATGAGCGTGACGGATGTGCGCAAATGGGTGCAAAGTTTGGCCAAAGCCAACGAGTTGACACAAAGAGAAAACGACATCGCCCGCGACCTCTTGCCCGAAATTGAAAGCCGCTTGGAGTTTCTCGAAGAAGTTGGCTTGGGCTACCTCACGCTAGACCGCGGCGCGCCCACCCTCAGCGGCGGCGAAGCACAGCGAATCAGACTGGCTGCCCAACTGGGCAGCAACTTGCAAGGCGTGTGCTACGTGCTCGACGAACCCACCATCGGTTTGCATGCACGGGACAATCAAATCTTATTGAACGCGCTGCACAAACTAGGCGACAAAGGCAACACGCTGGTGGTGGTGGAGCACGACGAAGACACCATCCGACGCGCCGACCACATCATCGACATTGGCCCCAGCGCGGGCAAGCGCGGCGGCAAGTTGGTGGCGCAGGGCAGTGTGAAAGACATCACCGACGCCGCTGATTCGCAGACAGGCAAATACCTGCTGCACGCCATGAAGCACCCGCTGCAAACACGCAGATTGATGTCCGAATCTTTGAAGTGGCTAGAACTCAAAGGCGCCAATTTGCACAACTTGCAAAACGTCAACGTCGAAATTCCACTGCAACGATTGGTCGCTGTCACCGGTGTCAGCGGCTCTGGCAAATCAACTTTGGCACGCGACGTGTTGCTGGCCAACGTGCAAACCCACGTCAGCCAACGCAGCACCAAAGCAGGCAGAGACGAACAAGAGGCCGGCAAGTTCCCCGCCCTCACAGGCTGCACCGAGCTCAAAGGTTTTGAAGCCGTCGACCGTGTGTTGGAAGTGGACCAAACCCCCATCGGCAAAACACCTCGCAGCTGCCCCGCCACCTACATCGGTTTCTGGGACACGATTAGAAAACTCTTCGCGGAAACATTGGAAGCCAAAGCCCGCGGCTACTTGGCCGGACGCTTCAGCTTCAACACAGGCGAGGGTAGATGCCACACTTGCGAAGGTCAGGGCCTCAGAACCATCGAGATGAGTTTCTTGCCCGATGTGAAGGTGCCGTGCGAAGCCTGTCATGGCGCTCGCTTCAACCCCGAAACTTTGGCCGTCACATGGCGCGGCAAAAGCATTGGCGACGTGCTGAAGATGGAAGTGGACGAGGCTGTGACTTTCTTCGAAACCATGCCGTCCATTGCGCATCCTTTGCAATTGCTCAAAGACGTCGGCTTAGGCTACCTTACCTTAGGACAACCGAGTCCAACCCTGAGTGGCGGCGAAGCACAGCGCATCAAGTTGGTGACAGAACTGACCAAGGTGCGAGACGAAGTGGGCAAGCGCGGCAACAAAGCGCCGCACACTTTGTACGTGCTCGACGAACCTACCGTGGGCCTGCACATGGCCGACGTCGACAAACTGATTCACGTGTTGCACCGCTTGGTGAACGCGGGTCACAGCGTGTTGGTGATTGAGCACGACTTGGACGTGATTGCCGAAGCCGACTGGATCATTGACCTGGGACCTGATGGTGGCAAGGCCGGCGGCCAAGTGGTGGCCAGTGCCAGCCCAGAAGAAGTGGTGCGCTTGGGCACCCACACGGGCAAGGCTTTGAAGGCGGTTTTGGCGAGATAAAAAGCGCGGCCAAAGTGCGGCGTTTGACATCTAGCAAATATCAAGCTTGCAACAACAAGCCCAACGGGCATCGACTCGCTTGGCTAGTGCTTCGCCTCTTCACTTGCCGCCATCACCAGCGCCAGTGAAATGCTGAGCGACAACATGGCGCCATAGTAGTTATGAACCATGTTGGTATTGGACAAACCCGCCGTGAGGTGCATGAACAAAATGCCCAACACACCTTGGGCAGCGCGCGGGTGGGGCACCCACAACTTACGCACCACCAAGCCCATGCCGGTGGCCAGCACCAACAAACTGATGATGCCCATCAGCCCATGGCTGACCCATGCGTCTAAAAACTCGTGGTGCAAGTGCCCCAACTTTTGCACCTGCTCAGAATTAATTTCGAGGCCCCACTGCTTGATCATGGCGATGCTGTTTTCTTTGCCGTAGCCAAACCAGGGCTGGGCTTCGATGGCATCTAAAGCTTTGCTCCATAAGAACAAGCGCGAACCCACCGAGGTGTTGGCGGCTTCGCCTGGGTTGCTTTGCGACATGGAGGCCTCGACCCACACCTCGGACAGTCGGTGAAAAATGGCAGTGAGCCATGAGGGTTGGGCAGACAGCAGCCAAATGAACCCACCAAAAACCAAGGCCAAGCCCAGCCAGGTGCGCAGGCGGAAGGTGGACATTTGAAGCAGTGTGCGGTTGGAGGCGGCCACATAGCTGGCCAGCGCCATCCAAATGAGCAGACCATAAACGCCGCGCGATTGGCTCAAAACCACGCCCATGCAGCCCATCACCACGGCCAGCGGCCACAGGACGCGGCGAACCGGCGACAGCTGAGGGTCTAGCACCATGGGCGCCAACAGGCAGACCAAAAAACTGAGGCTAACCGCCCAGGCAATGGCGTGAAGCGGGGTTTCGCGACCATACAACACCGTAACGCCCATGCCCAAAGCACAGGCCATGGCCAAGGCGTCGCCAATGCCGCGTTTTTGAAGGCTTGTGAGCCGGTAAAACGGTGGCCATTTGACCAAGGCGACCGTGGCCAGTGCACCCAAGACCAAGCGGAACTCGGCATGCCGGCGGTCCCAGTCGTCTTGCCAAAAGGCGTGGGGTATGATTCGAATGGCCGTGGCAGCAAGGCAGGCAAACAGCCAGATTCTGGCGGCTTCCTCTACGGGGGATGGGCCTGAACAGGCGCTGTTTGCCTTGAATTGCAAGCCAATGTCAGATTGCTGAATTCGCTCAGACCGCAAAAATGCCCACAATCCCATCAAGCACAGCAGGACCCACGCCAAGCCACCCAATTTGGTGCTGGTGGGTGCGCCAGCCAAAACTAGCGCAAACAAAGCAAATGCAATGGCAGGAAAAGGGCGGCGCAACAATGAGTACTTTTTCTGAAGTCAGCGATTAGAAATTATAGATTGCCCCACTTTGACAGCCACTGTGTCCCAGGTCACATCCAAGGGTGAAAACCCCATTCACGCCCAGCCAAACAGCTTGCATTCGCTTGCATTGGGCGGCGAGTCAGCGGCCCCCTTTTGGCTGGTGGTGCCTACCTACAACCCAGGTCTGGCCAATTGGGCGCAATGGCTGCAAGCCCTTCAAAGCCAAAACTGCCAACCAGCCCATGTGGTGGTGGTCGACTCGGGCTCTACCGATGGCAGCTTGGCCATCACCCAGCAGGCGGTTCTAACCGCCGCCGCACAAACCTCTGTTGAATGCGCAACGCAGGCCCCAAGCCATTGCGCCTTCACGCTGTTGCATGTGCTGGCCGCCAACTTTGACCACGGCGGCACCCGCCAATGGGCCTTGGACCAAGCCTTGCAAGCCCACCCCCAAAGCCCGCCCCAGGTGGTGGTGTTCATGACCCAAGACGCCGTGTTGGCCCACCCCGATGCCCTGGGCCACTTGCTGCAAGCCTTTGCAAACCCTCAAGTGGCCGCTGCCTATGGCCGCCAATTGCCCAAGCTTCAAGCGGATTGGCTTGAAGCCCATGGACGCCAATTCAATTACCCCGACGCATCGCGCACGGTGCAATTGCAAGACAAAGACAGCTTGGGCCTCAAAGTCTGCTTCTTTTCCAACGCCTTTGGGGCTTACCGCTTGTCTGCGCTGCAAGCCCTGGGCGGCTTGCCTGCCGGTTTGCCCTTGGGCGAAGACACCTTCACAGCGGGCAAGCTCTTGCTATCGGGTCAATCCCTGCACTACCAAGCCAACGCGGCCGTTTATCATTCACACCACTACAACGGGCTACAGGATTTTCAGCGCATGTTTGACACCGGCGTCTTTCACGCTCAAAACCCATGGCTTGTACAAAGCTTTGGCCGTGCCGAGGGCGAAGGCTGGCGCTTGTTGCGCAATCAGTGGGCACACTTGCAATTGCTTGCAAGTGGCAAAGCAACAACATACCCTGCACCAAGCAAGGTCCCCAGCCTGCCACGCGGCCTGGTGCAAATGGTCTTCACCAACGCGGTCAAACTGTGCGGCTACAAAATGGGTCAGTGGCATCGCTTGTGGCCCAAGTCGCTGAACAAACGCCTTAGCATGTACAAATCTTTCTGGCGCCAGCAAGCATGATCAACACGCTGTCGCTGTTCCAAGTTCGCGTTTCTAAATTTGCCATTCTGCTGGGCGACGCCATTGCCTTTGCCATCGCATTTGCCATGGCCACGCTCATCAATGTGGCGGTTAGTCCCAGTCAAAACGTCAGCGTGTGGTTTTCCACGCAAGACATGCAGCGCTATGTGGCCTGGAGCGGCCTGGTGTTTTTGGGACTCATGCTGTTCCTCATGCGCTTTCAGCACTACAGCGATCGCCGTCCGTTTTGGGACGAGCTAGGCGACATCCTGCGCCTCATGGGCAGCTTGGCCTTGCTCGACATGACCTTGGTGGCCTCCACCCGTTGGAACTCGTCGCGTTTGTGGTGGGTGCTGGTGTGGGTGTTGGCCGTGGCCATGGTGGTGTGGGGCCGTGTCATCACGCGTTGGATGCTCAAGCAAATGGGCCTCTGGACGCGCCCCACCATCATCATTGGCCATGGCGAAAACGCGCGCGAGGCCGCCATTGCCCTAGAGAGCGAGCCTCGCATGGGCTTTGAAGTGGCCGGTTATGTGGATGTAGACGAGTCCAGTCCGCGCCTCAAACTGCAGGGCCACACCTTGCAAAACTTGCATCAACTCGAAGTGCTGGCCGATCAGCCCGGCATCCAGTGGGTCATTGCCCTGGAGCATTCCCAAGCCGAGCAACGCGAACACTGGCTGCGCACCCTCACGCAGTGGGGCGCCACCGACATCAGCGTCATTCCCGCCATGCGCGGTGTGCCTTTGTATGGCACCGACATGTCGCACTTCTTCTCGCACGAAGTGGCGCTCTTGCGCGTGCGCAACAACCTGCGCCGTTGGCCTGCGCGCCTCACCAAGCGCTTGTTTGACACCTTGGTGGCGGCACTTCTGTTGGTCTTGTTGTCGCCTTTGATGTTGCTCATTGCCTTGCGCCTGAAGTTGGAAGGCGGCAGCGTGTTGTTTGCACATCAACGCATTGGCAAAAACGGCCGCAAGTTTGATTGCTACAAATTCCGCTCCATGGTGCCCAATGCCGAGCAGCAGCTGCAAAGTTTGTTGCAACACAATGCACAACTCAAAGCGCAGTGGGACAAAGAACACAAACTCAAAGACGATCCGCGCATCAGCCGCATGGGCGCGTTTTTACGCCGCACCAGCCTCGATGAATTGCCCCAACTTTTCAATGTCCTTAAAAGCGAAATGAGCTTGGTGGGTCCGCGCCCCATTGTGGAAGACGAGTTGCAAAAGTACGGCCTTGAAAAAAGCTACTACCTCATGGTGCGTCCCGGCATGACAGGTCTGTGGCAGGTGAGTGGACGTAACGACGTCGATTACGAAACCCGCGTCTACCTTGATGCGTGGTACGTGAAGAACTGGTCGCTCTGGTACGACCTGGCCATCTTGTTCAAAACCATCAAGGTGGTGTTTGGCCGCAACGGCGCCTATTGAGGCGCAGGCCATCGTGATGCCTGCCCCCGATCACCACAACAACCTCACAGCCCTGCGCTGGTTTGCCGCCTGCTTGGTGTTGTATGGGCATGCGCATGCCTTGTTGGGTTTGCCTGAAGTTCTGTTCTTGGACATCGTGCCCATGGGTTTGTTGGGCGTTTACATCTTCTTTGCCATCAGCGGTTATTTGGTGGCCCAAAGCTGGACGCGTGACCCACATGTGCCGCGGTTCTTGGCCAGAAGGGCACTCCGAATTTTTCCAGGCTTGGTGGTGTGCACCTTGCTGAGTGTGTTGGTGCTCGGACCTTTGCTCACCACGCTAGACGCCAACACCTATTGGCACAACGAGCACACACTGGCGTACTTTGCCAACATGGTGCTGTACATCTCGTACCACTTGCCAGGCGTGTTTGCCAACAACCCATGGCCCCACGCTGTCAATGGCTCATTGTGGAGTTTGCCCGTTGAGTTTGTGATGTACCTGCTGCTGGCGCTGGTGGGCTTTGCTGGCGCGCGCGCCACAGCGTGGCTTGTGGGGGCCGTCACCTTGCTTTTCTTGGCCTTGGCGGCGTTTTGGGCGTTGCCGGCCCAAGAAGCTTGGGTGATTTACCGCACCGATCTGCGCCACATTCCGCTGTGCGGTGTGTACTTCTTGGTGGGCGCCAGTTTGTTTTGCTTCAAGCTAGAAAAACACTTCACCCTGACCTATGTGCTGCTGGCGCTTGCCGCTTGGTTCAGCCTTCGCCACCAAACCCAATGGTTTGCCATGGCCTCTTGGCTGGTGTTGCCCTATGCGGTCTTGGCCTTTGGCTTGGCCCGCAACCCTTGGCTTGCGCGCATGCACGCCCACGACTACTCGTACGGCATCTACATCTATGCTTTTCCTGTGCAACAAACATTGGTGTCCTTTTGGCCCCAAATGCCGCTGCCTGCGTATCTTTTAAGCACCTTGGTGATCACAGTCGCATTGGCCGCCTTGTCGTGGCATTTTGTTGAGAAGCCGGCGCTGAAGCTCAAGCCCTTTCGCGGATAATTCAAGAAATTGAAAT